>NZ_CEEDEC010000001.1:0-981893 GCF_979253805.1 Bacillus sp. AC266
CTTTCTGTATATTTCTACAAAAAGAATAGCGTTTTTTTCGTTTTATGGATACAATTTTTTAGCTTGATGGCGATGTGACGTGACCCCATAGAATTCCTTAAACGGTCATTTATGGGATTTTGTTAGTTACACTAATTCACTAAATATATCACCTTCTATTTATTATATTTTTCAAAATAACTATTTACATATAATTTATATCAGTGTACTATTTATCTAGTACACTAATACAGAGGAGGAGAGAAATGAAAACTGAGTTTTCTCCTAATATCCCCATTTATGTTCAGGTAATGGAATACATCAAAAAAGAAATTGTAACAGGACGTTTGGTGCCAGGTAATAAAATTCCTGCTGTACGTGAATTAGCGGGTGAATTACAAGTGAATCCAAATACAATTCAACGTACGTTTCAAGAGCTAGAACGGGAAGGTATTGCTGAGACACGTAGAGGAACAGGAAGATTTGTAACAATGAATGAAGAAAAAATTACAGAGCTACGCAAAGAAATGGCAAAAGAGTTGATTGATAATTTTATAAATGGAATGAATAACTTAGGATTTATGGAAGAAGAGGTTCTCTCAATACTCCGTTCTTCTTTGGAAAAGAAAAAGGAGGGAAATGAATGAAAGAATTATTGGAAATTGAAAATCTATCGAAAAAATATGATTTAAAAACAGTGATTCAAGACGTAAGCTTAACAATATCAGAAGGAAAAATTATCGGTCTTGTTGGTGAAAATGGTAGTGGTAAAACGACATTATTAAAAATGATATCTGGTTTACGTTACCCTTCGAAAGGAAGTATTACAATTAAAGATAAAAAGGTGGGATTAGAAACAAAAAAAATCGTTTCATTTATGCCCGATAGTCCTGTTTTTGAAAAATGGATGACTGTAAAAGATGCCTTGTTGTTCTACCGAGATATGTATGCTGATTTTAATCTACAACAGGCAATAGAATTAATAGCTAACTTTAAAATCCCGCTAGAGGAGAATATAAGCATCTTATCAAAAGGGAAAACAGGGATATTACAGCTAATATTAACCTTTTCAAGGAAAGCACAGGTATATGTATTAGACGAGCCATTAGGTGGAATTGATCTTGTTTCTAGGAAGCATGTATTAGATTTAATTCTTAACTTTTATCGTGAAGATAGTACCATTCTTATTTCGACTCATTTAATAGAGGAAATTGAAAATATATTTGATGAGGTAATCTTTTTAAAAGACGGGAGTATTGTATTGCATGAAAATGTAGAAGAAATTCGTTTTCACCATGGAAAAGCAGTACATGAGTTATTTAAGGAGGTTTTTGAGAAATGAATCCACTTTTTCGTTATTTATTTAATTGTAATAGAAAAAAGATAGCCGTCTTTTATTTTGGATTTATTACTATTTCGTTACTTCTTTTATTTAATATGATGGGACTATCGAAGGTTACAAATCAGCTTACAAAGGATATAACATTAGGTATATTTATTTCAATAATAGGTAGCACTGCATTTTTACTGATTTTAATAGCCTTGCCATCTTTCAATAAAATGCTAAAAAATACTATGATACGTTATACAGCCATCTCAGGAAAAAAATATATATATGCAAATTTATTCTTTTTCACGTTAATGTTTATTCTTTTACTAGTAATAGGCTTAATTTTTCTATACTATTTCTCCCAGAGTACCTACGGTGGAAAAGTAGTCGGGGGATACCAACAAGAATTTCATGAGTTATATGCATATGGATTTCTTCATCACATACTTTCTGTTTTATTATGGGGAATCGATTTCATGAGTATATTAATCTCTTGCTATTTCATCATGGTAATTACAAAGCTGATTCCTATAAAGTCATCAATGAGTAAGATGGTTATATCGATTATTTTCTTCGCTTTATTTTTAACAATCCAAACATTAGTACTGGATGTTTTAAGTAAATTAGAGAAATATGTAATCACCATAAAGAGTACGGGATTCATAGATAAAAATGGTTTTATTGACACATCACTTTATCCTAGTGAAGGATTCACTATTTTAGATGTATGTTTTACTTGCTTATTCATAATTGCCCTAACAGCTATTACAGGACGTATCATTGATAAAAAATTAGAAATATAAAGGTCCACTTTAAAGGTAGAATTTATTTAGGAGGTAGAAATGAGAACAACTAATCCAATATTAAAAAAAGACAAATTTCATAAAGAGAAGACAAATGCTGCTACAATGACTATTGGCGGAACGATAGGAAAAACATTCGTTTTGCTTATCTTACTTCTTGCATCATCTATTTATTCATACGTAAAGATGATACAAGGAGAAATGAAAATACCCGTGTTGATTGGAATTATAATAGTTACTCTAATTGTCGCATTTGTAGTTATATTCATTCCGCGCATATCCCCAATTTGCGCACCGATTTACGCAGTATTACAAGGGATTTTATTAGGAAGTATTTCAGCATATTATACACTGCGTTTTGGTGATTCTATCGCTTTAACTGCCGTATTACTAACAATTTCAATTTTATTTGCCATGTTAGTGTTATATGCAACTCGAATAGTAAAAGTAACTAAAAAGTTTCGTGCGGTTGTAACGGTTGCAACACTTGGAATTCTTATTATGTATTTTATTGTTTTCTTACTGGGCATCTTAGGGGTGACTGTTCCATATATTCACCAAGGTGGGACAATTAGTATCATAATAAGTACAATTGTAATTATTGTTGCTGCATTAGATTTATTACTAGATTTTGATTCAATTGAACATGGTACTCATAGTGGAGCACCGAAGTATATGGAATGGTACAGCGCAGTAGGGCTTATGATGACATTAGTATGGCTATACCTGGAGATCCTTCGTCTGGTTTCTTACATTATGAAAAACAAAGACTAAAAAACATCCTGCATGGTTCAAACATGCAGGATGTTTTTTAGTCTCATATTATCAATTAGTTCAATACAGACAGTAACAAATGTATTAATTCAACCCATACTTATAAATGTAATCTTCCTTCGATTACTACAAACGAGTTAACAGTAAAAAGCCGATTCCCCCTTAGCTTACGAAATTTGCGTTTTATTTGTGTTACCCCATTGCTTTCAAGCTAAGCTCATGCAAATTCAATTTTAGGCGAGATTGTTTCTTTTTTCTAAAAGACAAGTATAGGTGAGTGAAATATTTGCATAAGAAATAAACCCTAACAAGTTTCAAATTTAGGCTAAGCTAAGCAATTCAATTTTATCAATCTGTGTGTTTTTACATATTGGAAAAATAAGGAGGTTATCAAAGGCTGAACGAAACTCTCAGCGGATGATAACCTTCTGAAATAGCGTGTCAATGATTTAAATAGATATCCTCACAAATATATTATTGAGCCACTCCAAATACATTGATTTCAGCCGCACTTGTCCATGGATTATTGTTTACCTCGCTTAATGCACGTAGTCTAATATAACGACCTGTCTTGTTTGCAAAGCTAACTTCTTTCAAATTAGTATTATTGGCAAAAGCACCTATGGATACAGCTGTTCCCCAATTCACTCCATCACTACTAACGTAAAACTCATAGTCTTTAATCGTTCCGTTGATTTGGCCATCTTGCCTTGGCAGATAGCTAAATTTGGAGAGGTTATAGGTTGCACCTAAATCAATTTGAATCTCGTGCGGCATTGGAGCTACGGGGCTCCAGTTTGTATGCCAAAATGTGTCTTTGTTTCCATCAAAGGTATACGTACCTAAATTGTACCAATTATAGCTATCTACATATTTTAGTGTCCAGTTTGTTTGCGGAATTAAACTAGCTTCTTTTGTTGTGACTGCTACATTCATAGCAGAATTACTTGTACTTGTCGTTGTAATCGTTACTCCTGATTTTTCTCCCGTGTAGGTATTACTATTCGGATTGGTGTCTGGCCCAAAGGTAGCAGCATGATTTTGATTCGTGTAATAGAACGGGTCTTGGTATTCACTGATGGATTGCTCTATATCAATGAAGGGATGAGGATCACTGGAATTATTATTCATGGATTCATCAATATGCCAAACCGCAATGCCACCAGAATTTGTTGGTAAACTCGCATCATATCCAACCTTTGCGCGATTCTCAACTAAAAAATACGTATTATCCTTTAAAGGTATCTTTAACACATTATAGTTATTTGGGATCGCATTTAGAGTAAGGTTGTTAGTGGTATTTACTACATTTGGTGTTACAAATCCTAATTTTACTTTTGACCAGGCATCCATATGACCGGGTGTAGCTCCATAATCTTCTCCTTGAAGACTATTCCAAGAGCCATTACCCATTATACTTAGACTACCCACATGATTATTATCACCATATAGATCTGGCAGGCCAAAGGAATGACCTAACTCATGAGCAGGGATACCAATCGTTGCCATATGACCATATTGTTTTTCACCCTGCGCCGTATACATGCCTGATACAGTAACACCATCGTGATTTGTATTTGGAGCATACGACTGATGTGCCCAAATATAAGGAAGTGGAGCACCAGGAGCAGCCTGTTCATTACCAGCAAGAAAACTTACAATGTAGAAGCCATCTTTAGAGTCAATGACTTGATCATTATTAGTATCAAGACTAGCAAAATTCACCTGAGGATCAGCTTTAGCAAGTGCATCTGTTATAACCGTACTCATGCTTTTTCCCGAGGTACTCGGATGAGCGTAGTCTAATTTTATTTTAACTACCCCATCATTTTGCGTACCATATGCTTCGGAAGCTGGAGCAATCTGTACTTTTCCATTACTTACTTCATTAAAGTAATTCTTTACTGACTTTTGATTTGTAGAAAAGAATTTGTTACTCCAATCGTTATCGTTATATGCAATATCAACATCTGTGAACCCAATTAACAAAACAAGTAATTTTTTGGTTCCTAAAACTGGAGTGACAGTTCCATCAATATTTTTTGGTGATTCTTTTTGTAATTTATTCAAGTGCTCCTGTTTTTTCTTTGCTTGAGGGTTGTATTTCTTTATCCATTTGTTCAAATTGTTCTCATTTACTGCCATGGAAGGTTTCTTATCAATTTTATATTTTTTTCCCGTCGATTTCAGTTCATCTGATGTAAGCTCAGCGTAATTCCAATACCCCTTCTGATCTTGTAAAAGTACGTCGCCATCCTTTGTACTTGCCCAATGGAACCATTCATCTCCATGCAACGTGCCCTCAAACGATTCGCCTGACGGCTGCTTCATTTTGACAACTCCATCGTATGCTGGTGCGGCAAAAGCATTTGTTTGAACATACAAAACACAAATTAAAGAAAAAACGGATATGAACAGGAATTTAAAAACTCTTTGCATAAACCTTCCCCCTTTTTCAATGGTATGTGGAATATTCTATTGATAGCCAAACTAGATTCATACATGGAATCAATCGACGGATACATCTGTATAAGGCTAACAGAATACCTTTAATTATAATTACAGGAATTTGAAAAAATGTTATTTTTTAATCGAATTAATATTTTCTCAAGATTAGCCCATAAAGGGGGAGTACCACATCGCTACCAAGCTAAGAAAATAAAACTACCCTCAGAATGAAAATTTTATCCATTGTTGAATACTAATAAGATGGTTATGTTAACTGAAGGCACTAGATTTATATCGCGAAATTTATATGAAAAAGATAAAATGGAAGGTGTTTGAAATATTTGGATAAAAAAGAGGCGAGAAACGATGAATATAATTGAAAAAAATTTAAAGTTAGATATTAATTGTATTGTATTTATTGGAAGAACATTTGAGGAATACGTTAAAATGTTTGATTTATCTCCTGAAATTTTAGAGAATATGAAAGTTTTAGACTGTGCAGGCGGAGCATGTTCTTTTACTGCACATGCCAATAAATTAGGTATTGATTCTACGTCTTGTGATTTTGCTTATTATCATGAGGTAGTTGACTTGGAACAAAAAGGATTAGAAGACATTGAACATACTATAGAACATATGGAAAAAGCATCAGGAAACTATGTATGGGAGTATTTTTCGTCTATTGATGCATTAAAAGAAGAAAGAAGCCGTGCTTTAAAAGATTGTGTTCGTTGATCTTATCTTATTATTTGTAGATTTTTGATACGGGTATTTTTACCCATCCCTCGAAAAGGGGGAATGCGGGATTCAGCCCATCAAATTAAGATTTTGAGGTTCCCCTTTAACGAAAATTTTGTGTTTTTTATAGCAACGAAGTTCATTTTTATCGTTTTGGGGCAACCTGTTCCGTTAGGTTGATGGGCATGTGGTGCTACCCCATACAAATAAAAAGTTTGATTATAAAGTTTGATTATATATAATCAAACTCAAAAACTCTAAATATAAGGTCTGGTTTTGTTTTATTATACTATTTACCTTATATTCTAATATACTGCAAGTTCTTTTTTAATATAAAACCTCAGGAATCTAACTATTCTGATTATTATGTATAAAAATGGTATAATTAATGTAGAGTAAATAATATAAAAGGAGAGTATGTAATGGAAATAACAATTGAGCGTTTAGTAAATGAATTAAAGGATGTACTTCCTGAAGATCAAGTAGTGGTTAATAAGACAGTAAGAGAGTTACATAGTAAAGATGAATCTTACCATAATAGTAGTTTACCTGATGTAGTTGTTTTTCCGAAAACGATGGAAGAGGTTAGAGCAATAATGAAAATAGCGAGTGAGCATAAAAAACCTGTCATTCCATTTGGAGTAGGTTCTAGTTTAGAAGGTCATATAATTCCTTATGAAAAGGGGATTACAGTTGATTTTTCATTAATGAACAAAATACTTGAAATAAGAGAGAAAGATTTTCTTGTGAAAGTACAACCAGGAGTGACTCGTTCTCAGCTCAATAAAGAATTGAAAAAGTACGGTTTGTTTTTTAGTGTAGATCCAGGTGCAGATGCAACGTTAGGAGGCATGGCTGCTACGAATGCGAGCGGAACGACAGCGGTTAAGTATGGCGTAATGCGTGATCAAGTTCGTGATTTAGAAGTGGTGCTTGCTGATGGGCAAGTGATACATACTGGCAATTTAGCGGCGAAGTCATCATCAGGTTATCATTTAAATGGTATTTTCGTAGGATCAGAGGGTACGCTTGGATGCTTTACAGAGCTAACATTAAAAGTATACGGCATACCAGAACATGTTATGGCTGCGAGAGCATCGTTTCCAACTATAAATGATGCAGTAGAAGCTGTTATTAATATACTGCAAGCTGGCATTCCAATTGCGAGAATAGAACTTGTTGATGAATTATCTATGAAACAAGTAAATCATTATAATGAGACAAATTACAGAGAAGAACCAACACTGTTTTTAGAGTTTCACGGAAATGAAGCGGGATTAACGCAAGATATCGAGTTTACGAAGGAAATTGTTTTTGATCATAAATGTAAAGAAGTTGCTTTTGAAACTGAAACTGCGGCAAGAAATAAATTATGGGATGCAAGACATAACTTAGCTTATTCTTACGTTCATAGTTACCCTGGCAAAAAGCTAATGAGTACAGATGTATGTGTGCCAATTTCAGAGTTAGCTGGCGCGATTCAAAATGCGAAAGAGACGTTAGATAAGGTGGGCCTTGTTGGTGGTATTCTTGGCCATGTAGGAGACGGGAATTTTCACGTGCTCTTAATGATTGATCCAAATGATAAAGATGAAGTGAAAAAAGCGGATGAAATAAATGAAAGTATTGTACTGTATGCTCTTAAGCGTGGCGGAACTTGTACAGGAGAGCATGGCGTTGGAATAGGAAAGCAGAAGTATCAAGAAGAAGAACATGGTGCGGCATTATTGGTAATGGAGAAAATAAAGAAAGCTCTTGATCCGCAAAATATTTTAAATCCGAATAAAATTTTCAAGCTAACAGATAAGGAATGATGAAGTTTGGAGAAACGAATTATACACTTTGAAGGATTGGTGGTCTTATTAGTTGCAATTTATATATATGGATTATGTGGATTTAGTTGGTTATTATTTATTGTATTACTTTTTGCACCTGATTTAGCAATGGTGGCGTACGCTATTAACAAACGTATCGGTGCACAAATTTATAATCTATTTCACACATATATCATATCAATATTACTTGTTTTAATAGGGGTCTATTTAAAGATGGATACGATTTTAATGATTGGTTTAATATGGACAGCACATATTGGAATGGATCGAATGCTTGGGTATGGATTGAAGTATGAAACTGATTTTAAGGATACGCATATTCAGAGGTTATAAAAGTGATTTGAGAAGGGTGGTCAATTGAAACAATTTATTACTGTTGAGAAATATAATACACAATGGGAAAGTGAATTTTGTAAATTACAGACGTTGATTAATAACGTAATGGGAGAACTCATTTTTTCTATAGAGCACGTTGGGAGTACATCTGTTAAAGGCCTTGCTTCTAAACCGATATTAGATGTCGATGTTGTAATAGAAGACTATGATGTTTTTCCAAAAGTAATAAAGAGACTTGAACAGGTAGGTTATTTTCATCAAGAAGAGTGGAGTTTTAAGGGGAGAGAGGTTTTTGGGAGAAAGGGTCAATATGTTCCGAGGGACGGGAAGAATACAATTTGGATGGAACATCATTTATATGTATGCGATAAGAATAGTGAAGAGTTAAGAAGACATGTAGCGTTTCGTGAGTATCTTCGTGGAAATCCAAACGTTGTTATTGAATATGGAAAGCTAAAGAAAGAATTAGCAGAAACGGCGGAAAATCGCTTAAATTATAGCTTAGGTAAAACGGAATTTATTGAATATGTATTAGAAAAAGCTATGAAGGATCGTTGAATAAGGGAGTTTGTATAAATAAAAAAATTGACTAAGGTGGCAGAAATCATATAATGCCACCTATTATTTTTGAAACAAAGGTTTTACTATATGCACTGACCTTATAAAACAATTATCATCTGTCCCTGCCCAATAATAAATCTCGTAAATATAATGGGAAATAAGAAGATAAGAAAAGAGGGAGCTTATGTACATACCAAAACATTTCACTATACAAGATGAAGAGACGAAGTACGAAATGATTGAACAAAATAGCTTTGCAACTTTATTTTCTCAACATAACGGAGCACCGTACGCAACGCATTTACCGTTATTGTTAAATAGGGAAACACTTACTTTATCCGGGCATTTTGCACGTCCAAATGAGCAGTGGAAAGATAGTGGAAATCAACAAGTGTTAGCTATTTTTCAAGGGCCACATAGTTACATCTCTCCGTCATGGTATGAAACAAATAAAGCAGTACCAACATGGAACTATGTTGCGGTGCATGTATATGGGGAGTTAGAAATTGTTGAAGATGAACAGGAATTAATAGATTCTCTTCAAGATTTAGTACATAAATATGAAAATCCAAAGAGCACGTACTCACTGAATAATGTAGATCCGAATTATATGGAAGGATTAAGTAGGGGAATAGTTGGGTTCAGAATAAAGATAAATAAAATAGAAGGGAAAGCGAAGTTAAGTCAAAATCATTCTGTGGAGAGAAGAGAATTAGTTATAGAAGAACTTGAGAAAGTTGGGAGTGAAGGGAGCAGGGGGATTGCAGGGTTGATGAAGGAAATAGAGTGATTTCATATGAAACAAAGGGATATTTCTATTTTTGTAGAAATATCTTTTACTTGAAAGAAAAACTGCCTCCGTAGCTCTAGAAGGGAAGAGCGCCGGAAAACAGTGTAGAACCGGGTCGCAAGGCGAAGGTTTCAGAAGCACCGAAAAGCAAATAAGCTGAGACAGGTGAAACTCCTGTCGGTGAAATTCCGTAGGGAAGCGTGTTCCCCTTAGCCTATGCTTACGAAAGGAGTGCGGGTTCGAATCCCGCCGGAGGCATAGCTTATTAGAGGAATGGGATATCAATTCGGAATTGTATTACTTTATTAAGTGTTGTAATAATAGGTGGTTTAGTATCTCTTGCGCTACCATTTGTTTATTAAAAAGTACTCGATACATCAACAAAATAAGCGCATTTAAAACGACCTTCTTAATCGAAGGTCGTTCATTTCTTTGGTATTAAAATGTTTTTTCAGCAGTTGTTGGATTGTAGTCTTTACTAACGTCAACTGATTGAACAAAATCAGGTCGTTGTGGTGCAGGAAGATCGGCATGACTTGCTTGATATGTAAATGAACTATTTATTCCAATAGACACAATACCAATAACAGATAATCCTAAAACGAGAGAACTAATTTTTTTAATCATTTTAGAGCTCCTTTCTCAAACGTTTTTTCTTTTGCTTGTAACGCTTTATGAAAATATTCACTCGCCTTTATATGATTATTTTCATCATAAAATTTAACAGCTAGTTTCTCTGAATACTCTTGAGTGTAGTTATATAAAGATTCTTTGTCGAAATAAGTAATTCCTTCAAGAATAATTTTTTCTAGATCTTCAGTTGACTCATTATTGTTAAATGAATTTAAATTTTTAAAATGAAGTATATATTCTTCATTATTTAGTTCTGTACAAACTTTTAATCCTTTTTTAATAAGTTCTTCAGCAATATTTATTTCACCAAGTTTAGAATGTTCTCTAGCTTGTAAAAAGGTCGCTTTAAAATGTGTAGGTATTTTTGTTGTAACTTCTGATAAATGTCGAATTGCTAGAGGAGAAAGGTTTTGACTTGCATAGAGCCAACCTAGATTATTGCGAACACTTAAAACTAAAGCATTTTCGTTGAATTTTTGTAAAATAGAAAGAGCAGAATTGAATTTTTCCTCTGCTTGTTCATATTGTTTTAAAAATACACATGAAGAACCAATTATGTTGTCACAAAGGGCTAATTTTATTTCAAATCCTTTTTCAGTAATGAAAATTTCTCTGGCTTTTGTTGCTTGCTGAATTGCTTCAATAGGTTTATAAAAATGTTGATTAAAGATAGCGAATCGATAATTGAATTCTGCTTCCTCTAATTTATCTGAAATATTGACTAATAGTTTCTCTGCCTTTTCATAATGTTTACTCGCTAAGTTATAATTTGTTGTTAAAGTAGCATAAATCGCTTTAAACAAATTATAGTAATAAGAAAGTGGATGATTAGATGAGATAGTATAAGAATCTATCTTATCAAAACTATCTTTTGTAATACTTAAACTAGCTGTTAAAATTTTATAGCGAAAATCTAGTAAGGAATAGTATAATGCTAAATTTTCGTCTTCTTTAAAATGTAGTTCCTTTTCCTCAATTTCATGCTTTAAATTCGTCGCCTGTGAAACATCTTGCTTTAGCATAGCTAAATACCAATCATTAAATAGTTTTGTAATTTGTTCATTACCTTGTAGTTGAACGTTCATGAAATCCCCTCACTTTTTGAATATTCTTATAAAACATATTATCAAAAATAACAATATTTAGAAATGGGGTTTTATATTTCTCAATATTTGTTTAGTGGATTTATTATTAAACAAATTGGAATAAAGTTAGTTTTGTTCTTTAGTTTAAGGGAGGGGAGTGTGGAATATAGTAAGGATAACTATAAGATGCTTCAATCTGTCTTTTTAAAAGGGAAGTGTATAAAAAAGGTGTGTTCATACAATTTGTATGAACACACCTTTTTTATGTTAAATAATCACGTCCCGCAAAAAGTCCTATAAGGGCGATTCGACGGCGCTGGAGGCATGCAGTAATCCGCTTGTTCTTGAGAATATTCATAAGGATTTGCTAAAGCTTGAAGAAGTTTCTCCATTACGCTATAGTCTCCATCTTTAACAGCTGCTTCTAGTGCTTCTTCTACTCGGTGGTTTCGAGGGATGATTACTGGGTTGTTATTTTTCATTAATTTGTATGCATCATCTTTCGATTCTTTTTGTCTTTCTAACCGAGATTGCCATAGCTCGTACCATTCTTTAAATTCAGGACTTTCAAATAAAGGTGCATTTTCTAATATATTGACAGTTAATGCACGGAATGTATTTGTATAATCTGCTTTATATTTTTCCATTGCTTTTAAAAGTTTCTCAATAAGTGATTGATCTTGCTCTTCATTGCTAAATAGTCCTAATTTCTTCTTTATTCCGAGGAACCAATTGTTTTCGTACTGCACGCTAAACTTTGAAATTTCATCTTGTGCAATTTTTAGTGCTTCTTCTTCATCTTCATGCAGTATCGGTATTAAAGATTCAGCTAAACGTGCGAGATCCCATGCAGCCATATATGGTTGATTTCCGTATGCATAACGGCCTTGTGTGTCAATAGAGCTAAATACTGTTCCTTGATTATAACTATCCATAAAGGCACATGGACCGTAATCAATCGTTTCACCGCTAATCGTTATATTGTCAGTGTTCATTACGCCGTGAATGAAGCCAACGAGTTGCCATTTTGCGATAAGGCTTGCTTGTCTCTTAATGACTTCTTGTAGTAGTGCGACATATGGATTTTCAGTAGATTCAACCTCTGGATAATGTCTTTTTATCGTATAATCAGCTAAAGCTTTGAAATCTTCGATTGAGCCTCGAGCTGCGGCGTATTGGAATGTTCCAACGCGTATATGACTGCTTGCAACTCTAGTTAAAATAGCTCCAGGTAACTTCGTTTCGCGATAGATTGGTTCGCCAGTTGAGACTACTGCTAAACTGCGAGTAGTTGGAATATCAAGCGCGTACATCGCTTCACTAATAATATACTCACGTAGCATTGGACCGAGTGCAGCACGACCATCACCGCGGCGTGAATATGGAGTTGGACCGGAACCTTTCAATTGAATATCAAACCGTTCGCCTGAAGGAGTAATTTGTTCTCCAATTAAAAGGGCACGACCATCTCCTAACATGTTGAAATGACCAAATTGGTGCCCAGCATACGCTTGAGCTAGTGGATGAGCTCCTTCTGGAATAGTATTACCAGCTAAAATGGCGATTTCAGCGTCCTTTTTTAGTTCCTCAGGATTAAAGCCAAGAGATATTGCTAAAGAATTATTTAGTTTAATTAACTCCGGTGAGTGTACAGGAGTTGGGGGGATTTCTGTATAAAATGATTGTGGTAAAGTCGTATAACTATTATCTAAATTCCAACCTGCTTCATTATTTTTAGTCATTTTATCTCCTCCTTGTTTATTTTTTTATTATGTATTTGTATGTATGTATTCTTTGTAAAATTAGCTAAAAGTATAATATGATATTTCCCCTTGAAATCTATTGTAAGGACTTCATTGCACTATGTCTATTTAACAGCAAATAATAAAACTCCATTTTAAAAAAATGGAGTTTTATTATTATTTAATTTTTACAATTATCTTTCCTTTTGCTCTTCCAGACTCTGAATATTCCATTGCTTTTTGAGTATCTTCAAAAGGGAAAATGCGATCGATTATAGGTTTGATTTGTCCACATTCAATATACTTTGCAATTATACGTAATTGATCTCCGCTTGGTTTCATAAACAAAAACGAATATTGAGCATTATGCTTTTTTTCAAGTGCAGTAAGTTTTTTGCTTGCTAATGAAAATAAGAGTGTTTTGAAAAATCCTGAACCAAATTCTTTACCGAAGCGAGCATTCGGCATTCCTGAAATGGAAACAATGTTCCCTTCGCTTTTTATAATATCGAATGATTTTTCAAGTGTTGTACCGCCAAGTGTATCAAATACCGCATCATAATTTTTCAGTATATCTTCAAACTTTTCATTTTTGTAATTAATAATTTCATCTGCGCCAAGAGACTTTACTAAATTTTCACCAGCTTCACTAGCAGTTGTTGCAACAGTGGCACCCATTATTTTTGCTAACTGAATTGCGAAAGTACCAACACCGCCGGATCCAGCGTGAATCAAAATCTTTTGTCTTTTTTGTAATTGCATGATGTCATGTAATGCTTGATATGATGTTAAGCCAACGAGAGGAATCGACGCCGCTTCCTCAAAAGTTAAATTTTTCGGTTTTAAGGCTATATCATCTTCATGAATGGCTATATATTCCGCAAAAGTACCGATCTTATCTTTTCTTGGACGTGCATATATTTCATCACCAACTTTAAATTGAGTCACCTTTGTTCCGACTTTTACAATGACACCAGAAAAGTCATTACCAAGAATAAGGGGCATTTTATATTTAAGTAACAACTTCACTTTTCCATCGCGTATTTTAAAATCAATTGGGTTAATGCTAGCTGCATGAATTTCTGTGAGCACCTCATACTGATTTATTTCAGGGGTGGGCATCTCAGTCATGCGCATTGGAACTTTCCCATACTTATCAATCACCATTGCTCTCATTTCTTATACCTCCAAATTTCAATAAAAGTTTTGCAGTAGCTTCTCAATATCTAATACAAGATTTTTTAATAATCCTAATTTTGTACGTATGTCAATATAATAAAAGTTCTTTGTACCTTCTTTACGCATTAAGATAATACCAGCTTCTCGTAAAATCTTAAGGTGATGTGATACTGCTGGTCGAGAAAGGTGTGTTTGTTTAGTGATTTCGCCAACACGTAATCCAGTTTGACATTCTGTTTTCATTAGAACTAACAAAATAGCTTGACGTGTTTCGTCACCAATTGCCACTAATACTTTTTGACAATTAATAAAATCTTCTTTAATAACATTTAATTGTTCTTGTTTATTCATTTCAATTACTATACCTCCAATAATTAGTCGAAAGGTTTAAGATGATGAACCATTACATTGATACGGTAATGCTACATGAATGTTGTATGAGCTGCAATATTGAGAAAGAAAATCGAGACGAAGCCATTTTTACGTATTGAAAATTATGGAGTAGTTATTATAGGGAATAGAAAATAATGGAGTTGAAAGGTAGAAAATGATTTAACAATGCGTTGTCTGCCGAGGATAAAGGGTAGCCATTTAACAATAAAATAAGCGGTCGTAACCTTGTATAATTTACAAGGTTACGACCGCTTATAATGTTTTTATTATTTTTGATGTCTATATCAGAGAATAGTTCAAAGTAAAGTAGGGCCTTCTTTTTTATCCTTTCATACACACACAAATTAAGTGACTTGTAGATGTATGAAAGGATAAAAGTAATTTGGGGCGTAATCTATCTATATGATAATTCAAAATGAAATATAAGTCTATATTTTTGTTGGTTTTTTGATTATATTTATGTCACTGAGCTCAGAAGAATATATGTGGAGGGAAAATGTATGGAATCGAAACATGTACCAGTTTTAATTGTTGGAGGGGGATTATCAGGATTATCGTCTGCATTATTTCTTGCGAAACATAACATTGATTATGTACTTATTGAAAGGCATCCGTCTACTGCGATTCATCCGAAAGCGGGTGGAATTACATTTCGCACAATGGAATTATTCCGAGAACTGGGTCTAGAAAAAGGAATTAGATTAGCTGGTAAAGCATTAGAGAATTGTCACGGGAGAATTGCAGTTCAAACAATAGCTGAGGTAAAGCATGAAGAGTTGGAACAAATAAGGGCGGCGCAGTATGAAAATAGCGAAAATTTATTTCGTAAAGTGGAAGAAATTAGCCCATCAAAACAAACTGCTTGTTATCAAATTACTTTAGAGGAGATGATGTTACAAGAAGCACAGAGATTAGGCGGGAAGCTATCTTTTTATCATGAACTAGTTTCTTATGAGCAAAATGGAAACGGAGTAATAGCAACGATTCGAAATCGTAAAACGAAAGAAGAGAGCATGATTCATTGTGATTATGTAATTGCAGCAGATGGAGCGAAAAGTAAAATACGTGAACAGTTAGGTATTTTAACCGAGGGCCGTGGTACAATCGGTGGTTATTATATGAACATATATTTTGAAGCGGATTTGAGTGAATTTATTAAAGGAGACGCATTCGGTTTTACTATGATACTTCATCCAGAAGTAATTGGTGCGCTTATTCCAGTCGATAACGAAAGTAAATGGATTTATCATGTAGCTTATGATCCAGTAAAAGGGGAGCGACCAGAGGATTTCTCTATAGAACGCTGTAAACAAATTATTCAAACTGCAATTGGAAGTACGGATATTAAGCCAGAAATAGTAAGTGTTTTGCCGTGGGAAGCGAGTGAAAGTACAGCGGTAAAATTTCAGGACAATCGCATCTTTTTAGTTGGTGACTCAGCGCATATTATGCCGCCAACAGGAGGATTCGGTTCAAATACAGGAATACAAGATGCACATAATTTAGCTTGGAAATTAGCGGCTGTTATAAAAGGGAAAGCAAATCCAAAATTGTTAGAAACGTATCATGACGAGAGATATCCTGTTGCAAAATTAACGACGGACCATGCGAGTAGTATATTATTTCGTGCTGCGAATAGAGAGGAAGGTAATTTGAGTAATATGGATAGTTTAGCTGTCACTGCTGGTTATCAGTATTGCTCAGAAGCAATTATAGACGAATGTAACACACCGCATAGAATGAATATAGTTGATTTGAACGGACGCCCGGGAACGCGTGCGCCACATTTTTGGGGAACTTATGAAGGAAATGAAGTTTCTATACTTGATCTATTTGGTAGCAACTTTGTGTTACTTACTGGAGCAGAGCCTAGTGCTTGGAATGAAGCTGCACGTGACGTTTCATCTAAAATAGGAGTAAATATAAAAGTGTATCGTGTTGGTTTAAGTGGAGACTTTGTTGCTCAAAAAGATGTTTTGAGTGAACTATATGGGATAGGGCATGGAGGTGCTGCATTGATTAGACCAGATGGCTTTATAGGATGGCGTTTGGAAAAAGAGGTAGTAAATCCAGATGTAGTGCTTGAAGAAGTAATGGGTAATTTATTATGTGATTTTTAAGTAACTAAGGAAGTATTGTCTTATATAGGACGATACTTCTATTTTTTTAGCTTACAAAATAAAATTGTTTAGTGAAGAGCCATTATTATTATAAAAATATATGTAAATTAATTCCCTTTCTTTTTGTTGTTATTAGAATTTTTTTAGTTTTTAGTTATAAGTGTTGGCAATTACTAGATTGAATCATTTTTTTATTGTATTATATTTCCTAGAGATTATATAAAGGACTCATGGTCTACAGACTGTATTCAGTTTTTATATAGTCAAAATCAATATTGGCTAATCCAAAAAGTTTTAGATAATAAGCAAACACAAACGAATTTTATTTGCCTTGATACCTTTACAATTACTGAAGAGATAAAGAAAATGGTACTTTATCTTAAATCATTAGGCGGTAAAACAAGGTGAGCGGTGAAATTAAGGTTACTCCTGATCATTTAAGGAAACTGGCTTCTAATATAGAACAAACAGCTCATGAGCTATCTGAAACACATCAACGTATCAATCAGCAGTTATTTGATATTCCTTTCCAAATATCTGGAAGAGATGCTGTGTTAAATCAATCCCAATACGCAGGCTCAGTGTTAGCTACTATAACGACAGTTTTAAAAGAACATAGTGATGCATTAAGAAAAGCTGCTGATCGTTTTGAGAAGGCTGATCAACAAGAAGTTTCATTTGGAGAAGAAGCAATTGAGATAAATTGGTTTGCACCGTTTGGTGGCGATATTGGTGATTGGAAAGATAACCCTGCAGGGTCTTCATTTACTTTACTGGGTACCGTAACGGAAGGTGCAGCTGCCTATAAATTGGCATCTTTACATAATAAAGGCTTGCGTGTAACACCCTACACAGATAGAAAAGGAAAAGAAATGGTAAGATTTCAAAATCGCACCGTACTAAAGGATAAAAATGGACTTAATGTGATAAGGCGTACAAAATTACCTTTAGCCGAAGTCAAGCAAATAGACGATGTAAAAAGACATGTTTTATCACCAAAAGAAATTCTTAAAGATTCATTGAAATTAAAAACAAATGTTTTAGGCTATGCAGCTGTAGGATGGGATGTAATTAATGATACAAAGGAAAATATTGAAAATAAAGCGTCAAAAACTAAGATAGCTGGTGATATTATTGGTGATGCAGCAATCGGGGTTGGTACAACTGCTGTAAGTGCCTTTGCGGGAGCCAAAGCAGGTGCATTGGTTGGAACTTTTTTGGGAGGTCCAATCGGAACTGTTGCTGGAGCTTGTATTGGCTTTGGTGTTTCTATAGGAGCTAGTATAATAACAGATGGAATTAAGTTTAACAAAGGTGATTGGAATCATGATGGTAAACAGGATTCGATAAAAGATAGAGTTAAATCTGGAATCGGAGCAGCTTTAGATAAAATTTTTTAGTTTTTGGGAGATTAATATGGAAAAATACCACGGAAAAAGCACAGAACAAATTATTCGGAAATTGATGCCTGACAGTGTAAGGTCGAGTGTCGTTATGGTGTGGGTAGTTATTAATTTTATGATTTTAACCCCATTTTTATTTCCTCCAACCTTTACTATATACTTATATATAATTTTACCTTTTCTTTTGTCTGCTAATATATGGGGGGTATGGGTATTTTTTTGTAAACCAAATGAGCCAAGGTTGGTACACATTTTATATAATGGATTTATGGGAATAACTTTTTCTTTTGGAAGCTTTATAGTGATTCAAAAGCTTGCATATACTTTTATTAAAATTGAAACACCTCTGTTTTTTATTGTTACTTTTGTGCTTTACATTTTTACAATTTATAAATTGACTTCTATTGGAATGAAAAGTTTTTTAAAGCGATTAAACAATGAAGAAAATGGAAATATCAAAATTTCTCCAATTGTTTATTTTTCAGGATTGGGATATATTATTGGACAGATATGTATAGGTTCATTATCACAAAATGCTTTAGCGACGGTCTTAATTTTAGTCTTTTCTTTATTTGCTGTTGTGTTTAGTATATCTGGAGCTTATATATGTATATATATCGATTTAAAGAAGCGGAAAACCAAGCTAGGTTCCTTAAATTCTTAGCAAAAAACAATTAATAAGGAGGGGCCATACAATGAATTCGCAACTTTTTCCTATAGGCTCTATTGTAATTTTAAAAGAAGGTACAAAGAAAATCATGATTTTCGGGAGGAAACAACAAGTAGAAACGGATGAGGTAAGAAAATTCGATTATATGGGATGTCCTTATCCAGAAGGCTATCTGAATCCAGATTTCACTTATTTATTTAACCATGATGATATTCAAGAAGTTGTTTCAACAGGATATGAAGATCAAGAAGAACGTACTTTCCAAGAAAATGTATTGTCTAAAATATAATAAGAAATAATGTAAAAAAACTGTTTAAACAAGCAGTTTTTTTACATTATTTCTTATTAGTGATGCAGCAAATGGAACCTTTATTGGAGTGGAATAAGCTTGGATGTTTTCATGGAAATTAGTATGTTCACTGATGGAATCAAATTTAACAAAGGTGATTGGAATCATGATGGCAAACAGGATTCGATAAAAGATAGAGTTAAATCAGGAATTGGAAATGTATTAGATAAAATCTTTTAATTTTTTATGAGGTGTATAATGGACAAATATAATGGCAACAGCATAGATGATTGTATGCGGATATTAATACCATTTGATATAAGAAATATTGTAGGGGCCTTTGTGTGGGTTATCATGAATTTTATGCTACTTATCATTCTATTCATATTTCCGCCGTACAATATATACTCTTACGCAGCTTTTCCATTTTATGTGATATGTAATCTATGGGGAATTTGGGTTTCTATTCATAAGCCTCGGCAGCCTCAATTGCAACATTTACTATATTCTGGATTTGTTGCGTTAAGTATTTCATTTTGTAGCTTTATAGCTGTGCAAAAGTTAGCTTACGAATTCGTAGAAATAGAGTCACCTTTATTTTCTATTCTATCGCTTATTGCATATAGTTTAATTGTTTATAAATCTGAATTATTTTGGATTAAATATTTTACAGCCCGCTTAAGGGGGACAACTGATCAAGATGTGAAAATTCCTAAAATTGTATATTTTTCGGGTTTAGGTTATATGATTGGTCAAGTTATTATTGGGATTTTGAGCCAAAAAGCTATGGCGATTGTGCTAATCGTTATTTTGTCATTTATTTCAGTTGTTTTCCTAGCGCTAAGTACACATTTGTATTTTTACTTTGATTTCAAAAAACAAGGTATTACTTCGCGACATTTAAAAGAATTATATTCTCAAAAGAAGCCTAAATTGTCAAGGAAGGAAAGGAGACAATCCACGGCTGCTTCGGGACATGTAAATATACCACATTCTCAAAAGAAACCTAAACTTACAAGAAAGGAGAAAAGACAATGAATTCACAACTGCTCCCTATAGGTTCTATTGTAATTTTAAAGGAAGGTACAAAGAAACTCATGATTTTTGGGCGGAAACAACAAGTAGAAACGGATGAGGTAAGGAAGTTCGATTATATGGGGTGCCTGTATCCAGAAGGCTATATGAATCCAGATTTCACATGTTTATTTAACCATGATGATATTCAAGAAGTTGTTTTAACCGGATATGAAGATCAAGACGAACATACTTTCCAAGAAAATGTATTGTCTAAAATATAATAAGAAATAATGTGAAAAACTGTTTAAATAAGCAGTTTTTTTACATTATTCCTTAATTTCAGTTTGGATGTTTCATTCCATGTAAACTAGTACCACCTGTGACGATAATTTGTGCACCTAAACCTTGTTGATAAGCATGTAAAGGAGCTTGCCAATTACCAGGATGGGAACCACCGAAAACGAAAATTGCATCACACTGTTGTGGTGTTGATTCTTTTAGGAAAGCGATTTCGGTTATTTCTTCAATTTGTTTTTTCGTAAGATGTGGGACTTCAGGATATTTAGGGATTACCATATGAAAACCTCCTATATAGTGAAATGTCAAATTCATCATATAGCGATGTTGTTTAGTGGAAAAAGGGAAGTTTTTCATTTGACAGTTCCCCTTTTATGATAACTCTCCTATAAACAAAAGTTCTCCTTCATCATAAAATCCATCTTCATCATGGATTATCTCTTGGAAATGCAATGTTTGGACACTGTTAGAAATTGATATTTTCCATTCATGCCCGAAGTCGGAAGCATTGGAGAGGGGAATCCATTTTTGAAATTCGTTATCTCTATTGAAAAAATTTTGAAAGTAGTCATCGTTTTTAAATATGATGATTTGTGAGTTCCATAAGCTTGCTATTTTGATCATAACAACGACTCGATATGTATTTGTATCGTTCGGTTTCATTGTCATTAATTGATTCGCTTGATTTAACAGGGTTTGAATGCACAATCGCTTTACTTTCCTAGGTGTTGTACTAGAATCGATAAAAGCTTGAGAGCCTGGTAAAGACATATGCCAGTATTCATCGTTATAGAAAGTAGACGGAAATGCTTTAGTAGAGTCTTCAATTCTTTTTATAAGAGTTTTTGTTTTTCGTTTCATTCCGCGTATTTTTTTTCACGCATTGTTGATCATCTCCATAAATTTTTGCAAGGCAGCTGAGTGGAAAATATCTTTTCGAATAATAAAAGTAGTAGGAACCTTTCTAAAGTGATTTGGTAATGTATTTAAAGATAAACCATGTTCGTAATCTGGAATAATAGATTTCAGCATAATAGCCGTACCCATACCTGATTTTACACATGCAAGTATTGCTTCAATTGTTCCGAACTCTAGTATTCTTTTAGGTGAAATCCCTTCTTCTTGAAGCCAGTTTTCTAATAGTTTTCTGTAATAACAACCTTGACTAAAAGCGAGTAAATTCAGTTCTTCTATTGTTTTAAAGGAAGATAGAGGAGTCTTGCTAATGAGAACGAGTTCTTCTTCTCGAAATGAAAGTGTATGAAGTTCAGTATGCTGAATATTTCCAGCGATAAGAGCCCCGTCTAGTTTTCGCTCTAAAACGAGCTGAGTTAATTGGTCTGTCGTATTTGTTTCTAGAATCAATTCAACTTCTGGATACTTTTCATAATAGGTCGTTAATATAGGCGGGAGACGAACGGCTGTTGTCGATTCTGTACACCCGATTTTTAACGTGCCTTTTGGCTCGGTTCCGTTACTTTGGACAGCTTGAATGGATTGATCGATTAGATGGATGATTTGTTTTGCATATGTTAATAAAATTTCTCCGTTAGAAGTTAAAGTAACGCCTTTTCCATTTCGATAAAATAAAGGCACACCTAACTCAATTTCTAGTTGTTTTATACGCATCGTTACACCTGATTGTACATAGTTTAAGTTTTTAGCAGCATGAGATATATTTCCTACTGTCGCAACTTCGTAAAAAACCGTTAAATCTTTTATGTCCATTTATTATCACCCCGAAAAAGGTATCAATTTTTTTGATGGATTCTATTATTAACACTTATTTTACATGATATCAGAACCTTCATACAATGAAAGGGATATGGGGGAGATAACGTTGATAAGTGAAGAAAAAATTGAAAAGTACAGTAGTTCTAATAAATGGAGCATGTTAACTTTGGCAACGGTAGCACAGGCAAGTGCAACACTTATAACATATGGAGTAGGGGTACTCGCTTTATTTTGGAAACAGAAATATGTACTTTCGAATATGCAGGTTGGGTTGTTAATAAGTTCGGTAAATATTGGTCCGCTGTTTTGTATGCTTTTTGCCGGAAGGTTACTTGATCGATATAACGAAAGAATATTAATTGGAGCGAGCACTGTATTACTTGGCGGGGCGCTTTTACTTGCTCATATGGCAAGGGGCTTTATTGGGCTATTATTTGTCCTTCTTTTAATAGGAACTTTTTATAGCGTATCTCAGCCAGGGGGAAGTAAAGTAATCTTGAAATGGTTTCCGAAAGAAATGCGCGGATTAGCTATGGGAATACGGCAAGCTGGTATACCTATTGGCGGGGCATTAGCAGGAGTAACGATCCCTTTGCTTACAATTAAATTTAGTTTATCTTATACGATAAATGTTATTGCAACTATATGTATAATAGGCGGGTTATTGTTTTTCATATTTTATAAGGAATCGTACGTACGAGAACACACGAGCAAAGAAAATGTAAGTATTTCTTTGTGGATGCAGTTAAAAAAGGTAATATGTAAAAAAGAGCTGTATCCAATTTTTATTACAGGTATTTGCATGATTTCTTTACAAATGATATTAGTCGGACATTTTATAAAATTTTTAGTCATTGAAAAATCGATAACACCTATTGTAGCAGGGAAAGTATTTTCAGTTATGCTAGTTGCAGGAATGATTGGGCGAATTATATTAGCTACAATAAGTGATACATATTACAAAGGTGATCGTCGTACACCTTTATTAATAACTGTATGTATATCTTTTTGCTTAATTTTAGTTGTTGTAATGAGTATAAACACAATGACACTTGAGGCATTGTTTGTGATGAGCGGACTGCTAGGGTTCTTTGCGATCGGTTGGTTTAGTCTTTTTATGGTTGAAGTTGCTGAGTCTGCAAGTGAGGAATTGGTAGGCCTAACAGTGAGTTTTGCGCTTACACTTAATCAAATTGCTATTATCTTTGCACCTGCTTTGTTTGGTTATATAGTAGATGGAAAAGGCTACACATATGCATGGATGGGGATAGCTGCATTACTAAGCGTTTCAGCAGTGAGTTTATGTAAAAGTAAACGAATATTAAAAATGTAAATCTTTTATGAAGAAAATCTAAAGAAATGTCGTGGGAGTGACATTTCTTTTTTAATATGTTGTATAATCAAGTTATAAATGAGATTCGTTTTCATTAACGCTCATTTCCTCTTTTGAAATTACCTGTAATTTTAGCCATAATAAGCTGTTTTTCTTTTTCGTTACTTGCCCGATTTATTTTGTTTAAAAATTTTTCAGCATCATTTCCTTTTAAAATCATAATCTGTTTTCCGTAATATTAAATTAAAGCTATATTGTTTTTTGTTACTCGATAATGAAACATCATATCATCTAAACGATTGCGCTTATCGGTCTTTTTCAAATTAACGCCTCCATTCTTGTTAATGTGTAACGAATGTTACATAAAAAATTAAAATTAAAGTTGGATGTATCCGATTGTAAGGTGGAAATTTTGTAAAAAAGAACTACAATAGAGAGTAGTTAAAATTTGAACGTTAGAAAAAGGAATCTAGTTTACTATGAGGAATAATAGAGTAGATAGATTATAAGATATTTAAAAACTAAAAGATATAGAATAGAATGGAAAAGTATAAAGTGAAACTAGATAAAAGAGGGTTCCCATATGTTTAAGAAATGGTTAATCGCTTTCTTTGTTTTTGCTATTTTTTGTGGGAGTGTCGCTGCACTCATACATGCAAATAAAGAAAAGAAATACAGTTTGAAGGCATTTTCAAATTTTGAGGATAAAGTTGGAAATGTTCAACCGAAAGTTGATGCGAATCAGCAAAAACGTTATGATATTGCAGCAACGAAACTCGATCAATATTTAAAAGATAAAGGATTTAACGGGACGGTTCTCGTAACGGATAAAAATAATGTGGTTTTACGAAAAGGCTACGGGTATGCGAATGTAAAAGATAAAGTTTTAACAACGCCAAGAACAAAATATCGCATCGGTTCCATAACGAAAACAGTAGTTGCAATATCTATATTACAGCTAAGAGAAAAAGGGAAATTGAATATTGAAGACAATGTAAATAAGTATATTCCATCGTTTCCAGCAGATAAAAACATTACGTTACGAAATTTGTTAACACATACGTCCGGGTTACCAGATCAGGGACAAGGTAGTGTTGATGCGGCATCACGTTTAAAGTTAGTAACGTGGATTGGAGCGCAAAAGTTGCAATTTCCTGCAGGGACAGGATGGAAATATACAGATTATAATTATATGGTGCTTGCGTATATTGTAGAAAAGATATCGAATAAACCGCTTGCTGAATATGTGAAAGAAAACATTTTTACTCCTGTTGAAATGAATGAATCTGGTATGGGTGCAACTCTCCCTGAAGATATTTTCTTAGCAGAAGGTTACACGAAAAAAGATAATGAGTTAATAGCTGCACCCCGCTTAAAAATGAACTGGCTGTATGGTTGTGGTGAAATGTATACGACCGTTGAAGATATGAAAAGATTAGATGAGGCTATTATGGATGGAAAGCTGATTTCTAAACAAAGCTTATCAGATATGTTTACAGTATCACCTGCGAGAAAATATGGATTTAGCTTCTATATTTACCCAGATTATTATCATAACCACGGTGTATTAGCTGGCTGGAACACTTTTAATAATTTTAACTGGGATAAAAGAACGTTTGTAATATTATTCTCTAACGTACAAAATGGTATGAATGATACATTTAATCAAGAGTTTAGGAAATTAGCGAATGATTTAATAGAAGGAAAATAATTATTTAAAAATCGGTATTGATATAAAATTATCAATACCGATTTTTTTATTTAGTGAACAAGCATGTATGAGAGGGGATTAGTATTAGAATAAATTTATGAAGGAAGTTAAATGATATGGATGTTAAATATAGGAAGTGTATTTTGTGAATGTCATCTATTTGTATTGAAATTATGTGATTATCATGCGGAAGAATAATTGGTAATTTTTACATTGATGAAAAAGCTTGAGCTTCACACTATGTTAAGCCTTACAGTATTGTAGACATGAACAGGAGGTTGAAAAATGAAAAAAATAGTAAAGTTTTGTTTAATAGCTACATTATCTACAACGATTATTAGTGGATGTTCTTTTGAAGGGAATAATGAAAATGCCAAAGGGAAAGAGAAAGAGGATAAAAAAGTAGAGGTACAGAAAAACGCTGGAAAATATACGATGCCGGATGAAAAAGATAAACATGAAGGTACATGGCTACAATGGCCTCATGAATACACATATGGTCAAGAGTATAAACAAGAAGTTGAACCTATTTGGATTAAGATGGCAAGTGCTTTAACTGAGGGTGAAAAAGTCCACATTGTTGCATATGATGAGGAAGAGAAAGAGCGAATCAATAAGCTTTTAATAGATAAAGGGCTGAATATGGATAAAGTTGATTTCTTTATCGCTCCTACTGATGATGTGTGGGCAAGAGATAGTGGACCGATTTTTGTTTATGACAATAATAAAAATCTGAAAATATTAGATCCAGCATTTAATGGTTGGGGAAAGAAAACGCCATATAAAAATGATGCCCGTATACGTGAGAATGTTAGTAAACAATTAGGGGTTGAAAGAATTGATTGGGGGAAGTTTGTCCTTGAAGGTGGCGCAATTGAATTAGACAGCAATGGGACTGCTTTATTAACTCGAAGCGCAGTAACGAATAAAAATAGAAATCCTGATTTATCAGAAGCGGAAATTGAAAAATATATAAGTGACCTTGGGGTGACAAACTTTATTTGGTTAGATGGAGTGCCTAATTTAGATATTACTGATTTTCATATTGATGGATTTGCTAAATTCCATGATCAATCTACAATCGTAACGATGGCAGAAGATGACTTGGCTGAATGGGGCTTGTCAAACAAAGATATGGATAAATTGTTAGATGCAAAAAATGCTTCAGGACAGAAATATAAGTACGAATACTTACCGCTTAGTAAAGATAAAGTTACTTTAGAAGGTGGAAAAACTCTAGATTATAAGGGGTCATATATCAATTATTATGTTGGGAATACAGTTATATTGGTGCCTAACTATAATGATCCAAATGACAAAATCGCAAACGATACGATTCAGAAATTATACCCGGATCGTAAAGTAGTGGGAATTGATGTGAGAGAGCTTTATAAAAATGGCGGAATGATCCATTGTGTGACACAGCAACAACCGATTCAATTGAAGTAATCGATTATAGTTTCGTTATGTTGCTTTATAGACAAAATAGGTGAAATGCTATCTTTACTTATTTTGTCTTGTTTTAACATCTGTAACAAGATAGTAATGTATAATTTTAATGTAACGATAATTAAATAAAAGTATATTGTCATTATTGTTTTATATGGAAAAGGAGAAAAATGTTTGTGTTAAAGAATTTTAAAAGAGTATTTTCGTTTTTCCCTATCGTTCTACAGTACATTATAAATGTAGCTTTGATCTGTTTGAGAATTGTTTTAAGTGTGTTTCTTATGAAAGAAGTCATTCAATTTATACAAGAACTTAAATTAAATAGTGAGGAATCTAGTTATCATTTAATTGATAGCATTGTCGTATTTTTTTTATATTTTGAATTCATCGTAATGATTATAAAGTATTTTCAAATGAACTTTCATTTTCCATTACGTTATTTTATATATATAGGTATTACGGCTATCGTTCGTCTAATTATTATAGACCATGATAGTCCAATGGATTCATTGATATATGCTTGCGCGATTCTTGTATTAATTAGTGCTTTATTCATTGCAAATTCTAAAATAATGCGTCGTGATTTAGAAGAGTGAACGTTTGTTGTTTAAATCAAAAAAGATGTTTTATCTTTTGGTAAAAAGGAGTAACAGTATTGAAAGAAATAATCTTAACCAGTTTTATAATAATAGGGTTTATGATTCTACTATTTAATTGTATACTTTCATAATTTAAAAGAATAAAAGGTTAATAAGGAAAGAGGTTTTTGTAAATATGGTTCATTACAATAATCAAAATAGTTTACATCAAATATTTACATTAAAGGGAACAGTGGTAAGAGATATTTTCCCGCAAATTTTATTATATATATGTATTTCAACGATAGTAACTGTGATTAATTATTATTATGTAGAAATAAAAATTAATCAAACTCCTTGGGTAATTGTTGGAGGAGCTTTAGGTCTACTGTTAGTTTTTCGTACTAACACTGCCTATGATAGGTATTGGGAAGGTAGAAAGTTATTTGGCACGGTTGGTGCTTGTACTAGAAATTTGGCAGTTAGTTTTTTATGTTATTGGGAGTCTGAAGGGAAAAAGACGGATCAGGAAAAATTAAAATTTTTACATTTGTTAATTGCTTTTCCAAAGATAGCGAAAGGACATTTGAGAGACGAAAAAGATTTATCCGAAATAAAAGCATTGTTTGATATTTGTTCTGAGAAGGAAAAAGAAATGTTGGCTGAGTCTATTCATTTACCGATTAGTATAGTTTTTATGTTAAAAACTATACTATCAAAAGGTTTGAAAACGGGTCAAATTCACCCAAATGCAATAATTAATATGGAAGCTGATTTGAATACTCTGCTTACGGCTGTGGGTGGATGTGATCGGATCAAAACAACGCCTATTCCTTTTGCATATTTTGCTCATATTAAAATTTTACTGCTCATATTTTGCGGGACTTTATCGATTGGTCTTGTTGATAGTCTTGGATGGTTTACAGTACTTGCAACTACGTTCATAAGTTTTGCATTTATAGGGATTGAAGCAATAGGGGTTGAAATTGAGGATCCATTTGGTCAGGATCCAAACGATCTTCCGCTAGAAGGGATTTGCATAGGGGTAGAAACACATTTAGTGAATTTATATAATCAAAACGCTCTATTAGAAGTAATGGATTTGAATCTTGATAAAAAAATCATCTAATCCGTCATTGTGTACGGCGATTAAAATTTAAAAATCTTGTCAAGAGTCAGTTTATGGCTTAACGACGGCTTTATATTTTTTATATAAATATATAATATTTCTCCGTGCTATAATCCATTCATGAAATGTGCACGTTTCAAAAATTGTAATGAAAAGAGAAATGAATTGGGGAATAGTTGACTTATTGAAAACAGTTATTCAATCATTATTAAAAAGCGAGGTAAGTAATATGGAACAAAAACATAGTGGCATTATTTTTACTGCAATACCAGATGAATCGAATGAATATTATCGACCATTTTATGAAGACATTATTTATTTTAATGAATACTTAAATGAAAATAAAGCATTTACCGATCAACTTATATCTTTATCTGTTGAAGAGCAAGACTTTCATACAAACTTTTTTGAGTATGATGATATTTGGCTAAGAGATGTTGCACCAGTTGTAACAAATCATCTAGTTAAATTCAAATATCAACCAAATTACTTACCGAAAGATCAAGGACGATATTTAGATCAACAATTTAATAAATGGTTGAAAAAGAACGACTTTGAATATGTGACATCTCCATTGATATTAGACGGTGGAAATCTTATTTGGAATAAAAAAGATACCGTTATATTAACGGAACGCATATTTGATGATAATTATGATTGGACGGAAGAAGAAATTATAGAGCAACTGGAATGGGATTTAGATGTGAGTCGGGTTATTATTATTCCTACTGAAGAGGGAGATGTACTTGCACACGCAGACGGGATGGTTAAATTTATTGATGAACATACAATGTTTATTAGTGATTTTTTAGGGGATCATGAATTTAGATATAAGGTTCAAGAGATTATTCAAGAGCAAATGCCAGAGGCTGAATTTATAGTTGTTCCTTCGTCATATACAGAGAAGGGTCAATACGATGAAGAGATAGCGTCAGCAAAAGGTTTATATATAAATATGTTAGAAACATGTGATACGCTTTACGTTCCTAAGTTTGGATTAGCTAAAGATGAGGAAGTTTTACGATATATTCAACAGCATACTGAGAAACAAGTTATTCAAAGTCATGTAGGAGAAATATCGACAATGGGAGGCGCCATGAATTGTTTAACGTGGTATTGTCCTAGTCATTTGTTACCTTCAAAAATGAAAAGGCTGAACGATCAGAATGAAGGTTCTTCAATCAGAAAAATATTTGATTGGTTTTAATAAATAAGCTTATATATAAGAAAATGTATTCAAGGGGTATTTATATGTATACAATTACTGAATTTTCACGGATTTGTAAAATGAGTACACGAATGTTAAGGCATTATGATAAAGAGGAAATATTGAAACCAGCATATGTGAATCCGGTAAATGGATATAGATATTATGAGCAAGGACAGCTTGAAATAGCGTTGAAAATTAAAAAGCTAAGGGAGTACAAGTTTCCTTTACCGAAAATTAAAATAATTCTTCAATCATCAGATCAAGATTCATTTATTAAACATATGCAATCACAAATTATAGAGTTGTCTCATGAGGTGAAACAAAATTTACAGGTTATTTCAGAAATGAATGAAATGGTAAATATGAATCATGCTTTAAATACTGCTTGTCATAGAAATTACGATATATTTATTGGAATGAGAAATGAAATAACAGTAATTGCTCAAAGACTGCAAATAAATATAGATGATATGGATGATTATTTTTATGACTTATATGAAAAAGTACAAAAGCATAACTTACAAATGGTTGGTTCGCCCTCTACGGTCTTTTATGATGAAGAGTATATTCCAAATGAAAGTGATGTTGAATTAAGGATTCCGGTCATGCATGGGAACAATAAAGATGTAGTACAAGAATATGAAATAAAAAAATTAAATCCACATCAAATCGTTACTACTATGCATTATGGAAGTTATGACTATATAGGCTACGCTTATATTGCGTTAGAAAAATGGATTGAAAGAAATGGTTATGTAATAGATGGTTCACCATATGAGGTCTACATAAAGGGATCTGAATGTGATTGTTTAGTAGAAGAGTATGTCACACAAATTTGTTTTTTAGTTACGAAAATAGAATGAGAATAAGGATTGACATTAACATTATGTCAATCCTTATTCTATTTATGTAAGTAATTCATCATAATAAAAAGGAGAAAGAATATGAAAAGAACAATCATGATTATTTGTCTGATTCTAAGTATGACATGGGTTTCAGCGTGTACTCCTGGAGTAGGAGAAGGTGAGAATGGTAGCTTCGTTCTACCAAATCAGTTGCCAAAAAATGTAGTGTTTAAAAATGGTACAATCTATACTTCAAATGACAAGCAAGACATTGTAGAGGCTGTAGCCGTTAAAGAAGGGAAAATTACATTTGTTGGTTCAAACAAAGATGTAGAAGGATTTATAAATGAAGATACGAAAGTGGTGGATTTACAAGGGCGTTTTATTCTTCCTGGTTTTGTGGACAATCACAATCATATATTTGAGGCGAAATCACCAGCAGCAGGGAATTGTAGTGTCTCGCCAGATGCTGCGCTGCAAGAACAACGCTCGTATTTAAAGGCTTGTAAAAAAGATGTGAAAGATGGCGAATGGATAAGTGGAACAGGATTTAGTTTGGAAGAGCTGTTAAAAGATATGGACGAAAAATCAGAACAACAAACGCCATTACAAGTTCTTGATGAGTTATTTCCTAATAACCCTGTATTAATTATGGAAAGAACTTCTCATTCTGTATGGGTTAACTCAAAGGCATTGGAATCAGCAGGAATAAATAAAGAGACGAAAGATCCGCAAGGCGGAAGAATCATCCGGGATCCAGAAACAGGAGAACCTTTCGGGCTTCTGTATGATACAGCAGGGGATATCGTGATGGAAAAAGCATGGAATTCCCAGCCCAATCTCTTTGAAAAAAATTATGAAGGTTTGTTAGACGGTTTAGATGAGGTTGCGAAGAATGGTATTACTACAGTCGGCGATGGACGTCTTTATTGGAAACGAGGCTGGCTAGATGTTTGGAATAAAGTTAATGATGAGAAAAAGTTAACGTCGCGAGTAGTACTTCGTCCGTGGGTATATCCGAACTTAAATGAAGCAGAGCAAATGGAGTATTTCAAAAAAATTAAGCGTGATGATGTATCATCTAGAATGCTTATTAATCAAGTGAAGATGTATAGTGATGGAATTAGCATTAACAGCACAGCTAAAATACTAGAAAAATATAAATTTGAGTGGTTTAAAGGAACACCGTACGGTTTGAACTATATTCCAGAAGAAAAAATGAAGTGGTGGTTGAGTGAACTCAATAAAATTGGTTACGGTGCACTCATCCACACAATTGGAGATGGCGGAGTAAGAGAAAGTTTAAATGCAATTGAAGCAGCGAAAAAAGAAGGGGCGAATCAACCTTATACGCTTACACATGTGGAAATGGTAGAAGATAGTGATATAAATCGTTTTGCTAAGTTAGGTATTAGCGCTGATTTCCAAGTAGGTCATGATTTTGCAGAAGATCCTAAACAAAGCTGGGCAAGTGCGTATTTTACAAATCAACAGATGAAACGAATTATGCCGTTAGGACGCATTTGGAAAACAGGAGCAAACGTATCACTTAGTAGTGATTGGGATGTAAATGAACTAAATCCACTTGTGACGATTTCGAATGCACTAAGTATTGATGAAAAGGGCTTGTCTGATGTATACGCAGCTATTGATGCATATACAATTAAGCCCGCCAAAGCATTAGGTCTTGATAATATTACTGGTTCAATTGAAGTAGGTAAATCAGCCGATATGGTATTACTAAATGAAGATATTACTAAAATGAGTGCCGATAAGATTCCGAATGCGAAAGTTTTAGTGACGGTTTTACAAGGAGAAGTAGTGTATCACAAGGGAAAATAAAGAATCCGCGTATGAAATAGTTACAAGTAAATGAAGATATTCCTGTTGACCTTAACACGATGTCAAAGTTTAGACTGAACTTACATTCGAAGAAGGGGTGAACACGTATGAGAAATATAGAAAATAGTTTGTTTTATATGCCTGCTGAGTGGGAAAATCATGAGGGGACATGGCTCCAATGGCCTCATGATAAGGCTCATAGAGGCGAAGGTTACAGATCTAAGCTAGATGATATTTGGGTAACGATGGCAAAGGAGCTTCATTACGGAGAGAATGTGCATATTGTTGTATTTGATGAGGAAGAAAAAGTACATGTACAATCGAAGTTAACTGAAGCGAATGTAGATATGGATAAAATTGATTTTTTAATTGAAGAAACGGATGATGTTTGGATAAGAGATAATGGACCGATCTTTGTAAAAGATAAGGAAGGCAATCTCTGTTTAACACACTGGGTATTTAATGGTTGGGGGGATAAATATCCGTATGAAAATGATGCTATTATTCCGGAAAAAATAAGTGGAATGTATAGCATTCCAAAAGTTAAATCTAGTGTCTGTATAGAAGGTGGAGGAATAGAGATAAATGGAAATGGCACCTTAATGGCGGCAAAAACTTCTATTATAAATGAAAATCGAAATCCCACACTAAATCAGGAAGAGATTGAAATAGAGTTAACGAAGTATTTGGGAGTAACGAATTTTATATGGATAACTGGTATTCGCGGAGAGGATAATTATGATGAAGATACAGATTACCATATTGATGGGGCAGCGCGTTTTGTAAATGAAAATACAATTCTTTATGAATATGATCCTTTTGGGGAGAGTGAATCCTACCTTTTGGAGGCGTACGAAAAGCATTATCAAGAATTGAGACAAGCGAGAAATATAGATGGAAATCCATTTCAGCTCATACCAGTACCGGTGACAAGAAAAGTGGTAAAAGAAGCAGACTGTAAGGGCTCGTATTTGAACTTTTATATTGGAAATGAAGTTGTATTAGTTCCTATATACGGTGATGAACATGATAAGTTAGGACTTCAAATCATTGAAGGGCAGTTTCCAGGAAGAAGAATTGTCGGTGTTTATGTAAATGAACTGTATGCGTATGGTGGTATGATTCACTGTGTGACACAGCAACATTTAGCATAAAGTAACCGAAATGAAAAAAGCATGCAGATTCTATAATCTGCATGCTTTTTTCTATAATGCTGAAAACTCTTCAACAAGTTGGGTGAATCGATTTAATGCACTTTCAATCGGTTCTGGCGTAGTTAAATCAACACCAGCTTTTTTCAGTAAGTTTAATGGATAGTCAGAACTTCCGCCTTTAAGGAATTCAATATAGTTTTTCTGAGCATTTGGATCACCGCTCAATAACTTATCAGCAATTTGGATTGCAGAAGCGAATCCAGTTGCATATTTGTACACGTAAAATGGACGATAGAAATGCGGTATTCTAGCCCAGCCGTATTTTACTTCTTCGTCAAATACGAGAGAGTCGCCATTATATTCTCTAAATAAGTTTTCGTAAATTTCACTAAAGACTTTGGCATTTAATGGTTTACCTTGTTCGGCCATTTCATGTGTAATTTTTTCAAATTCTGCAAACATGATTTGTGTAAAGAAAGTACCTTTAAAGCTATCGATAAAGTAGTTAATTAAATGATTACGTACGTTCGTTTCTTTTGCTTCTTTTAATAAATAATGAATTAATAACACTTCATTTACTGTAGAAGCGACTTCTGCAACAAAAATGGAATAGTGTGCAGAAATTCTTGGTTGGTATCCGTGTGAGTAATGCGTATGCATACCGTGCCCGCATTCATGAGTAAGGGTGAAAAGGCTATTTAAATCATCATGATGATTTAAAAGAATGAAAGGATGAACACCGTATACACCAAAGTTATAAGCACCGGAACGTTTTCCTGGTGTTTCTCTTACGTCGATAAAGCGTTTATCTTTAAAGCTTTTTAATGTTTCAATATATTCTTCACCTAAAGGAGCTAGTGACGCGATCATTATATCAAACGCTTCGTCGTATGGAATGTCTTGTTTTACACCTTTTACTAAATCAACACTCAAGTCGTATTGTCGTAGTTCATCTACATTTAATTTTTCTTTTCTAAGTTCATTATACGTATGTAATGATTGAATGTTTTTTTTCGTTGTCTCAATTAAATTTTCATATACTTCTTTCGGAACCATGTCGCCAAATAATGATTTTTCTAAAGCTGATGGATATTTTCGTAGCTTTGAGACAGTAACATTGTTTTTAATAGCTGCGGACAAAGTAGAAGCGATAGAATTCTTTAATTGAACGTATGGTTTGTAATAAGCTTTATAGGCTTCTTCACGTTTCTCACGATTCTCATCTTCTATTAGCTTTGAATACATTCCACGTGTTAAGTTTACTTTTTCTCCATCATCAGTAGTCACTTCACCAAAAATTATATCTGCATTATTTAACATGCCAAATGTATGCTGCGGGGAGGAGAGTGCTTCACCCATTTGTGATAAAATCTCTTCTTGGTCTTTATTCAAAACGTGTTTTTTATAACGGTATAGCTCAAATAAGTCTTCTTTATAATAGTGTAAGCCTTCTATTTCTTCTAAGTAAGAATGTAATGTGTTTTCATCTACACTAAGTAAGAATGGGGAAAAGAAAGATTTAGCCGCACTTACTTTCACGTGTAATTGTGATACTTTATCGACAAGGGATTGAGCGTCAGTATCGCGTGTATCAAGATCGGATTGTAATCGTGCATAAGCGAACATTAAAGATATTATGCTAGATATTTCTTCACTCTTTGTTAAATAAGCTAATAAACTATTGCCATCGTGAATATTTCCATTAAACTTGTGTAATTCATTCGTTAATACTTCAATTTTATGAAAATCGCTTTCCCAATCTTCAATTGTATGGTAAATATCCGTTAAATCCCATTTTTCTTTATCAGCTACTTGTAGTCGATCTTTAAGTTCAGTCATAATCATTTCCTTTCTAAATATGTAGTTATATTCCTATATAACTATGAAATACAACAAATTGCAAAAAATCCCTGCTGGAAAATAAAAAGCCTTGCCGAGAATGGCGAGGCTTTAAAAGTTATAATGTAATGCCGAACGTTGAATGAAGGAGGTTTGTATATTGCTCTTTTGTAATTGTTTCTTTTGTTTTATTTCTATTTTTCGTTACTGTAAGGCTATCTTTTGTTAATGATGCGTGCCCGTCATGAGTAAGTTTTACAACAAGAGGTACTTTGTTAAATGGTGAACCTTCATGTTCAACAATAATTTTTTGTGCTGCATTTGCTTTCGTTTCATCCACTTCTTCCAAGTAAAATGCATAACCTACTGTCCAATCATCAGTAGAAGATTGATCTAGAAACTCATTGCTTTTACGCATTTCTAAAATATAATTACCTTTTTCAGTCGTTTCTTTACGAATACGATAGTCGCCTGTTACAGAATGAACGATCTCACCTGAGAAAGGAACAGGGGAAAGGGGTAAATATGATCCGAAACCTACTTCAATTAAGTAAAGTTCATTATGATGTTGTAAAACAGTTGCGATATGCCCTGAATCTACAGCCCATATAGAATTTGCAGCGTTATAAACTGTTCCTGAAACGAGATGGACATCGAATTTAGAGTCTTTAAGGAAGTAATACATAGCCGGATTCAATTCATAACAAAGGCCGCCACGGTTGTTTATTAAAATTTTTTCTTTTAGATTTTCTTTTGATATTTCTTTAAAGTTGTTTTCGAGAATATTTAAGTTTTCAAAAGGGACAGTTTGTGCCATTGCGTACATAATGTTAGGTAAATCTTCAAATGAAACTTTGTGTTTTTCTTCTATATTTAATCTTGCGAAAAATTGTTTTTGAAAGTCGGTCATAGAAATCCCTCCGGTATGCTTTTATAGATAAATTGTAAACAATTTTGAATCCGATGTGAATTTTAAACTATATGGGGTACTTGTGGAATAGTTGAATTCATATTTTGAAAAATAATGTGAGAGATTAAAAGATTGTTACTTTACTAACTGTAGAACGAATATTATAATAACTTTAACAAATTATGCAAACGTTTTCTTGAAGGGGATGGTGTAAATATGTTGAAAAGGATTACGGTAGTCTGTTTATTGTTTACTTTACTTTTTCCTAATATATATGAGGGAAATAAGGCGGAAGCAGCAACAGTGAACAATGGAACATTAATGCAGTATTTTGAGTGGTACGCTCCGAATGATGGGAATCATTGGAATCGTTTGCGTTCCGATGCTGAAAGTTTAGCTCATAAAGGAATCACATCTGTATGGATACCACCTGCATATAAAGGGACTTCGCAAAATGATGTAGGGTATGGGGCCTATGATTTATATGATTTAGGGGAGTTCAATCAAAAAGGAACGGTGCGGACGAAATATGGGACGAAAGCACAGTTGAAATCTGCAATTGACGCTTTACATAAGCAAAACATCGACGTATACGGTGATGTAGTTATGAATCATAAAGGTGGGGCTGATTATACTGAAACCGTAACAGCTGTAGAGGTAGACCGTAACAATCGAAATATTGAAGTATCAGGTGATTATCAAATTAGTGCATGGACGGGGTTTAATTTTCCAGGTCGCGGAGATGCTTATTCTAATTTCAAATGGAAATGGTATCATTTTGACGGAACGGATTGGGATGAAGGAAGGAAATTAAATCGAATTTATAAATTTAGGGGTGTAGATAAAGCGTGGGATTGGGAATTGTCTAGCGAAAATGGAAATTATGATTATTTGATGTATGCAGATCTTGATTTTGATCATCCTGATGTTGCGAATGAGATGAAAAATTGGGGAACATGGTATGCGAATGAATTAAATTTAGATGGCTTTCGTTTGGACGCTGTTAAACATATTGATCATGAATATTTACGCGATTGGGTAAATCATGCCAGACAGCAAACGGGGAAAGAAATGTTTACAGTAGCTGAATATTGGCAAAATGATGTTCAGGCTTTAAACAATTATTTAGCGAAAGTCAATTATAATCAATCTGTGTTTGATGCACCGCTTCATTACAATTTTCATTATGCTTCAACAGGAAATGGGAATTATGATATGAGAAATATTTTAAATGGAACAGTAATGAAAAATCACCCTGCACTCGCAGTTACTCTCGTTGAGAATCATGATTCTCAGCCTGGGCAGTCATTGGAATCTGTAGTAATTCCGTGGTTTAAGCCGCTGGCATATGCATTTATTTTAACTCGTGCAGAGGGCTATCCTTCAGTTTTCTATGGTGATTACTATGGGACAAGCGGAAATAGTAGTTATGAAATTCCAGCGTTAAAAGGTAAAATTGATCCAATTTTGACGGCACGGAAAAACTTTGCATATGGTACGCAGCGTGATTATTTAGACCATCCAGATGTGATTGGCTGGACAAGAGAAGGCGATGGTGTACATGCTAATTCTGGTTTAGCGACATTACTCTCGGACGGACCAGGAGGATCAAAGTGGATGGATGTTGGAAAGAATAACGCTGGGGAAGTATGGTACGATATTACGGGTAATCAAACAAATACTGTAACAATTAATAAGGACGGATGGGGGCAGTTCTATGTAAGTGGAGGCTCAGTTTCCATATATGTTCAGCAGTAAATTGGTGATGAAAAGAAGAGGTAGACTGAAATATAAGTTTCCTCTTCTTTTTACATTGTTATCATTCCTAAATCTTTATTTTAATAAATGAACTAGTCGACTTTTGAAACAACAAGAGATGCATTGGAATAAATAATGTCACCCGTGGCTTCTCTTATTCGTACTCGAAGGACATCTCCTTGGTTTAAAGGTAATAGATCAGTTCTAGCGGATGTAGTTCTTACCCCAGAACCACCACCAACTCGTGTTTCAATGGCGAATTGAATGGAATCATTTATTGTAAGGTTTAATATACTAGACGAAATAGCTTGTATCACAAATACAATTGAAAAAGATACAGAGTACACACCAGTGGTATCAATTGTAATGGAGTTGTCTACTGGGGTTAGAGTAGTTCCACTAACAGGTCCTGGAATTGTCAAATTAACATTTGTATTAACTACTGCTGAAAAACCGATACCTACTTCAGAAGTTATTGTTCCAAATACCGGGAGAATTCCTAAACCGGTCGCTCCAGTGGGACCGGTTATTCCAATTCCAGTAGCGCCGGTAGGACCAGTTATTCCGATTCCAGTAATTCCTGTAACACCAGTAGGACCAGTTATTCCAATTCCAGTAGGTCCTATAATCCCAGTGGGACCAGTTATTCCAATTCCAGTAAAACCTGTCGCACCGGTAGGTCCTGTGATTCCAGTAGGTCCGGTTGGGAATGTAAATGGTGGAATTGGTGGGAGTGTGGGGCCAATTAAATTTGGTTCAAGAGCAGGTCCATGTAAAATAATATTTTCTTCGCTCATATAGTAACCTCCTATGATTGCTTGTCATAATTATTAAATGTATTAGGGAAAGTAAATGACATTCGCAATAGCGGAGGCGCTTATTTAATTATTCTACAACGAAATTAAAGTTGCTACTTTAAAATTGGATACGATAAAAACCGTACTGTGATTGCTATAGAACTAAGTATTAGTATGTTTTTAACGTGATTTTAATAGATGTTATATTTGCTTTACGATAAAATGATTATAGTGTAAAAATACACTATAAGTGTAAAGTAATAACAAATGGGTGTTTTTACACTTGTGGTTATTATTTTTTTCTAAAGCAAGATGATGAGTTTTTATTATTCAAGTCAGCGAAGACAATTTGATGTAGCGGTTATTAGAGGAAGTTCTTTATATAAATCGTAATTTAAAATTTTTAAGGGTATTTCTGTATAGGAAGTAGTAGCAAAAGGAGAGGCGATATGAAAAAAACAAAAATGAAATATAGCATAGTTTTTAGTTTATTACTATTAACATCATGTGATATATCGGATGAAGAAATTGAACAAAAAGCACAAAATTATACAAAAGCGGAATATGGTATGTCTGTTAAATTAAACGGAGTTGAAACACTGGATAACGGAAAGGATTTCCTTGGTCCAAAGGGGCGGATAGCTTCTGTGCAGCAAGTCGATGAACCGCATTTGCAATTTCAACTTTATTTTGATGGACAAATCTCTCCAGAAGTAAATAATGACAATTATAAAATGAAAAAGAAAACATATGATTTACAAAAGAAATTTAATACATACTATGGAGAAAAAGAGAATAACACTATACTTACTTTTGATCAAATGCAGACTGGGGATAATGTTTCCGATAAGAATGCTGAGAAAGAAATAGCGAAGAAAAATTTACAGCAGTATTATACGGTAGTTTTTAGAAGTAATACTGTTTTAGATGTAAATAATCCTGTACATATGGAAACATTAGCGGAGGTTGCAAGAAGTATTCAGGAATTTAATAAAACGATTGAAAATAGTAAAAGTAGTGTAGAAGATATAACGATTCAGCTGCCAAATACTAATAAAGATGTATTACAAAATATTGCTGTAGATTATATAGTAACGGCTGAAGATGCGAAAAAGACCCTTGAGAAAAAGGTTGATTATATGAAAGTTTTACAGTCTACAAAGTGAAAAAAGCATTATCCGAAAAAATTGTCCTTCCTCAGGTGTGAAGGGCAAAAGTCTGACATCTTTACTTATTACAAAACATATAGTATGATGATTTCAATAAATTAGATTTCAATGAACATAAAATATAAATTAATGAGAGGTGCTTTTTGTGAGTGCGGTAGGTACTAAATAGGAAAAATTTAATGAAATAAATCGGATAAGACCAGGGGATTTTTATGTATATCATACCCCTAATTTTGTCATGCATTTATTTCGAAACCTATGAAGATACCTACAATACTTTATAAAGCGTGTAATAAGGGGATTGCCATTTGTTTTTATGGCTTATTTTCTCATATGTTATTACACATGCCTTGTAAATGTAAAAGCTGCGGTATCCCCGCAGCTTTTTTGTATATGTTTTTAATGTATAAAAATGATAATTGAATAATGTAGAACTCATTGGAATCTAATGAGTAGGTATCTTCATTGATGATAAAAACCAATCATAGTGAGGAGAAACAAAATGAATACGATGACTTTTGAAAAGTTACAATATAACGAATTAAAGGATATAGTGAAATCTTATTGTGTAAGTGGATTAGGTAAAGAACTATTAAATAAATTAGAGCCGAGTACGAGTATAAAAGTAGTGAGGAATCGCTTGAATGAAACGACAGAAGCACGAGCTATAGTAGATGCAGAAGGGCATGTGCCTTTCTTCGGAATTTCTAATATCGCTAGTACAATTCAAAAATTAGAAAAAGGGATGATTTTAGATCCAGCAGAGTTAGTAAGTGTTTCAGACTTTTTACGTGGCTGTAGAAAGATTAAAAATTTTATGTTAGATAAAGAATTTTTTGCGCCAGTATTAGCTTCTTATGCGAATTCAATGACTGAATATAAAAGTATTGAAGAGGAAATTAACTTTTCAATTAAAGGAAATAGCATTGATGCAGCTGCGAGTAAAGAGTTAAAACGAATTCGAAATAACATTGATTCTGTAGACGGAAAAATAAAAGAACGTTTAACGAAGTTTTTAAATAGTAGTGCAAATAAGAAATATATTCAGGAATTCTTTATTAGTAAGAAGGACGATAGGTATACGATTCCAATTAAATCTTCTTATAAAAATCAAGTTGCGGGAAGTATAGTTGAAGCTTCCGCTAAAGGTTCAACTGTATTTATAGAACCGCATACGGTTACAAAGTTAAATACGGAACTCGCAAGTTGGAAAGCAGAAGAAGCGATGGAAGAGTATCAAATTTTAGCGACTTTATCAGGAATGGTATTAGAAAATATTTATCATATAAAAATTAATATGGAACTAATTAGCCAATATGATATGGTATTTGCGAAAGCGAAGTTTAGTAAATCAATCGATGGAATAGAGCCGAAATTAAACGATCATGGCTACATTCATTTAATGAATTGTAAGCATCCGCTTTTAAGTGGAAAAGTAGTACCATTAAACTTTGAAATCGGTCAAGAATACCGTAGTTTAATTATTACTGGGCCGAATGCAGGCGGGAAAACAATTGTGCTAAAAACAATTGGATTGTTAACATTAGCGACAATGTCAGGCCTTCACATCGCTGGAGATAAAGAAACGGAAATTGCTATTTTCGAAAATGTATTTGTAGACATTGGTGATAACCAAAGTATCGAAAATGCACTAAGTACATTTTCATCTCATATGAAAAATCTTTCTGAAATTATGAGGATGTCAAATAATAATACGTTACTGTTATTTGACGAAATAGGAAGCGGTACAGAACCGAATGAAGGTGCGGCGCTTGCGATATCTATTTTAGAAGAATTTTATCTTGCGGGATGTATTACAATTGCGAGTACGCATTACGGTGAAATTAAACGCTTTTCAGAAATGCACGATGATTTTATGAACGCAGCAATGCAATTTAATAGTGAAACACTAGAGCCACTTTATAAATTAGTGATCGGTAAATCAGGTGAAAGTAATGCACTTTGGATTGCGAATAAAATGAATGTGAGAGAACATGTACTGCAAAGAGCGAAAGAGTATATGGGAAATAAAGAATACGCTATAGAAAAAGTGAATGAAAGTAAGATTAGAAAACCGAAAATGGTGCAAGAAAAAAGAGAAAATGACTATGAATATAAAATCGGCGACCGTGTGAATTTGTTAGATCATAACGATTTCGGGATTGTATATAAGGAAAAAGATAATTTCTATAATGTCGTTGTATATTATAACGGTGAATTCGTTGAAGTGAATGTGAAACGTATTACTTTAGAGGTAGCGGCGAAAGAATTATACCCAGAAGGATATGATTTAAATACACTATTTGTTGATTATAAAGAAAGAAAAATGCAACACGATATTGAGCGCGGATCGAAAAAAGCGCTTCGTAAAATTGAAAAAGAAATAAGAAAGAATAGAGGATAATATAGAATGGTAACGATTAGACAAGAACAAAAAAATGATTATAGAAAGACAGAAGAAGTTGTAAAAGAGGCATTTTTAAATGAAGAATTTAGTGATAAAAAGGAACATGAACTTGTAAAACGTATTAGAGAATGTGACGCGTTTATTCCTGAATTATCAATCGTTGCAGTAGATGAGGAAATAGTCGGGCATATTATGTTATCGAAAATTACAATAGAACAAGGTGGGACTACTGTAGATTCATTAGCACTTGCACCAGTTTCAGTAGCTAGGGGCCATCAGAAGAAAGGAATTGGTGGAAAGCTTATTGGAGCTGCGTTAGAAAAAGCGAAAGAACTTGGATACGGGTCAGTTGTAGTATTAGGACATCCAGAGTACTATCCGAAATTCGGATTTAAAAAAGCAAGTGAGTGGAATATAAAAGCACCATTTGAAGTGCCTGAAGAAGTGTTTATGGTAATGGAATTAACAGAAAATGCTCTTGAAGGTGTAGAAGGGGTTGTACAGTATTCGAGTGCTTTTGCTGAGTAGGAGAATCGATTAGGAAATGTAATCATAAAAGATGCTATCTTTTTGTAGGGATATACAGAAAGATAGCTTTTTTTATTAAGCAGATCTACTTACGTATATTTTGCTCAATGAATAATTGAGATGGTAAAATTGATATAGAAATGTAAAGGGAGAGAATATGATGAAGAATCGAGAAACAGATAGCAATGAGAATGTAGTTACGTTATATGTTACAAGACACGGTAAAACAATATTAAATGCGAATCATCGCGCGCAAGGTTGGGCAGACTCTCCGTTAGTAGAAAAAGGTGTGGAAGTTGCCTCTAATTTAGGAACGGGATTAAAAGATGTTCATTTTGCGAATGCGTATAGTAGTGATAGCGGTCGAGCGATTGAAACTGCTAATTTAGTATTAAAATATAGTGAGCAATCAAAATTGAAACTTGAGAAAAGAAAAGATTTACGAGAATTAAATTTTGGTATTTTTGAAGGTGAAAAACTTGAAAATATGTGGGATGTGGTTGGAAAAGCTGCGGGCGTTGCATCTCCAGAAGAACTCATGAAGTTTTCTATTCAAGAAGTGATTAATCTTATTAGAGCAGCAGACCCTACGAAACAGGCGGAAGATTGGGAATTATTTTCTACTCGTATAAAAACAGAGATTGATAAAATTAGTGAAGAAGCTGCTAAAAATGGAGGTGGCAACGTTTTAGTTGTCGTTCATGGGCTTTTGATTACTGCCTTAATAGAAATGTTAGACAGTAGTAAAACAAAACTGGGAGTGGAAAATGCTAGTGTGACGAAAATTGCATATCAAGATGGGAAGTACACAGTCGAATCAGTTGGGGATATGAGTTATGTTGCAAAAGGGAAAGAAAGTGTGGAAATTTAACAGGGTGTATTACGATTCCTTTTAGATTTTCAAAATGGGGGGGAATAATGGATTTTCAAGATTTGATGGAATTTAAAGGATATATATATTTAAACAAATTGTTTGAACCTGAAGAAAATTCACTGAGGGTACTTATTGATAGGTGTAAAGTTAACAAAACTAAGGGACTCGCGAAAATTACAGATGAGGTTGAAATAGAAGCATCATCCATTGATGTTGATGACAATCTGCCAATTGTGCAATTGGATTTTGAATCGTATGTTGCTTACTCCGTTACTAATGAATCGTTTACTGTAATGGATGACTACGAAATTTCAGAAGGTAGAATTTTTAGAGTTTACTCAAAATCAAGATATTTGGATTTCGTTAAAACAGGAACAATTGCTGAATTTATATTTCCTGAAGAGCAGTGCGTTCACTATCAAATTCCTTGTTTGAACCATATCATCGACATTATTTCATATGATGAGCCGAAAATTACTGGAATAAAAAGAAACTAATAAAATTCCATACTAAAAGAGCATCGGAATCGATGCTCTTTTAGTATGCTTATCTTTCCTTTTTAAAGTGGAACGATTACGGAATTAATAAAATCTTCCCAGTACTTTTACGGCTCTCTAATAATTCATGTGCAAGAGCACCATCTTGTAAAGCGAATGTAGTTGGACTCGCGATATTTAATTCTCCTGCAGTGATCCAATCAAATAATTGAGTAGAGCGTTGCTTGCGTTCTTCATACGTAGTAAGAACGTTCCAAAGGTCTCCGCCAGTTAAAGTTTTTGAAGTATCCATAAGCATACGTGGATCTACAGGCGCGGGATTACCGCCAGCCATTCCATAGAATACAACGGTACCACCAACTTTAGTAGCTTTAAAACTTTCTTCTAAAGTAGAACCTACTGATTCATACACAACATTTACTCCGGCACCATTAGTTAATTCAAGTACTTTTGTATGCCATGCTTCAGTATATAAAAATACGTGATCAGCACCAGCTAACGTAGCTACTTGTGCTTTTTCTTTTGATGATGTAAGACCGATTACTGTTCCGCCCAGTAGTTTAATCATTTGAACGAGAAGTTGACCAACGCCACCAGCTGCGGCATGTACTAAAGCTATATCACCCTGTTTTATTTGATAGCTATCTTTCGTTAAATAATGTGCTGTTAATCCTTGTAATAAGACAGAAGCGGCTGTTTCAAAAGAAATAGAATCTGGAAGCGTAATTGCTTTTTCAGATGGAACGGCAACTAATTCTGCATTTGAGAATGGAACGTCAGCAAATGCAATGAGGTCTCCAGGATTGATAGTGGTAACGTTAGCTCCTACTTTTTCAACAATACCAGCGCCTTCATAACCTAATATATAAGGCGGATTGCCAGCAAGATGATAATCACCGCGGCGTCTATAAATATCAGCGAAATTTAAACCGATTGCTTGCATGCGAACAAGAACTTCATTTGGATTTATGATTGGATCATGTATTTCTTTATATTGTAGTACATCTGGACTTCCAAACTGTTCGAAACAAAGTGCTTTCATATGGAATACCTCCATTTTATTGTTTGTCGATGCTATTTATCATACAATACAAATATCAATAGACAAAGAGGATTATTTCGATGAAATCAATCGGAAATACCGATTGAAAAGAGGGATGATAAATGGAGATAAAACAATTAATTACATTTAAAGTAGCAGCGGACACTTTGAACTTTACGCAAACTGCGAAGAAATTGAACTTTGCTCAATCGAGTGTAACGGCGCAAATTAAAACGTTAGAGGCTGAGCTAGGCACGCCATTATTTGAAAGGTTAGGAAAACGTCTTTTCTTAACTGAAGCAGGCAGGAAGTTTCAACTATATGCTGATAAGATGATTGCACTCAGTAACGAAGCGAAAATGGCTGTGAAAGATGATGAGGAAATAGCGGGTACGTTAATAATCGGTGCACAAGAAAGTCAATGTACATATAGGCTTCCATCTATATTAAAGAAATTTAAAGCACAATTTCCCCAAATAAAGCTTATATTTAAACCTGCACATTCCAATAAAGATGCGAAGGAACAATTGATGGAGGGGAAAGTAGATCTTGTATTTATTTTGGACGAATGTAAAACAGAGGATGTTTTACATGTGGAGCCACTTATGAAAGAAGAATTAAAAGTAGTAGCTGCTCCTACGCATCGTTTACTTGAACAACCTTCCGTTTCTACAAAAGATTTAGAAAGCGAAACACTTTTACTAACAGAACTAGGTTGCTCGTATCGGACTTTATTTGAAGAGTTATTCCGTGCGGAAGATGTATACCCAGCAAATAAGATTGAATTTGTTAGTGTCGAGGCAATTAAACAATGCGTTATTGCAGATTTAGGTATAGCAGTTTTGCCAGCAATAGTAGTAGAAAAAGATATACGAGAGGGAACGATAAAGGAATTAGTCTTAAAGAATACAATTACTCCGATCTATACGCAAATTGCTTGGCATAAAGATAAATGGATGACAGCGCCACTGCAGCAATTTATTGAGGTGACGAGGGAGTCTTTTGCAAGGAATTAAGTGGAGAAATATTTGTTTTATATGTAAGAAAAAATGGCACTTTTGTATAGAGAGAACCGATACTTGGATGAAACAAGTATCGGTTCTTTATAGCATATTTTTATAATCATTTTTAAGTATTGCCATAATAATTTCATCCGAGTACGTATCATTATAAAATAAGGATTGACGTAAGGTTCCTTCTTTTACAAACCCAACCTTTTCATAAGCTCTAATTCCACGTAAATTATGGCTAAATACTTCTAACTGTAAACGATTGAATGTGAGTTGTTCAAAAACAAATCTTAAAACTATTTTCATAGCTTCAGTTCCGTAGCCTTTCCCTGTTAATGAAATAGAAAGCATAGATATTCTGAATCCAGCTCTTTGGTTCTCCTCATCGATATCTAAAATCGATAACTCTCCAATCATTTCGTCAGTGCTGTTTAAACAAATAGCGAAATCATAGCGATTTGAATCATTATTTATATTATCTATATGTGCTTTAATTTGCTCCAATGAAAAAGTAGGCTTGGTTCCAGTCATATATCTTATTTCTTCATCCATTGTACTTTCTAATATAATGGGCGCATCTAGCTCGCAAAGGGGCCTTAAATAAATTCTTTCACTCTCTAATCTCATTATAAATTTCTCCTTAAGGTTGGTGATAGAGTATATAAATATTTTTGATATACATTGAAGAAGAGTTTTATTTTGTGTATCGTTTGAAAAGTATGTATCTTACTTTGATGTTACATGAATTTTATAATGGTATGGTATACCTAAAACAAATAATAAAAGTTTTATACACAACAAAATGTATCAACAATTTTTTTGATAATACTATTATTATTGCTTTTCATTCCACTTTTAAATGAACATGAATTTTTTATAAATATTTTTAGTGGAAAATAAGCCTTTCCCACTAATTTGCACCGTAGTTAAACAAGAATTAAATAACGTTATTGTCACTTTACAAGAGCATGTTTTGATTGGTTCTCAAAACATGCTCCTTCTTTTTGTTTGTTTATCCCGTATTAACGGATAGTGAGACTCCAACTTCGAACCTTGACCGAAGCAAAGTAGGTAGGAGTCGGCTTATCCAGAAAAGCCTGATAGAGTAGGGAGGTTCCTTTAATGTTTTGGAATAATTTAGCATAAGTGATTTTCATATCTCTAAATTTATGCTCTAATTAAAATAAAGGAGGCAAGTAAATGGGGAATGAGATTAAACGATATGTAATACGAACTTTTATATTTACATGGATACTATGGGGGCTATTAATTAGCTTAATAAAATTAAACATTACGACATTTGGTACACCGCTAGCGATGATATTATTTGTTTTCGGGGGAATCATGCCGGCAATCGTTGCAATTAGTTTAAAGAAAAAATATGGATCAAAAGAAGAGTTCAGAGTGTTTATTAAAAATATTGTTAATTCTAGGCATCACTTTGTATGGTATGTTCTAATCGTTGTTCTAGCTTTTATTAGCTGTTATCTTCCAACGATATTTGGTGGAGCAACGATGCAAAAACCATTATACGTGGCATTACTTAGTTTTCCAACAATGATCGTTGGTGGTGGTCTTGAAGAAATTGGATGGAGAGGATTTTACAACCTGCCCTTCAGAAAAAAATTCGGCATTTTTTAGTACGGTTATTGTGAGTGTTATATGGGCTATTTGGCACTGGCCGTTATGGTTTATTCCAGGCACGAATCAAACTCAAAGGGATTTTATAGCCTTTATAATTACGACAATTGCCGTATCGTTCTTATTAACTACAATTTTTAACGCAACTAAAAGTATTTTTATGTGTCTAATTTTTCATGCGCTTCTTAATTCTTTTTGGAGTGTGTACGTGCCAAATGATAAAGTGTTACCAGCATTTTCAACTTTTATTTTCGGAATTTTCGTATTTATCGTGTATAAAGTCATAATAAAAAGAAAGAACCTCTTATTGATTAGGTAACTGAAATAATAAAAGGAAACATATTAATATATTTTTTATGGATATGAAACTAATTAATAAGAACACGACACAAACATAATTAAAATATAATACAAGTTTGTGCCGTAAAAAAATTTGCAAAACTATAAACAATATCAAAAAGAATGAAGAGCCTTTCCGTATACATAAACAATGCTAACGACAGTTATAGTAATTCATTTGTTAGAACAATTGAATTAACTAAGGTCTGTGTCAGGAGGAGTATATCCAAGGTGACGGGTCATTGATACAATTTGGCCTTTATGATGAAATTCATGTGTCTCCGTATGAGTTAAAAGCCATAGTGGAGTTGTGCTCCAAGGTTCTTTTTGCCATTTCACTTCATTTGCTATATTTTCGAGCCACCGGTCATTGTATTCATCTAAAAAGCGTTGTACAGTCTCATCTACTATCTTAAATCTAGCACGGACTTTTGTGACATCTGCATGTTCAATTTCATAATCGCTAGCAAATGAGAAATCTGCTCGTTTTTGGTTAAATGCGAATGTTCCAAGCCAGTATCGATAGCAATCGGCTACATGAATATGCGTCTTCATAATGCTACCGCTTCCGAAATTAGGAACCGTACTGTGCAATTTTTCTTGTGGAATTTCTTCCAAAAATGTAAATAGATTTTCCCTTGTAGAACTAATAAGATTATATTGTTGTTTTAAAACATCTAACATGTAATTACACTCCTCTTTTGTTTACTGTAATATTTGTGCAGTAAGTATTTCTATATTTATGAGGAGTGGTCCTTTTTTATTGTTTTCAGTAAGCATATTAGATGTATTTTTTAATTGTTTCTGATAGATTAAACAAGGTGAAACTTTAATAAGTTTAACATCCTTAGTTCATAATAAATTGTACATAAAAAAGGAGACGATAAAATGAATAGAATAATTGGTTTAAAACAATTTGAAATAACGCGTGGGGCATTACTTCAATTTATGGAAACGTTAGATGATAAAACTGTGGATACGCAGCCAGAGGGTTTTAACAATACAATTCGCTGGCATATCGGTCATGTGTTAACGGCAGCAGAAGTTTTCATGTTTGGAAAAGAATTTAAACAATTACCAACTGAATATCCAGGTATGTTTGGATATGGTTCAAGACCGTCTAAATGGAAAACAGAAGGACCAACGTTAGAAGTGTTAACGGCTCAATTAAAGGAACAAGCTAAACGTATTAACGAAATTCCAGTAGAAGCATTTGAAAATAAACTTCCAGAGCCATTCCTAGGATTGGAAACAGTAGGAGAGCTATACGGTATGATGCTTTATCATGAAGCAGACCATATTGGGCAAATGAAGGCGATGGAACGTATTATTAAGGCTCTTTAGTTTTGGGTAAAGTTAAATAATATATAGACAAAAAAGGGTAGATAATTTATTATCTATCCTTTTTTGTTGTTGAACTTCTTGAAGGATTAAGGATTATGAACGCTAATCATCGTGATGCTGATGAAGAAGGAAAGAAAACCAACCAACCAATTAGGATAAAGAAACATCCTAAATTTTATGGTAGTTATTATTTTTTTGTATTACTTAATAGAAAAATATTGAAAATAATACAGAAGAAAGTATAAGGTTGCAAAATCTGTATGAAATAGGGTATTCCTAAATATGGAATATACGTATAATAAAAGAGAGGAACTAGAAAATGGGGGAATACTATGATTACATTGGAACAAAAGTTGGAGCAATACACACATACATATGCACAGTTAAAGGGAGAACTAAAATGGAAAACGAGTGATTCTCGAACAGGTATGATGATTGCTGCTATGTATGCAGGTAGTGATAAACTGTTTGATCTCGGACGTTTTTTAGAAATTAGTAGTTATATTAAGAATCAGGTAGGGATGTTTTCATACTTAAAGTCTTATCATCGCTTTGTGGTGGCCGCAACATTAGATATTCATTTTACAGATTACAAGGAAGCTTTTCAGAGGTTTTTAGATTTATATGAACAATTGGTCGCTGGTGGCTTTAGCCGGAGTATATTTACTTATCTCGCAGCAGCTGTGCTTTTAACAGAAGAAAATGAACAGCATGGCACGCACATTCAGCGTTCGATGCAAGTATATAAACGGATGAAAGAGGATCATCTTTTTCTTACAGGTACAAATGATTATCCACTCGCGGTTTTACTAGCAGGACAATCAGAGAATGTAGAAACACTTATGGACCGAGTAGAACGTCTTTATCAGAAACTAGCGAAAGCTGGTTTGCGTAAAGGGAATGATCTTCAGTTTTTAAGTCATATCCTCTCACTAAAGAAGGATGTCCGTGAAGAAATGTTAGTTGCAAAATGCACAAACATATGGAAGTTGTTAAAACAAGAAAAGGTAAAAGTGAAACAGATGCATTATCCGGCTATCGGGCTACTAGCGTTACTTGAGGATGGAGAAAAAGAGATTCATTCTATTAAAGCGTTGATTGAAAAATTGCAGGGGGAGAAATTATTCCGTTGGCATACAGATACGAATATTCTTATTGCTATTCAACTGTTCGTAAGTCAGAAAGGTGAGGAGAGTAAAGCTACCAACACAGGTTTACAAACTATGATAGAAGTCCTAATACAAGCACAACAGGCAGCTATGATGGCAACGATTGCCGCTTCATCTGCAGCAACCTCTTCTGCTAGTACTAGTTCATAATGTGCAACTGCTTATGCTCTCGTAAATTATGATGAACCTATAATGCCTTTGATGAGGATGGTTTAAAAAAAGCCCATCACTCTCTAATGAGTGATGGGCTAACTGTTTTTACATAATCAGCATTATCTTTTCGACTGCTTCAAATGTTTGAGTTGTGTAACAATCATAATGCTAATAACAACGAGTAAAAACCATGAGCTAATTTTGCTTAAGTGAACGAGGCTCCATGTTTCCCGTTGATTTGGATATTGCCATGCTCCGAAGAAGGTAGCGATGTTTTCTGCAATCCAAATAAAGAATCCGATAAGGAAAAATGAGAGTACGAGCGGCATTTTATATGTAACGCCTCGTAATGAAAATTCCACAAATGTGCGAAAGAAAACAATGAATAAAATTAAAGTTAATACCCATCTAAAGTCATATAGAAAATGATGTGTAAAAAAATTAAAGTAAATCATTGCTCCTAGAGGTATTGCAAAAATAGCTTTCGGCCAATGATGCATTTGTAAATGCAATCTTCTCCACGCTTGGCATATGTAACTTGCGACACTCGCATACATAAAACCGCTGTAAAGCGGAACTCCGAAAACTTTTGAATACGCCTCTTCAGGATAACTCCATGAACCGAAATGTACTTTATATATTTCTAGTAAAAGGCCGATGAGGTGGAAGACAGTAATTACTTTTAGTTCATCTTTTGTTTCAAGACCTGTTTTGTACATAATCCACTGCATAAGAAGACATACGATGAGTATGAAATCATATCGGTACAGCCCTGGAATCGAAATGATTTTTGAAAGAGCAAGTGTTAAAAAAATAACGACAGGGAACAAACAGGATAATGCTTGTTCATAAGTAAAATAGAGTAGTTGTTTTACATAAAACATGTTTTCACCTTCAGGATTATTATTTGAAAAATCAAAATAATAACTTAGTATACTACAAATTTGAAAATAAAACAGTACATCATTTTGCATGTATTTGGAAGTTTTAGAAGGGAATTGTAATAAGTATTTTGATAGTTTAACAAAGTAAAAAAATAGTTTGCTATTTAAAAAAAGTGGGGATATAATATCTAAATGAAAATGATAATTATTATCAATAATGATTATAAATAAAAAATAATTATAAAAAAGAACTGAATATAAAGGATGAAATGAAACATGTTACATAAGTCTACTGTACATGCTGGCAATAATCGCTGGATACATATTAAGTTCATATGTTTCATGAGCTTAACAATTATATGTTTAATTGGAGCTATATTTTTAGCCGTTGCATTTGGTGCAAAGGATATCCATTTGCAAACTGTGTGGGCAGCGGTTTTTGATTATAATCCGAAATTAACACAGCATCAAATTATTTATGAATTAAGGCTCCCAAGGGTAATTGGCGCAGCAGTTGTAGGAGCTGCTTTTGCAGTCGCTGGAGCTGTTATGCAAGGGGTAACACGAAATCCTTTAGCTGATGCAGGTGTACTTGGAATAAATGCAGGTGCGATGTTTGTAGTAGCACTTAGCTTTGCTTTTTTCCCGCATATGCCGTATTCCTATTTAATGATTGTCTCCTTTATTGGAGCAGTTTTAAGTACAGTACTCATTTTTATTATTGGATCAGCAACATCAGGCGGGCTAACGCCGATGAGGTTAACGATTGCAGGGGCAGTTATGGCCGCGCTTTTACATTCGTTAAGTTCAGGTGTCGCGATTTATTATGACTTAAGCCAAGATTTAGCGTTTTGGTATGCTGGTGGTGTTGCGGGAGTTAAGTGGGAACACTTGAAATTTTTAGTGCCTATTATTCTCATAACAATTGTTTTTGCGACAGCGCTAGGGCGATCTATTTCACTCATATCCATGGGGGATGATGTCGCTACAAATTTAGGTGTAAAAACGAACCGAACGAGAATACTCGGGATGATTATGGTAGTGATTCTAGCAGGTGTTTCTGTTTCAGCTGTTGGTTCCATTGGATTTGTAGGATTGGTCATCCCGCACATTGCTAGAAAATTAGTAGGTGTTAATTATCAACTTATTATTCCTATGTCAGCATTATTAGGAGCTATTTTATTAGTTTTAGCTGATTTAGGAGCAAGAACAGTAAATCCTCCTAAAGAACTTGCGATAGGAATTATGGTAGCTCTTGTTGGAGTTCCGTTCTTCCTCTATATAGCACGTAAAGTTGGGAGTGAGCTATAAGTGAAGAATCTTTTTAGCACGGATAAAAAGAAAGCTATTACTGTAACTACAATTTTCGGATGTATAAGTATTGCTATAGTTTTGATTAGCTTAAATACGGGAACGCTGAGCATCGCACCGCTCAAAGTAATTCAAACGCTTTTTGGCTATGGTGATTTTGAGAGTGCAACCGTGCTATACGATTATCGTATGCCAAGAATTATAATCACAATGTTAGCTGGTATTGGCCTTGGAGTTTCCGGTGCGATTTTGCAAGGATTATCTCGGAATGCTCTCGCAGATCCTGGTATTCTCGGATTACACTCGGGTGCATCTTTCGGGCTTATTGTATTTGTTACTTTCTTTCATTCTATTAACGAGAGTGCATCGATTTTAATACCGTTATTTACATTTGGCGGAGGAGTGTTAGCTGCATTTCTTATTGTTTTGCTTGCGAGTGATCGGTCGAAAGGTTTACTTCCCATTAGACTTATTCTTGTTGGTATTGCAGTTTCAGCTGGTTTTAGTGCACTTTCGTTATTTTTCTCGCTCAAGTTAAATGATGAGACGTATACATTCGCTTCTAGGTGGTTAGTTGGTAACGTGTGGGGAAGAGATTGGATTCATGTCCTAGCATTATTACCTTGGATTTTGATACTAACTCCGTACGCATGGCTGAAATCCAAAACGTTAAATGCACTGTCACTAGGTGATAGTGTAGCAGCAGGACTTGGTGTATCTGTTCAAAAAGAACGGTTACTGCTTTTAGCTACAGCGGTAGGATTGTCTTGTGCAAGTGTATCAATGGCAGGGGGAATTGGCTTTATCGGCTTAGTTTCTCCGCATATCGCAAGAAAGTTAGTAGGTAGTACATATCAACATTTCCTTCCGTTAGCTGGCATAATTGGAATGATTATTTTAGTACTCGCGGATACGATAGGGCGATCTTTATTTGAGCCAAACTCTATTCCAGCTGGCGTAGTAGTAGCGGCTTTAGGTGCGCCATATTTTCTTTATTTACTTACAAAAACAAAATAAATACTTCAAAGAGGAGAACATATGAAAAAGAAACTTACTATTTTATTTAGCATTATGTTTATTTTAGTATTATCAGCATGTGGTCAAACGAAATCTAGTGAAGAGGCAACTAAAAAAACTGAAAAAAGTAATGATCCAAAAATTGCTTCTATGTCTATTCATTTAACGAATAACTTACTTGCATTAGGAATTACACCGGTAGGTTCTGTAATTGGTGGAGATTTAAAAGATTTCTTACCTCACGTGAAAGAACAGTTGAAAGATACGAAGAAACTTGGCGTTGTAACAGATCCGAATATGGAAGCGTTACTTCAATTAAAGCCATCTGAAATTTATGTTGATGAAAAATATGCTGGTAAAGATTTAGCGAAATACGAAAAAATTGCAAAAACACATACTTTTAATTTAGATGAAGGTACGTGGAGAGATCATTTAAAAGAAGTAGGTAAACTTGTAAACCGTGAGAAAGAAGCAGATAAATATATTCAAGACTATGAAGAACAATCAAAACGAGTAAAAAGTTTAATAGATAAAGAGTTAGGTACTAACGAAAAAGTAATGGCAATTCGCGTTACTGCAAAAGAATTACGTGTATTTAGTACGAAAAGACCGATGGGACCAATTTTATTCCAAGACTTAGGATTACAACCTGCAAATGGTGTAGAGAAAATTGATGGAAACCGTCCTTTCGAAGTAATTTCACAAGAAGTATTACCTGACTTTGACGCAGATGCTATTTTCGTTGTTGTAAATAGAGATGATAAAGCGAAAGCAGCATTTAAACAACTGCAAGAAACACCAATTTGGAAAGACTTAAAAGCTGTTAAAGGTAAGCACGTATACATTATTAATGATCAACCATGGCTTGACTATTCTGCTTTAGGTAACAAAATGGCAATGGATGAAGCAGAGAAAATGTTTACGAAATAATACAGTTTTGCTATTAGGAAAGGCCCTCTAAATTTTGAGGGTCTTTTTATCGTTGTTATTGTTAGAATAAATGAAAAATTATACAATGAAGTTAATTCAATGCAAGGGAGATGTGCCAATGTCAGCGCTTATTGTAAGTATCCCGTTAATACAACAGTTCAAAGGACAAGGGGATAATAGGCCAGAATAATTGTCCCCGCTATTTTAAAAAAAGGGGAGTTTTAGATGACAATGAATCTTTTTCAAAATAAAACTATTAAATTATCAGCTATTAGAGCGACAGATGCTGAAGTAATGGCTGTGTGGCAAGAAGATAGTGAATATTTAAGAAATGTAGATACAGACTTAGCATTCCCGCAATCGTTACATGAAATAGCGAGTGATGGGCTATTAAAGGGACGGAGATCGAATAGTATTTCTTTCATGTTAAGAACAGTTCAAGATGATCGTTTAATTGGTTTTGTTGCAATTCACGGCATAGAGTGGAATAACAGAACAGGTCTATTAGCAATTGGTATAGGAGAGGCAAATGATAGAGGGAAGGGATATGGGAAAGAAGCGATACATATTATTCTAAAGTATGCGTTCTATGAAATGAATTTACACCGCGTCGGTCTCGATGTTATTTCTTATAATAAAGCAGCCATTGCGTTGTATAAAAAGATGGGTTTTCAGATGGAAGGGTGTATGAGAGAAGCAGTTCAGCGAGACGGAAAGTGTTTTGATCGTATGATTATGGGGATATTGTGGGATGAATGGATAGAGCTGCAGAACTAGCAAAAACATACAGAATAATTGTGTAGTGTAGAGTGAAAAGTTGTAATATTTGGGTAATTATGAGCAGAGGAGTGTACTAATGGAAGGTTTATCTTCATTAAGAGAGTGTTTATATCAGCTAGAGGAACGATTACTTAAACCAGGGGTTCGCACATCTCAAAAGGAGCTTAAAAAGATACTTGCCGCTGATTTTTTTGAGTTTGGGAGTTCTGGTAAAGTTTTATATAAAAATGAGGATATCGATAAAAGTGGAATTGGTGTGGTAAAAATGACTTTGAGTGATTTCGAAGTACATCCATTATCCAAAGATGTAGCATTAACTACTTATCGAATATTCAATGAAATAAATAATCAACACTCGTTACGTAGTTCGATATGGAAATTTAGAGAAGGAAGATGGCAAATGTATTTTCATCAAGGTACACCTGCTAAATTTTAGTGAAGCTTTTTGTATGAAAAAGAAACTATAAAGAATAGAATTGTTGAATATATTAGTCCTTTATATATATAAAGAACTAATGAAAGTTGTCTTTTTAAAATATCTAAATTTGTTCTTAACAGGGTCTTGTTAATAAAGGTACATTCCATATTATATATGTAGTATGCAGGAGATATAACGATAATTGGCGAAATTTTACAGTGAACTGATTGAATTTATAAGGAGTTATGCGAGATGAACTTAGAAAAAAGTAAGCCAGTAAATGAAGAGGTCGCTGAATTAAAAGAACTAATTAAAGAACTACACGGAAGTGTACATCAACTTCAAAGTGAAGTGCAGCAACTAAGGCACGAAAGACCAGTTGTTGAAGTGAGAAAAGGTGTTCAACTATCACCAACAATCATCGGACAAATTGGTGGTATGATTTTAGGTGGATTAGCAATTATAGGTATATTTTGGTGATGAAAAAAGGTTTGTAGCATAGTGCTGCAAACCTTTTTTATTTGACGACATAATTTCATGCAATACAACTTCTACATTAAATAACGTAAATAAATGTAAGCATGTGATAACAATAGCGCAATGATCGTTAAGGGGAAACCGATTTTTAAGAAGTCCATATAAGAGAACCCATGTCCTTCACGTTTTGCAATACCAGCAACGACTACGTTTGCTGATGCTCCAATTAATGTTCCGTTGCCTCCTAGGCAAGCTCCAAGTGATAACGCCCACCATAGTACTTCAATTTGCGGAGAATCGACAGATAGTCCGAGTCCTGTAGCTAAATCTTGAATAAGTGGAATCATCGTTGCGACAAATGGGATGTTATCAATTGTCGCAGATGCGATGCCAGATACCCATAAGATAAGTATAGCAGCGAAACCGATATCGCCATTTGTTACGTCGAGTACTTCTTTTGCAAGTGAAGAAATAAGTCCGATATCAATTAATCCGCCAACGAGAACGAATAGTCCAGCGAAGAAGAAAATTGTTACCCATTCAACGTGGGCAAATACATCTTCAATATCATGTTCTTTCACACCGATTAACATAAGAAGTGTAGCACCTGTCATCGCAATAACGGCAGCGTCTACATGAATAATAGAATGAAGTACAAAGCCTAAAATAGTTAGTCCTAAAATCGTAATGGATTTTAAAAGGAGGCTCTGATCTTTAATATAATCTTTTTCATTTAATGCCATTAGCTTTTCGATTTGCTCAGGCGTTGTTTTTAGTTTGTTGCGATACATGAAGTAAATAATGCCAAGTGTAACGATAGAAATAATGATTACGATTGGAGCTAAATTTAGTAAAAAGGCATTAAAGTCTAAATGCTTATTAGCTGATCCAATCATAATGTTCGGTGGGTCACCAATTAATGTTGCTGTTCCACCTATATTTGAAAATAGTACTTCTGAAATCAAATAAGGAACAGGATTTACTTTTAAAATACGTGTAATGGATAGTGTAACAGGTACGATTAATAATACGGTTGTTACGTTGTCCAAAAATGCAGAACCGACAGCGGTTAATAGGGATAGTAATAATAAAATGCGGATTGGTTTTCCGCCAGCTGTTTTTGCTGCTTTAATGGCTACAAATTCAAATACGCCTGATTGACTCGTAATATGTACGAGAATCATCATCCCAATTAAAAGGGTGATTGTTTCCCATTGAATATGTGATGTGAAAGCAGTATGTAAATCTACAATTCCAAAAATAATCATAATAGCAGCACCGAATAGTGCGATTACAGCACGATTCAATTTCTCAGAAATAATAAAACCGTACGTGACTAAAAATACGGCAATTGCAAAATAATATTGCCAATTTGCTACTTCATGTGCTGAATGTTCCAAACATGTCACCTTCTTTAAAGTATGTATTCAATTGTAAAAATGCATCCCTCTGCGTAATTTATATTGTAGCAAATTCAAAAAAGAAAGAAAACTATTTAACAAAGTGAAGGAAAAAACATCAATTCTACATATGATATAAAAAAATAAAAAAACACAGTGCAAATTATTAGGAAAAGTGAGCGTTGTCCTCTAATATAGAGATAGCAATTTACATTATTTTTGCGTAAAATGGTTTAAAGAGGTGAATTCCGATGGAAATAGTAAAAGATAGTTCTCTTATTCAAAATGAAATCGAACGTTTTGTAAATAAAGATGTATATATTCATTTAGAAACGACAAACGGAGCGTATGCGTCACACTTTAATGAAAAGATGATGACAGTAGGAGCATTCATTCGAAATGCAATTATTCGCTTTGAGCGTGGGAAAATAACTGGAACAAACCCATACCGAGTTGGTTTGAAAATGGATCATGGCTGGGTATATGCAGAAGGCATTACGCACTGGGAAGTAGACGATAAAGAGCGTTTATTACTAGCAGGGCATGATAACCAAGGCCGCTTAGCGGTAGCGCTTGAGCTAAGCTTAACGCCATTTAAGTAAGAAGGAGGGAAACTTATGGAGAGACATGTACTTGTTGTATTTCCGCATCCAGATGATGAAGCATTTGCTGCGGGAGGAACAATTCGCTTATTAACAGATCAAGGAGTACCTGTAACGTACGCATGTGGTACTCTTGGACAAATGGGACGTAACATGGGGAAAAACGTATTCGCTAACCGTGAAACGATTCCAAATATACGTGAAAAAGAATTAAAAGATGCATGTGAAGCGATGGGGATTCAAGATTTAAGAATGCTCGGTTTCCATGATAAAACGTTAGAATTTGAAGATGTTGATTTTGTTGCCGATAAAATCGAAGCGATTATTCAAGAAGTAAATCCATCTCGAATTATTACATTTTATCCAGAACACGGCGTACATCCGGATCATGATGCATTTGGCCGCGCTGTAGTTCGCGCTGTATCACGTATGCCAAAAGAAGAACGTCCAGCCATTCATGCGGTTGCGATTACAAGAAATCGCGAAGCAGTACTCGGTGAACCGGATGTTGTAAATAATATTAGTGAAGTATTTGAACATAAATTAGCTGCACTAGGCGCGCATCGTTCACAAACGGAAGCGATGCTAGAAGAAACGCATGCAAAAATAAAAAACAAAGACGCAGCAACATTAAAATGGCTGCAACTTGAACAGTTTTGGACTTATAAATGGGAGTAGGCTAGAAGGGTACCTTCTAGTAGCTCTTACATAGAAAAAGCGCCGTCACTTGTGATGGCGCTTTTTGTGCTATTGTTTCATATTAGCCAAATACATGAGCATGTGGAATTTTTCGTCTCTTACATGATAATCGAAATAAGGTCCTGGATCTGTACAGTAACCGATATTTTCATTTTGCATGATTTGAAATCCGTTAACTGATAAATTTTCTTCTAAGTATTTTGGATGTAAAATATGCTCATGGGAATTTGGATATAAGGCTGAAATATTTTTCAAGGATTTGGCCGAGTTATCATAATACGAGTATCCACCGACAATTGTTGAACTGTTATGTAAATAGTTTTTTAGAACATGACTTGGGAACTCTGGGTTGAGCAGTGAAAAATCAGTTATTGTAAAACTATCCACAAAAACATCGATGCTAAGCGGTTTCAATGGTAGATTTAAATCTGAATTCAAAATATAAAGGACGCGTGGCTTCGGATTCATACGCTCAATTCTATTTCTCACCTTCTTGAGCATTGCAAGCGAATAGCCACTGAATACATAGTTTGCGCTTGGTTCAAGAACATCGATATATTTGGGTAGTGATACAAAAGCATCAACGTTTGTTTCCACAATTAATTTGTTTTTCAAATCTATATTTTGTAGAACTTTTTGAAATCGAAAATTACTTTTTTCAAATAAGTTAATCATTTTGGGATTGATCTCTTTAATTGTTTCTTTATCGTAAAAATAAGATGGATAAGGAGACGTCTCGTACAAGTTCGCGGTAATGATAATACCCTCCTCGATAGCTGCTTCGTATCCACAGCTACAAGTTAAACTCCCCGTGTGAATGTAGACTTTTTTAATCGTTACATCTTTCATTTCAAGTGGAATGCGGCATTTTGGACAATAGAGAAAATTTACAAAGTCAAGCGGGATTCCTGTAATACTTTCTTCTTTGGATGAAGGCGAGCTAGTTTGAACCGCTTTTTCAATCAATTGGATAGCTTTTGATATGTCTTCTTTTTTCTTGGTTAGCTCGTCCTTTTTATCAATGAGCGAGTTGTTGTAGTAGTCGATATCCTCATGGTCCGAGAAGTTTGTGACACGCCGATATGATAAAATTCGTTGGATTTCTATCAATGAAAAATGAAATTTTTTCAGCTCAGTAATAAAAGTCATGTCGTCGAAACACAATTGGTTCATTTGATACTGAGTGTTTTTTTTGTCTGGTATTAATAATCCTAGTTCAATGTAATAACGAACAGTATCAGTCGTAACATGAAAAAGCTTCGCAAATGTACCAATTTTCATAGATGTACCCCCAATGAAAAAAGTGGAGTTACTCCACTTTTTTCGCAAAATGAATTCAAAAAACTCTCAAATAGCTATTGACTTGGAGGAAACTCCAAGTCATATTATTAACTCAATAAGTTTGAATATTAAGAATATTTTTGACTGTATTGTAACATACATGTCACGAAAGGAGAAGGATTAGCTATGGATAAGATGGATCATATGGATACACTCTCACTATGGACAGCGACTGCAAACAGATATGACAAAGGAAAACCTCTTGAAGGAAATGAAGAGGCGGATGTTGTCATTATTGGCGCAGGTTTCACAGGTCTTTCTTCTGCATATCATTTGCAAAAGTTAGGGAAGAGTGTCATTGTCCTTGAGCAGGAAACAATCGGATATGGCGCAAGCGGTCGCAACGGCGGGATGGTATTGCCAGGCTATAAGTCAACGATGCAGGAGCTTGCCAAGAAGTATGGTGCTGAAGAGGCGAGGCAGCTTAACGATCTTTCTCTGCTTAGTGTTGAATTAGTTAAAAACATTATTGACGAGCATCAAATCAACTGTAACTTCAGAAAGACAGGTCACATTGTGGCGGCTTACAAAGCCAAGCATTTTGAAGGGTTGAAACTTGAAAGCGAATACTTAAACAAAAATTTTGGATATGAATGTAGCGTGCTTAATCGAAGTCAGTTGCATCAAGAAATTGATTCCCCGCAATATTATGGTTGCTTAGTCGACGACTCGAGTTACTCGTTCCAACCACTGAACTATGCAATTGGTTTGGGAGAAGCAGCTAAATCGATCGGTGCAAAAATCTTTGAGCATTCGAAAGCACTATCTATTGAGTACGGCCGAAATAGTGTGAAAGTTATTACAGAAAAAGGTACTGTTACAGCGAAAGACATTATTGTGGCTACAGATGGTTACTCCGGAAAAATTATGGCTGAATTGAATAAAGGCGTACTGCCAATTTCGGCACGTATTATTGGTACTGAACAGCTGCCAGAATCACTAGTGAATAGCGTCATTCCTAAAGATCGCATGGTTTTTGATACAAGCAGTTTCCTTTACTATTTCAGGCGTACACCAGATAATCGGATCATATTTGGCGGTGGCGATATTCGTCCAAACTTAGGTGATGCTGTTTATCAAAATGTTTACGATGCCATGGTTAAAATAATGCCAAAACTAGAAGGAAGCAAGATTGATTACAGGTGGGGTGGATTTATCGGGGTTACAATTGATACGTTCCCTGTTATCGGTAGATCCAAAGAAGGCGCATATTTTGCAACGGGTTATACGGGACATGGCGCGTCTCTCTCGACATTGTTTGGTAAGTTATTGGCACAATGGATCGTTACGGGGAGTGCAGGTGGATATCGATTTGAAAAAGAACGCCTTAAATCATTCCCATTTTATAATCAGAAAACGATGCTGGTCAATATAGCACATATTGGTTTCAAACTGGTAGATATTATCGCGTAAAGGAGAGGTGTTTATGAAAATTAACATGTTCATTGACGGGAAATGGGTAGAAGCATTATCGGGTGCTAGACGAAACATTATCAATCCTGCAACCGGAGAGGTTATTGCAACGTCTGCTCATGGATCAGCAGATGATGCGAAGATAGCAATTAAGGCGGCTCGTAAAGCGTTTGATAGCGGGATCTGGTCGGGTTTATCGGCTGATGAAAGAGCTGACTATCTATATAAGATTGCAGACCGTCTTGAAGAGAATACAGCTGAAATTGCCCGTTTGGAAACTGCAAATAACGGTAAGGTTATCCGTGCAACAACCTATATAGATATTCCTGTATCGATTCAATGCTTCCGCTATTATGCTGACTTGATTAAAGGTATGAAAAAGGAATCTTACACTCGTGATGATGCTTCAGAAACGATTATTATTCATGAACCGATTGGTGTTTGTGGACTTATTGTACCTTGGAATTTCCCGCTTATGTTAGCTGTTTGGCAAATTGCTCCTGCACTTGCCGCAGGGAATACAATTGTAATTAAGCCTGCTGACGTCACTCCTGTAAGCGTATTCAAGTTATTTGAAATTATCGAAGAGGTTGGACTTCCGGATGGAGTAGCAAACTTAGTATTGGGACCTGGTTCAAAGGTTGGGAATGAGCTTGCAGAGAGCCATGATGTCGACAAAATTGCCTTTACTGGTGGAACAAAAACAGGTCAAAGTATTATGCGCGCAGCTGCAGGCAATATGAAAAAAATCACACTTGAACTAGGTGGTAAATCTCCACTTATTGTGTTCGACGATGTGGATTTTGAAACCGCAGTCGATAATGCGATGTTTGGTATTTTCCACAACGCTGGGCAAGTTTGTTCAGCTGCATCTCGTTTACTTGTACAAGAGACTATTTATGATAAGTTTGTTGAAAGATTGGCCGAGCGTGCGAACAAAATTGTAGTTGGCAACGGGGAAAGTGAGAATATTGAAATGGGAGCGCTCACAAACGAGTTTCATATGAATGAAGTTTTACATTATATTCAGAGAGGAATCGAAGAAGGTGCAAAATTAGTTTGTGGTGGTAAGCGCTTAACAGAAAATGGGCTTGACCGAGGGTTTTTCATTGCACCAACAATCTTTGCTGATGTAAATGAGAATATGTGTATTGTGAAGGAAGAGATTTTTGGCCCAGTCCTTGTTGTACAGAAATTTAAAGATGAGGAAGATGCCATCCAAAAAGCGAATGATTCTATTTATGGATTAGCCGGTGCTGTATTTACGGAAGATATGGACCTGGCAAAACGTGTCATTAGTAAATTGCGTGCGGGAATTACTTGGATTAATAGTTATCATCTCGCTTATGTGGAAGGTCCTTGGGGAGGGTATAAGCAAAGTGGCATCGGCAGAGCGTTAGGTGTTGCCGGACTGGAGCACTTTATGGAAACGAAGCAAATCAATATCCACCAGCATGCAAATCCGGTAGGGTGGTATGCGAATTAATTGAGCAAAACGTGCTATATAAATTATTTATAAGGGGATATGCTCATGAAAATAGTGGACAACGGTCCGTCATCAAAAATAGAGCAACCAGAAGTAATGAATAAGCCGGTGGATGATTCAGTGCTAGGAACCAAAAGTATTCCGTTACTATATTTACGGTTTGCTTTGGCGGGAATTATGGCTAACGTAATTTTAGGAGTTGTATCGGTTGTTGATGGCTATTTCGTCAGTGGTTTTCAGGAGCTGGAAGTCGAAGGGATCGGAATTGGATTTACGGTCATGGTTATTACCCGTATGATTGGTGTTCTTTTAGGTGTGGGAGCCGGAGCGGTCATTTCACTTCGACTGGGGAAAGGGAAAATCGAAGAAGCTAGAAGTATTATGGGACAAACTTTATGGTTTACTCTTTTCCTGTCTTCTTTGTTAGCTATACTTGGGTTGGTCTTTGAAAATGATATTATGATTTTATTCGGAGCAAGTGATGAAGCACTTCCGTATGCGGTGCAATATAGCCGACTGCTATGGATTTCGTTGCCATTAACGATATTGGCCGTTGTATTAAGTATTTTAGCTAATATCGATGAAAAGCCTATATTATCAATGAACAGTTGGTTAGTCGCAGCGGTTGTTGCTGGGACTATGGAATGGATTATGGTAGTGAAGTATGACATGGGGATGATGGGTTCTTCATGGGCTAATACGATTTCGCAATCGATTCCTGTTCTCCTAATCTTTTATTTCTGGTTTGGTAAAACAAAACTTAAGCCAAAAATGAAAGATATGATGATTAATCTCAAGAAGATTGGTGAAGTGGTTTGGACGGGCTTTGCATCTTTCTCGAGTCAGTTCATGATGTTTATTGCAATTATTTTCACCAACAACTTACTGCAAAGCTACGGTGGTGGTCTACACGTTGCAGCTTTCACGATTCAAAACGGTTACATTACAAATCTCCTCGCCCTAGCAGCGCTTGGTGGGATGACAGGGCTTCAACCGATTATTAGTTATAATTACGGTGCGGGCAACCTTGATCGTGTGAAACAAGCAATTAAGATGGGACTCATTTTTACAGTTTCCTTCTTTGTAATCGTGACAGCCATACTAGTCATTTTTGCAGATCCAATTGTGTCATTTTTTTCCGGTGGTAATCCTGAATTGCAAAAACTGGGCATTTGGACGACAGTTGTATTCAATTGTTTGTTTACGCTTAGTGCAGTTAGCCTGCTTATCTCCGGTTATTTCGAATCGCAAGAGAGAAACTGGTCCGCAACGTTTATTAGTGTAAGCAAAATATTGTTGTTCATGTTACCGTTTCTATTTATTTTCCCGAAATACTGGGGTGTAGAAGGTGTATGGTACGCTGCTCCTGCTGCAGAAATTCCAGGTGTTCTCATTGCCATATACTTTATGAAAAAAGAGTTTAAACGTTTAAAAAATACAAATGTTAAGACAGTAGATTTATAGACTTATTCCTTCAAAATTACCAATAAGAAAGAGAAAGAGAGAGGATTGTCATGTTTTTTGCGAAAAAACTTACAGCAGAAGAAGCAGAGCAACTAGGTGCCAACGCATGGGAACCGTGGGTAGGCGAACCGAATAAAGGAACGTGGCATGTAGAAGAGCAGGAAGTTTTCTATGTGACAGATGGTGAAGTGTTTATTACTGTTGATGGGGAAAAGTATCATATTACAAAGGACTGGATCGTTTCCTTGGCTAAGGACCTTGTTTGTGAATGGGATTGCCCAGTATTTTTGAAAAAGAATTATAAGATGAACCATGAGATCCATCTGAAATAATGTGAACTGGGGAGTGGACAAATGCTAAGCAGATGACTGCTCCTGCGTATTCAATGAATAAGATTAATAATGTTGAAGAAATGTATGTAAATAAGTTTACATACCGTCAAATGAATGCGCTTTCTTTTTAGGGGCGATAACATAGGACGGTTATCTTAAAATAGGAGGCTTCACCATGGTAGTAATGAAAAATGTACAAACGTTGAAAAATTATATTGGCGGACAATGGATAGAATCCACAAGTAAGCAAGTGGAAGATGTACCAAATCCAGCAACAGGAGAGATTATTGCTCGTGTGCCTCTTTCGACTAAAGAAGATTTAGATAGAGCTGTAGCAACTGCGAAAGAAGCATTCAAAACATGGAGAAAGGTCGCTGTGCCTCGGCGTGCTCGGATTCTATTTCGCTATCAACAGCTATTGATTGAAAACTGGGAAGAGTTAGCTAAACTCGTAACCTTGGAAAACGGAAAAAGTTATAAGGAAGCATACGGTGAAGTGCAGCGGGGGATTGAATGTGTTGAATTTGCCGCAGGCGCACCCACTTTAATGATGGGAGAGCAACTTCCCGATATTGCTACTGGTGTTGAATCAGGGATGTATCGTTATCCGATCGGAGTAATCGCAGGAATAACGCCATTTAACTTTCCGATGATGGTGCCATGCTGGATGTTTCCACTCGCGATTGCATGCGGGAATACATTTGTATTAAAACCATCTGAAAGAACACCGCTATTGGCTAATCGCATAGCTGAACTGTTTAAAGAAGCAGGTCTTCCAGATGGAGTACTAAATATTGTGCATGGTGCACATGACGTCGTTAACGGCATTCTTGACAATGAGGATGTGAAAGCTGTATCTTTCGTTGGTTCTCAACCTGTGGCTGGGTATATATATAAAACAGCAGCAGCTAACGGTAAACGTGTACAAGCTCTTGCAGGGGCAAAAAATCATTCGATCGTATTAAAAGATGCGGACCTTAGTTCTACAGTGAAAGAAATTACAAGTGCTGCCTTCGGTTCAGCTGGTGAACGATGCATGGCAGCGGCTGTTGTTGTCGTGGAAGAAGACGTTGCAGATGAGCTCGTTAATAGACTGCTTCAAGAGGCTAATGCAATTACGATTGGTAATGGTCTGGAAGAAGGTGTTTTCCTTGGTCCTGTTATTCGTGAAGGACATAAAGAGCGGACACTCGGATACATTCAATCCGGTGTAGAGCAGGGAGCGACACTTATTCGTGACGGACGTGAAGACGATGTAGCAAACAGCCAAGGTTATTTTGTTGGCCCAACGATTTTTGACAATGTGACACAGGAAATGAAAATCTGGCAAGATGAAATTTTCGCACCGGTTCTTTCTATTGTACGCGTAAAAGACTTGATGGAAGCGATTCATGTTGCTAATGCATCGCCATTCGCAAATGGTGCATGTCTGTACACAAATAGCGCGAAAGCTATTCGTGAATTCCGTGAAGAAATTGATGCAGGTATGCTTGGGGTTAATCTTGGAGTTCCTGCTCCAATGGCATTCTTCCCGTTCTCAGGTTATAAGAAATCTTTCTATGGTGATCTCCATGCAAATGGAAAAGATGGCGTAGAATTCTATACTCGCAAGAAAATGCTTACGGCTCGTTATTGAAAGCGTGATGTAAAACCATAAAAAGATAGAATGGAGCTGGTGATTGTGCAAGCGACGGAGCAAACACAAAGTTTGAAAAAAACAGATGAAAAGTACCTTTGGCATGCGATGAGAGGAGCAGCCCCTAGTCCAACGAATTTAATTATCACAAAAGCAGAAGGGGCATGGGTGACGGATATTGATGGAAACCGTTATTTAGACGGTATGTCCGGTCTTTGGTGCGTGAATGTTGGGTATGGTCGAAAAGAACTTGCAAGAGCGGCGTTTGAACAGCTTGAAGAAATGCCGTATTTCCCTCTGACTCAAAGTCATGTTCCTGCTATTAAATTAGCAGAAAAATTGAATGAATGGCTTGATGATGAATACGTCATTTTCTTTTCTAACAGTGGATCGGAAGCGAATGAAACAGCATTTAAAATTGCTCGTCAATATCATCAACAAAAAGGTGATCATGGACGCTATAAGTTTATTTCCCGCTACCGCGCTTATCACGGTAACTCAATGGGAGCTCTTGCAGCAACAGGTCAAGCACAGCGAAAGTATAAATATGAACCACTCGGGCAAGGATTCCTGCATGTAGCACCGCCTGATACGTATCGAAATCCAGAGGATGTTCATACACTGGCAAGTGCTGAGGAAATCGATCGTGTCATGACATGGGAGTTAAGCCAAACAGTAGCCGGTGTGATTATGGAGCCAATCATTACTGGGGGCGGAATTTTAATGCCTCCTGATGGATATATGGGAAAAGTAAAAGAAATTTGCGAGAAGCACGGTGCGTTGCTCATTTGTGATGAAGTTATATGTGGATTTGGACGAACAGGGAAGCCATTTGGATTTATGAATTATGGCGTCAAACCAGATATCATTACAATGGCAAAAGGTATTACAAGTGCGTATCTTCCTTTGTCAGCAACAGCAGTTAGACGAGAGGTTTATGAGGCATTCGTAGGTAGTGATGATTATGATCGCTTCCGCCATGTAAATACGTTCGGAGGGAATCCTGCTGCTTGCGCTTTAGCTTTGAAGAATTTAGAAATTATGGAGAATGAGAAACTCATTGAACGTTCCAAAGAATTGGGTGAACGACTGTTATATGAGCTAGAGGATGTAAAAGAGCATCCAAACGTAGGGGATGTTCGCGGAAAGGGCCTTCTTTTAGGCATTGAACTAGTGGAAGATAAGCAAACAAAAGAACCGGCTTCCATTGAAAAGATGAACAAAGTCATCAATGCTTGTAAAGAAAAAGGTCTAATTATTGGTAAAAATGGTGACACTGTCGCAGGTTACAATAATATTTTGCAGCTTGCACCTCCATTAAGCATCACAGAGGAAGACTTTACTTTTATCGTTAAAACAATGAAAGAATGTTTATCCCGCATTAACGGGCAGTAAAACTCCCACCTCAAAATGCGGCTGGAGCAAAGAAGTTAGATGGGAGATCAACTGCCCGTAAAAGCCCGATTGGTGAGGGCTAATAATCAGTGGGGGATGAACAAAAACCCCCCCACTGATTAAAGTTTCACTTTAGCTCAACTTTAATTAATTATTGATAAATCTTGTTAAAAAGCGGATGAGCCTATTAGGAGATGTAACTTTAAATACTGAATGAATTACTCGAAAAGAGTAATTCCGAAAGGGTTGAGTTTATGAAAGCTGATGTTGTATTGATAAATGGAGAAGTTATTACAGTAGACCAAAAGAATACAGTAGTCGAAGCTGTAGCAATAAAAGATAATCATATCGTAGTTGTTGGCTCAAATCAGGAGGTTAAGAGTTTTATAGGAGAAAATACGGATGTAATTGACCTGCAAGGGAAAACGATTCTTCCTGGATTCATTGATTCCCATCTTCACATCATTTCTCATGGACTAAATCAGTTGGCTGTCAGTTGTAAAGCTGAACATATTGATTCTATCGATGCTTTATTAGATGATCTGAAAAAGAAGGCCTTAGAAACGCCAAAAGGTGAATGGATACGTGCTTGGGGCTTTAATGAAACCGCTGTGAAGGAAAAGCGTTATCCAACAATTACTGAGCTCGATGAAATTTCAGTTGAACACCCTATTATTATAACTCGTACTTGTCACCACATAAGCGTGGTGAACAGTAAAGCATTAGAAATTGCGCAAATTAACGAGAACACACCGGATACGAATGGGGGAGTTATTGAAAAGAATCAGGCAGGAAGGCTTACAGGAAAGTTAATTGAAGCAGCAAATATGAGTATGAGCGAGGTTGCAAGTTATACAGAAAGTGAAATGATGAAGGCTGTGAAAATTGCATCAGATCATTTCGTTGCAGCTGGCATAACAAGTATACATGACGCAGGTGGAGATGGACCGGAGAGTTTTCGTTTACTACAACGAGCTGTGAAGAGTAGGGATATTCGTGTCCGAATATATGCAATGATATGTCAAATAAATAACTCTCATGAATTTGTTAATAAAATGGTCGAGGCTGGTGTGGTAACTGGTACCGGGGATGAAAGATTCAAAGTCGGACCAGCTAAATTGTTTACAGATGGAAGTAGCACGGGGCCTACAATTGCAACCCGTAAGTCATATTCAAGTGACCCTAACAATTACGGCATTCTTTATTATAGTGAGGAAGAAATCTATAAGGTTTTAGGTGAAGCGCATAAAAAAGGCTATCAAATCACTGTACATGCACAAGGTGATAAAGCTATTGAAATGTATTTGAATTGTGTAGAAAGGGCGCTAGAGGAATCACCAAGAAAAAATCACCGTCATCGAATCGAGCATGCGGGAATTTCTTCACCAGATTTACAAGAGAGAATGAAAAAACTCGAGATGATTCCTATTCCAAATCCTCCATTTCCATATGAATTCGGAGAGATATATGTAGAGCACTATGGTGATCGTGTTAATCACATGTACGCTGCTCGTGATTTTATTGATCGTGGCATCATTGCAGCAGGTAGTTCGGATGCACCAGTTACTGACTATAATCCTTTATTAGGAATTCATGTTGCTGTCAATAGAAAAACTAAGTCCGGAATAGAGGTTGGTGCTAATCAATCTATAAGCGTAATGGAAGCTATTAAACTGTACACATGGAATGGTGCTTATGCGAGTTTTGAAGAAGAGATAAAAGGAAGCATAGAGGCCGGAAAGTTGGCGGATTTAGTTATATTAAATGACAGCATTTTAAGTGTCAATCCAAACCAAATTAAAGATTTAAAAGTAGAAACAACAATTATTGATGGTGAAATTATCTATCAAAAAGAACAATCAGTGAAAATGTAGCAATAAAAAAACGCCCCTTCAATTGTGAGAATGATTTTAACAATTGAAGGGGCGTTTCAGTTGTTTAGTTGCGACTTTCAAATCGTATTAATTTTCCAAGAGAATTGAAAGGACGTTCGTCTACTAACAAATATTCAGATTATGAACACTAGAAAACGAACACAACCTATCATATAATTGAAAGACTATATTTTAAAATCAATGTTAATATTACCCTCCTATAAGTATTAACATGCGTAATTGAGGTGTTTTCTTTGTTGTTTTATGATCGAATTTCTATAATGGCCCCTCCTGTTCCATAGCTAAGGAAAGTCTATTCATTTCTGAGATTTTCAAAGTTATAGGAGGGTATTAAAAGTGAAAAAAGTCTCAGTACCATCACTTTGGTTAATGATTATTCTTGTGGCATTTCCGCAAATTAGTGAAACGATTTACACACCGTCTTTACCTGACATTTCAAAGGCGTTGCACGTAAGTAATAATGAGGTACAGTTAACACTTAGTGTTTATTTTGCTGGATTTGCTTTAGGTGTATTTTTTATTGGATGGTTATCAGATATAATTGGTCGTCGCCCAGCAATGTTATTTGGAATTGTAGTATATGGCGCTGGAAGTTTCTTATGCTATATTGCAAATTCAATTGAATTTTTATTGTTTAGTCGTTTTATTCAAGCATTTGGAGCAAGTGCTGGTTCAGTTGTGACACAAACGATTCTTCGTGAAAGTGTAGAGGGGCATAAACGTCATGTTATGTTTGCTCAAATTTCGGCAGTCATTGCTTTTACACCAGCGATAGGTCCACTAATTGGGGGCTTTCTTGATCAAATGTTTGGATTTAAAATAGTATTTTTAAGTTTAGTTGTTATGAGTGTCGGGATTTTGCTTTATACTTTTGTTTCGCTTCCGGAAACAAAAACGGACGCAATAACGGGTAAAATAAATGTATTTTCTGTATTAAAACGGTTGATTACAAATCCGAAAGTAGTAACGTATGGATTATTAATTGGAGGAGCAAATGGTGTTTTATTTAGCTACTATGCAGAAGCGCCGTTTATCTTTATTGAATACTTTCAGTTATCGCCTAGTATGTACGGATTTCTAGGAATTGTTGTTGCTTCCGCTTCTATTATTGGGGCGAAAGTTTCAAAGCGGTTACTTGCTACTTATAAACCAGAGAAAATTATATATATCGGTTGTCTTGTAATGACAGGGGGAGCTATCTTCTTAACTGTTATTAATTCATTTGGATCAAATCCAAACATAATATATATGATTGGATTTTTAGTAGCGATGTTTATATTGCTATTAGGAATTGGGGTAGCATTGCCTAACTGTTTAAGTTTAGCATTAGTAGATTTTCAAGATGTCATTGGTACAGCTGGAGCATTGTTTAGCTTAGGCTACTATGTAATTGTAACGATGACAATTTGGGGAATGAGTCAGCTTCATACCGGCTCGTTAATGGTGATGCCGCTTTATTTTCTGGCTATAGTAGTTATCATGATGGTATTTACTAAAGTGTTTATTTTAGGTAAACAAACTTCAAAAATGATTTAAATATAAAATATAAAAGAGTCTCATTTTTTAATGAGACTCTTTTATATTTTATGAAAATAACTATAGGTGTATGAATATGTAATTAATGTTAAAATACAACAAAATTGTATAGTTATAGTTTTTAGGGAGGGTAAAAATATGTTAATGAATTTAGCATGCGCTCTACTAATCATTTCCGGACTTACAGTAGTTATACGAAAAACTTTCATTGTAAACCACTATCTTTGTAATTTAATGGCATTCTTTTGCGCTTATATGACAACATCTTCCTACGTATTAGAGCAACTTTCGTTAACAAAAACTATATTAATACTATGTTTGTTGCTTATAACTCTTATTCTTATATACTCACATTTCGATATTAGAGGGCTAGCTTTTAATGATTATACAGTGTTTAATTTACCTTCTAGCGGAGTGAATAGATTAGTGAAAGAAGGGCTTACTGAAGCAAATATAGAATTTACTTTGGATAAAAATAATATATATTTATCAGGAACACCTGTTAAAATTCGAATATTGAATAGACCATTACATACAACTAATATTTTATTTAGAAAATGCCCAGAGGATATAAAGACAAAAATTAAAGGTATTATTGAGGAAAAGATAAAAGCTGAGGAGAAGAGTTTTCCTCTTTCCGGTGTATTGTTGATTTTTTTAAGTGCGGTTATATTTTTCTTAAAGTAGGAGATGGGAAAGAGAATTTTCAGCTGTGAGAACGGGATAAATAAAAGATGTAGAAGCTAGTGACTTTGTAGTTCTACTAATATATTAAATTTCTGCGTGATACGTTAATCGCATGTGTAAGCAATTACAGTACAAACTATAAATAGTGAAGTATATATAGTATGAAACCGAGGTAGATAGGATCTCCTCGGTTATTTATATTGTAATAATATTTATACCGGAATCATATTGAATAGATGTATTTTATTGTTAATTTAGTTAAAAATTAATTAAACTAATATATAATAATTTACTGAAAAAATAATTGAACTTTTCAGATAAATGAATTAATATGAAGTGAGCAATTTTAAATTTTATAGAAAATAGGAAGATGAGGGGTTTTGGAAATTTTATAAGAGGCAAAATGAGATTTTAGGATAGCTTTAAAGTTAGTCTAAAATGACGTTTGTTTCATCATTTTCAGGGCCAAACAGGAATTAGGGTACACCATCTTACTTTAAATGCGGCTATGAATCATCTAAGAGGGGGAAATGAAGTGGCAAACAAAGAATTGAAACGAGGTTTAGAAGCACGTCATATTCAAATGATTGCTTTAGGCGGAACAATTGGTGTTGGTTTGTTTATGGGGTCAGCCAGCACGATTAAATGGACAGGTCCGTCAGTAATGCTTGCATATGCAATCGCAGGTGTTTTCATCTTCTTCATTATGCGTGCCATGGGAGAAATGTTGTATATGGAGCCAAGCACAGGTTCATTTGCGACATTTGGTCACAAATATATTCATCCGTTAGCTGGTTATATGACAGCGTGGAGTAACTGGTTCCAGTGGGTTATTGTTGGGATGTCAGAGATTATCGCAGTTGGAGCGTATATGAAATATTGGTTCCCGGATTTACCCGCTTGGATACCTGGTATTATCGCGATGGTTATTCTTGGTGCGGCTAACTTAATTTCGGTTAAGTCATTTGGTGAATTTGAATTTTGGTTTGCGATGATTAAAATCGTTACGATTTTATTAATGATTATTGCCGGATTCGGCCTCATTTTCTTCGGAATTGGGAATGGAGGAGAAGCAATCGGCATATCTAATCTTTGGGCAAACGGCGGTTTCTTCACAGGTGGTTTTTCAGGATTTTTCTTTGCATTATCACTTGTAGTTGGGGCGTATCAAGGTGTGGAATTAATCGGGATTACTGCTGGTGAAGCGAAAGATCCGAAGAAGACACTTACTAGAGCAATTCAAAGTACAATTTGGCGTATTTTAATTTTCTATATTGGTGCTATTTTCGTTATTGTAACTGTTTATCCTTGGGATCAATTAAGTTCAATTGGTAGTCCGTTCGTAGCAACTTTTGCGAAAGTTGGTATTACGGCAGCTGCGGGACTTATTAACTTCGTTGTTATTACAGCCGCAATGTCTGGTTGTAACAGTGGTATTTATAGTGCTGGACGTATGCTTTATACACTAGGTGTAAATGGACAAGCACCGAAATACTTTACGAAGATCTCGAATAACGGTGTACCTTTATTCGGTACAGTTGGTGTAATTGTCGGTTTAGCGGTTGGTGTTGTTTTAAGTTATATTGCACCAAAAAACTTATTCGTATATGTATATAGTGCGAGTGTACTTCCAGGTATGGTGCCATGGTTTGTCATTTTAATTAGTCAAATTCGTTTTAGAAAAGAAAAGGGAGCAGAGATGAAAGATCATCCATTCAAAATGCCATTTGCTCCTGTTACAAACTATTTGACAATTGCCTTTTTAATTATGGTATTAATCGGAATGTGGTTTAACGATGATACGCGTATTTCATTAGTTGTAGGTATTGTTTTCTTAGCTATCGTCACAATTAGTTTCTATGCTTTCGGAATAGGGAAACGACCTCCGTTAGACGTTCAAAATGATCAAGAGATTTCAAGTAAATAAAGTTAGTAAAAGGTCCGATTTCTCGTTTAGAAATCGGACTTTTTATTATTAAAATTTCTCTACAACGATCTTTCCAATTGTACGCCCACTTTCAAGTTGTGCATGTGCTTTCTTTATGTTTTCAGCGTTAATTGGTGTGAATGTTTCATTTAATGTAGTCTTTAAAATGCCTTCATCTAATAGCTCACTTACTTTATTTAATAGTTCGTGCTGCGTACTCATATCACCAGTTTCATACATCGCTTTTGTAAACATAAACTCCCAAACGAATGTGGCACTTTTATTTTTTAAAACCCCCATCTCAAGAGGGTGCTCATTTTCTACGATAGAGCAAATTTTTCCTTGTGGTTTAATTATGTCACCCATCGCATGCCAATGCTGATCAGTATTGTTTAAGCAGAAGATATAATCTACATCTTTTAGCCCAAATTCTAATATTTGATCTTTTAAAGGTTGGTGATGATTAACTATATAATCGGCACCGAATTTTTCCACCCAGTGTATAGTTTCGTTGCGGGATGCGGTTGCGATTACGTTTAGTCCAGCCCATTTAGCTAACTGAATAGCAATCGAGCCAACACCACCAGCTCCGCCGATAATTAAAATGTTTTTAAATGAATTTTCATCTTTCTTATTATAATCAATCCCTAAACGTTCAAACAAACCTTCCCATGCGGTAATGGCTGTTAAAGGAAGTGCTGCAGATTCAGCATCACTTAACGTTTTTGGTTTTTTACCAACAATTCTTTCATCAACTAAATGGTATTCACTGTATGTACCTTGCCTTGTAATGCTTCCAGCGTAAAACACTTCATCGCCTTCTTTAAATAACGTACAACCATCGCCAGTTTGTACGACAACACCACTAGCATCCCAGCCAAGTATTTTTGCTATATCTTCTTTTTTATCTTTCGGAGATCGAACTTTTGTATCAACTGGATTAACGGAAATAGCGTTAATCTTTACAAGTATATCTCTTCCTGTGGCAACAGGTCTTTCAACTTCAATATCAATTAAACTGTTTTCTTCTTCAATAGGTAAGTATTCATGTAAACCAATTGCTTTCATTTTTATTCCCTCCATTAAAGTAAGAGTCTTTTTCTCTTTTATTATAGATGCAGAAAGGTTGTTATGTAAAAAAGTACACTCATTTTTATACTGTCATTTGATTGGTTTTAAAATTCTGATAAATAATATACAATTAGTATAGAAAATATTGCGAGGTGAATGACTAATGACCGCAAAAATAAGAAAAAGTGATTATGTAATCGTAATGGCAATTATTATAATGTATTCGTTAATTGGTCACGTATTAAATTTAGATATCTTAAAAGTGATGGCTATTCAACAAAATGGAGTTAGTATTAGTTTTGTAGGTATTGCTATATGTTATATCACAGCTAGGTTATTGTTTTTTTGCTATTCGGAAATTAAAAAATGATGAGTAATGCTGTAATGAAGAAATTGTGAACAACCTAAAAATAATAGTTGAAACAGTGGAAGAAGAGAAGGAGTTTATTTCTAGTAGGAAGAATTTTTTACTGTATTGTTTTATTCAAAACTAAATGTAAAGGTGGATACATAATGACAGTAAAGAAGCTTTATTTCGTACCAGCAGGTCGTTGTATGTTGGATCATTCGTCTGTTAATAGTACGCTCACACCGGGCGATTTATTGAACTTACCTGTATGGTGCTATGTATTGGAGACAGAAGAGGGGCCTATTTTAGTAGATACAGGTATGCCAGAAAGTGCGGTTAATAACGAAGATCTTTTTAACGGTACATTTGTTGAAGGACATATTTTACCGAAAATGACTGAAGAAGATAGAATCATAAATATTTTAAAACGCGTTGGTTATGAACCGGAAGACCTTCTTTATATTATTAGTTCCCACTTGCATTTTGATCATGCAGGAGGAAATGGTGCTTTTACAAATACACCGATTATTGTGCAGCGTGCTGAATATGAGGCGGCACAATATAGTGAAGAATATATGAAAGAATGTATATTGCCGAATTTGAAATACAAGATCATTGAAGGGGATTATGAAGTTGTACCAGGAGTTCAATTATTGTATACACCAGGACATACTCCGGGGCATCAGTCGCTATTAATTGAGACAGAAAAATCCGGTCCTGTTTTATTAACGATTGATGCATCTTATACGAAAGAAAATTTTGAAGATGAAGTGCCGTTCGCTGGATTTGATTCGGAATTAGCTTTATCTTCAATTAAACGTTTAAAAGAAGTTGTTAGGAAAGAGAACCCAATTGTTTTCTTTGGACATGATATAGAGCAGGAAAAGAGTTGTAAAGTGTTCCCTGAATATATATAAATAGAAAAAGTCATGGGCCTAGTAGCTCATGACTTTTTCTATTAAATAACCTTTTTAAATAAGTTATATACTTTTTTTGAATTACCTTCATTTAATTGATAATAAGTAAGGTCTACGTCATCAGGAGTGTTTTGATGGGCAATCATAACTTCACTACTGTTGTTATCTACTATCCAAATTAAATATTGTTTATAAGTTCCATCTTGGAAAGTAATCCACATGTTACAATCTACTAAATCAGAACCTTCTTCATCTAGCGTTAAATCGCCTTTTTTTGCTGTATCCATACTGTTAATGAATGTTTTTAATTCATCTGTTTTTGTAAGGAAGATAGATTTTTTTGTCTTAAGCGACTCTACATGTATATCTTTTATTTCCTGTTTTCCTAAAAAAACAGGAGGTGCATTTGGGTCTCTTTGAGTTGAAATAATAGTAGCTTTTTTCTTTGGTTTACTTGCTGTATAGAGATCTTGAATAGATTTTCCAGAGTTTAAAAACCATACGGTTCCAAAAATAATCAATGCGCTACCTAGCAGTAAAATGATTTTCTTAATAGAATATTCTCCTCTCTATTACTTCATGTGAAGAGCTTTTCTACTAATATATGATAGGTAAGCGTAAAGTATTATAGTTGAACGTGATTATGCTTCACGGTTTTTATAGGGCGATCAATGAGTAAATTGTAAGTGAGCCCTGTTAATACGAGAATTCCACCGATAATTTTTCCGGTTGATAGTTCGTGTGACAGGAAGAAATCGATGATAGTCCCCGTAAACAATTGTCCGATAAAGATGAGTAACGTTAAATAAAATGCTGATATTTTAGGAGTAATATAGTTTGATAATGAGATGACGATAACGCCTAATAATCCGCCTAAGTATACAGCGATAGGAATAGATTGCAACGTATGACTAGGAATGTATATTGAATCTGAACTGAAAATTAAAAATAACATGGAGAAAAATAATCCAGTAATATAATTGAAAAATGTGCCTTCCCAATTTCCAATTTCCTTTGCTAAATTCGCGTTAATAATTCTAGCAACAACGATAGAAACACCAGCTAAAATAGCGATACAAATATATAACATTTTCTTACCTCCATTAGTAAATTGTCATGACTATAATTCCAGAAGAGATGAATGCTAATCCAATTAATTTTTTCTTATCAAACTTCGAAACTTTCATTCCTAATAAACCGAAATGATCAATAACTATGGAAGCGATGGATTGACCAAGTAAGCTTAATGCAATCGTAATAGAGGCACCAAGAGCAGAGAAACTTATGTTATTAAAAAGAACAGTGAATACTCCAATTGCTCCAGCGCTATATAAAAAAAGTGGAATACCTTTATCGAAATGGATTTTATTTTTGTTAAGGATTAAAACGAAAATAACTGCTATTAAACCGACAAGATGAATGACAACGCTTGCTGTATACTTGCCAATTAACTCAGATAATATCCCATTCAATGGGAGCATAATGGCAATAAGCACACCAATAAAGACAGAAAGAAAGTTATACAATGTAATATCCCCTTTTTATATTTCATATTTGTAATGACTGTATCATGCTGAAATTGTGTATTACTATGACATATGTCATAGTGAAAGAAGAAAATTTTGTTTACAATTGGGATGAGTTGTAAAGGTGGGGGACTATGAAGAAAGTATGTAATTCTAATAAATTAGCAGAGTATATGAAACAAAATAATATTGATTCATTTTTTAGTAGTGATATGAAACCATATATGGAACTTATATTTTTTAAAAAGAATGAGTTCATTTGCAGAGAAAACGAAGAGATAGATTATTTATATTTCTTTGTTGAAGGAAAAGCGAAAGCGTTTAACACATTAAGTAACGGGAAATCGGTATTATTATGTTTTTATGATAGTTTGCAGTTACTAGGAGATGTGGAGTTAATTCATTCTCAAAAGACTGCTTCAAACGTACAAGTGATGGCAGATTCGTATTGTGTTGGGCTACCTTTAGGGAAAGTGAGAAACCAATTATTTCATGATGCGAAATTTTTGAGATGTATTTGCGGTTCTTTAGCCCATAAATTAAATCGACTTTCAAAAAATAGTACAATTAATTTACTGTATCCACTTGAAAATCGACTTGCGAGTTACATGTTAGCAGCAGGGGAACGCGCTGTTCAGCACGGAAATCGAATTGTGTTTAGTGGGAATTTAACGGAAATAGCTGAATTGTTAGGGACGAGTTATCGGCATTTATTACGTACATTAAATGTTTTTTGTGATAAAGAAATTATAAAGAAAAGCAATGGTTGTTTTGAAGTGATGAATGTAGATGTTTTGCGGGAATTGGCGGCGGATGTTTATAAATAGGAGGGAATTATAAATGATTACACCTATATTTAGAATTTTTGATATTGAAAAGGCTCAGTTATTTTACTTTAATTTTTTAGGATTTAAACTGGATTGGGAACATCGGTATGAGGAAAATATGCCATTATATATGCAAATTTCGTTAAATGATACTGTAATACATCTATCTGAACATCATGGGGATGCTTCACCAGGCGGTGCAATTCGTGTGAAAATAGAGGATTTAAAAAGTTATTATGCTATTTTATCAAGTAAAGATTATGCGTATTCAAAACCTGATATAGAGAGAACACCTTGGGATACAATTGAATTAACTGTGATTGATCCATTTTTAAATAGAATAACATTTTATGAGGAACGGGTTTAGAAATTGAGGTGTTATAAATAATTTATCAAAGTAGGGGTTACAATGAAGAGAAAAATAGCGATGATTTCAGATGTTCATGGGAATAGTCACGCTTTAAAGGCGGTATTAAAAGATATTCGAAATGATAATAAATTTAGGTGATAGTGTGTATGGGCCGTTAGATCCTTTGGGGACAATTGAAATATTAATGAGTAACGAGATGATACATATTAAGGGGAGTTTACTTTATAGTGAACTGCTCTTTTTTATTTTGGATAGATATTGAATTATAAAAAAATAAAATGTTATGATTATGGAAACGCATGAACATATGAACATGTATTCATGTGTTTGTGAGAAGGAGGAATTGGAGTGAAAGATATAATTATCGTTGGAGCTGGTCAAGCTGGATTAACAATGGGATACTACTTGAAGCAGGAAGGATATAGTTTCTTATTACTTGAGGCGGGAAACCGAATTGGCGATTCTTGGAGAGACCGCTATGATTCTTTGCAGCTCTTCACACCAAGGGAATATAGTAGTTTACCAGGTATGATATTAAAAGGAGAAGGGAGTGGATTTCCATGTAAAGATGAAATTGCAATTTATTTAGAAGAATATGCAAGGTATTTTCAATTGCCGGTACAATTACAGACTCAAGTTTTAAAAATAAGAAAAGAGAAAGAAATATTTGAATTACACACTCCTACAGAAATTTTACAATCGAAAAAAGTTATTATCGCATCAGGTGGTTTTCAGCAACCATTCATCCCCTCATTTTCACAACATCTTTCATCACATATTTTTCAAATACATTCATCCCAATATAAATCACCATTACAAATTCCAAAGGGAAAAGTACTTGTAGTAGGTGGTGGGAATTCAGGCATGCAAATAGCAGTAGAACTTGCAAAAACTCATGAAGTTACAATGTCTATAAGTCATCCGTTAACCTTTTTACCGTTATATCTTTTTAGAAAAAGCATTTTTAATTGGTTAGAAAAAATGGGTTTATTGTATGCCGAAATACATACAAAGAGAGGAAGGTGGTTTCAGAAGCGAAAGGATCCCATTTTTGGTTTTGAAGGTAAGGAACTTATTCGTAGTGGAGCAATAAAACTACAGGGAAAAGTGGTAAGTGCATCAGGAAATAATATTATGTTTCAGAATGGTGGCACGTATAGTGCACAAAGTATTATATGGTCAACTGGTTTTGTTCAAGATTATAAATGGATTGAAATAGAAAAGGCAGTGAGTATGAATGGATTTCCTAATCATACAAAGGGAATGAGTCCAGTAAGAGGATTGTATTATATTGGACTGCCGTGGCAATCTCAAAGGGGTTCTGCGCTTATTTGTGGTGTAGGAAAGGATGCGGTGTATTTGCTTTCTGAAATCAAAAAATAGATCAGTAGCAACAGCTACTGATCATCCATATGTACATGAATTAGGAGAGGTCAAACATTTCAAACGTTTATTAGCTTTAGTATAATAGATTTTCATGAAATAAAAAACTGAAAATTATAATTTTTTTGTTGAGAAAGTTTTTTGTATCGAAATATATAAAAAAACGGGGATTTCTATTGAAAGAAAATATGATATTTATATTTTAGTAAATTATGATATAGTCTATATAAGATTCTTTTCCTTAAATTAGGTTTTTTGTATAGTAATTACATTCGTAGTTGGAAAGGGGAAAAAATTGTGAAGTTTGATGATCAACGTCTACTAGGAATACGATTAGGTTCTGTACTCATAACAGAAGAAAATCAATATTTAGTAATTAAGAAGAAAGATCATTATGCACTATTAAACATACATAATTTAGAATGCACACATGTCGAAGTGCAGTTAGAACATATTGAAGAACTGCTGCATGAAGATTTCCAGGAAAGTATAACGGAAATTATCGCACCAGAACATATTAAAATTGTGGTGAAAAATGTTATATAAAGAAAGAAGCTGGGAGAATCAGCTTCTTTCTTTGTTTTACTTCGTTAATTATAAGGATAACATTTTTAAAATCTCACCAATAATCCCATCCTTTTGATGAACACCTAAATCCGAGTTCGTCATAATAACAGCGCCATTACCTCGGTATGGATTACATACCATCATACATTGAAATCCAACACCCCAGCCAAGTGAATGAATTTGTAAGTCTTCATTAGAATACTCTAGAAAAACACCTAACCCAGTCCATTTGGTGCATCCTTGAGGAGAAATCATATCTTGTACTGTTTTTTGAGAAAGTTCCAGTTTGCTATTTCCCTGTAAGGAATGAATGAGTCCGAGTATTAAAGTTGATAAGTCAGTTGGTGTTGTCCAAATGCCTGAAGCAGCTGCGAATGGATAAAATGGATACTTCTCATTTGTAACGGTGCCATCTTTATTATGTCCACAAGCAAATGTATCTAATTTATTTATATCTTCAGTAGGGAATACCGTACTATTCTTCAGTTGAAGTGGTTGAAAGATATATTCTTCAAGTAAAAGGTTGAACGATTTTCCAGTAATATCTTCAAGTAGTTGTTCGATAATACAAAAATTTGCGTCAGAGTAGTGGAATTGGCTTTCTGGTGCATAAGTTACTTCTATAGGTACTGGGCAATATAATGTTTTACCAGCAAGAAGTTCAGGGATTTTAGGTATTCCTTGCACTAGCTTATAATGTTCAAAACTATTGGGAGGATCAATAATTCCAGATTGGTGACTTAATAAGTTTCGCAGCGTGACTTTTTTCTGTGAAGTAAATAGATTGGTAGGGATGTTCCAAGATGTGAGTCTATCATTTACGTCTTCATCTAAATATACGATTCCTTGATCTGATAACGTTAGTACAAGCATTGAAGTGATGAATTTGCTAATAGAACAAGAATTGAATATGGAATCCGTAGTGACAGTTCTAGTTGTTCCAGATTCAAGTGTTCCGAAAGCAGTGGCTTCATCAAGTTTACCGTCACGTATAACGGCAAAGCTTAACCCTGCAACAGAATATTGGTTCATTTTCTCATATATATTGTTACTTTTTAAGTTCATAGTGACTCCTTTCTTTTAAAGATAGAATATTAACTTTATCAGGCACACGGCGTTCATTGAATCCTGATAAGAGCCAAGTGTATTGTTTTACTCCGATGAAATAAGCTAATGCAAATGAAATGATTGCTAGTATGAATAATGATGGGGAAGCGAAGAGAGTCATTAAAAGCACCTCCGTTAAAGGGCTATAAATAAATTATAGTATGAATGTTATAATTTAACAAAATACATTTTTGATTTTAAGTGTAATAGAAAAATGGAGTATTTGTGATGAGGGGAGATTAAGTATGAATATTGTGGAATTCCAGAGATATGTATTAAATTTCAGTAAAGAAAAAGGATTTCAAGATACAACAATTGAAGAGCGTACGATGTATGTGATGGCGGAATTAGGTGAATTAGCGGAAGGTATATTAAAGCGTGATAAAATACAAGATTCGAAAAGAGAGATTGGTTTAGAAATGTTTGATGTAATTTGGAATGTATGTGATTTAGCAAACAAGTTAGAAATTGATTTAGAGAAGGCGTTTGAAGAAAAAATGATGATTAATAAAAAACGTGAATGGTAAAAGGAAGGTTAAAAAGCGCACAAAATTTTGTGCGCTTTTTATTAATGGTATGAAAAATATGTAAAAAAAGATGGAACAAACATTTGAGATGAATTGTCTAATATAGGAAATAACTATTTAGTTTGAAAGAAAGGGTGGAGAAAATGAAAAAGAATATATTATTAAAAGTAGGGGTATGTGTTAGTTTACTAGGAACAATTCAATTTGTTAGCACAATTTCTTCTGTGAAAGCGGAACAAAAGCTAGAGCAAAAAGTAATAAAGAATGAGACAGGAACTATTTCAATTTCTCAGTTAAACAAAAATGTATGGGTTCATACTGAGTTAGGTTATTTTAATGGAGTAGCAGTTCCATCGAACGGTCTAGTTCTTAACACTTCTAAAGGGTTAGTGCTTGTCGATTCTTCTTGGGATGATAAGTTAACGAAGGAACTAATAGAGATGGTAGAAAAGAAATTTCAGAAGCGCGTAACGGATGTCATTATTACACATGCGCATGCTGATCGAATTGGCGGGATAAAAATGTTGAAAGAAAGAGGCATTAAAGCGCATAGTACAGCATTAACTGCGGAACTAGCAAAGAAAAATGGATATGAGGAGCCACTTGGAGACTTACAAACAATTACAAATTTGAAGTTTGGAAATATAAAAGTAGAAACGTTCTATCCAGGGAAAGGGCATACAGAAGATAATATTGTCGTATGGTTACCGCAATACAACATTTTAGCTGGAGGCTGTTTAGTGAAATCTGCGGAAGCTAAAGATTTAGGGAATGTTGCTGATGCATATGTAAATGAATGGTCGATATCGATTGAGAATGTGTTGAACCGATATGGAAATATGAACTTAGTAGTGCCTGGTCATGGAGAAGTAGGGGACAGAGGATTACTTTTACATACATTGGATTTGTTGAAATAAGAAACTGTGGGAATATAAAAGCGAGGAGAAACAATTTCCTCCTCGCTTTCTTCTAGCTATATTTAAATGCGAAGCTATCAATTACGCCTGCATAAGTTACTGAGATTTTAATTCCAAGTATACAAATACCAGTACCGTCATAATTGCTATAACAACGTAAGTAACATCAAGTATTATAAGTGTCTTTAATGTTTCAGTCATCCTAATTCACCCCTGTTATAAAAATATAACATGACCTCTTATCAATTAAATAAGAGATCATAAAGATAACAATGTACATGAAATTTCTTAAGTAGTTTCTATATAAATATATCATATAAATAATGTAAAAAATGTTAAGATGGTGTAAATGTATTGTAAATAAAGAGGTTTCCTATAAAATTTTTAATCAAAAAATTGATAGTTCTTCAAAATGAAAAAACGCTATTCTTTCTGTTGAATGATAGAAAGAATAGTGTTTTTGTATGCTTATTAGTTGCTAATAGTTCTCTAAATCAATTATCTAGCTATTTGAAGGCATCAACAAAGGTGTCCATTTTTCTGTATGTTTTTTAGTGTCAGTAAAAATATTATGTCAACAATATGAACTGTCACAAATTTATATATATTATTGTGATTGATATCACATCCTTTTTTCCTAATGGGTATTATGCTTGATTTGTAATGAATGATTGGGAGAGGGTGGGATGATATGTTTTGTTATCAATGTGAACAAACGCCAACAGGCGGATGTAAAGTGATGGGTGTTTGTGGTAAGAATGAAACAATTGCAAGTTTACAAGATACGATTGTGTTTGGATTAAAAGGAATAGCTGCTTATCGTACGCATGCTGCGCAGCTAGGGTATACAGATGCATTTGTAGATGCTACAACTCAAGAAGCGCTATATATGACATTAACAAATTCTAACTTTAATGAACAAGAACATATTGATATGGCTATGAAAGTAGGGAAATCGGCTTTACGAGTAATGGAGTTATTAGATGAGGCACATACGAATCACTTTGGTGTTCCGGAGCCTGTTCAAATTACGCAGAACCATGTAGAAGGTAAGGCAATTGTAGTTACTGGTCATAATTTATTTGCATTAGAAGAGTTATTAAAGCAAACAGAAGGAAAAGAAATTAACATTTATACGCATTCTGAAATGCTACCAGCACACGGATATCCACAACTGAAAAAATATAAACATTTAAAAGGAAACATCGGTAAGGCATGGTATGATCAACGACGCCTTTTCGAAAAATTTACAGGTGCCATATTAGCTACAACGAACTGTGTTATGCCAATTAAAGGATCATACTCTGATCGATTCTTTTCATATGATATTGCAGGTTTAGAGGGTGTACAAAAAATTGAAAATGATGATTTTGCACCATTGATTCAAAAAGCGCTTGAACTTCCAGAAGTACATATGGAGTCGGATGAGCAGTTAGTAACAGGGTTTCATCATAATACAGTATTATCATTAGCTCCGGAAATTATTAATGCAGTAAAAGAAGGAAAGATTAAGCGTTTCTTTGTCATCGCAGGTTGTGATGCTCCGGGAAAAGGCGGAGAATATTATCGTGAATTAGCAACGTCACTTCCGCCAGAAACGGTTATTTTAACAACTTCTTGCGGGAAATTCCGTTTTAATGATGTGAGTTATGGTGTTGTGCCCGGTACGGAGATTCCACGTTACATTGACTTAGGACAATGTAATAATTCAATTTCTACAGTGAAAATAGCGGCCGCTTTAGCTGATGCTTTTCAATGTGAAGTGAATGAATTGCCAGTGAGTATTGTTCTATCATGGTTTGAACAAAAAGCGGTTGCCATTTTACTTGGGCTATTTAGTCTTGGTATTCAAGATATTCGCATTGGTCCAAAGGCACCTGAATTTATTTCACCTGGTGTGCTTGATGTATTACAAGAGACATTCGGTTTAAAACTAATTACAACCGCAGCAGAAGACATGAATATGATGTTATCGTAACAAAAAGGATGTCCTATATGTAGAGTTGACTTTATAAAGAGTTTGTATGTATTCGCAAGCTCATGTATTAGATGCACAGGTGCATTAGTAGAAGAACAAAAAAATGATCCGTCTTTTTAATAAGGAGAGCTATCCACATTCATTAACTTCGGAATATTATAACGCCCAAAATAAAAATGCGGAATTTTTGTTTTGGGTATTTCCTTTTCTTAGCTGGATAGGTATGTGGTGAGATTTCTTAAGAAGAAAATAGGCAGTATCCAATAGATAATAGCGGATTTAAGAAAAAATTTAAAAATCGAGTTGACATTCTATCTACATAGTCATACAATGTAGTGGTAATGAGTAATACTGAATAGCGTATTTTTTAAAAATATATTCAGTATCCAATAGGCAAAAGCGGATTTAAGAAAAAATTTAAAAATCGAGTTGACACTACATCTACTTAGTCGTACAATGTAGTTGTAATAAGTAATACTGAATAGTGAGGTTTCTCAAAAGCTATTCAGTAAAAATTAGCCTTAGTACTCTGTGATACTGAATATAAGTCAGACAGAATAGGGGGTAAAGGAGGATCAGAATATGGAAAATTTAACTGAAATGCTGAAAGGTTCGCTGGAAGGATGTGTTCTGGAAATCATTAGCCGCCGTGAAACTTATGGCTATGAGATTACCCGCCACCTGAATGAGCTTGGGTTTACTGAAGTCGTGGAAGGAACGGTCTATACCATCCTTGTGCGATTAGAGAAGAAAAAACTTGTGAATATTGAAAAGAAACCGTCAGACATGGGGCCGCCTCGCAAGTTTTATTCACTAAATGAGGATGGCCGTCAGGAGCTTGAATTATTTTGGAGAAAATGGGATTTTGTATCATCAAAAATTAACGTCTTGAAGTCAAACTAGCCTCATAAGATTAAATATTCGGCCGATATTTTGGGAGTTTCTTGTTCTGCTTTATAAAAAAGGAGGAAAAATAATATGTTGGAAATGTTCAAAAAATTAATTGGTGATAAAAAAGAGTACAAAATGATGATGGCACGGGTTGGAGCTCTGCCAGAGGACTATCAGTTTGTGTTTAAGAAAATTCAAAACTACATGTGGAATTTCTCAGCTGGTAACGGGATGGATATGCTACACATACAGTATGAACTAATCGATTTGTTTGAAGCCGGTGCGGCGGAAGGCAGACAAGTGCTAGAAATCACTGGGGAGGACGTGGCATCCTTTGCTGACGAACTAGTGGCAAACGCTAAAACTTATGTTTCCAAGTATCGTGAAGATTTGAATGAAAGTATCATGAAGCAATTGAGAAAAAAATAAATGCAACAGGTAATACCGACTGATTAGCTGGTTACAAATGTGAATTGACGCCATTGCTATTCAGTTATATTTTTAAATCAGTACTAAGTAATACAGATTATCAGTAATACTAAATAGAGGGTGTAGGCAGTCTATCTTTACAAAACATTTTTTAAGGAGGAAAAAAGCATGACCAATACAGCGATTTCTGTAAAAGGATTAAAAAAATCCTTTAAAGATAAGGAAGTGTTAAAAGGGGTAGATTTTGAAGTGCAGCGTGGCTCCATTTTCGCACTGCTGGGCTCAAATGGAGCGGGCAAGACGACGATAGTCAATATCCTCTCGACGCTGATGAAGCAAGATGGCGGCGAAGTAGGTATTTGTGGTTTTGACGTTCAGCGTCAACCGGATCATGTTCGTCAAAGTATCAGTCTGACAGGGCAGTTTGCAGCTTTAGACGGTATGCTCACGGGGAGAGAGAACTTGATAATGATTGCCAATTTGCGTGGAGTTTCTAGTCCTGCTCAAGTCGCTGATAATTTGCTTGCAAGATTCAGCCTGACTGATGCAGCCAACCAGAGGGCAGACCAGTACTCAGGTGGGATGAAGCGCCGGCTTGATATCGCCATGAGCTTGATTGGGACGCCAGCAGTCATTTTTCTCGATGAACCGACGACAGGGCTTGACCCCGAAGCGCGTATTGAAGTGTGGGATACCGTCAAGGAACTTGCCGGCGGCGGCACAACCATCTTGCTCACGACCCAGTACCTCGAGGAAGCCGAACAACTGGCGGACCGTATCGCTATCTTGCATGGCGGAAAAATTATTAAGACTGGTACTCTTACAGAACTTAAAGAGATGTTCCCGCCAACAAAAGTGGAGTATATCGAAAAGCAGCCGACATTGGAAGAAATTTTCCTTGCGATCATTGGCAAAAAGGAGGAGATGTAAATGAAGAGTAAAACAGGGGTATTATTAGGGCGCTTAATGCGCAACATCATGCGCAGTCCAGATACAATTATTACGGTAGCGATTACGCCGATTATGATGATGCTGTTGTTTGTCTACGTATTTGGCGGCGCCATAAAGACAGGAACGGATAACTACGTCAATTATTTATTGCCGGGAATCTTGCTGATGGCTATCGCATCCGGTGTCGCTTACACTTCCGTACGGTTGTTTACGGATGTAAAGAGCGGGCTGATGGCACGTTTCATTACTATGCCTATCAAGCGTTCGTCGGTATTATGGGCTCACGTATTAACATCACTTGTTGCTAATGTGCTTACTATCGTGGTGGTTATCCTTGTTGCGCTCTTAATGGGCTTCCGTTCCAGTGCTAATATTCTGGATTGGCTCGCGGTAGCTGGAATACTCGGGATGTTTACGCTGGCGCTGACATGGCTGGCTATCATTCCTGGGTTGACAGCGAAGTCTATGGAAGGGGCGACAGCCTACTCGTACCCACTAATTTTTCTGCCCTTTATTAGTTCGGCCTTTGTTCCTACCGAAACTATGCCAAAAATTGTTCGTGCGTTCGCTGAAAACCAGCCTGTGACTTCAATCGTGAATGCGATTCGTGCCCTCTTATATGAAGAGGCTGTTGGCAACGATATTTGGATTGCACTTGCTTGGTGTGTGGGCATTATGGTTATCGCTTACTTCTTCGCCGGCAAAGCATTTAAACGTCAGTTAGGGTAACACCACCAGTTAATGGCAACTAAATCTTCTGGAATAATATATATATGGGAAAATGGATTTAAATCACATTAATCTTAGTTATTGCTATAATTGTTAGTATTCTTACTGGTTATGCAGTTGGTACGTAAGTAGGCTCAGACGTTGAGAAAAAGCAGACTGAGAGAGTTAAAAGGGAAGAGATAATATTTTGCCCTCAATTCTAATTGCCATATAATAAATGCAATTTTTATACATGAAAAGCCCACCTGTTTCCGTAGGTGGGCTATATCTTTATTACACAATTCGAAAGTATACTCTCTTTTTCTAAGTATGTAATTATGCATATTTAGAAAAAACTACACTTAATAAATATTACATATAGTAAATGGAAACTTATGGTGTAATTCTTTTAACAGGCTTAACATGATAACCATTATATAAGGTGCGTAGGCTCCTTTGGAAAAGTTCTTCTTTTCTGAAAAATGAATGTTAATTCGTTATATGTAATAAAAATTCATGAAAATAATTTTATGTTTTCTAAATTTATTCCTTTACATCAATGTGTATTATTTATTACAACAGCTTCATGTCAAAGATAAGATGTGAAAGCAAAGGGAAATATAAGTATCTTTATAACGAGTTCCTAATATAATCAATGTGTTAACGAAAGGAACTCTGTATTATGTTTACTTTTCTATTAACTAATACAGCTTCAAAAAATAGACACAATTGCTACATACCAATTGTAATTTATTATCTATTCATAATTCTGTTTATTCTGTCTTTCTAAAAATAAAAAAATATTAGACTCGCAAATATAAACGTTATAATGAGGGCGTCGAGAGGTAACCGATTACCTACGAAGAAAATATCAAACATTTTAAAATTGGACAGACTGAAACGATTACTTACAGAAAGGTGTGTGACCAGAAGGGGAATTTCTTCAAAATAGTTTAGCAGCAGCGGACATCGTATTAGCTGGTGTAAACAATATCATCAATGGTAAGTATAGGGTTGGAGGATAAATGCCTCGCACATTAAGAGAGACAGCTTTAGGTGGAATCGTTTACAATATGGCGCATCTAGTAAGCGGTTCATTTTTTAAGAATGGTCTATATTCTTAAGCCTAAAAAGAGACGTAAGAATAGGATACAAGGGGGATTTATTATATGAATGGGAATACTGCAAAAAAAATAGAATTTCAAGCTGAAAACACTGCAGTGAAAAATGAGAAATATCCAGATCCTAAAAAGTGGCATAAACAAGATACTACCTGGGCATTGAGCCTTTTTGGAACAGCAATTGGAGCAGGAGTACTCTTTTTACCTATTAATGCCGGTTCAGGTGGTTTATTATCATTACTGTTAATTACGATACTTGCATTTCCTGTTATGTATTACTCACATAGGGCACTTGCTAAAATGATATACGCTTCCAATTCTGCTGATGAGGGGATTACAGGCACAATAAGAGAGTATTTTGGCAATAAGGCAAGTATAATTTTTAACATAGTATATTTCGTCTCAATTTATACGATCGTACTGATGTATTCGGTTGCACTTACAAATACTGCAAGTAGTTTTATCGTGCATCAATTGCACATGCCGGAGCCTCCAAGGGCCATTTTATCACTTGTATTAGTACTCGGTCTTATCGCTATACTAAATTTCGGTCAAGATATCACTGTAAAGATAATGAGCATGCTAGTATATCCTTTCATAGCTTCTTTACTGTTTATCTCAATATCTTTAATTCCACAGTGGAATACGTCAATGCTTAGTTTCTCAAGTGCGTCTACTGCTTCAACAGGAACAGGGTATTTTGGAGTGATATTGATGATACTACCAATCATCGTATTCTCGTTCAATCATTCTCCTATGATTTCGTCATTCGTTATGAAACAGAGAGCTACGTATGGAATAGAAGCTACTGATGCCAAGTGTGCTCAAATACAAAAAGTTTGCTATATCATGACATTCGCTGTTGTTATGTTCTTTGTTTGGAGCAGTACTTTAAGTTTGACTCCAGATGATCTTAAGATGGCAAAAGAACAGAACTTGTCAATCCTATCATATCTTGCTAATGAGCTTAATTCGCCTGTAATCACTATTGCAGCTCCTATCATTGCTTTTGTGGCTATTACAAAGTCTTTCCTTGGCCATTATGTAGGAGCGTATGAGGTAATGCGTGACATGATTATGAAGTCCGGTAAAAAACGCGGGAAAGATATAGGAGAAAAAACAGTTCAGACAATGATTCTTACTTTTGTCGTATTAACATGCTGGTATGTTGCTTATGCAAATCCAAGTATTCTTGGAATCATTGATGCTCTTAGCGGTCCATTAGTTGCTGCGATCTTATGTCTATTACCAATGTATGCGATTCGTAAAGTACCAGTACTGGCTAAATACAGAGGGAAAATGAGCAATGTGTTTGTCATTATTGTAGGTATACTTACTGTCCTAGCAAGTATTAAGTCATTATTCTAATTCGCTATTGTTAGTTCAAGTGCTAAAATAGCGGGATATGAAAAATGAATGAAAGAGATTATGGAGAAGATAAATCCAAATTCGAATTTAGAACAAGTAATTTAATGAGGGTTAAACTCTAATATGAAAAGACATGAACAAAGATTAGTTCATGTCTTTTTTTGTGTTGGCGTTATTCTTAGAAGAGCGTTTCAAGTAGCGGTAGCGAATAAAATGTTTTTACTAGGTATTTAAATAGAGGTAACTGGCATCTAGTCAAACTCAATATTATTTTGGGTTTAACTGACCACTGCTTATGGGCAGTATAAACATAATCTCTCTTTTAAACCTTCTAACACTTCTTCAGGAACTTCCCTGATTTTGATATCTTTACCTAGGAAAAGTAGCCAATTTGTTATTTCTATCAATTCATCGAGATTGTTAACATTGATAAAAGTTTTTAGAATGGCTGTGGATTGGTAAGGATTTGTATAGGAAATAGAAATTTTTATAGGATGGTATTTTTTGAACTGGGTAATCGCTTTTGGACCAAGTTCAAGTACAAGGTTGATTGCTTCGTCCTTCTTACTTAGTTTTTCTGAAATTTTTTTCTTACTTAATCTATTTTTCGTCGTATAGGGTTCGACATTAATGAGATGATCGACAAGAAACATCTTCTTTTTTTCTTCTTTTATGTCAAAGCCTTCAATTATCCAATGGCTTTTTTCTTGATAAAGGTGTAGTAGATAAATTGGATAAAACTTGGTTTCTTCCTCTTCTTTTACGGTAATCAATAAATGGCTATCCAAAAGAAGGATTTGGATGAGTTTTTCTAACATAGGATGGGGGAGGTCAGAAAGCTCAAGTAGGTCAGGATTATGAGGGTTAGTCCCTTCAAAAAGAAAGATTTGATTTAAAAGAACAAGGTCATCCTGCTGGATTTCTGAGATGAGTCCTAGTAATTTTTCGGCTAAAGACTGACGACTCTTTAGATAGGGAAGTTGTTGATTTCTTGTGGCCATAAAGGCAATAAAAAGAGCTTTGACCTCATTATCAGTAAAGCGAACAACGGGCAAGATAGAGTTATGCATGACAAAATATCCTCCATCCCTGCCAACTTCAGCGACGAGCGGCATCCCCATGGCTTCAATTTCTCTAATGTCTCTAATAGCTGTCGATCGTGAGATGTTAAATTCTCGTATGATTTCAGAAATTGTAAAGTGGGAGCGGTTGTTAATATAGCGCATGATCGTATTAATCCGTTCAACTTTTTTCATGTTGGTCTCCTAAACAGTATCATTTTTTGACATGATTTAAAGATATTATAAACTCATCAAGTGAAAAGATAAATCGCTTGATCAATTTAAAAGTGAGGAAGGTTTTAAATATGAAAAATTATACAATAGAAGAAAAAGATAGCTTTATCGTGTTAGGTATTGGAACTGAACTTAAGAGCCACTATACAGACTTTGCGGGCATAAACAAGGAAAAGGCAGACTTTTGGCTGGCTGTCGAACAAGATGGAAGGTTGGACACTTTAAAAGCTTTAGCTACAAATGATTACATTTTTTCTGTGAGTGAAGCGGTGAATAACAAGATGATGTATTACGCTGGTGTTATGACAGAGGCAACGATACAAGAAGAATCTAGAGTTATCCAGTTTCCGAGGGGAGAATACCTAGTAGTTAAAGGGGAAGGCGATACAGCTGAGGAGCTAAGTAATAAGCTTACTGGTATTGCATTTGGTCAAGCATTAGCAGAAGTAAAAGATTTTTCCTATGTTGGTGGGCCAAATACAACAGTTGAGATGGGGCAGCGAAACGGCTTAGTATTTGGTGAAATATGGATTCCAGTTGTTAGGAAGTAAAGTGTTAAAAGGAGAGATGGAATTGTCCAATATAGTTGATTTTAAAAACGTAACTACAGCTGGCATGGAGTCTTCACCTGTAGCAGAAGCACTTGCTGGTTTACGTGCCCATGAAGCACGTTACTTTATGAATAAATACAAGCATGAATTTACGGTTGTACCAGCTAGTGAAAGCGAGAAGACTCTTGATTATGTGAACCGCATTTTGAAAGAAGAACGTGATATTGAGTTTGCGGCAAAACCTTTAGAAACATCGTGTTTTCAAGTGGAAAATATTAAATTTGCCTATGTCTTCTATGAGGATGGTCTTGCAGTCAACGTCATGTATACGCTGGATAACCCAAAGAAGCGGGCTGTTGGATTTAAGCTTTCTGAGGGAATGGAGATACCAACGGAGTTAGTAGAGAAGTTTAAGTTTGCTAGACAGAAGTCTAAACTTGCTGGAACAATTCGAGGTTCGTTTTTTGTAATTAAAGGAGAATATATTGCAAGTTGAAGAATCAGTCATTTGTTGTATTGAGTTATTCTTTTAAAAGGCGCGATTAAGGCTAACAATCTTAAATTGTTAGCCTTTTTTACATAAGTATAATATTCATAGTCTGCTACACACTACGTTCAGATAAAATAAAACGAAAGGAAATTACTGTAGAGTGGTGGTGGCGTGAGCAAAAAAAGGCTATTTGAGTTATTCTTAGTAACTTTTACTTTACTATTCCTTCATGTAAGCACATTTACTAATGAAAAATTGAATGATAAATTTGGTAACTTTACCTTCTTTGTTGTATTTCTCATGTTTTATATCAACGTTGCATTTATAAAGCGGTATTTTGATGATATACAAAAGTGGATTCGAAATATCACATTTCTTCTTGCCCTGTTAGTAGTAACTTTAATATCACTATGGATAGGTTACTTTTAAAGCCTTGTGATTAAGGAATTTTTGTTTTGTTATCTTTCCTTAACAACAAACAAGACGCCAACCAGATCATGGTAGCGCCTACTATAATATAATCTCTTTTCTAGATATGCCTTTATCAAGAATCAAAGAACTTAATACCACTTAGTACAAAAGCATCAGAACTTGGGCTATAACCAACTAACTTTCTTGTTCCTTCAATATCAATTCGTTTAAACCTGTTGTTAGATACACCATGTAAAATTGAAAATGGAGGTAAGTTCTTTGCCGTCATCGACTTTAAGAGAAGGTCCATAAAATCTTCTGGGCTTAAGTATGCACTCATATCTCTAGCTGTTAGTGGTTTACCATATGGATTATAATCATCATATGCACCTATACGAATAGCAAGACTTTGTAACCCTTCTTCATAAGCAAAATAAGAAGCAACAGCCTCTGCAAAACACTTACTTACCCCGTACATATTTTTGGGTCTCGTGGGTGAATAAGCATGTGGTTGATAATCCAAAGGATAGCCTTCAATTGTTTGAGCACTGGAAGCAACTATCACTTTGGATACATTATTATCACTAGCAGCTCTAAAAATATTATAGGTTCCCTTTATATGATTTTCTAATAAAGAGCCATAAAAATCAGCATTTGGCGAAGGATTACCTGCCAAGTGTATAACTATATCTATACCTTTCGTAAATTCTTGACAAGCAGCTAAATCAGAAACATCTAAATATATGATTTCATGATTTGTATCTTTAAAAGTTTCTAAAGCAGATAAGTTAATATCTGCTAGCCGTAACTGGTAATTCCCTTGCTTATCTAGGAATCTTGTAACATCTTGGCCAATCTTACCTGCAGCACCTGTAACTAAAATTTTTTGCATTTCACTTCATCCTTCCATAAAAAATACATCCCTTGTCAAGGGTCATATAATAGAGCATGCACTTATTGTATGTTGGTAATGGCATTAAATAAAACGAAGAAATATAATGGAGACATGAATAAAATTCATGAGGAGGACCATAGTGACTTTAACAAAATATGAAATATTTAACAAAGTGGCAGAACTCAATAGTTTTACAAAAGCTGCAGAAGTTTTAGGTTTCACCCAATCTGCTGTAAGTCATGCAATTAGCAGTTTGGAAAAAGAGTTTTCCTTTCCTTTATTTATTCGTAATCACTCTACTTTAACATTGACCAAAAATGCAGAGGAGCTTTTAATTACCGTTCGGAAAATTTTATACTATAACAACATGCTGAAGCAGGAAGTAGCCGCTATCAATGGGTTCCAAAAAGGAACAGTAAGAGTGGGGGTTTTTTCGAGTATTTCTAAAAACTGGATTCCTGGTATTCTTAAAAAAATGGAGGAAAAGTTTCCAAATATTGAAATCGAATTACTGGAAGGAAACTATGCTGAGGTTGAGAATTGGTTACAAAACGGGAGATTAGATTGTGGATTTATTAATAATGATACTTACTTTGAATCATTTGAAAAATCCTTTGAAATCGTACAATTGAAGAGGGATCGACTTTTATGTGTTGTATCTAACCAATCCCCATTATGTAAGGAAAACCAAGTATCAATGCAACAAATAGAAAATGTACCTTTTATTATGCCAACATATCAGTGTTATGATGATATTCAAAAAATATTTAGGGAGAATAAAGTTAGCCCCAATATTCGATTCGAAAATATGAATGAATACTCAGTGATCTCCATGGTGGAGAATAATCTAGGAATTAGTATATTGCCAGAAATGATTATACCGACATCAAAAATTTCTTTTGCAGCCATTCCACTTGAAAGTGATAGCTATCGAACTATTGGATTAGCTATAAGAAAACCAACCTCACTCGCGACTAAGAAATTTTCTGAGATTACTAAAAGGTGGGTATCATTTGAATCAATTTAATTTTGCCAAAATCTGAGTTATTTAAACTGATAGGGTTCTTCTTGAACGGAGCAGATTAGTTCAATAAGCAATGAGAAAAAGTTATATATTATGTGTCGATGTAGAACTATAATATACAAAAATCAGGAGGTAATTATATAGTAATATATAAATTATATGACAGAACACCCTAATAACTTTGACTAATTACTAAACCTATATGAATCTTTATGATGGAATTCACTTAAATTAACAAGTAATGATTTGGAACGAATGTGCAATCAAAGTTGATACGCCATACGCATTTGATGAAAAATAATTAGTGGGTATGGGACGTGTTATTTCAGATGGTGTAATTACTGGAGTAGTTTGGGGAATATATGTTCTATCAATCTATCTGTCCGAAGGAATCGCCGCCATGTACAAATCGCGCTGGGCAATTGAATCATTTTTCCGCTGGATTTAGCTGAATTTGAACGTTCCCGTATTGTTTGGCACAACATCCAATGCGTTGTTCAATCAGTTATTCACAGCTATAATTGCCTATGCTTTGCTGAAATTTCTTCGTGCACAAGGCCAAAAGACAAAATAAACGCTTGTCATTTGCAGGTTTCACACGCCTGTTTCTTTGTGAAGCCTTGTCAATTGAGTGGCAAATTAGTTTGAAAGAAACACTTGAATTCTACAGGTCGATAAATCAAGAAACTGTATTACTTTGGTTAATCAACATACGTGTTAATTTATAGTATAATGATTGCTTGAAATAATGCGGTGGAAAACAGGGAAAAGAGGGAACCGATGCCTACTATACTAGTTGCTGACGACGATGCGAACATTCGCGAACTCGTCTGTTTATTTCTACGCAACGACGGATTCGCAACAGCTGAAGCAGCGGACGGCAAGGAAGCACTGGCCGTCTACATCTCAACGAATGTCGATCTTGTCGTACTTGACATTATGATGCCGATTATGGATGGTTGGACGTTAAGCAAGGAGCTCCGAAGAGCCAATCCTGATCTACCTTTACTTATGCTGACTGCGAGAGGAGAAACATGGGAGAAAGTGAAAGGTTTCGAACTTGGGACGGACGATTATTTAACCAAACCATTCGATCCGTTAGAGTTGACGGTTCGTGTTAGGGCACTACTCAAACGATACAAGATTGGCTCCACGCAGACGATCCATTTAGGGAACGTCATCCTTGATCGACAGACCTATAAGGTGATGAAAGGGACGGAGTCGCTTACGTTGCCGCTAAAGGAGTTCGAATTGCTGTATAAGCTCGCTGGAACACCCGGACAAGTCTATACGCGCGTGCAGTTGATCGATCAGATTTGGGGTATCGATTACGCCGGAGATGATCGAACGGTAGACGTACATATTAAACGGCTGCGTGAACGGTTCGCGACAACACACGATTTTCGGATCGAAACGGTGCGCGGGCTTGGGTATCGGCTTGAGGTTTATGAATGATCAGATCCTTATATATACGTGTTGTCCTGACATTTTTAGTCTCCATCATCGGGGGCACGATCATTTCTTTTTTGGTGTCAACTTGGATATTCGAAGATAAATTGAACGAAAACGCTCAAATCAACTTACGTAACTTTGGCCAAGACATCGTCCGGATTTACAAGACCTTTCCGTTACGTGAAGCGGACTTGTTCGTAAGTGAAATGAAGCAGCTCGATTCTTATTATATTCGAATTTACGAAGCAACGGGTCAGTTCAAGTCTTATGGTAAACTTCACGGACACAAACCTGCGCCTGTGACGATGGAGCAACTAAAGAAAGTATTAGATGGAGGTGTTGTTCAGGACACTCCTAATGGTATTGCCACGGTCCTCTTAGGGTTGCCGTTGAAAACGGAAATGGGAACGAAAGCGATATTTTTGGAAGCGCTCGCCCCTCCTTCAGCCTCTTTTGTCACAAAGTGGGCATTGGTCTTTGCAACATGTTCGTTGATTGCAGGAAGCTTATTGATTCTAGTTGCCTCTGTATTCCTGGTAAGACCGATAAAAAAGCTGACAAAAGCGACCAAGCGGATAGCATCTGGAGATTTCAACGTCAAGTTGAATATTAAGCAAACGAGTGAGCTGGGTACTTTGGCTCGCAGCTTCGAAGAAATGATGCACGATCTGCAGCAACTTGAGCAGATGCGCAGGGAATTCGTAACGAACGTGTCGCACGAGGTTCAGTCTCCGCTCACTTCGATATCCGGTTATGCTCTAGTGCTTAAGCAAGTTGACCTTTCAGAATACGAACGAAGCCGTTATCTTGATATTATCATCGCTGAAGCGAAAAGGATGTCCAAAATGAGTGATAACCTGCTAAAGCTGAGTTTTCTTGAATCGCAGTCAAAGCAACTGCGGCTCGTCACACTCAGCCTCGATGAACAAATCCGACGGATAATCGTGGCGCTCCAGCCACAATGGTCTGCTCGCGATATACATTTCGAGCTTGATTTACAGACAGTTAAAGTAACGGCTGATCATGACCTGTTAAATCAGGTATGGACGAATATCCTCAGAAATAGCATCAAATTTTCCGAGGATGCCGGCGTGATTAACGTAAGCATCAAACAAGATATCAAAAACGTGACAATCCTAATATCCGACACTGGTATTGGTATTCACCTTGACGACCAGAAGCGTATATTCGATCGTTTTTTTAAGGCCGATCGTTCCCACAGTCGTAAGTATGACGGAAGTGGTATGGGACTCGCTATCGTTAAACAGATCGTGTCGCTTCATCAAGGTGACATCCGAGTGAAAAGTGAACCTGGTCAAGGAACGACCTTCATTGTCACCTTGCCAATCACTACACCAACAGATTAGTTAGATTCATTCTCTATGCTACGACTCATATGCAAGCTTACTTGCATATAGAGCCGTAGCATTTTTTTGGGCAGTTCATATTCAGTTCATATTGTCGTCATGGTGAGTACATCTTCATTGGTTAAGTTTTCATTACAGGCACATGAAGGAAGGCAAACAGATCAGGACAGGAGAAGATGACAGTGACACAACAAGAGGAAAAGAAAACGCTGAGTGGAATGAAAATAAAGAAAGTGCGAAACATCTTACTTAAAATCATAGGAGCAATCGTTCTAGCCATTGTACTTTTTTTAGGTATTGTTTATATCGTAAATGTGATGAGTAGTCATTCGGAGCAAAAACGAATAGTGCCCTACGGGCAGCACGTATCTGTAGACGGGAAAAACATGAATGTGTTAATTCAAGGCGAGGGCGAGGAAACGATCGTGCTCCTGCCTGGTTATGGAACAGCTACTCCAGGACTTGATTTTAAGCTTCTTATCGATGAATTATCTCCATTTTACAAAGTTGTTGCGGTAGAGCCTTTCGGTTATGGATTAAGTGATGAAACTGTAAAAGAGCGAACCACGGAGAATATGGTAAGTGAAGTTCATGAAGCTCTACAGCAGCTTAATATTAACAGATACATGCTCATGGGCCACTCCATTACAGGTATTTATGGAATTGATTATGTGAACAAATATCCAAACGAGGTGACTGCATTTGTCGGAATCGATAGCAGTGTTGCAACACAACCGGGTATGGATATCAATTTCCCATTAAAAACGTTTGCATATCTCAAAAAATCAGGCCTCTTAAGATTGGCTATGAAAATCAGTGCTGACCCCTATGCTGGACTGGCATTTGATGAAAAAACCGTAGAGCAAATGAAAATGATTTCGAATAAAAACATGTATAATGACACAACCTTGAATGAGATGGACCATATTTCGTCTAATTTTAAAGGGGCTCAAGGTTTAATCTTCCCTAAATATCTTCCACTTCTTCTCTTTGTACAAGCGAATAGTGAAGATGTAGCAGGATGGATACCTCTGCATGAAGGGCAGATCAAAGACTCGGTACATGGAAAAGTAGTAACCATGGATGGATCACATTATTTACACCATACCAAATTCAAAGAAATCGCTGAAAACGTTAGACTATTTATGAAAGAAGTAAAGTAAGTGTTCAGAGAAATGTTCATCCGTTATTTTATGCATTTGTCTACAGTCTGCAAGACCATCATTTCGATGGTCTTTTTTATGTCCAAACAGTTGTATATTTCCAAACCAAGATTATACTTTCGCCTGAAAGACATTGGGTTTCATTTTCATATTAACTAACGAGGCAGGTATGCGGCCAAGCCTAGGTCGTATCATATAACGGGTGGGATTCCCGTCGAGTAAGAACTAGCCATTCGCTCGTAGCGAGTCTTGGAGGGCTAAAGGTAACTTTAGTCTTTAAGCGTTAACAGTTAGGTGGCGGATTTGCTTTACTGATCGTTCTATTCATCCTGTTAATCATTATAGGATGTAGTTGTTGGGGAGGCGGTAGCGGCGGATTCGGTTACTAAAAAAGGGGCACTCATAAGAGTGTCTTTTTTCTCAATATAAGAACTCTAAGAATATGATATTATTTTAATGCAAATTCCCGTTTGTGCAATGAGATAGTAATGCCCAACAAAAAACCCACCTATTTCCGTAGGTGGGCCTTATCTTTATTACACAATATCAAAGTATACTCTCTTTTTCTCGTAAATTTTATGTAATTATACATATTTGTAAAAATTACATAAAATAAATATTACATGTAGTAAAATATAAATTGTGGACACGTTCTATAAAGCTGATTCTCTGATTAGAAGGCGTAACACATCTCAAGCATATAGGTGTGGCGTTGCTTTAATCTAGCCAAACAAACGATCTCGATTCTCTTGTATTTGTACACTAACAATCTGTTGAAAATAAATGATTCTGTTTTATAGGACGTGTTTACTTAATGTCCAATACATATTATTAAATTAAAGTGGTTCAAGTCGGAGGAAGGCACCTTAGGGTGTCTTTTCTTTATGGGGTCTCACCACATCGGTATCTGACTTATTTTTTATGTTTATCATGCAATTTTTGTTGTTGCATTTATTTTTATTAGCTTGATAGCGATGTGGCGGTACCCCATTAATAGAAAACTACTGCAAGAGTTATAGTTTTATGTTTTCATTTCCCTTTTGGCATTTATCTTTTAATCAGATGAATGCTTTTTTTAGTACATAATAAAAAAATAACCAGAAAAACTGTCACAAAATCCGTTTTTCTGGTTTCTCTATAATACAGGCATCAAATTGAAAGTGAGGTTTAAACTAACATGTTAACCATAGAAAATGAAGAAAGTCATGCTTCTGATATGCCTTTTGAAGATTTATTTAAGCAGTACTATGCTTATGCTGTGAAACAGATTATATGGATTGTTAAAGATCAATCTATCGCTGAAGAGTTAGCACAAGAAGTGTTTTTACAATTATATCGTAGCGACTGGAAAGTAATTGAAAACATACCTGGATGGTTGATTAAATCTTCTACTTATGTAGCTTATAACCATTTGCGATCTGAAAAAAGGCAACAAGCGAAGATTGATAAAGAAATACAATACCATGAAGTACAAAATGTTTCATCATTAGACGATGATTGGATAAGAAAAGAAGAAATTACAAAGGTACAAACGATACTAAATAAAATGAATGATCGAGAACGAACCCTTTTACTAATGAAATTCTCTGGTTTTCAATATAAAGAAATTGCAGAAATACTTCAAATTGAAATATCTTCTATTGGAACATTATTGGTCCGAGCCAAAATGAAATTTCGCAAGATTTATAAACAAATGGGGGAGGCATAACAAATGAAATGTTATGATATCGGATTTATTCAAACATATATTGATGGAGAACTTTCTCATGATATAAGAAAGGAATTCACAAAGCACCTAGATACATGTGAAGCATGCCAAGATTTATTGGTAGAAATTAGCAAATTAAATCAATGGGAAAACGTAATGCTAGATGAAGAATCTGCAAGTTCACCACAAGAAATCAAAATTGATATAGAACAAGCATGGAAAACATTTGAAAGTCGTTCCAAGCTAGACAATGTTTCTAATATAAATCACAAAAAACAACAGAAGAAGGGACTCTTTACAAACATGAGTAAAAAATCAAAACGTTTCATGTATACAGCAGTAGCTGCAGCAGCACTGTTCACAACAGCAATGATTCCACAAGTACAAGTAGCGGCTACAAATGTTGCCTCATATTTTTCTGATGCAATTACAAATGATAAAGTTGTAAATGAAGGAATACAAGATGAAAATGGTGTCACACAAGATATGATGAAGAATGGTGAATATATTCCTATTGATGAAAAAATTACAGATCAAGGTATTACTGTACATTTCAAAGAATTATATATCGCAGATTCACGTATATCAGTTCATTATAGAATGGAAAAAGCTGACGGAAGTTTAGTACCATTTGAATTTGATACATTAGGATTAGAGCTCGAAAGTGATGGTAAAATTAATGGGCAACAAGAGGAAAACCCTGAGAGTAAACATGAAGGGAGACTATCATTTATCCATGATTCAGATGACCGTCTTCCTTTTGAACTTATGGCAGCAGGTAAAAAATTAAATGATGTAGGTATTCGTGATAATGATAAACCCGAAGGTGTTGCTACATTTGTTATAGTTTCTGGAGGAAAAGACGATTTTAAACAGCCCCTTACTTTAGATGTAAATATAAATAGAATTGGAAAAGTAATTGGATCTTGGAAAGGTGAAATTCAAATTGATACTTCACATCTGAAAAATAATACTAATTAAAATGAAAAAAAGAATAGAACAATATGTATCTAATGCTCAGTTTATATGTTTTCTTGTTTTCGTTACATTTATTTCTTATATAGTTTTTACTCTATCTTTTATTTATGATTTAAGTTTATAACCTTAAATCAATCATTTAAGACCATTACGAGAAAAACCTCCCTAAAAAAGTAGGGAAATAAATAACCGGTCCCTTAACGTATAAGGAATCGGTTATTTTGTATCTAAAATGTGTCTAAACTTACAATTTTCTTTTTTGATATGGTGCCCCTATAGAGAAAGAATTTTTTCGTTTAGGGGGTACTTCAAAACCTTAACTTGATGGCGATGGGGTCCCGCCAACATAACGCGAATTTCGTACGCTAAGGAACTTTTTATTTGAAAAACTTGGTTTTCCGTACATTAAGAGTGTTCCATAAACGGTATTTGATGTTTGATATAAAACTTTGTTTTTGGTAATGAGTTTTTGAACTGAATTTTAAACATATTTCAGTCAGTTTTGATAGATATAAATAAAGTTCCTTAAACGACCGTTTTAGGGACTATTTGGACTGGTTAGTCAACATGTGATACAGCCAGCATTTCGAAAAAAAACACGCTAAGCAAATTAAATAAGAAATAAGCAGGTTTTTATCACGTTAAGAGTAAACCTATTTATGAAAAATAAAATTCTTAAAAAATGGAGAGCCGATACCATAAACCTGCATTATTAATGTAGAATTTTGATGTTGGCTCTTTATTTACTAAAATAGCAAGTTAGTGAATAAATTGTTCATATTTTTTCGAGAGGAGGTTAAGCAATGAGAGCGCCGTATCAAGTATTGATATTTCCTTATATAAAAACTGATGATTCCATTCAATATGGCATTTTTAATCGAAGTGATTATGGTTATTGGCAAGGAATAGCTGGTGGTGGAGAAGATGGTGAGACTCCTATTGAATCAGCAAAACGGGAAGCGTTTGAAGAGGCTGGTATTATAAGAGAATGTCCATATATAAAACTAGATTCTGTGTCTTCACTACCAGTAGAGGATGTAGTTGGTGAATTTCTTTGGGGAGAAGATGTTTATGTAATAAAAGAATTTTCTTTTGGAGTTAAAGTTCCTACAAAAAATATTAAATTATCTAAAGAACACTTCAAGTATAAATGGTTGTGCTTTGAGGAAGCCGTAACGCTTTTAAAATGGGATAGTAACAAAACAGCTTTGTGGGAATTAAACAAAAGGCTGTTAAAATAATTTAAGTGTTAGTTAACAAAGCCGATAATAGAAATCACACATTAAACATATATTTATACGCGTCGTTACTACACGCTAAGGAATAGTAATAAAAAGATGATGCCGATAAAACTATATAAAAACCAAAAGAATCCTAAGATGGGGAATGTTTTATGAAAATTAAGCATAGTAAACCTCCTTGGATATATAAAGTATTATAATACATCGTTGGTCTATTTAGAATACTAACCATGAATTGGATGACATTAGGCATGGTTAAACTAATAGAAATGATACATTAAACGTATTTAATGAGTCTGCTAGGTATAAAGATAATTGATAATCATACAATGATATGGAAGGGCCTTTTCTAACGTGTTAGTTACCTCAACGTATATGTATCTCTTGGCGCCTGGGCGAGGGTGCTTTTTTTATTGCACATTATAGGACAAGCATAATATTATGTAACAGGACGAGTTCTTCGTGTCCTATTCAATGCTCAGGATAAACCCCAATTCACATTGAGAGCACCAATAGCGAGGGTACTCTCTTTTTATTGAATCTACATTTATTTTTATGCCTAATGAATTCGCTAAGTGGATACTATTTCATGTGAAATGGTGATTTTATTTATATTCTGGATAGATTTCTTGCGAAATATGTAACTAGAGCCGTATTTAAATTGAAATATGATACGATAGTTGTATATATACATTTAGATGGTAAGAGGGGATAAAAGTTGATGAAAAACCATATAAAAGTAAATGGAAAACTCCTTCAAACAAATATATAAAATTTTAATTTTTTTTGAGGCGTTCTTCAATAAGTTTTGCTTTTTCATTCACTTTTGTTGTATATGTGAAATCACCGTAACAATATGGATATCTAAAATTTTGTTTATTTCCACCACAAGTGTATGTAGCTGGATTCTGATCAACTTTCAACTTAGAAAACTGTTTAGCTGTATCTTCCGAGTGTTGTTTAGCTTCTTGATTGGCAATAAAATCAATATAGCCTGGCCCCATATTATAGCTTTGAATAATTGTATCCATGCTAACACCTTTTTCTTCTCCATATCTATACATTTGAACAAAGTGCTTTACCCCTTGTTTAATGCTCAAGTTTATCTCTTGGATTTCATTTGGCTTTAATCCAAGTGATTCGGAAGATTGCATAGGGTCGTTGCCCTCACCCCTACTCTCGTGGTACATAATTCCTAGTAAAATTGCTGTTTTTTCTCCCAAATTATATTTTTCTAATTCTTTTTTCATGATGGGCTCATATTGCAATAAACGTTCCTCGGTAGCAAACGCTTTATTTTTTTGAGTATTGGTTTTGTCATTAAAATATAGTATCCCGATTATTGTTCCTAACCCTAAAATACTAATAAAGAATAATATAATAGTTTGTACTTTTCTCTTATTCTTCAAATATTACTCCTCCTTTTACAAGAAACCCTATTTTCAATGGTGGCTGGTTATTAAAAAATTCAATAATTCTCTATTTCCCAGCTTTTTTAGACTCGAAAATTTTTTTCTAAATGCTAAGTTTAATAGAAAAATTTAAAGATAAGGTAAAGATAAGATAAAGATAAAATAAAGTCCATTTTTTAGGGTATCTATTATGTGTTCTAAAGGCTCCAGATTCAAGAGATATATTATCTACATAACCCATAAGAGAGAAGGAGGTAAGCAAAATATCACTTGAAACAGATATAATTCTTTCTTTATTAGATATAAAACTGTGGATGGCCCATCATTCGGAAATTAGTCGCTTAAAAATAAAAAAAAAATTAAAATCAGAACCGTACCTCAATAAGTCTTCAAGTGTTAATAAAAGAAAGCTATATAAGGTGAGGGAATAAAGATTCAACACCAATGATTATCAATAATTGAAGTGCTAATGATTATAATAAAAAGAACCTTCAATAGGCTCTTTTTTATAGTTGGTAAATATGTTATCAACAATAGATGGTAATAAAGATAGAAATTTAGACACTTTTTATTAATGGGCTAAGTTTTCTTAGGAAGAAATCTATTTCTCATGACTGATCGCTAGATATAACAGGATATATCATTTATTAATTTGGGTGGGTGATTTAGCTTTTTGAGTTTACCACACTAAAATTTAAATTTTGTTTAGGGACAAAATGTTAAAGTGTTACATTCTGAATTAACAGAAAATTAAAGTGGTAAAAATCCTATTAAATCTTTTATCAGGTAACTCATATTTCTTTGGCCTTATTTTCATGGTATTACCGAACGTTTATATGTCTCTAAGGGAAAGAAATACTTTAAGTTTTATTACCATCTAATGTTTGATTAAGATGGTAACATGAAAATAAAACGTTTACAACTAGAAAATAAAGAAAAAATATAAAAATTCGACTTTTTTCGACATTACGACTATGAGAGAAAGAATCTAAATTAAGTAAATCTTATATTTAGAGGGGATATTTACCTTATACATAACGGTTAAAACATTTGCAAATGTTTCACGAGTAATTAAAAACGTCGAATATAAAATTATATTGTGACAATTTTAAACGAATATACTTTATAATTCATACTTAGACTAATAAATTAATTACTAATAAATTAAATACGCTATATTTAATAGAGTATAATACGGAATATTTAACTTTAATATTCCGTATTATATATAATTATGAATAATTTAACATATTTGTTGCGGAAAATTTTGACATAAGATATTTTAAATATTAAGCACAGAAACATTTCAAAGAAAAAGAGCTATTTTAAAATGTACCCTAAAAACGTTTTTCCTAAAAGTAGTAAGATTTTGCAAAATGTTTCTGTGCCTAATTAGATGAAAATAATATGATAAATTGTTTAAAAGAGATAAAAATAAGTTGCTTTTATGGAGAAATATACATCCCATACTATTAGAATTATGTCAAATTGTAGTTTGCAAATTACATTTCAAAGTATAAAAGGGGCATTTATTGCAGCTCGAATATCTATTACTGATTTATTGCATAAAAAGGTAGCTGCACAAAAGTACAGCTACTTTTTTCTTGAAAACATTATTATGCAAATAGCATACTTAACGTAAACTTGCGCTTAACGGTACTTGTGAATAAATTGTGAAATTGCTACTCTATGTTTCTAACTAACATTTTTGCACCAGAACCATATAAAAAGAGGACGAATAGTTACGTCTTCTTTTTATATGGTTATATTAGCTACAAAATAATATCATTTAAATAAATCTTCTATTATATTAGCAGGGGATAGTGATAGAAAAGTGTGTTCCTTTTCCTAGTTCACTTTCTATCTCTATATCTCCGTTTAATTCTTTAATAATACTGTACGCAATCATAGTACCAAGCCCAGTACCTTTTTCTGTTGTTGAATAAAATGGCAAGGCAATACGTTTTATTTGTTGGGAAGACATTCCTATTCCTGTATCAATAATATCAATTACAATATTATCTTTTATTTTTTGTATATTTATTTGTAATACGCCACCATTTTTCATAGCCTCAATTCCATTTTGTATGATGTTGGTTAGACATATTTTTAATTTTTCAGTATTAGCATTTATGTAAAGGGAATCTGTTGTAATATGCTGTTTTATTTCAACATTATATGAAAGAGCGAGTGGTGAAATATTATCTTTCACTTGATTTAATATGTAATTAATATCTAGTTCCTCTTTTATAATGTTTTGTGGTTTGGTTAAAGATAAATAGTTATTAATAGTAGATTGTATTTGCTGCATTTCAAGTAACATAATTTCTAAGTACTTATCTTGAGACATCTTAGCACTCTCATCTTCATTTAGTAATTGAGTGAATCCACGTACCGTGGTCAGTGGATTATGAATTTCATGCGCGATCGATGCAGCTAGTTCGCTAGCTATATAAAATTTTTCTGCTCTTTGCATTCTTTCTTTTATTTTATATTTCTCGATCATTCCTTCTATTAAATAAACTGATAATAATACTGTGAAAATATTTATGATTATATAATTGAATAAAAATTCAATGAGAGTAGAGTCAATTTTACCACCTGTATTTATTTGCGTTACAATACCGCAGATAGAAAGGGAAGTTGTACATATCAAAATAAGTAGAATACTTAATAATATCTTCTTTTCCTTGAAATAAGTAGGTGACAAGTAACGAAACATGATTGTAATAACAGAAATAACAGTAAAGATAATAAATGATGGGAAGACTCCGCTTCCACCTAAGTAAAATCTATAGGAAAGATATAAAACTCCAATACAAATAATGCTCTTTGTATTTCCATATAGAAAAACTAATATAATGGGAATAAAACGTAAATCATAAATGAACCCAGCGTGTAAATGAAAAGGAAAAGTCATACAAAAAATAATTGCAATGGAGGAAAGTACAGAAATTAATATATTATTACATGCCATTTTTTCTTTATGTTCTAGCCAAAATACTTGGTAACTAAGGATACAAATAATAATAATAAATGTATTTAATAATAGTGTAGGAATTCCCATAGTTTATACCTCTCTGAGAGTTTGTAAGTAGGATTATGTATGTGTTTAATCTAGGTGTTTGATTTTATTAGATTTTCTATCTTTAAAAAAGAAAAGGAAGGGCACTTGAAAAAGTGCTTTTTTACCATTTATATTAAAATCGATGAGGAAGATAGAATAAAAAGTTACTTTTATTTATGAACAAAAAAATTGAAAGTAGCCCTTGTATAGGTAAAAGATGAAGCAAATTACTGAAATAGTTACGTTTCTCTGGAGTGAATATTCCGAAAAAACATTGTGTATGGCGAAATCCATTTTATAACCTTCGCCATATTAACATGCAACTTATTAAATTACAAAGAAAAAATTAAAAATTATTATTTTTTTGTTATTTTAATTTATTTAAAAACGTAAAAGTATTCAAGAGGTTACCATTGAGATGCTAGGCTAGGGTACTTAGACCAATATTCGAACTTAGTAATAACGTTGTTACTTTTATACTAATATTCTTAATACTAATTTTAGTATAATTAATCGATTGAAAGTTCCGATAATTACCTACGTACCCCTTTTTTTATATCATTTTATATTAAATACAATGATATTTATTGTCACATAATAATGCAAATTTCCAGTAAACTAATAGAAAAAATCCAATAAAAACATAATTTACTATCTTTTATATAAACATTGCAGGTGTAAATGCAATAAAATTTCATTATTAATACATATATTCAATCTGAAAATATCTTTGTAGTGGTCCTTCATGCGAAGAATCGTTTCCGTACTCCAACTACCGTTATTCTAGTATTTTACCAAGTTTCTTATTTTGTTAAGGTATTCTAATATTGTTACTTTTGTGAAATGAAATGTTTTAATATTATAATTTATAGTGAATGTTGAGAAAATAAATAATTTGTAAAAATAATATAATATTTGTAACTTTATGTCTTATAATATGAAATATCTTTGTTGTGATTATTTTAAATATTTGAATAATTCATCAGATTCATTTTATCTAGGGAGGTTTTAAAATTGGGGAAAAGAGTTGTTAAAAGAGTTTTTGCATTATTATCAGTACTAGCATTATTCTTTAATGTGTTTCTACCGAAGGCAAATGCGGAGGTTATGACGCATGAAAAGTATTCAATGAACTGGAGTTATAGCAACAGTTTAGGAAAGGATATCCGAACTGAAATTATCAAAAATTCAAGCGGTCAAATTGCTTATTGTTTAACTCTAGGTTTAAAATCACCAAATGGTGAAGATCTTCCTGAAATGGGGAAAACAGATAATGTAGTATATAGGGTTCTATTAAATGGTTTCCCACAAAAAAGTATAGAACAACTGGGAGTAGCTAATAAGAATGAAGCACATTATGCAACTCAGCTTGCGGTTTGGAATGCATTAGGTCAACTTGATGTAAATGAATTAAAGCATGAAAATAAAAATGTTGAAAAAGCGGCTAAGACAATTATTAATGCTGCAAATACAAGTGAAGATACTCAAGATATTTTTATGAATGTGATTCCTGCTGAAAAGCAAAAGGCAGAATTAAAGGGTGAGTTTTTTGAAACAAACCTATACACAGTACAAACAAATGCTAAGAGTGGTTCTTATAAAGTAGTAGCGAAAAATGCACCTAATGGAGTTAAAATTGTTAGTGAAAATGGAGAAGTGAAAGATCAGCTTTCACTTGGGGAAAAATTTCGTATCCAAATTCCTAAAGATACAAAAACAGGTGAATTTAATCTAAGTGTTGCTGCAAATTTAACTAAAGTTCAAGCAATTGCTTATCGCGGTACTGATACTGTTCAGAATGCTACAGTGCTACTAGAAAGAAATGAGGAAAAGCTTAGTAGTGACCTTGCAGTAAATTGGGAAGCTGCTGGTTCTTTAAAAATTAAAAAGGTTGGGGAAAATGGAGAAATATTAGCTGGTGCAGTATTTGAAGTCTTTAATGCAAATAATGAATCAGTTGGAAAAATCACGACGGGTGCTGATGGTACTGCAGAATTAAATAACCTACCAATTGGTACCTACACAGTAAAAGAAATTAAAGCACCAACAGGTTATGTTTCAGGTGATAAACCACAAACTATTGAAGTTAAGACAGGGGAAATAGGAGCTGTTCAAGTAGTAAACAACAAAGTAAAAGGTAACATCGAAATAAAAAAACTTAGTGATTCAGGTAAGATGTTGCCTAATGTTGAATTCACGGTCTTTACTGAAGATGGAAAAGAAGTGAAAAAAGTAGTAACAAAAGAAAATGGAATTGCAAATGTTGATGGTCTTACGTATGGTAAATATTATTTCTTAGAGAAAAAAACACCTAATGGATATATTGGAAATAAAACAAAGTATCCTTTTGAAATTAAAGAGCACAATAAAACACTTACTTTTACAGTGGAAAATACAGAAGTGAAAGGTAGTGTGAAATTACTAAAAGTAGATAATGAAGATATCAGTAAAAAATTAGAAGGTGCAGTATTCGAGCTAAAAGATGCAAGCGGGAAAGTAATTGGGGAATATAAGACAGATAAAAATGGTGAAGTTAACGTCAAAGATTTAGCGTATGGTAAATATTCATTTGTAGAAAAGGCTTCTCCAAATGGTTACGTTCTTATTACAGAACCAATTGTGTTCGAAATAAAGGAACACGGGAAAATTATTGAGCTATTAGCAGTTAATCATCTTATCAAAGGTGATCTAGAAATTACAAAAGTTGATGTAGCTGATGGAAACAATAAGCTTCCGAATGCAGAGTTTACTATTTATAATGAAGCAGGAAAAGAAGTAGTTAAAGGGAAAACAGACGATAAAGGTATCGCGAAGTTTGAAAAGTTACCATTTGGAAAATACACATATAAAGAAACTGTTGCACCAAAAGGTTATGTATTGAATGAAGAAATATTCTCTTTTGAGATCAAAGAGAATGGTCAAATCATTAAACATATTGTCAAAGATGAAAAGATTCCATCAGTAAAAACAACAGCTACTGATAAAACCGATGGTACAAAAGAAATGCACACTTCTAAGTCTGTAACAATCCAAGATAAAGTGGAATACAAAGACCTACAAGTAGGTAAAGAGTACACTTTAAAAGGTAAATTAATGGATAAAGAGACTAATAAACCATTAGTTGTAAATGGTAAAGAAGTAACTGCTGAAACTAAGTTTACACCAAAAGAAGCAAATGGTTCTATTACACTAGATTTCACTTTTGATGCAACTGGTTTAGAAGAAAAAGAAGTAGTAGTATTCGAAGAGTTACTGAAAGACGGAAAAGTTGTTACTACACATGCTGATATCAATGATAAAGGTCAAACAGTTAAGTTCGTTAAGCCATCAGTAAAAACAACTGCTACAAACAAAGCTGATGGTGGAAAAGAGATTCATTCAAAGGATTCTATCACTATTCAAGATAAAGTAGAGTATACTAACTTAGTTGTTGGTAAAGAGTACACTGTAAAAGGTAAATTAATGAACAAAGCTATTAACAAACCATTATTAATTGATGGTAAAGAAATAACAGCAGAGACTAAGTTCATTGCAAAAGAAAAGAATGGTTTTGTAACATTAGACTTTACTTTCGTTGGTGCTGAACAGCAAGGAAGAGAAGTAGTTGTGTTTGAAGACTTATTGCATGAAGGTCAAGTAATTGCAACTCACGCTGACATTAACGATGTAGGTCAAACAGTTCGATTTGTAGAGCCTTCCATTAAAACAACAGCTACAAACAAAGCTGATGGTTCTAAAGAGTTAGACGCTTCTAAATCTGTAACAATCCAAGATAAAGTGGAATACAAAGACTTAATCGTGGGTAAAGAGTACGTTGTAAAAGGCAAACTAATGGATAAAGCAACAAAAAAACCATTATTAGTTGATGATAAAGAAGTAACAGTAGAATCTAAGTTTACTGCAAAAGAAAAAAATGGTTCTATCACACTCGATTTCACATTTAATGCATCTGCATTACAAGGTAAAGAAGTGGTAGTGTTTGAAGAATTGTATCAAGATAATGTCTTGGTTGCTATTCACGTTGACATCGAAGATAAGGGTCAAACGGTGAAATTTAAAGAGGTAAAACCGGAACAACCAAAACCAGAACAGCCGAATCAAGATAAAAATACTCCAACATCAGAGCAACCTAAAGAGCAAGTAAAAGAGCAACCACAACCTAAGAAAGAAATTCAATCTAAAATTGGATGGTTACCGCAAACAGGCGCTGACCTTACAAGCTGGATCTCTATGGCTGCAGGTGCATTATTGTTAATTGTTGGTGGAGTGATTTTCCTAAAACGTAAAAATGCATAAAAATTAAAAAATAAGCACATCTGTTTTTTTACAAGATGTGCTTATCTTTTATGTTAATAATTTAGTCCTATTTACAGTATTTTAATCTAGTTGCTTATTTTTGAGTTGTTGTAATAATTCCCTGTTTTCTTTTCCTTAGCTTCTAAAGTGTCAGCTTCTAAATTCACTGTGAGACAAAATCCCTTAGCTATTTCAAAAGGTCTCATAGAGAACTGGGGGATATAATGCTCTTTTTTTACAAACTGTGTTTTTTCTGCCGTGATAAAGCAACAAATCCTTTCTTGCTATCATTATAGAGATAATTTTATCAAAAAAAGAGAGCGTTATCTCTTCAATTTAGATAAATGGGACACAAAGTAGTATGGTGTGACAGAAGTGGCTTTGGCCTTACTGAAATGTTAAAGGGAATTTTCATTCATATAGATTGTTTTAAAAAAGGTGCGAAGTCAATTCTATGACTTTGCACCTTTTTATTTCACTTGAACTTTGTTTAAGCGCGTTTATCTACTCATTGTTACGCGTGAATTGTGTTTAAAATCGACACTTTATTCGTAGTAAATAATACATAATTTTGTTTTACAGTTCTAATTAATATACGATCAGTTGTCCCATATGCTGTTCCGATACGGATTGCACTTGGTTCTTCAACACCCGCATAGGTAGCATCTTCGGTAACCTCAATCACATCACGTAATGGAATCGTGACCTCCGCAAATTGCCATGAAATAATTAACTCTTCTTTTGTTTTTTTGACATCAATACCTAGCATTATACCAAGACCTTTCTATAATAGAATGCTACACTTCTTATCTTATTATACAAATTTTTAGATTATTTTTCTACATGTATGAATAGAGCTGATTTTTTAAGGGTGCCAAAAGAAAGGGAAGATATACTATCAATCTATTAAGGAATACGTTATGAAGAAAAGTTCACAGGGAATTAATATGGATTTGATATGGTTGAAGTATGATGAATGAGTAACAGTAGGAGTTGCAGGAAGGAAATGAATGATGAGACTTAAATTAGTAGGAACCTTAACTTGTATAGTAGTAATGTTAGGTATCTTTATCATTTACACCAATATATCTATTGGTAAAGAACCATATAAGACAAACCATGAAACTAGTGAAAACTCCATAAATAAAGAAAAAAATAGTAAGCAAAATGGGACTTCAAATAAGATAGCAAGTTCCTTTGCTAGTATACAGGCTGTAGTAAATAAGGAATATGGTTTACCCGAAGACTATATGCCAGAGGATTTAGTTGTACCAAATGTACCGTTCTCATTTAGTGGAACGGTAGAAAAGAGTCATCTTCGTAAAGAAGCAGCGGAAGCGTTAGAAAAACTATTCCTTTTAGCTAAGCAAGATGGGATCCAGTTGAATGCTGTTTCAGGATTTCGTTCCTATGAGTATCAAAAAGGTCTGTATGCCAACAATGTTAAAAAGAAAGGGCAAGAGCATACGGATCGCTTCTCTGCAAAGCCAGGGCATAGCGAACATCAAACAGGGTTAACGATGGATGTTTCTTCTAAAAGTGCGAACAATGAACTAGAGCTATCCTTTGCGAATACGAAGGAAGGAAAATGGCTGAAAGAAAACGCGCATCGTGCAGGGTTTATCATTCGTTATCCTAAGGGGAAGGAAAGTATTACGGGTTATGCATATGAACCTTGGCATATTCGCTATGTAGGAGATATTGCTGAAAATATATATAAGGAAAAACTGACTTTAGAAGAATATATGAATCTGTGAAAATAGAATTGAAGAGTTAAACTGTATTCATTGTTTATGAATGCTACTTTTTCTATTAAAAAGCCTAATTTCTCAATGTTTTGTAGAGAAATTAGGTTTTTTTCATCACTTCATTAGAGTTTTTTAGGCTTCGTTCGTTGGTATACTTCACACAATATTATAAAGGAAATAGAACTTACTGAAGATAACATATGAATGTTTTATAAATGTATCAAAAAAGTGAACAAAATCGTTATTTTGCACAACAAGGTAGTCAGCGTAATGAAATAACTGCTTGTAAAAAAAGAAGCCCTATAGGAAATATTACAGGGCTTCGCCAAGTTGAGTTATGTCGTATTCACAAGGGATTTTAACATGATATTTGTGTTGAATAAACTGGTAAATGTGTCCAAGTAACTTGGAGCTATTTTATAAAAAAAGAGAAGCGCTTAATCAGGACGCTCCTCTTAATGCCAATACACAATAACTATCCCATTATACTGTATAAGCGTAAAATATTTAACAATTACCTTCATGGTAAATATTTCATTTTGTCTTAGTGCCTTTAAATCACGAAAAAAGGTTCCGCTGTTTCCAACAGAACCTTTCCTAAAATGGCAAAGAGTAACTCTTACCTTACTCTTTGTTCATATACTACAGGAGTTTTAATGAAAATCCAAGGCTCCTTATATTGAGAAATAAAGAAGAATCATTATAAAAATTTTTATCTTTTTTCATAAATAAAAGAGCAGCTAGCAAAAACTAACTGCTCAATACAAGGAGATACAGAGAAAACTAAATGGATTTTGGCATACAGCCTATCAACATTATGGACATAATATTGATTTTTATTCGAAGGAATTCATGTTTTACAAATCAGATTATGATAGTCGATATTCTCCATATTGACCAGAAAAGAACCAAGAATTCTAGTGAAATTCCAAGTGTTCTTTTCCTAGTTTTTTGAAATTCTTTTACTAAATAGCCAATAGCGCTAATTGCTAGAAGAATGAAAAGAATAAGTTCTAGTGTAACTGGCATTTGATCTACTCCTAATCCATTATTTTAATTTAGTATATAACGATTATAAGATATTTTTTGTGGTTAGTGGTGAGAAATTAAACAAAACCATCTCTTTACGAAAAAAGGTCCTGTTGTTTCCAACAGAACCTTTCCTAAAATGGCAAAGAGTAACTCTTACCTTACTCTTTGTTCATATACTACAGGAGTTTTAATGAAAATCCAAGGCTCCTTATATTGAGAAATAAAGAAGAATCATTCTAAAGAATCTTATCTTTGTTATAAATATAAGAGCAGTTAGCAAAAACTAACTGCTCATCTCCAAGGGGGAACAAGGAGAAAAATCTAATGTCATCTATATTATTGACGGAATATTGAGTTTTACTCATAAAAAACTACGTTTAACTTAATGCATAACCCACAATCAAAGTTAGTGTTAAAAACACTGATAATAACAATGTTAGTAAGACTGTTGCTACACTCCTAAGCATCGCAATCCAATTATTCATCTTAGAAAATCCTATAATGCCAGCAAAAAAAGTTCCTATTGTTAAAACTAGTAATATAAATAAAGGGTGAATGTGTAATGAATCCGTGAAAAATTTGAATAATTCAAGTGGAATTTCAAAATATAAACGGAATAGTCCAACGCAAATCAAAGAGCATATAAAGGACCATAGATTGAGGTTATGTTTCATAGCTTTCTCCTATGTTATCAAAATAGTTTTACTCAATTTTAATGGGAAATAAAAGAAAAAGATAGAGGTTATAAATTAGAATCAATTTTTTAACAAAATAATCCTTTTAATAGAAAGAGAGGAATAACAATGGGACTCGGAAACCGTGGGATGGCATTTGAAATGCTTATCAATCTAGCGAATGAAATGTATCATAGAAACAATTAAAGAAAAAGGCGCTTCTATTAAGTCGTTAAAAGACAATTGGCTTGATACTACAAGCGATAATCCATACAGCACTTTCCTACTCACTGTAATGGCTGGTGTTAATCAGTTAGAACGTGACCTAATTCGAATGCGGCAACGAGAAGGTATTGAACTAGCTAAAGAGCGTGGTGTTTATAAAGGGCGCCCTAAGAAGTACGATGATGATAATCCTAATATGGAACATGCTTTAGATCTGCTTGCAAACCGAAAGGAAAACAAGTTTACAGTAAAGAAGATATGTGAAGTTACAGGTGTAAGCCGCACGGTTCTTTATGAGAGAGCAAAAGAAAAGGGAAGTATGTAGATTTTAAAGTAGCGAATGCGCTGCTTTTTTATTTTGCATAGAAAAAGGAACCATAATAGGCTCCTTAATTTGATTCAGAAGTTGTGTAGTTTTTCTTGATGATATCTTTTATGTTGATAATTAAGGATATAAAGAATCCAGCAGCTAGGATACCGTTTACCCAGTAATATGTATTCCCGGATGTAAATTTATTATAAAAGGAATCGATATTATAATACACTAAGCCTGCTGAAATGACGGTAGAGATTACTAACGTACCAAAACTTTTCATGACGCTGCCCTCCGATTCTGAAATTTTAGGCTTTTAATACAATTGTACATTTAAATAAAAAGGTTTACAAAGGAATTACCATAAGGAGGAGTTATAACGAGTTTCTTCCAATTGATGGTTTTTATTTTTGAAAAAATAACTATTTTATAAAAAAATTTTTTTGACCCCCATAAAACTATTTGTTCCTTCGAATATATATAAGTAGAAGAAAATAAATGAAAGAAAAAGCTAAAATTACCAAAAATATAGCGAAGAGTTATTCAAAGATTGCAGCTAAAATAGAAAAGAGCAAGAAGAACAAGTGGTATTGCAAAAGAAAACAAGAAAGTAATACAAAATACAGACTTCACTTTAGTACAAGTGGAAAAAATAGTCATATAAAAAGTCGGCCTCGAAAAATATGAGCACCAGCAAGAAGACAAGCCCAAAGAAAAGTACTAAGAAAATGTGGTTAAATGGTCACTTGTTTAGTGGCCATTTTGCTATTTGAAGCAGAAGGAGGCAGGGAGATTACTAGTGTTGAGTTTAGTAATGAAAATCTTAAAAAAAACGAAAATAGAAGATATCGTATTTAACATACAAAACAACGGAGGAGATAAGGAAGCTTTTATCGTACAGTATCAGCCGTTTATTAGAAAATCAATCTCGTCTGTCTGCCGCAGGTACATTACAGAACAGGATGATGAATATAGTATTGGATTGTTTGCGTTTAACGAAGCAATTGAACAGTATTCATATAAAAAAGGAAAATCTTTTCTAGCGTTTGCTGATCTTCTTATAAAAAGAGATGTAATTGACTATATACGCAAGGAGTCTAAGCATAATCTTGTCTTTTTAAAAGAAGATAAGCAAGAGGAAATATTAGAAATACAAGTATCGCTTACGGAGTATATGAAAGAGATGGAAAATAGTAACCGTAAGGAGGAAATTCTTCATTTTCAAAGTGTGCTAGCTGAGTTTAAAATCACATTTTCAGAGCTTGCTAAGGAATCCCCTAAGCATCGTGATACGCGTGAGCACTTAATAGAAATTGTAAAGATTATTATAAAATACGAGAAAATGATGGAAGAGCTGTTCCGAAAGAAAAAGTTACCCCTTAAACATATTGAACCACGTGTTAGGGTAAGTCGTAAAACGTTGGAGCGACATCGAAAATACATTATTGCGATGTGTATTATCTTTGCAAACAACTATACATATATTCTGGATTATATAAGAGGGGAGAAGCATGATGAATAAAGGAATTGTGATGGATATAAAGAAACATAACGTAGTTGTTTTAACTCCAAATGGAGAGTTTATTACGTTTAAAAGAAAAGTACACTCTTACATGATTGGAGAGGAAATCTCGTTTAACGAACAAGAGCAAAGAGCACCGCGTTTTTCAATGCCACCTTTCTTAAAGCCTACAACAGTAATTGTTGCTGGTTTTCTATGCGTATTGCTGTTTTTCTACAATCAACCGGAAGAAAAAGTGTTTGCTTATGTCTCAGTTGATATAAATCCAAGTTTAGAGGCGAGCGTAACGGAAGATCTTCGTGTTATAGATTTGCGGGCTTGTAATGATGATGGAAGGCGTATTTTAAAAGAAATGAAAGGGTGGGAAAATAAGCATCTGCAAGACGTAATACGTACTATTATAAAGCAGAGTCAAAAGGATAAGTACTTAACGAATGATAAGCAAGTTATGCTAACAGCTGTTACAAAGGACAAGTCGTTAGAACCTCAGTTGGAAAAGGCTATGCAAGAATTAAAGAAAGAGTATGAGATAAAACATATTACAGTTGAATATCAAAGCAGTACGATGCAAATGCGGGAGGATGCCAAGAAAGCAGGGGTTGGAACGGGCGTTTATATAAAACAAGAGAATGAGAAGCAAAAATCGCTTACTCCACCTGCACCTCCGTCTAATCAAGAACAACAAAAGTCATCTTCTGATGCATCATCGGACGCATCTCCTGTAAAAGAAGAAAGCAACGAGAAGAAAGAGCATATAGAACAAAAGCAATCTAAGGAACAACAACCGAAGCAAATAAAAGAAAATAATAGGAATCAGCAAGAGAACAACGGAAGAGGATCACAAGGAAATAATGGGAATGGGCAAGGAAACAACGGCAGAGGGTCCCAAGGAAATAATGGAAATGGGCAAGGAAACAACGGCAGAGAGTCACAAGGAAATAATGGAAATGGGCAAGGAAACAACGGCAGAGGGTCCCAAGGGAATAATGGAAACCAGCAAGGGAACAACGGAAGAGAATCGCAAGGGAATAATGGACATCAGCAAGAAAACAACGGTAGAGGTCCACAAAAAGAAAATAATGGACACCAGCAAGAAAACAACGGTAGAGGTCCACAAAAAGAAAATAATGGACACCAGCAAGAAAACAACGGTAGAGGATCACAAGGGAATAATGGGCATCAGCAAGAGAATAACGGAAGAGAATCGCAAGGGAATAATGGGAATGGTCAAGGGAACAACGGAAGAGAATCGCAAGGGAATAATGGGAATGGGCAAGGAAACAACGGAAGAGAATCGCAAGGGAATAATGGGAATGGTCAAGGGAACAACGGAAGAGAATCGCAAGGGAATAATGGGCATCAGCAAGAAAACAACGGTAGAGGATCGCAAGGGAATAATGGGCACCAGCAAGGGAACAATGGCAGAGGGTCTCATTAAGGAAAGCTCCTACCACATAATATTTAGTGAAAGAAAAATCTATAGAATATTGAACGGAGGGGAGATTCCTTCCATCTGAAGATATTTTTTAACATTTTTTTAAAATGACGGACATAAAATCGTATATCCTTTCGAATTATATATATGGATATCATTAATATATATATAAAAGGGGAGAAAAAATATGAAAGAAATGTATGAAGAAATCACTGAAGTATTGAAGGTATTAGCACATCCTGTCCGTTTATCATTAGTAAAAATAATGCTTGCAAAAGGTCCTATTAACGTAACGACAATGTATGAAACATTACAAATGCCTCAAAGTACAATTAGTCAACATTTATCTAAACTAAAAGCTACAAAGGTCGTTACAGGTACTCGGAAAGGGTTAGAAATTTATTATGAAGTAACAGATAATCGTACAAAAGCGATATTATTAAGCTTGGCTTAAAGGGTAACTGTTTAGATTTCAAAATTAAGTAAGCAATTCAGCGACTATAATTTTCTTATTAACATTAGTCGTATGTGTTGTTGTTTTTAATTTGTTTAATACATTTCTTTATTAGGGTCTTGCCGTATCACTATCAAGCTAAAGTTTAAATGGATTATAAAAATGAAGGTTTTCTTATTAGGGTCTTTTTGTTAGCTTGATAGTGATGTGCCATTCCCACTAGTATGTAAAGAATTTGGTAGTTTTTTTAGTCATGTAATCTTTTGATCTGATGGTCTTTTCCCCATTCAAATAGTTCATCCATAATTTGCATTAAAGATTTTCCATGTTCGCTTATTGTGTACTCAACCTTTGGTGGTACTTCTTGATATACAGTACGATGGATAATCCCATCAGCCTCAAGTTGCCGAAGTTGCTGTGTGAGAACTTTTTGTGTAATGTTTGGAATTTCTCGTTTTATTTCATTTGTTCGCATTTTTCCATCCGCCAAAACACATAAAATATGAATTTTCCATTTTCCACCGATCACGTCGAGTGTCGTTGCGATTGGGCAATTATCATTTTGATTCATATAACACCTCCAAAGGTACTTTAAGGTTCCTATAGCACTTTAAAGTACGTACTTTTCAATTATATGTGACTCATTCATACTAATACTAAAGCGTTTGAATTATTTATAAGGGGGAAGAAAATATATGAAAACACTTGTAATTGTAGCACATCCTGATATTGAAAAGTCTCGAATTAATAAAAGATGGGTAGAAGAACTTGAGAAATATCCAGATGAAATAACGGTGCATGAATTATATAAAGTGGCACCAAATTGGCAATTTAATATTGAAGAAGAACAAAAGCTGTTAGTAGAGTACGACCGATATATATTCCAATTTCCACTCTACTGGTATAGCTCACCACCATTATTAAAAAAATGGTTCGATGATGTATTAACATATGGATTTGCCTATGGATCAAAAGGGGATAAAGTGAAGGGGAAAGAATTTGGTGTAGCTATTTCTATAGGTGGGTTAGAAAAAGACTATAAAAATAGCGGAATTACAATGGATGAATTAACGAAACCATTCCACGCTACGAGCTTATATACAGGAATGGAATTTATACCATCATTTTATTTATATGGTGCGGAATATGAAATCAGTGATGAAGAGATTGACAAAAGTGCACCTGAGTATGTGAAATATGTGATGAATAAGGAGTTTTCTAATATATAAGGAGAAATAGCCATTTACTTGTTAAGTAGATGGCTATTTTTGTTTATCCCGCATTAACCGCCCGTAAGGTGTGGACTAATAATCAGTGGGGATGAACACCTCACATCGACTAAAGATTCACTTCATTTAAATTCACCAAGTTTAATCTTTAGTAAATTAATAATTAATCTGGTAAAATAAAAACCCTAACATATATAAAGGGGAGTTTTACTTGAGAACGATGCGACAATTATTACAAAAAAGAGCAATGCAGTCACCAAATTTGGAAGCGCTTATCTGTGGAGAGAAAAGGTATTCGTTTCAGCAGTATAATGAACGAGTAAATCAGCTTGCACATTATTTGTTACATACCGGTGTGGAAAGAGGGGATCGTATAGGAATTCTATGCAAAAATAATCATCCGTTTCCAAGCGTTATGATGGCAAGCTTAAAAATTGGAGCGGTATTTATTCCGCTTAATCATCAGCTTACTGCTTATGAATTAGAATCGATTGTAAAAGAAGCGAGATTAAAAGTATTAGTTATTGATGATGAATTTAGTGAAGTTGTATTAAAGATTAATGGAGTTAAAGAAATTCCTTATGTAATTGAGACGACAAAAGAAGGATTTGGCTCATTTGAATTAAAATTAAAGGAACAGCCAATAACAGAGCCGAATGTGGAAGTTCATGAAGATGATGATGCCATTTACTTATTTACTTCAGGAACGACTGGACAGGCAAAAGCATGTGTAATTGGTCATAAAAACTTACACCATTATTTTACTGAAATTGCGGGGCAAAGAGAAATTCCAGCAGGTGAACGCTTTTTATCAGTGCACCCATTGTTTCATATGAGTGGCGTGCTTTCTATTTTAAATTGTATTTATCATGGCGTTACGATGGTCTTTTTAGCTGATTCGAATCCTACTCTTATTTGGGATAAGATTGAAGAAGAGAAAATTACTACGATGCTTGCGTTCCCAGCTGTTTATAGTTACATGCTTGATGAATTAGATAATAAAGAGCGCAATATTTCGACCTTTAAAGTAGCACAAAGTGGTGGTACAAAAGTGCCAGAAACACTTATCCAAAAATATATGGAAAAAGGAATATATATGGTGCAAGGTTATGGGAGTACAGAAGGTTGGGTAGTAACTTCTTGGCATCCAAATATGGGAAAAGAAAAAATGTCTTCTGTAGGGAAAACTTTGAAACATGTAGAGCTGAAAATTGTTCATCCAGAAACAGGTGATGAGCTAACAACAAATAAAGTTGGAGAGATTCACGTGAAAAGCCCGTACATGTTTAAAGGATATTGGAATAATGAAGAGGCAACAAAGAAGGTAGTAAAAGATAATTGGTTTAACATGGGTGATGCCGGTATGATAGATGATGATGGATTTCTACATATTATGGGAAGATATAAAGACGTTATCGTACGCGGTGGTGACAACGTATATCCAGATCAAGTAGAAGATGTAATTCATGAAATAAATGGCGTTTTAGAAGTTGCAGTAGTTGGGATTCCAAATGACTTTTGGGGGGAGGTCCCAACAGCTTACATTGTAAAGGACATTCAAACGTCTTTAACAGAAGAAGAGATTATTCAGCATTGTAAAGAAAAACTAGCAAGCTATAAAATACCAGAAGTTGTATTTATGGACGAATTACCGAAAAACGCTTTAGGGAAAGTGTTGAAGAGGGAATTAAGGGATGTTTTTCTTGTGAAATAAAAGGTTATTAAATAATGAAGAATCCAGTTATGTAAAAAGCATAACTGGATTTTTGTTTATAAAAAACATAATGATTTACTAGATTTTGTATTTTGTGTAAGATAATAAAGAATATTCAATTAACAATTAAAGGAAGAGATATAAATGAAGCTGCCACTATTACAAGTAGAGACAGAGAGACTGATTATTCGTCCATTTCAAAAAGAGGATTATGAAAGTTGGTTAGATGGATTCAATAAGAGGTTACCATCTCAATATAAATACGATGATGGCTATCATGACATGTCGTCTTCAACGAAAGAATGGTTTACGGAATGGATAAGAGGATTTGATGAGGCGGCACGACGGGATGAAATGTATGTGTTAGGTATTTTTCAGAAAGAAGATGGCGCCAATATTGGAAAGCTAGAACTTATAAAAATTTTACGTATGGACTATCAATGGGCAATGATGGGTTACTCTATTCATAATCAACATTGGAAAAATGGATACGGAGTAGAAAGTGTAAAAGCTGCGCTGCCGTTATTTTTTAATGGCCTTCAATTTCATAGAATCGAATTACATATACATATCGATAATAAGCCATCCATTCGTCTTGCAGAAAGAGCTGGTTTTTCATTTGAATGTACGAGAGAGGCATTTTCTATGGGGAATGGTAAGTGGGCAGATTTTCTTATTTATTATAAAAATAATGAAACGAACAACTAAGGGGATAAAAAATGAAGACTATAAACGTATTTCATTACGACGCATTTACGAATAAACCAAATATGGGAAATCCAGCAGGTATTGTATTAGAGGCGGATGGATTAACGGAAGAGGACATGCAGCGTATTGCTGAAAAAGTTGGATTTAACGAAACATCTTTCATTCTTTCTTCAGAAGTAGCAGATATAAGAATGCGCTATTTTACACCAGGGTTTGAAATGGATTTATGTGGTCATGGGACAGTTGGAACTATATATGCCTTGCGTGAAAGAGGTTTATTAGAAGAAAAAACAAACCTTACGATTGAAACGAAGGCAGGTATTTTACCGATACAAATAGGTGCAAATGAAAATGGAGAAACCTTTATTAAAATGAGGCAGGCAGCACCTCAGTTTAAAGATTTTGCAGGTTCAAAAGAAGAATTAGCTCATAGTATCGGGTTAGAAGTAACTGATTTAGATGCAAGTGTACCAATTGTATATGGAAGTACGGGGAACTGGACTGTAATTGTACCGATTAAAAATCTAGATGCATGTGAAAGAATGAAACCTAAAAATGAGGCGTTTCCATCGGTATTAAAAGAAATACCTAAGGCTTCTATCCATCCAGTTTGTCTAGAAACTTATGATGAACAGGTGCAAATGCACGGTCGTCATTTTTCATCACCTTATTCTGGAACGATTGAAGATCCAGTGACAGGAACAGCTTCAGGTGTAATGGGAGCGTATTATGCGACGTATTTGGAGAAAGATTTTGACCATGAATTGGAGTTAATCGTTGAGCAAGGACAGGAAATAAATAAAGATGGTCGTGTAACGGTTTATGTAACGAAAGATGTAGAAAATGAGAAGTTGCAAATAGATATTGCGGGAACAGCGGTGTATGTGAAAGAGTTTGAAGTTTCAATATAAAAGAATGAAGCCCAGTATATAACCTGGACTTCTTCTTACCTGTTCAACACTTCAATATACGAAGCATCCCCAGCTGTTCTAATAGTAGAGCGGAAATTATTGTTTTCTAACGTTTCAGCAACTTGTTTTAATTGCTGTGCATCATCGTGATGAATGAGTAAACTATCTGCACCACTTTCTTCTATATGAATATGCTCAACATTTCCAATCGCTTCATGTATAGCTTTTAAAAATTCAGGTTTCATATTGTCCTCCTATATGTATGTAACGTCGTTAAATAGTATTTCCTTATTTTTGAAATATAAAAGTAAATGAAAGGAGAAATGAAAATGAATATAACGCAGTTCAAAGAACATATTACATCACTTTTTGAAGAGCATCTTAATAAATACGGTGATGACGAGTATGGCTTCACTCACATTAGTAAAGAGGAATTTCACAAAATAGGTTACACGACAAATTTGACGCTAGAAACAATTGAAGAAGCGTATAGAAATGGTGTCGATATGATAGTTACACATCATGCACCGTGGAGTTTTCTATTCGGTATGGAAGAGGCTTGTATTGAGAAATTAAAAGAATATGAAATGAATCATTTTTGGATTCATTTGCCGTTAGATTTTGTAAAGTTTGGCACGTGTACGTCGTTATTTAATGAAATTGGGATAGATACAATACTGGAATATTCCACGTATGAGGAAGAAGAGCTACCGGGAATAGGAGAATATAAAGAAGCGATTCCGTTTTCAAATTTAGTTGAAAAACTTGAAGAGAGAATGGAAGAGAAAGTGAAGAGCTGGAAAAATCATGACAGGCCAGTAAAACGGATTGCGATATTAACAGGTGCAGGAAACAATACAAACCTTATTGAGCGTGCGCTAGAAAAAGGTTGTGATACGTACATAACGGGAGAAAAAACATTATATACAGTGCAACATGCGAAATTTAAAGGCATCAATTTGATTGTAGGAAGCCACACATTTACAGAAGTATTTGGTGTAGAAAGTTTGGCTCGTAAGTTAAAAGAAAGAGATCGTGCAATAGAGATTATTAGATTAAATGAAGAGCATTTGGAGTGAGGGAAATGGTAACTATATGCGCAAATTATGGGGAATCAAAAGTGAGGTTAACATGGAAAAAAGATTGTATATTGCCAGAATACGAAAGAATCACGAGTGTTCACGGTTTTTGTTTTCATAATAATAAGGTTTTACTGATAGACCATGAGCAGCGTGGTTGGGACTTTCCTGGTGGGCATATAGAAGAAGGGGAACTACCAGAAGAATGTTTTAAAAGAGAAGCGTGGGAAGAAGGTTATGTAAAAGGAGAATGTACTTTATTTGGATATATTATCGTTGACCATAGTGATAATCCAAATTGGAATGAAAATAGTCCGTATCCAAAAGTAGGGTATCAGCCGTTCTACCGGATGGAGATTAATGAAGTGCATAAGTTTGACGGTGAGTACGAATCCGATAAAAGGATGTTTGTTAGAGTAGAAGAGAGTGCAGCGTATCATTATAAATGGAATGAATTATATGATGAAATCTTGAAGGAAGCCGTTTTAATAAAATAAAAATTAATTTCTGCAATATTAAGATGTTAGAAGGGATTCTCTTGCAATTGTCAAATAATAGTAAAGTTGTCTTTTGAATTGGGGGAATCTTCGGAATTAAAGGGTGAGAGAATGGACATTTCAATAATTGCTGCACAACTAGTTAAGGAGAAAGTTATTTCACATGATCCAAATAGCGTAAAAGCGTTGAACGGAGGAACGACAAGTACTGTATATTTGTTGGACGAAAAATATGTAGTAAAGCTGAATGAAGCGGAAGTAATACGTGAAGAAGCTAATTTTCTCTCATTTTATGAGGAGAATAGTTTATTTTCAAAGCTTTTGTATAAGGAACCTTTACATACATATTTCGTGTATTCTTTCCTTGAAGGTAATACTTCGTGTAAACAAGGATATAAACGAAGTACGCTTCGTACACTTGTAAAAGAAGTTATCAATAAGTATAAAATGGTTCCAGGGGCAGAAGGCTGGGGATGGAAAGAAAGTCCGATTCAATCTTGGAATGAATTTTTAACGGCAAATGTGATGGAAGCTTATGAAAATGTAAGACGTTACATAAGTGAGGAACATTATAGAATTGTTCTTAAACTAGCAAATAGGGACGCTGGAGTAAATCAGCCATTTTTATTACATGGTGATTGCGGATTCCATAACTTTATATTTCAAGAAAATAAGTTATATGGCGTGATAGATCCGTTACCAGTGTTAGGGGATCCTCTATATGATTTAATTTACGCGTTCTGTTCAACTCCGGAAGATTTAACAAAAGAAGTGATTGGTTATGCGATAAAACCATGTATATTTCATAAAAAAGAACGAGATTTATATGAGGAAATAGTCATAGGTTTATATTTGCGTATAGATACATGTTTGAGACACCACCCGAAAGATTTAGAAGATTACTTAGTAGCTTGGTGTTATTGGATGAACGAAATTGAGCCGGCTTTATAGTACAAATAGTTTGGGGGAGATAGTGAAATGAACATAGCAGAAGCAAAACGAGATTTAGCACAAAGAACGAAGAGGGGAATTCCTGTTATAATAGCTGGTATTTTGTTTTGGATTGTAGCGAGTGTAACGGGTATTCTTCTTTCAGAAAAACAAGTTGTGTGGGTGTATTTAATTGGTATGGGTTGTGTATTTCCTTGTGGCTTAATGATAGCTGCTATATTGAAAATTGATATGTTTGCGAAAGGAAATTCGCTAGGGACTTTAGCTGGAATAATTGGTGGGATAAATGTATTAAATATTCCGTTAGTGTTACTTGCATATTTTCAATTTCCAGAATGGTTACCTTTTGTAGTAGCAATGTTAATAGGTGTTCATTTTGTACCGTACGTATGGATTTATGAAAGTAAAAGTTATGGTGTATTGTCAGTAGGAACCGTATTTGTGACGTCAGTTTGCGGGATTCTTTTTGCAGACAATGGACTTATTGTAATTCCATTGTCAGTTACAGCTGTCTATTTACTGACTCTAATAGGTTTAGTAATCGAAAATAAAAAAGCAGAAAACTATCAACAAATATCAGCTTAATAAAAAATTAAAGGGATAGGGGAATGACTATGAATAATTTCGTTTGTACAACGTGTGGCGTGCAGTATGCAGCGAGTGTGGAAGAACCGGTAAGTTGTGTTATTTGTGATGAGGAGAGACAATATATTAATCCGAAAGGGCAGTCTTGGACGAGTTTAGAAAACTTGCAAACGAGTGATACATATAAAAATGAAATTATAGAAGAAGAAAATGGGCTTTATAGTATTACGACAAAACCAGAATTTGCGATCGGTCAAACAGCATTTGTAGTAAAAACAGAGTCATATCGTTTGTTATGGGATTGTATTACTTATTTAGATGACACGACAATTGAGAAGGTAAAAGAGTGGGGCGGATTAGATGCAATTGCACTATCTCATCCGCATTATTATTCAACACAAGTAGAATGGGCAGAAACATTTGATGTACCAATTTATATACACGAAGACGATAAAGAGTGGGTTATGCGCCCGAGTAGTCGTATTATTTATTGGACTGGTGAGTCTTTACAATTAGCAGATGGAATTACTGTGCATCGTCTCGGAGGACATTTTAGTGGCGGTTCTGTATTACATTGGGAAGAAGGAAATGATGGGAAAGGTATATTATTAACAGGTGATATCATTCAAGTTGTAGCGGATCAACAGTGGGTGAGCTTCATGTACAGCTATCCAAACTTAATCCCACTACCGGCGAGAAAAGTTGAGGAAATGGCGAATCGAGTGAAACCGTTACAATTTAATCGTTTATATAATGCTTTTCACCGAGTAGTAAAAGAAAATGCAAATGAGGCAGTGGAACGTTCTGCTGAAAGATATATGAAAGCGATAGAAGGAAAGCTGTTTCATACGTAAAAGGAGTGCTAGATTAATGAAAACGTTAGTATGCTTTGGCGATAGTATTACAGCTGATGAAATATTTTTTGATGGAACACCGAGATTAACACCACGTTTGCAAGAGATGTTTCCAAATTGGAAAGTGGTTAATGCGGGTGTTCCGGGTGATAATACGCTCGATGCGCTACAAAGGATTGAAGAGGATGTATTATCGCATGAACCAGACTTTGTAACAGTTTTTATCGGTACGAATGATTCGGTGTTATTTGATCCAGTTCCATTACAGTCATACAAAGAAAATTTAGAGGGAATTGTAAGTGCGATCTCACCAGAAAAAGTATTACTTATTAGTCCTGCACCAGTTGATGAAGAAAGACAGCATAATAGAACGAATGAAGTACTCGGCCAATATGCAGACGTGGTTGAGGAAGTGGCGAAAGAAACAGGAAGTCATTTTTAAAATTTGTATGCTGAAATGATTCAAGAACAGCATTATAAAAAATTTGTAGAAGATGATGAAAAAGACGGTTTACACTTTGGACCACAAGGTTATGAGTATTTAGCGAAGTTGATTTGTGAAAAAATAAAAGGGATTCTGTAAGAAGCAAAGCTTGGGCGCTTTGCTTTTTTTGTATTCACATAAGTAAAATATAGTATCTTTTCGCAAGGGCATTGTAGCAAGGCAAAATGCAAACACCTTAATATATTCTAATTAATCACAGAAATAGACAATTCCTGTACTAAATGTTTAGTACCTATAGCACTTTAAAGTACATACATTTTTAATGTGTTAAATATAATTCATAATAGCACCAGTAAGAAGAAAACAAGCGTCACGGTACTATAGAATCTGGTAATTCTAAAAAATGCCAATGTGGTATAAGACAATTAGGGAGGTTAAAGATATGAGTACTTCAAATTTGAGTGAAATAAGTAAACAAATATTAATAGAGGAGGAAACACTTCAATTTTCCTCTTTTACAAATGAAGATGCCTTGCAATTAGGTTTATATATCGTTGAAACAGCAAAGCGAGAGGGGAAATTGATTGCTGTTGATATAGCCAAAAATGGTGTGCAATTATTTCATTTCAAGATGACGGGGACAACTGAGGAAAATACGAAATGGATTGAGCGTAAAAAACGGGTCGTTTCCCTGCATAATCATAGCTCGTATTATATGCAGATAGAAAGTGAAATAAGCGGAGTTCCATATCATGAAAAATACCGTTTAGATGGCTCGGAATATGCTGCGTTTGGTGGATGCTTTCCTATCCAAATAAAAAATGTAGGGGTTATTGGAATGATAACAGTCTCAGGATTACCACCAGAAGTAGATCATGAATTGGTTATAAGAGCAGTTAAAAATCATTTGAATCAATAATAGAAGTAATTTTAATAGTTAAATAAAAAGGCAAAAATGAACATATTCCTGTTCGTTTTTGCCTTTTTATTATTTCTTTTTCGGCCTACGTACTAACTCGCCGCCACAATTCGGGCAAACATTTTGCCTTTCCTCTGTACATGGTGCACAAAATGTACATTCATACACGCATATGTATGCTTCAGAATCGGGCTGAAGGGAATGGTCGCAAATTTGACAGTTTGTTTTCATTTCTAATGCCATAGTAATCCTCCTTGTTATTCGAAAGTTCTTAATTTAATTATAATTAACATTGTAGTGGATGTCCTTTTTAAATGAAAAGAAATAAAAGGATTATGTTGTTGTTTGAAATGAAATAGGTCTATTTATTTTAAAATTGATTATTTATTGTAGTTGGAATATTATGAAATAGTCAAAAGACAACAGGGGGTATATATTTTGACTAATAATAACGATTATTTTCATGTAGAAGAGGATGTAAATCACAATAGTTTAAAAGCAGATTGTGAAAAATGTTTTGGTTTATGTTGTGTGGCATTACCGTTTGCGGCATCAGTAGATTTTGCGGTGAATAAAGATGGTGGTAAACCTTGTACAAATTTACAATCAGATTATAAATGTAGTATACATAGAGATCTTAGAGGAAAAGGGTATAAAGGTTGTACAGTATTTGAATGTTTCGGTGCTGGACAAAAGATTTCTCAAGTTACGTTTAAAGGAATTGATTGGCGGAAAGATGCCGAGCATGCGAGAGAAATGTATGATGCTTTTCCGGTTATGCATCAGCTTCATGAAATGCTGTGGTATTTGAATGAGGCTATTCTATTAAAGGCGACGCAGACAATTCATAAAGAGCTGAAGGAAGCAATTGAAGAGACAGAGCGTCTTTCTAATTTAAGTCCAGATGAGTTAATGGAAGTAAATGTGCCATTACACCGTGCAGAAGTGAACATTCTCCTTTTAGAGACGAGTGAATTAGTTTGGAAAGAAATGAATGATGCACGTAAAAAACGAATCAGTCACCGAGGTGCAGACCTTATGGGAGCGAATTTAAAAAAGAGAGATTTACAAGGAGCCAATTTAAGAGGGGCGTATTTAATTGCGGCTAACCTTAATGGTACAGACTTACGCGGAGCTGATCTCATTGGAGCAGATTTGCGTGATGCAGATATTAGAGGGGCAGATTTTACGAATAGTATTTTTCTTACGCAAGTTCAAATTAATGCGGCGAAAGGGGACAAACATACGAAATTACCGAAAGTGTTGTCTCGTCCAGCACATTGGAGTGCGTAAAGTGTAGGGAGTTGTAATAGTGTGGATATTTTTCAGCATTTAGAGGAAATGCAGGAAGATGTATTTTTGTTATCAGTATCTCAAATAGAATTGAAGTATTATGATATTTGTCGCACACTAGCGTCAAGTGAGGATGCGGAGCGCATTAAATTGATTCCATTAGATTCATACAAGGAAAGTATGAGGATAGGTTTGAAAGAAGCGTTAGAAATTGCTGAAAGTGAAGAAGCGAAGGCAATTTATTTTGAGTATGATCTTGATAATGAGTGGGATAGTCAGTTCTATGTTTGTGACGATTACATGTTTCTTGAAGTAGAGGATGATGATTGGGCCAGTGATTGGACGGATGAAATAAAAGGACCATCTTTAGGAGAGTTAGCTGATATTTATGGTGAAAATGGCTTTGATTCAGATGAAAAGGCTATAGGTATTACTTTATATTTAATTGCAAGAACAGTGTGTAGTTTTATAAGTGCATGTAGTGGAGTACAAAGCAGTATACCAATTTGTATAGGATTCCATGATCAAGACCCAATTATGCGAACAGGCAGAGACTAAGTCTCTGCCTGTTTTTTTTTATATTATTTTTGCTTTTCAAAAGTAGTAATTATAACACTGCATATAATAAGGATACCACCAATGAAAAAGTTACTGTTTAACGTCTCATTTAACAGGAGCCAGCCAAGTAGCGAACCAACGATAGGCTGAAAGAAGAAAAATAATGAACCGATGCTAGCATCCATTAATTCTAACCCTTTATTCCAAAGAAAAAATGCACCTGCGGTTGAGATGATACCTAAATAGAGTACGCCTAATACTACGTACATGTTCATATGTTCAATAGGATTTGTTTGGAATTCCCATACCATAAAAGGTGTAATGAAAAAGAGTGGAAAAAATATTGCGTACGTAGTAATAATTAAAGATGAAAATCGAGCTGAAGCGATTTTTACATAAATGGATAGTAAAGCCCACGTAATAGCAGCCCCAACTAGAATGATTGTACCGATAAAATAGGAGCCGATTTCAATATCCCATCCGATAACGATAATGACACCGATTGTCGCTATTATAGTTGATAAAAGTCTACGAGTAGTTAGTTTCTCTTTTAAAATGAACGCTGCAAATATAACCATAAATGCAGGTGTAGCTGATGTCACTAAGGAGCCTGTATGAGCATCGGATAATTTCGTTCCGATAAATTGACATGTGATTGAAATGAAATACCCGATGAATCCAATCCAAGCAAATAATAGCCAATCTTTTTTGTGGATGGGTACTTTTTTCTTTTGCTTTTTTTCAGTTCTTTTCAAAATCGCATATAAAACAACAAAAGCGATAATAAAGCGTAGCCAAACGAGTGTAAGTGGCGGAATAAAGTCGAGTACGTATTTACTAACGACGTACATACCGCCCCAAATACTTGCTGCTAGTGATAAACATATAGCTCCTAAAATGGTTTGTTTCATTTGAATGACCTCCGTCTATTTTTAGGGTTATGATTTATTCCCTAAGACGAGGCATGGTGCACTTGTTATATGGATGCCCGTCTTAGATTATAGACGGCCTACAGGTTGATCGTTTTCGAATGAAGTGTTGTAGTACATGAACGTAGCCTCCCTTCTTCTTTTAATGACATTATAACTTAATTTTCTGATTATTAAAGAGTGTTATGGAATTGTGCATAAAATGTGAATAACAAACCGTCACGTTTGACTGTACAGTTTATGTATTGTATGATAATAGTAATATAAACAAGGGGGGAAGATCGTTGGGAAGGTGTATCGAATCGGACAGTTGGCTCTCATGGCTCACGTGTCGAAACGAACGATTGATTATTATACGAATCTAGGAATCTTAAAAGCGGAGCGATCTCAATCTAATTATCGCTATTACGACGAAACAGCATTTGAGACATTACAATTTATTGAGAAGTGCAAAGAAATGCATATGCCGCTTTGTGAGATTAAAGAGAAGATCGAGGAGAAGAAGCTGCTCGGTATCAATGAACACGTTTCGAAACAAGTGAATGAAGTGACAGACCATATTCATAGATTAGAAGCAGAGCTAACGGAGTTAAAGCCTCTTTTAGATGAATTGACTGATTCACAACGTGAAAAAATATCGAAATCTTTATCTGGTCAAACGACAGCTTTAATACAGACACTTGCTCTATTATTATAGAATAAGTGAAATCCGACCTCTTTAATTTTTGTATCGGGCTATGTTTTCTAACGAACAAATAAGAAAACATTATAGTATACAGGAGGTGGACACCTTAGTTTTTTAACTAAGGGGATTCATTGGAAATATTTAATTTAGTCATGGTTGCGATTTTAATCGCATTTACTGGATTTTTCGTAGCAGCAGAGTTTGCGATTGTTAAGATACGTTCAAGTCGCATTGATCAGCTTGTTGCGGAAGGGAAACGCGGTGCGTTAGCAGCGAAAAAGGTAACAACAAATTTAGATGAATATTTATCTGCTTGTCAATTAGGTATTACAGTTACAGCGATGGGATTAGGTTGGTTAGGTGAACCGACAATCGAAAAGTTATTACACCCGTTATTTGAGAAATGGAACGTAAATCCTTCTATCTCATCAGTATTAACTTTTGGTCTTGCTTTTATGCTAATGACATATTTACACGTTGTAGTAGGGGAATTAGCTCCGAAAACGCTGGCAATTCAAAAGGCTGAAAAAGTAACGTTGTTATTGGCAACTCCGTTAATGATGTTCTATAAAATCATGTATCCATTTATTTGGGTATTGAACGGTTCAGCTCGTGTTATAACTGGTTTATTCGGTTTGAAACCAGCTTCTGAACATGAAGTAGCTCATACAGAAGAAGAATTACGTCTTATTCTTTCAGATAGCTATGAAAGTGGCGAAATTAATCAAGCTGAATACAAGTATGTAAATAATATTTTTGAATTTGATAATCGCATCGCGAAAGAGATAATGGTACCGCGTACAGAAATCGTTGGTTTCTATCTTGAAGATTCAGTAGAAGAACACATGAAAGTAATCCAAAATGAACGATACACACGTTATCCGATTTTTGGAGAAGATAAAGATGATATTATCGGTATGGTCAACGTAAAAGATTTCTTTATTCGATATATGAACAACGATCAAGAAGATTTATCATCGATTCGCACGTATATGCGTCCGATTATTGAAGTTATGGAAACGACTCCAATTCATGATTTATTACTGCAAATGCAGAAGAAGCGAATTCCAATGGCTGTTTTATATGATGAGTACGGAGGAACAGCTGGAATTGTAACGCTTGAAGATATATTGGAGGAAATCGTCGGCGAAATTCGTGATGAATATGATGAAGATGAAGCACCACCAATTCAACATGTGAACGAGTATCATAAAATTGTTGATGGAAAAGTGCTTATCTCAGAAGTAAAAGATTTGTTTGGATTACACATTGAAGAAGACGATGTGGATACGATCGGTGGATGGATTATGATGCAAAATCATGAAATCGAAGAAGGACAATACGTTGAAGCAGAAGGCTATGAATTTAAAGTATTAGAAAAAGATGCTTATCAAATTAAACGTGTTGAAATTCAAAAAATGGATCATGAACAAGAACAAGAGAAAGCAGCAACTGTGTAAGTTGCTGCTTTTCTTCTGACACATAATAAAATGTGAAATTAGGAGCGGATATTTTGATTCAAGTAGCCTTACGTGTATATCGATTACAATTGTATACGATCTTTAGTGGTTTACTACTAATGTGGGCGGTTACTCCGTTTGGGAAACAAGTGACAGGGTTCGGTATCGGTTTAGCAGTTAGCGCATATTGTCTTTGGCTATTAGCTCGCAGAGTGGAGAAATTAGGAAGAAGTATCGTGATGAAAGAAAAGGCTCCTGGATTAGGAGTTCTAAACCGATTTGCGGCCGCAATATTAGGGGCTATCATTATGTTTGAAATTGAGCATGAAATGGAAATGTGGGCATTTGGTACTGGAATATTGGGTGGACACTTTTTAATGATTGCGAATTTAGCCTATGCAAATATGCAGCTAGTAAAAGAAGAAGAGAAGCAAAAGGAAAATGCTTCGAAAAACATAGAGCTCTGATGAAAGGGACCTAATCAGGTTCCTTTTTTGCGTTTAAAAATAAATGATATAATACGAATGATTTACTGGTACTTATCGAATTTACGCGAAACATAATACGCTTATTTTTGGGGCATTTCAATAGTATGAAAAAAAATTAAAAAAAATTAAAAAACCCATCGATTTCTAAAGCTTATGTATGTTATCATGACAAAAGAATTTGCGAAAGAGGTGGATACCAATGTTACAAGCTTTACTTATTTTTGTGCTTCAAATTATTTACGTTCCAACTTTAACAATCCGTACGATTTTGCTTGTAAAGAATCAAACAAGATCCGCTGCAGGTGTAGGATTGTTAGAAGGAGCAATTTATATTGTCAGTTTAGGTATTGTGTTTCAAGATTTATCAAATTGGATGAACATTGTTGCCTATGTCATCGGCTTTAGTGCGGGACTATTATTAGGCGGTTATATAGAAAATAAATTAGCAATTGGATATATTACGTATCAAGTTAGTTTACTAGACCGTTGTAATGAATTAGTAAATGAATTACGCCATTTTGGATTTGGCGTTACAGTATTTGAAGGTGAAGGAATAAATTCTATACGTTATCGCTTAGATATCGTTGCAAAGCGTTCTAGAGAAAAAGAACTGTTAGAAATTATTAATGAAATTGCACCGAAAGCGTTTATGTCTTCTTATGAAATCCGTTCGTTTAAAGGTGGATATTTAACGAAGGCGATGAAAAAGAGAGCATTGTTGAAGAAGAAGAAAGATGAACATGCATTGTAAAGAAAAGGGAGTAGTGCAGCTTTAAAAGCACGGCATAATCCCCATAGAAAAAAGAGAGGAATCTATATTGAAAAAGATTCCTCTCTTTTTTTTGCGTTATTTTTTTCTGCTTTTTCTCAGATTAACAATTAACCATACAACTTGAATAATTAGTGGTAATATAAATGCAATTAATAAAACGATGAATGCCACTAATTTAAGCTCTGGTGTTTGAGTAACACCAGCACCATCAACCTCTCTTAGCCAAATGATAGCTGCCAATATCCCAAAAATGGTAATCCAAAATATGTTACCAATCCACCAAAAAATCCATCGTCTTTTCATATTAGCACCTCTTATATTTACCCTCTGTTAAAAGTATATTTTCGGTTGTTATATTTAAATGAAATAACTATAAAACTACTTTTTTTTAACTGTATATCTAACTTGTTTAAAGGTTGCCATGTCTCCATCTTCGTTATCATCTTTCGTTTGCAAAAGTTGAACTTTTGGCTTGTAGTCTGTCCTATGAGCGTGCTCGATATCTTTAATGTTAAGTTTGTAGGATTCACCATTATTTATTTTTTGTTCCAATACTTTTTTATTGGCAACATAAATAAAAGTTACTTTATTTTCATCAATACCTTCAGTCTTAATTTCTAATTCATTATCTTTTGTTGTAATCGTTGGTGTTAATAATTCAATACTGCCGCTTCCGGTTTCTAAAGAATTTTCTACTATAGTTGAACATCCGGATAAAATGATTCCGATGAATAGAAGAACAATTAATTTCTTTTTCATAACATCCCCCAATTTCAAGTGATTTTTGATTTTGGTATTGCTAGACTGCTAGTGTGGAACGTAAATATTTAGCTAGCACTTTTTTATTGTACCATAATATGTAAATTAAAATAGGTTATATATCCAATTTAAGGGAGGTTGAAAAGTTTACTTATTGTTGAGAATCAGTATTTTACAGTAGGTATTTATTTTCTTTACAAAGCGGTGTTGATAAAATCATTACGAATTGGATATCCGAATATATGATGAAATGTAGACAGGAGAAAGAACTTAATACGAAGCGAACTTATTATTATGGAAATTACAATTTTTGCATATTAAAATAATGATAGGGAATAGATGAATTCATTCACTTCGGAGGTAGTTACTTGAACATTAACGAGAAGGCAATTGAAATGTTTGAACAAAATGAATATGTGGAATCAATGGAACTGTTTCAACAAGCAGTACATGAATCTAGAGGTGTACAATCTCTCAATAATCTTGCTTGGATGTACTTTTATGAGGAAGAGAATGATGGTAAAGCTCTTGAATTAATAAAAGAAGCTGTTAAGTTGAATTCTTCCTCATACTTTCCTTATAACATCTTAGGGGAAATTTACATGAAACAAGAAAAGTGGGAAGAAGCGAAAGATGCATTACAAAAATCTATTTCGATTCAACCATCCGATGAAGCATATCACAATGTAGCTGTAGCTCATTATAATCTTGGAGAGTTGGAAAAAGCTTCGGAATTTTTCTTGCGAGTTGCAGGAGATTCAGACATTATAATGTATAACTATGTAAAGTGTTTAATTGATTTAGGGCGAAAAACAGAAGCGAAAGAGAAGTTGGATGCTTTTAACAGGAAATCTGATGATTTTGTAGGAGAAATTAATGTAGCAGGTTTATATGTTGAGTTGAATTGCTATAAAGAAGCAATTGAATGGTTCGAAAAGGGATACAAAGAATACTGGAAAAGTCCCAATTGGATTGGTAGATTTGTTTATGCTCTATATAAAGCTAATAATTTCTCCCGTATAAATGAAGTTATACGGGAATCTATCGAAGTGAAGACAGCGGAAATAGAAGATGTTCAGAATGAAGAAGTAGAAGAAAATTGGACAGAAAACGATAAGAAAGAGTTAATTGAGGAATATATAGAAGAGAACAATTGTTATAAAAAAATGATAGAACGTATCGAATCTGGATATGTTCCAGGGTTAGAATTTGAAACTGATTATATAGGGGCTTGCTATTTATTTGGTTGTAAAAGACATAATCATCTTGAATATGAAAAATAAAAAGATTCGACTGTCAAATATGATGGTCGAATTTTTTATTGCAGATCGCTTTTTGATTCCGAATAATGATTGTAAAGTAATGCACTTCAACTAATTGGGCTATAGGTGCAGTTAGTTTGTTGAAATTTGTGGGGAAGGAGGAAGAGCGTGCAGAACGATTGCGAAAGTGAAAAATTACCGGGCGAAGAGAAAAGGGAGATCAGGTTATAATGTGTAATTTATATTAGGGGAAGAAAATTGGATGGGGGAATGTAGAATATGCAAGGTACACAAATGTTAGCTTTAAATCAAAAGTGTTGGGATACAGTTGCACCATATTTCTTTCAAGTAGATTGTTTACCGAAATATGGTCCTTATACAGCGTCTGAAGATGAGATTCATTTGTTTGATTCAATCAGAAATAAAAAGGTTCTTGATATTGGATGTGGAAGTGGGCATTCGTTGCAATATATGGCAGAACATGGGGCAGAGGAAGTATGGGGTCTTGATCTTTCAAGTGAACAAATTAAAACAGCGAATGAAACGTTAAAGAGTTGGAATCCAAAGTTAATATGCGGAGCAATGGAAGAAGAAGGAGATATTCCGAAAGGGTATTTTGATATTGTATATTCCATCTATGCATTAGGATGGACTTCAGATTTAGGAAAAACGTTGGAACTGATTTATTCATATGTAAAGCCAGGAGGAAGTTTTATTTTTAGCTGGGAGCACCCAGTATATTCGAATTTACAGTATGGTACAGAAGAAATTGCTTTAAAGTCTTCTTATCATGAGGAAACTCCTATTACGTTTGAAACATTTAAAGGAGAAAATGTACAAGCGACATTATATAAGAGAAAAATAAGTACATACATAAATGAGTTAAATAGAGTGGGATTTACAATTGAGAGAATAGAAGAGCCTGAACCGTCTCGTGTATTTGATGAAGAAGTAGCTACACCTTCTACGAAATATTATTCTTTATATAAAGCTAGAATGGTGCCAACTACTTTTATTATTAAGGCGAGGAAATAACTTGCTAAAAATAAAGAAGCCTATCATTTTGAACAAATGAAATGATAGGCTTCTTTATTTTTAAAAAAATGAGGTTAACTATGTACTTTTAATATAAAAATGCATTTCATATAAAAAGTGTAATTATTTTGGGGAAGGGGGATTGTTGTGCGTCATCATAGAAATTGCAAAAAATTTGGAGTGGCACTGCCTCTTCCGCTTGTGGGAGCAATTGGACCAGCTGGTAACAGTGGTCCGACTGGACCAACTGGAGGCCATGAAGGTCCAGTTGGTCCTCCAGGCATCACCGGTCCTACAGGGACAACGGGTCCACAAGGTCCTCAAGGGATACAAGGAATACAAGGTCCGCGAGGGACAACAGGAGTACAAGGAATACAAGGTGCCGTTGGTGATACTGGAGCGCAAGGGGTTACTGGTCCAATTGGTTTACAAGGTTCTCAAGGATTAATTGGAAACCAAGGTCCAATTGGTGATATTGGAGTACAAGGACTAGAAGGGATACAAGGAGTGCAAGGCCCTACTGGTAGTCAAGGCTTACAAGGCCCGCAAGGAATACAAGGAGAAATAGGGGAGCGGGGACAAACGGGAGCACAAGGAATGCAAGGTAAGATGGGTGAAACTGGCATCTCTGGTGTAACGGGTCCACAAGGTTCCCAAGGAGCGAAAGGAATACAGGGAGAGGAAGGAGCTACGGGTATACAGGGAGAAGAAGGCCCGCAAGGAATACAAGGAATTACTGGAGGACAAGGACCGCAAGGTGATCAAGGGATACAAGGTGTCATTGGTCCAATTGGTTCTACTGGAATACAAGGATCACAAGGCATAAGTGGAATAAAGGGGATAACAGGTGTGATAGGCCCACAAGGTCCACAAGGTTCTCAAGGAATACAGGGAATAAGCGGATCAATAGGTTTTCAAGGGGTAAAAGGAGTACGAGGGATAACAGGAGCAACAGGGAGTATTGGTCCACAAGGCCTAGAAGGACCACCGGGTGGTCCGATGGGCACTACTGGTCCAATTGGTCCATCTAGTGGAGTGACTGGTCCATCTGGCCCACCCGGTCCACCTGGGGGACCAACAGGTCCAACGGGTGAAACTGGTGCACGGGGTGTAACAGGGGGACCAGGTGCAGTAGGAATACAAGGGTTACAAGGTATAACTGGTCCCACTGGCCCTCAAGGTGTAAGGGGTGCACAAGGTTCTCAAGGAGTAATTGGTGTAGCTGGTGTACAAGGTGCACAAGGTTCTCAAGGTAACCAAGGAATAACAGGAGCAACCGGTGTAGAAGGTCCCATAGGTATACAAGGTCCGCAGGGAGAAATCGGTCCAACTGGTGCAGAAGGTCCTAAAGGAATGCAAGGTATACAAGGAGTAACTGGTCCAACAGGAGCACAAGGTATGCAAGGATTACAAGGCATAACTGGTTCCATTGGTACAACAGGAGTAGCTGGAGTACAAGGTCCACAAGGAATACGAGGAGAAACAGGAACAGCTGGAGCACAAGGTATACAAGGTATACAAGGAATACGAGGGGAAACAGGAGCAGCTGGAGTACAAGGTCTTCAAGGAGTGCAAGGAATACAAGGGGAAAATGGATTGACTGGCCCACAAGGTGCTCAAGGTATACAAGGAGTTCAAGGAATAACAGGTCAGGCAGGAGCGATCGGTTTGCAAGGGTCTCAAGGAATACAAGGTATAGTAGGCCCAACAGGAGCGCAAGGCTCTCAAGGTATGCAAGGAATACAAGGAGTAACAGGTCCAACAGGTGCACAAGGAATTAGAGGTCCCCAAGGGAATTTAGGAGAAAACGGGATAACAGGTCCACAAGGAGTGCAAGGTGCGCAAGGTATTGAGGGACCCGAAGGACCACAAGGAAATGTTGGGATTACGGGTGTAACTGGAGAAACAGGCCAGGCGGGAGCAACAGGGGCGACCGGGGCACAAGGAATACAAGGAGTTCAAGGGATTATAGGTATACAAGGAAGTACAGGAATGACAGGACCTACCGGTGCAACGGGAGTAACCGGAATACAAGGTGCTCAAGGTATTCAAGGTCTGCAAGGCCCAACTGGAGTAAGGGGAATGACAGGGGTTAGTGGTAGTATAGGGCCAGCCGGAGCGCAAGGTAGTCAAGGGCCGATTGGAGCTGTGGGACCTACCGGAGCCACTGGTAGTATAGGGTCTATAGGTTTCTTAGGAATAGTAGGTGCAACAGGGGCGACTGGTTTACCTAGCGGGGGCGGTTATTTCTTTTCTACTTCAACGAGTGCAATTGCAGCGAATGCGTTAATACCAATTAATTCAGGAGCTACAACTTTTGGTTCTGATGTCAGTTTAACAAATGCAACAACTGTAACGTTAAGTACGGCGGGAATATATTTAGTAAGCTATTATTTTCAAGGTGATCCAAATGGGGGGAATGAAACGATTTCTGTGAGTCTTACTTTAAATGGAACGCAAGTCGCAGGGAGTTTTATTTATTATGTTACAGGAGGTACCTTTGTATTAGAACCAGCGATTTCTAATACGATGGTCATTAATGTTGCTTCTTCAAATGCCACTTTATCTTTGCAAAATGGTCCATTAGCTATTGGGCATGTAACGACATTATCTGGTGTGATAACAGCTAGTTTAAATGTATTAAAAATAGTTTGATACGTTAGTCATAATGGGGGGAGATGCTTGTGAAGGATCAAGATAAGTGTAGTAAGTTTCAAGCACCTATTCCTTTTCCGGCGTCAGGTATTACGGGACCAACTGGTCCAACCGGTCCGACAGGTTCTTTAGGTGGACCGACTGGCCCGCAAGGAATACAAGGCGTACAAGGGCCAATTGGTCCAACCGGTCCGGCCGGAATTCAAGGAGTGCAAGGGGTGCAGGGAGAAATCGGTCCAATAGGCCCAACAGGTTTAACTGGGCCACGAGGTTCTCAAGGGAGTCAAGGACTGATGGGGGAACAAGGTCCACAGGGAATTCAAGGTGTTCAAGGTATACAAGGAGAAAGGGGGCCAGCCGGTCCAACCGGAATTCAAGGAATCCAAGGAATACCTGGTCCAATGGGAGAAACAGGTCTAACAGGAATACAAGGCATTCAAGGTATACAAGGGGAAGTCGGGCAGGCGGGTCCAACAGGAATACAAGGTATACAAGGAGTGCAAGGCGAATTAGGTCCGACTGGTCCAACAGGAAATACTGGTATACAAGGTATGCAAGGGGATTTAGGGAGTAGTGGTTTACAAGGTGTAACAGGTATACAAGGCATTCAGGGTCCGATTGGTCCAACGGGTCCAACAGGCTCTCAAGGAATTCAAGGGGAACAAGGGCCAATGGGATCAACAGGAGCAACTGGCGTTCAAGGTTTACAAGGGCCACAAGGTGAGATGGGTCTAACTGGTCCAACAGGCTCTCAGGGGATACAAGGAGTGCAAGGTGTAATAGGACCAACAGGAGTAACGGGCTTGCAAGGGGATCCAGGTCCAACAGGCTCAACAGGCTCAACTGGGGGAATCGGCCCAACTGGATCTGCAACTGGTCCAACAGGAGCAACCGGTCCAACCGGTCCGCCAGGAGGCCCAACCGGCCCAACTGGTCCAGCAGGATCTCCAGGAGGTCCAACTGGTCCGACGGGAGCAACTGGGGCAACCGGAGTGACAGGAGCAACTGGGACGACTGGAATACAAGGCGTACAAGGAGTGATTGGCCCAACCGGAGTAACTGGTTTAACAGGTTTGCAAGGAGTACAGGGACCAATGGGGGCAACTGGTCCAACGGGTGACCAAGGCATTCAAGGTCCGCAAGGAGTAATGGGAGTAACCGGTCCAACTGGATTACAGGGTTTACAAGGAGTACAAGGACCGATAGGAGCAACAGGCCAGGCAGGTCAACAAGGAGTGCAAGGGGCACAAGGTCCAATTGGTCCAACAGGCCCGCAAGGAATACAAGGAATACAAGGTGAGCAAGGAGTAATGGGAGCAACTGGACCAACAGGCTTACAAGGTCTGCAAGGAATCCAAGGTCCACTCGGTCCAACCGGTCCTCAAGGCTTACAAGGAGTGCAAGGGATAAGTGGTATAACAGGTCCAACTGGTCCTCAAGGAATCCAAGGAATACAAGGTCCACAAGGAGATATAGGTCCAACCGGTGCGACTGGAATACAAGGAGTGCAAGGTCCAGAGGGTCCAACTGGTCCAACGGGTGCAACAGGCCCGCAAGGAATTCAGGGAATACAAGGAATCCAGGGGCCAACAGGTCCACAGGGCATTCAAGGTCTTCAAGGAATTCAAGGTCCGATTGGTCCAACAGGCCCAACTGGACCTCAAGGAATACAAGGAATAACCGGATCAACAGGTCCAACCGGTCTAACAGGGGCAACAGGACCGACGGGAGCAACTGGTCCACAAGGAGTGCAAGGAATACAAGGTCCACAAGGGGTAACGGGGCAGGCAGGAGCAACAGGACCGACGGGAGCAACTGGTCCACAAGGCGTGCAAGGAATACAAGGTCCACAAGGTGCCACGGGAGCAACCGGAGCAACCGGTGCAACTGGAGTAACAGGTTCTCAAGGAATTCAAGGAGTGCAAGGTCCACAAGGAGTGACCGGATCGACTGGAGCAACTGGATCGACTGGCTCAACAGGTGCGACTGGACCGACAGGGATACAAGGAATAAGAGGAGTAACCGGTGCAACCGGTTCAACCGGAGTAACGGGTCCAACTGGTGCTACAGGTTCAACTGGATCAACCGGTCCAACTGGATCGTCTGCAATATCAACAGGTGGCGGCTATTTCTTTTCTACCTCAACAAGTACAATTGCAGCAAATGCCAATATTCCAATTAATAGTGGGTCTACCGTATATGGAACAGGTGTATCTTTAACTAGTTCCACAACCGTTACCGTATCTACGCCAGGAATATATTTAGTAAGTTATTATTTTCAAGGTGATGCAAGTGCTGGGAATGAGACAGTATCTGTCAGATTACTATTAAATGGAAGTCAATTAACAGGGAGTTTTATACAAAACGTAACGACATCAACTGTAGTAATCGAGCCAGCCATTTCAAATACGCTTCTTGTGAATGTAGCGAGTGCAAATTCAACATTAGTATTACAAAATGGCCCGTTAGGTGTAGGACATGTGACCACTATAGCAGGTGCGATTACGGCAAGTTTAAATGTGGTGAGGATATTATAAAAAGTATAGGGAATATAAAAAACACAAGGAATGTCTTTACAGACACACCTTGTGTTTTTTAATATTAAATAAACATTTTCTTTATCTTTTCGGTTGAAAAATATGCTGAAAGAAGTATTTGTGATGTAAGTTATCTACAACTTTATTTGCTTGATATGTGCGGTGTTGTTCGAGTCGAAGTCTTTGCTCCATCATTTTTATTGCGTGATCTGATAAACGTAACATTGTACCAGTCTCCTTTTCTATAAATATAGTTTTCTGATTGATATCGATTCCATATTTATAACTAAGGAGGCAAAGTGTGTAACATAGGCAAAAAGCACCTTCCTCTCCCATTACGCTTACGAGGTTAGCTGTCGGACTCGGGAAGTGAGAGTTTCCCTACTTGAAAAAGATTCGCCCCAAGTAGCATAGCTACAAAAATGGTTCCCCCGCTCCAAAATTTGGACTCAGCAAAAGGTTGTATAAAGTAAAAAATAACATAAATAAATAATCAAGTCAAACTATTTTGTGTTTTCTGTCTTTTAAGTTGCGTAAGAATCATGCCATCAGGTAGTGTTATATCTGTTACTTCAATGAAGCTGTGTTTTTTATATAATGCGAGAGCTGGAGTATTGGCTTTACCTGTTTGTACAATGTATGTCATTGAAGACGAGAACATGTTAAATATATAAAGTAGCAGTTTCGTTGCGATTCCTTTTTGAAAAAAATCGGGCGATACAACTAATCTGTGGATATCGATTAGTTCTTCTTCTTGTATAAAAGAAATAAAGCCGACGAGTTTATTTTCAGAGAAATATCCATAGAATGTTTCATCACAATTTTGAATATCGTTTACAGTATCATATAAACGAGGTATTGCAGTACTGTTTAAAAAGTCTGCTTCAATTTTATAAGCTGGAATTTGAACATTTAAAATGGATGATGCTACTTCATAAGAAGTGGGAAGTAATTTATGAATCATAGATAATAACGCCTCCTTTAAATATGATATATTAATATAATTGATTTGTGGGTAAGTTTGACAATTTTTTTCTTTTTTGCATATAATATATGTATCTCCATACATAAAATGTTCGTAGGTATATTTCTATAGTAGGATATGGTTAGCGTAGATAAATACGTAATCTTATATAAGAGTTTAGCTACTCTTGTATTTGATAATACAAACTATAATAGAAATGAGGGACTAAAAATGGGATGGATTATTACATTAATAGTTGGTGCTATTATAGGTATAATTGCTAGTTCTATAACGGGTAAAAATTTTCCAGCTGGTATGTTTGGAAATATAATTGCTGGTTTACTAGGAGCTTGGCTAGGTAGTAGATTATTTGGATCTTTTGGGCCATCGTTTGGTGGGATTCATGTCGTACCAGCATTATTAGGTGCAATTGTGTTAATTCTTATTGTATCATTTGTAGTAAAAGCTGCAAGAAAATAAAGGCTATTACTGATTGTTTTATAAAGCCCTTTTAGGGCTTTTCCTAATTAGAGAGGTGGTACACTTGGAGAAAGTAAATATAAGAAAAAGAGATAAGTTGAAAAAGTTTTTTAAAGAACAAAATTATTTAGCTGTACTACTTGGATTCGCGTTGCTGTTTGTAAATATATTATTACTTACAAAAATATCATTCGTCTTTACACCGTTCGTCGTATTTTTAAAAACAATCTTTTTCCCAGTATTATTAGCGGGAGTACTATTTTATATATTGCATCCATTCGTTTCTCTTTTAGAAAGAAAAGGTGTGTCGAGAATTGTGTCAATTGCCTCGATATATATAATTGTTCTTGGATTATTTGTTTTTCTTGCGGTCACGGTTATTCCAATTATTAAAGATCAAGTAAATGCTTTAATAGATAACTTGCCATATTTCGGGCATGAAATCGAAAGGGCAGCACGTAAATTTGGAGAAAGTAATGTAATTGGTAGAATGCAGGAAAGTTTAAATATTGATTTTGCTAATATCGTAAAAGATTCTACAATGAACTTTACAAAATCATTATCATCAGTAACAGGAAATGTAACTGGATTTTTAAGTACAATTACTGAAGTTGTTTTAACATTTGTAATGGTTCCATTTATTTTGTTCTATCTTTTAAAAGATGGTGAGCAATTACCGAATCATTTTTTAAAGTTTATATCTGAGCAAAGACAACCAGCTGCGAAGAGAATACTAGATGATATGCATTATGCGATTAGTTCGTATATTAGAGGGCAAATTATTGTTAGTTTATTTATCGGTATTATGCTATTAATCGGTTATCTTATTATTGGTATTAAATATGCGGTACTACTTGCTATTTTAGCGATGATTGTAAATATCGTTCCGTACGTAGGACCAATCATTGCAATTACACCAGCTTTAATTATCGCATTTATCGACTCGCCATCAATGGTGTTAAAAGTAATTATCGTTATGATGATTGTACAATTAGCAGAAGGTAAATTTATTTCTCCGCAAGTCATGGGGAAAAAGTTAGATATTCACCCGATTACTATTATATTTATCATTTTAACTGCGGGAAATTTATTTGGAATTATGGGGATTATTTTAGCAATTCCAGGGTATGCGATATTAAAAGTTTTAGTTACGCACGGTTATAGATTTGTGAAGTTGAATACGTGAAAAAAGAGCTAAAACAGAGAAACCTGTTTTAGCTCTTTTTCATTAACAATTGATTTGCGTATTGGCGTGCCCATTGATCAGCTTCTAATATATCATCGAGTGAAGGATCTTTTACGTTATGATGAGCTTCAACTGTATTGTAAATTGTTTTTTCGATATCGAAAAATGCAATTTCATTTTTAAGAAATAGTGCATTTGCAATTTCGTTCGCTGCATTTAATACGGCTGGAGTTGTACCGCCAATTTTTCCACATTCAAATGCATATTGTAGACAGGGGAACTTCTCTAAATTTGGTTTTTCAAAATGCAAACTACCAATTTCTAATAAATTTAATTTTTCATAGGATGAAGGTAGTCGAGTAGGGTAGTGAAACGCATATTGAATCGGCATTCTCATATCAGGAGCACCGAGCTGTGCCATGACTGATCCATCAATAAATTCCACTAAAGAGTGAATGATACTTTCTTTATGAATCATAACATCAATTTTTTCATAAGGAATATCGAATAGCCACTTAGCTTCCATCACTTCAAACCCTTTATTCATTAACGTGGCAGAATCTATCGTTAGTTTTGCGCCCATTAACCAGTTTGGGTGTTTTAAAGCATCCTTCGCTTGTAATGTTTTCATTTCTTCACGTGTTTTATCACGAAAAGCGCCGCCAGAAGCTGTAACAATTAATTTTTCGATTTCCTTATTATTTTCCCCATTTAAACATTGGAAAATGGCTGAATGTTCACTATCAACTGGAATTAGGCGGCATCCGTTTTGTTTCGCTAGTTCGGTGACAATATGTCCAGCTGCAACTAAAGTTTCTTTGTTAGCAATAGCGATATCTTTCTTCGCCTTTAATGCTTCAATTGTTGGGAGTAAACCTGAAACACCGACAACTGAACTTAATACAAGATTTGTATCAGGATGGGTAGATACTTCAAGTAAACCATCAGTTCCATATGTAATTTTTGTATTTGTTGAAATACGAGAACGTAATGTATCCGCTAATTCTTTTGTCGCTACGCTTACAATACGAGGCTGAAACGATTCGATTTGTTTTTCGAGAAGATCGATATTATAATTCGCGGTTAAACCGACGATTTTAAAATGTTCAGGATGAGCGGAAACGACATCTAATGCAGATGTGCCAATGGATCCTGTTGAACCTAAAATGGATATATATTTTACCATGAAAAACCCTCCAAAGTTGTTTCGAGTATTTCTGCAAACCTATATATTATTAGACAATCAAGGTGGAAATTCCTGCTATATAAAACAGAAAATCAGGGTTTAATTGGAAAGGGAATGTGATAAACTGTAAAAAACGAAAAAGCAATGAAAGAGAAGAGTACATGTTCAAAACTTTTCAGAGAGCTGATATGTGGTGGGAATCAGTAAGGGATGAATATGGAATGGGCTCTGGAGCTTCTAACTGAAATGAGTAGGTAAAGACGGTTACTTCACGTTATCGAAGTATGAAGTGAGCTAATGATAGCTAATAAAGGTGGTACCGCGGGAGTCTCTCGTCCTTTTTTAAGGATGAGAGGCTCTTTTTGTTTTTTATTTTGAGAAAGGAGGAGTTAGTATGAGTGGGAAAATAATGTTAACAGGAATTAAGCCGACAGGTTATCCGCATTTAGGAAATTATATTGGTGCAATTAAACCTGCATTGCAAATGTCAAAAAATAATGAGGGAAAAGCATTGTACTTTATAGCTGATTATCATGCGTTAAATGCTGTGCATGATCCAGCAAAGTTCAGTAGTTATACGAAAGAGGTAGCAGCTACTTGGTTATCACTCGGACTTAGCGAAGATGTTATTTTTTACCGACAAACGGAAGTGCCGGAAATTCTAGAATTAGCTTGGATATTAGCTTGTCTAACTCCGAAAGGGCTTATGAACCGTGCCCATGCGTATAAAGCGAAGGTAGAGCAAAATAAAGAAGCGGGATTAGAAATTGATGCAGGTGTGAATATGGGATTATATACGTATCCGATTTTAATGGCAGCTGACATATTACTATTTCAAGCTACTCATGTACCAGTTGGAAAAGATCAAATTCAGCATATTGAAATTGCGCGTGATATTGCGACGTATTTTAATCATACATTCGGCACGGCATTTACACTTCCGGAGTATGTCATACAAGAAGAAGGTGCAATATTACCTGGTCTTGATGGAAGAAAAATGAGTAAAAGTTACGGAAATGTGATCCCGTTATTTGCAGAGCAAGAAAAGCTACGAAAGTTAATATTTAAAATCAAAACCGATTCTTCACTTCCAAATGAACTGAAAGAGCTAGAAACGTTATTTACGATATATAAAGAATTTGCGGCAGAAGATGAAATGCAGTCAATGCGTGAAAAGTATGAAACTGGCATTGGATGGGGCGATGTGAAAAAAGAGTTGTTTCGCGTTGTAGAACGTGAATTAGCCGGACCTCGTGAGAAATATGAGATGTATATGAATGAGCCGCATTTATTATATGAAGCGTTAGAGAGAGGTGCTGAGAGGGCACGAGCTATCGCAAAGGTAAATTTAGCAGAAATAAAAAAACGGATTGGATTTGAGAGGGAACGTTAAGCGTTCCCTTGTTTTTGCTGGTAATCTGTAATAATCCTATCAATAACAGGAGGGAGATTACTAGGTAATTCATCAAGTGAAAAGAAGCGCAGTTCTTTCGATTCCGTTTGATCGCATACAAGCTCACCGTGGAATTCTCGGCAAATATAAACAACGAGTACACCATGTACTTGATCACCGTTTGGATAGATTTGAAAGAAATCAGGTCCTGAGTATGTACGGAATAGTTCTGGATTTTTAATGATAAGTCCAGTTTCTTCATATACTTCTCGTTGTAAAGCGTCTTCTAACGTTTCGTTATATTCTAAGGCGCCACCAATAATGCCCCAGCGATTAAAATCTGTACGGAGCTGCAGTAATATTTCATTTTTCTCATTTAATATAATGGCGTGTGATCCGATTAAAATGAGTGGATGATTTCCTACTAGATTTCTCATGTCTTCAATATAGCCCATAGGTCTTCTCCTTATATTTAATAATAATTAGGCAGTTCTTTTAACATTTTTTCTGTTTTACGTGCTGTAAATGCTAAGTTATGATCATCTTTTGTTCTAAAAAATAATGTGCGTAAAAAGATTTTAATGTTTGCGCATAAAATACAATACTCATTAAGGGAAAGGCGTTTTCTAATTTGAGGAAGCCTTTTTATTTTTTTATAAATAATTGAAATTAACTCATCTTGCGGGAAGTCATGATATAGCATAGATAGTAACGGTGTAACAATTCGTTCATCTTCATTATTATGAAAAAGATCCGATGGGATGAAAATTTTATTTAATAAACAATGAATTAATTCCTCGTACCATTCAAAGGTCGTATAGGAATTGTGAACAATTTCAGAAAAGGCATCAGATACGTGGGCAAGACAATGAGCCCATCCTTTATTTTCAATATAGCCTCGAAAATCCATTTCTAAGTTTGTGTATGTAATGAGTTTGTTTTTTATTTCTTCGATATCCTCCTCTGTAAAAAAGTAGTGCGAGTTAGCGAATTGGAGTATTAATGCAAGTAATGAAACAGTATAAGAACGTGTGAAAACCCCATCTGTAAGTGGGGAGTGAATGTCACAATATAAATACTCATCACTTAAACAAGTTTGTAGAAGTAATTTCAGTTGATCGTCCATAAGGAATTCATGATGAATGAAATGTGCAAAACATTTATATATAAGTTGGTAACGAACGTAACTATCAGTTGTTCCGATATACTGAAGCATATTGAGCGTTAACTCATTAATATCTATATGTTGCAGTTGCGTATAGTCATTTTGTTGTATAAGCTCTAACTGTTGTTGCAATGCTGTAATATCCAATGGAGAACCTCCTCCGCACTTTAAAGATGCAATGTTTTCTAGTATTCTATATATTCAAGGACAATCCTGCTCATGCAAGGAGAACAAGTAGAAATTCGAGTATGACATAGATGAGGGAAGTATATGATGACTATAGAACAGTTAGAAAAACATTTTAAAATAAGAAAAAATGCTTCTTCTATAATGATAAAAGAAAATGATGCAGAGGTTTTTACAGAAGAGCAATTAGAAGAGATAATGCAATATTGCGTTGCTGAAGCTGAAAAAGATGGAATAGAAGAATTGCAATTTGAGATTTCTTCAAAAAGCCCAAATTATGATGTGTATAAGAAATGTTTCGAAACGTATTCATTTGAATATATTACTGAAAACATGATTGTATTTAAGGATATATATGAAGTAGAAGATATAGAAAGTGAAATTGATTTTAAGCTTATTGAAGAGATAGGCGAAGCCGCTTTTTATTCACTGTGGAATGAAGTGACGGGAGAACAAATCGATTATGATCAATTTGTAAATACGATGCTACAAGAAATAGGTGGGCAATGGAAAGAACATTGTTTAACAGCAAGTATCGATGAAGAGCCAATAGGAATTGTAATCCCGCATATTGAAAGAGGTACGTTAGAAGAAGGAAAACTTATGTATTTCGCAGTCGCTCCAAATATGCGAAATAAAGGGTATGAAGCAGCATTCTTTACAGGGGCAATGTTTGTCTTAAAAGAAATAGGCGCATCTTATTATATTGGCGAGACAAATGTACAAAACGAGTGGATGAAGGATGTCTTTGAAAAGAACGGATGTCAGCAGCTGAGCTCTACTGAGCGATATGTGAGAAGGTTTTAGAAGGATGGATGGCTTACTCTCTCGAACTCATTTAGCGGGAATCCATGTACAAATTTTGAACAAGTAAAAGAACTTTTTGCATGTTTGTAAGATAAAAAGAAAAATCGAAACGACAAAGTAAGCTTTCCTATAATACAATAGAGAAGGATTAGACTATACGAAGAAAGCGTTGGTGAAAGTATGAAGCAGCAAAGAAATTGGCTACAAGCAACTGTAGAACGAAATGAAGATAATACGTTACATATAAAGTGGGAAAATAATATAGAAGAAGTTCGTATTTATTGGAGTACTTCACCAGATCATATTGAAGAAAATGGAGAATTACTTGTAACAGTAAGTGGGGATGCATGTACAATTGAAAACCCGAGTGAAAATGAGCGTCCATATTTTAGATTAGTAGGAAGTAATGGACAAGCAGTGACAGTAGCTGAGCGTAGATTACCATTACAAGGTGCGTTTAACTTCCGTGATATGGGAGGATATGAAACGACTGAAGGCCGTAAAGTAAAATGGGGTAAATTGTATCGTTCTGAAGAATTAGCAGGATTAACAGAATGGGATATCGAGTATTTACAGAAGTCGGGTTTAAAGTTAATTTGTGATTACCGTACAGATTTTGAAGTGAAGCATAAGCCGAACCCAAGTGTTACAGGTGCTCGTCAAGTGTGCTTACCAGTTATGCAAGACTTGGCGAAAGACTTGAATATAAATGAATTTTTCCAAGTTGGTGACCTTTCTATGTTAGGGAAACCAGGCGAGTATCTTGTGAAAATGAATCAAGATTTCGTAAGTGGTAATGAAGCATTCGTGAGCTTCTTAAAACTGGCGCAAAACCCGGAAAACTTACCGTTAGTAAACCACTGTACAGCTGGAAAAGACCGTACAGGATTTGGTTCTGCATTATTATTACTTTTACTAGGTATACCGGAAAAAACAGTAATGGAAGACTACTTACTAAGTAACGGTTTCCGTGAAAAGTTAAATGAAAAAATGATGGCCTTTTTAGGTGCGAAATTACAGAACGACGAAAGTAGAGCAATATTAGGTGCAATGTTTGAAGCACGTGCTGAGTATTTACAAGCTGCGATTGATGAAGTTAAAAAGCAATATGGATCAGTTGAAGTATACGCTGAAAAAGCTCTTGGCTTTACGAAAGAATCGTTAGAGGAAATGAAAGAATTATTGCTAGAGGATAAAGTGAGACTTTAATCAGTGTGGGGGGGCATCTCCACTGATTATTAGCCTTCACCAATCGGACTGCCCATTAATGCGGGATAAATAATGAGGAGGGAGGCTGATTGGATTAGCCTCCTTTTATTATTGTTGCTATAATTAAGCTATGAGAAAATAGGAATTGAGGCGAACATCATGAAATACAAAGTAATACTATTCGACGTAGACGATACATTATTAGATTTCCCTGAAACAGAAAGAAACGCATTACATAACGCGTTTGTACAGTTCGGGATGCCTACAGGATATAATGATTACCTTGCAAGTTATAAAGAGATTAGTAATGGATTATGGAGAGATTTAGAGAATAAAATGATTACGCTAAGTGAATTAGCGGTAGATCGATTTAGACAATTATTTGCTCTTCATAATATAGAAGTAGACGCGCAGCATTTTAGTGACGTATACCTTGAAAACTTAGGAAAAGAAGTACATCTTATAGATGGTGCAGTGCAATTATGTGAGAACCTTCAAGATTGCAAGTTAGGTATCATTACGAATGGATATACAAAAGTGCAACAATCTAGAATTGGAAATTCCCCTTTATGTAACTTCTTTGATCATATTATTATTTCTGAAGAAGTCGGCCATCAAAAACCAGCGCGTGAGATTTTTGATTATGCTTTTGAGAAGTTTGGGATTACGGATAAATCAAGTGTACTAATGGTTGGAGATTCGCTAACTTCTGATATGAAAGGCGGAGAAGATTACGGTATTGATACGTGTTGGTATAATCCGAGCCTGAAAGAAAATACGGCAGGCGTTAAGCCGACCTATGAAGTGGAGAACCTGCTACAAATTTTAGAAATTGCGGAAGTGGCGGAAGAAAAGGTAGCTTCATTTTAATAGAGTTAAGATTTTTCGATTAGTTGATATATATTAAGTTACGGTAGATATATTTGAAAAATCGTTCATATAAGTTCATATACTATGATATGGAACAAAAAAAGATGGTACCAAGTCAAAATAATTTTACTGAAAGAAAACAGAAATAACACTAAATAATATATTTAGCTGTTTGTAATTGGTCATTACAAACAGCTAAAAAAACGATTGCCTCTTAGGATCCAAGCAATCGTTTTTTTATTTTTTTCGGAGATGAAATTTGTATTTTTATACCTATCTCCATCAAGTTTAAAAAATGTTTGTTCCCCAGTAATGAAAAAAATGAATTTAATTCTCATAAATAACTGTAAAGTGGTAAAAATTTCGTTTTGGGTGTAATTTAAAATCTTAAGTTAATGGGCATGGGGTGGAACCCTTTCCTTGTTTAGACCGGATATCCGCCTGTTGGCGGTGGCCAAGCACTAAATAATCTGCGAATCAGCACAATTTCTCCTAAATGGTAGGAGTTATGAGATGCAATATTCCGTAGAACACCGCCAGGGGTTTCACCAGGCCATTCCTCCAATGTTTTGTCCAATTGAACAGTTTGGGCGATCGTGCATGCCTGTTCAATCCCTTGAAGAAAATACTGAATAATCTGTTGCCACTCTTCCTCACTGCCAGGGCATTCTTCTTCAGGCCAGCTCTCTTTTACATGGGCAGGCAATGCAGGCTTCTTCCCCTGAGCGGATAATAAGAGAAAATCTTGCCAATAGGTCATGTGTTTCACTAATTGATAAATAGAATAAGGCAGTTCCTCTCTGCGTTTTCCCGCAAGCGCCACGTCTATATCCGACAAAGCATTCTTGATGGGAAGATGTCCTCGTTCCCCTCTTAACGATTTTACTAATGCCTGGCTAAACGCTTTATTTGATTGCTCCATAATAACTGACTCCCATCCTGTTTTATTTTCTAATTTGCTGATTTTATGATTCCGTCTTTTTTATATGTACTAAATAAATTATAGAAGCTTTACGACTATTAAGAGAAAGTAAAATAAGGCAAGAATCACTGACTTCTTAACGTACAGGAAATCGTAGGTTTTTATTTAATTAGTACCTTAATGTACAATTGTATTAACAGATAAATCAAAGGTTCGAATGACAACATTCAGGTCTGCGTTAATATCAGCCACTTTTGATTTTAGCTTTTCCGATCCCTCCTGAATTTTATCCAATTGATTTTATTGTGAATGAACTATGAGTTGATTATAATAATTAGAGTGAACTCTAAGTCAAGAAAAAAATAATAAAAGGATAGTTATTCTATTATGAGGGAGTTCGCGAAGCAAAAATAGCACTACTATACTAAGGTCATTCACGTTTTATAATGCGATAATTAAATATTTATATATACATAGTTTCTCAGAGTGATGCGATGTCATGTATGAGCTGTGTAACAACTAGAGGTGAGTGAAGGATGTTAATGTTTTTATTTGAGTTAGACAAGGCTATCCCGCAGAAGGATGAGCCACGGTATGCCGCTTATGCAAATGGCTTTATTGAAGGGGATTTAACGATTCGCGTGAGTGACAGCGTATTTTTTCAGAAGTCATGCATGAAGGTTGCAGAGCTTGGCATTTATTTAGGACAGTGGATGGAACAAGTGCAACATGGGCAGAAAGAACAATTGAATTATGAAACGAGTGACCGTGAGGAAGTAATTCTCGGATTCGTATATGAAGAGGAAGATCAGTGGAGAGTTTTTTCCAGTTGGCAGCAATTTGAACTTCAAGAGCGTATATCAACTACAACATTAGTAAAGAGCGTTCAACGCTATTTATATGAGCTAAATAAGGAACTGCGCGCGATAGGATATCCTGTGACGTTTGATCAGTACTTAAGAGGAGAGCGAATGATGCAGCTTTCTTATAAACGACTGTGTGATAGTAAAGCGGATACGACTTCGATAGAGGTTTACAATGGAAGCGAAGGAGTAGGCGCAGTGCGGGGCTATTATAAAAATACGTTGATGAAAGTGCTAGACTTCATTCCGAAAGTCGGTAGTAATATCATTTATGAAATAAAGGATAGTAAGAACAATATTCGCGTCATTGCAAAGGATGTAAGTAGGCAGCGTCAAAGAAGGATTTTAGTAGCGTACATCGATAATAATGATGCAGAGCATGAAATACTTGTATGTGACGGAAAGTTATTAGATGCAAATTTCTTATTTACTTTTACATATAAGACAGAAGAATATGTTGTTCACAAAACTTCAATTGGGCTTGGAAAATTATTACGAAACGGCTATGTAATCGCAGATTGGAATATTCGTCTTGAGGAAGATATGTATTATATCGAGATGGATGTATATGATGAGGATTATATAGAGGATCAATACTTACTGTTAGGTGTATTTCATGCGGTTTTGTATGGGTGATAAATGAAAAGTACTGGTATTCTTCATGGGAAGGATACCGGTATTTTTTATGTGGTTCTGGTGTGAAGATTGCATTTTGTCGCTTTTCTTTTTTTAGGAATTTACAGTTATAACATCTCATATTTTGTTTATAATTGTAAATAGTTATTAAAATGTATAAATGTTATTTCTTTTTTAATAAATAAAAAATATAAAAAGGAAAAATAATGCAACTTTATAACACGCTTATTCGTGTTATATATGAAAGGAGGAGGGGGATGGAAATTGAAGAAATATATAAGGTTTATATAAACGATGTGTACCGGTATTTATTTTCCCTTTCTCGTAGCCATCACGTAGCGGAGGACTTGATGCAGGAGACTTTTTATCGGGCGTATCTTTATCTAGAAGACTATGAAAACCAAAAGGTAAAATCATGGCTTTTTAAAGTGGCATATCATACGTTTATTGATTTTGTAAGGAAAGAGAAAAAAGTATCTTTTGTAGGAACGGAGGAATTAGAGACAATACAAGCAGGGGAATCTACAGAAGAGTATGTAGTCGCAAAAAATAGTTATGAAAAATTAATTCAGATTATTCATACTTTACCAGTGGTAGAGGCACAAGCTATTTTATTATGTGACGTACATCAATTAACGTACGAAGAGGGTGCTACTGTATTAGATTTAAAGGTAAATACTTATAAAAGTCACATATTTCGTGGGAGAAAGAGATTAAAAGAATTGTTAAAGGAGGAAAAGAGTCAAAATGACAAATGATAAACCTCATTCTGAACAAGATGATTATAAAGAATTGTTACAAGAAGCTCTTCATCAAAGACCAGATTCACTTCCTGATGGAAAACAGCAGCAAGTGTTGAAAATAGGTAAAAAAAGAGCTCGAATTACGAATGTGTTGATTGTATTTACTTTTTTATTACTTATTCAACCTATTTTATATATATCTACACTTTTATATTATACATTGGCACCTACAAACGCGATGGAGATACGGAATGTAGTAAATCAAACATTAAGTGTAACAGAACCTAATGTATTTATGAAAGAAAGGGACATGGAGCAAACATTGTTACCGCTTAGTTTACAATTGCATTTTGATTTGTATAAAAGGGTAGGAAAGAAAGATATTCGAATAGGAGAAGAGAAAACAGATTATTTATTAAGTAGAGCAACGAAAGTAAGCCGTGAATATACAACAGATGAAAAAATTCCAGAAATCCCGTATATAGATAACGAAGTGTTGTCTCATCCTAATAATTATAATGCGTCTTATAATAGTGGCGAAGAAGCGCAGATATTAAAGGGCCTTCCGCAAGAATCTGTTGTAGAAGCATTTGTATCTTTTAGGGAATTATTAAGTGTGCAAGAGGTAACGGATACGTTTCCTACTATTGATATCGTTTGGTATGCCGTGAATACAGGATTAGAGGAGAAGCAAAAGAATGATGAGGGTATGTATGTTGCCCCAATCGGTTTTCCAGCAGATATGATTTCAAGTCCAAGTGGTCCTTTTTTAAGTGATTCAACTCATGAGGAACAATTTATTGATGTTTTAAAGTCATTACAGAAGCATGAAAATTTAGCAGTGAAGCTATCTAGAGCAAAAGTATTAGAGTTGTCAAAGCGTATATCTTTCCTTGAAAAAAATGGGGTAAAAACATACGGGATGGTTGTAACTGGGCCTAAAGTAGAAGTTGAAAAATTGATGAGACACGAAAAAGTTAGAAAATTGAAAGTAGGTGAAGCGAGGTTATGGAATTGGCATTCTTAAAAAAAAGAAAGAATCTTATGTATAAACAGGAAACCTGGATGGGGACTATTTCATTAATTATTGCCTTTTTAGCGCTATTGTATTTGAACATTATATTGCTTATTCAAGAAACATTTATAGGTAAAGGTTTTCTGCAAATAGTTGGTATTGGAGTGGTGTGCTCAGTCTTAGGTATGATCACAAAAAGCAAAAGTCGAAAATATGCATTGTGGGCATGTAGTTTATTTGTTTTTATACTACTGTTTGCTGTATTTGGATTTATGTTAGGTTGGATGATAAGCTTTGGGCCATAAATATGTGGGAAAGAGCGAATGTAGATTCGCTCTTTTTTTATGTATAAAAAGTAAAATAGATAAGAGAAGAACTTATTAAATTTGAAAGGAGCGCAATATGCATCTAGGCTGTAGTTTTGTAGATATGTTTCCCTCTCACGATTCAGTATTATATATTAAACTTGGTGCCCTTTATTAATCCTCAAAAATAAAAACCTCATCAATTGTACTATGTAGTGCCCTCGCTATATCGTGAGCAAGCTGTAAGGAAGGGTTATACTTTCCTTTTTCGAGATGGCTAATCGTTTCACGACGTACACCAACCTTTTTCGCTAAATCTTCCTGCGTCATATGTACTTTGGCACGGTATTCTTTTATCTTCGTTACGAACGCCATGGTGCATCTTCCATTTCATCAACTGGTTTATCGTAAAAGAAGATAGAGAATCCGAATGTAAGAATGAGTGTGCTGAAAATAAGAGCAATATCAATCTCTTGTAGTGTAGGATTCGGAAATAACATTTCAATAAAGATAATGATAGCGGTAGTTAATAACGTAACGATAAAGGCGTTGCGGCAAGATTTATTGACGATTTGTTCAAAAAGCTCATCGTGATGAACTTTTCTATACGTCGTGAAAAAGGAGAAAAAACAAAACATAGTAAACAATCCTTTTTCATAAAAAAATCCGAGAAACCCAAAGAAACCGAGAAATCCTAAATATTTAATCCAAGTCGTTTTCATGATAGATTCTCCTTTCGATGTTAGAAATAAAGTGAAGGCTAATAATCAGTGGGGGGTGTTCATCCACCACTGATTATTAGCCTTCACCAATCGGGCGTTTACTGCCAGTTAATGCGGGATAAATAACTATATGTTATAAATATATCACATATGGAAATTCATAGTAATAATAGTTTTGCGATTTATTTCATAATAATAGTAAAAAAGGTTAAATATTCTGTAAAATAAAAAGGGAAATATCGTAAAATGGATGTAAGGAGGGGGAGGACGAAATGTTAACTGGGATAATGATCGTTATATTACTTGTAGTTATTACTGTAATTGGAACGGTGTTAATTGGGCGAAATGGTGATGCGAATTATAGTAAAGCGACAAAAGGAAATATTAAACGACTTACGATGATTTATATAATACTAGCTGTTGTTTTAATTGTTGGATTAGGAGTTTATATTTATTTTAAAGGTTAAAAAAACTGAAAAATGTAAAAATCTATAAATATAAGTATGCTATAATGTTAATATAGTTAATTGGTAATTAAGGAAAGGATTGGATGTAATGATCGAAATTTTGAATGTGTCAAAAAGTTATAATGGATCTACCTATGCAGTAAAAGATTTAAGTTTATCTGTACCGAGCGGAGAAATCTTTGGGTTTTTAGGACCGAATGGTGCGGGTAAATCAACGACAATTAAGATGATTACTGGTATTCATGGGGTAGACAAAGGAACCATTACAATCAACGGTAAAGATATTATGAAAAATCCGATGGAAGCGAAGAAAACATTTGGCTATGTTCCAGATAGCCCGGATATGTTTTTACGATTAAAAGGGATTGAATATTTAAACTTTATGGCTGATATGTATGAAGTACCGAAGGAAGTAAGACAAGAACGAATAGAGTCATTAGCGAAGAAGTTTGATCTGTACAATGCTTTATCTGATCAAATTCAAAGTTATTCACACGGTATGAGACAAAAGATTGTTATTATCGGTGTGCTCGTACATGAACCAGATGTGTGGATTTTAGATGAACCGTTAACAGGTCTTGATCCGAAATCTGCATATATTTTAAAAGAAATGATGAGAGAACATGCTGATAAAGGGAAGATTGTATTTTTCTCGACACACGTATTAGAAGTAGCTGAAAAAATATGTGACCGCGTCGCGATTATTAATAAGGGAAATCTTCAGTTTAAAGGGAATTTAAATGAAATGAGAGATCATTTTGAATCCAATGAATCACTTGAAAAAATGTTCTTGGAGATGACGGGCAATGAGTAAAATTTGGACGTTGACGAAAGTATTATTGAAATTAAATTATGCAGATTTCATAACAGATAAAAAGAAAAGATGGGCGTATTTATTTTCATTTGCAGCCATTTTATTTGTAGGTTTTTTAATATTCGGTTCGATGACCCATGGAATATATGAAGGAATGATACACCTCGGACAGGATCCAGGGATTGTTATTGCGATGGGATTAGCAGTTGCTAGTATATGGGTATTTTTGATGAGTATTATGAACATTTTAACAGTGTTTTACTATAGTAATGATGTTGAAATGTTGCTACCGTTACCGTTAAAACCAGCGCAAATTATTTCGGCAAAGTTCTTTACAGTGTTAATTACACAATACGTAATGAGCTCGTTTATTTTATTGCCTATCTTTATTACTTACGGTTTAAAGAGTGGTGCTTTCATTACATATTACATTTATATGATTGTCATTTACTTATTCTTCCCGATCATTCCGCTAGTTTTAGCTTCGTTAATTATGACAATTATTATGAGGTATACGAATATAGCGAAAAATAAAGATCGAGGAAGTATATTTATTGGAATCGTAAGTATACTATTTATCGTCGGAATCAATGTATTTATGCAATGGAGAAATAAAAGTGCAGTATCTGGAACTGGAGATTCAGTTGCGAATTATCTTACAAATAATCAATCCTCCCTTTTCATACAAATGACAAATTATTTTCCAACTACATATTTTGGTGCAATGGGATTAGTAGAAAATGCATCGTGGAAGGGAATATTATACGTACTAATATACATTCTTATTTCTATCGCATTTTTCGGTTTGTTTTATTACATTGCAGAGCGTACATATTTAAAAGGGGTTATTGGACTTTCAACGAGTACAGCAAAGAAAGAGGTAATTTCAGCAGAAGGTTTACAGAAATCAACAGTACAAAGTTCTCATTTAAAAGCATATGTGAAAAAAGAATTTAAAACGTTATTCCGTACACCACAATTTTTCTTAAATTGTATTGTGCAAACTTTCGTTATGCCAATTATGCTGTTCTTTGTTTTGTTTGTACAAGATGGAAATTTAAAATGGATTACAGGGTATATTGATAATCCAGAATCAGCAGGTTTCGCAATTGGTGTTGGCCTTTGTGCATCCTTATTTTTAATGGGGAGTAACGTTATTGCAACAACGTCATTCTCACGAGATGGAAGCTCTTGGTTTGTGAATCGTTACTTACCAGTAAAGGCTTCGGATATCTTTTTTGCGAAAGCGATAACGGCCTGGTTAATTAATGTAGTCATTTTAGGAGTATTCGGTATTACAATGGCATTTGTAGCAGGTATTTCGCCAGTCTTCATGATACTTTGGTTCTTACTAAGTGCGAACGGTTTATTGTTAATTAATTTAATCGGTACACGCTGGGATGCACAAACTGCAGATATTCATTGGGATACAGAACAGAAATTATTTAAAAGTCGATATACAACTTTGTGGAATTTTTTAGCTAATATTTTAATAGCTTTAGTTATTGTAGCGGGTGTAAGTGTATTATACTTCTTCCTTCAAGTAGGACTTTGGATTATGTTTATCGTTTTATTTGTAATGTTTACGATTGTAAATTATATCTTTATTAAAATTTTAAAATTAGGCGCTGAGCGTATATTGTCAAATATTAATTAAAAAGGTAGATCCTCTGTATTCGTGCAGGGGATTTATCCATAGATGGAGGAGAAAAGGTGAAGAAAATAGCAATTGTAACAGGGGCAACTCGTCTGAATGGAATTGGTGCAGCTGTATGCAAGGTGCTTGCTCAAAATGGGATAGACATTTTTTTCACGTACTGGCCTCGGTATGATAAAGCGATGCCATGGGGAATGAATGATCAAGAGCCCTTTTTGTTGAAAAAGGAAATTGAAAGTTACGGCGTTCGATGTGAAATGGCAGAAATCAACTTATCGCAGTCTTATTCGCCTAATCGTGTATTGTATATGGTATCAGAACGTTTAGGGGATCCATCTATTCTTATTAATAATGCGGCGTATTCTACTCCTACGAAAATTGAAGAGTTAGATGTAGAACAGCTAGATAAACATTATACGGTTAATGTTCGTGCTCCTATGCTATTAAGTTCATTATTTATTAAACATTTTTCACTTAAAACGAGTGGAAGCATTATAAATCTTACTTCTGGGCAGTCATTAGGCCCGATGCCAGATGAACTAGCATACGTAGCAACGAAAGGAGCAATAGAAGCATTTACTAAGTCAGTTGCACCAGTAGCTATGGAGAAGGGGATTACAGTCAATGCTGTTGATCCAGGACCGACGAATACAGGATGGATTACAGAGGAATTACAGCATCATTTAGTATGGAAATTCCCGCAAGGAAGAGTTGGAGAACCGGTGGATGCGGCACGCTTAATTGCTTTTTTAGTAAGTGAAGAAGCGAAGTGGGTTACTGGGCAAGTCATTCATTCGAACGGTGGTTATTCATAAAAATATTATGTTAACAATTGTTGAGAAATAAAAAAATTAGTAATTATTTTGTTTTTTGTATAAATAAAATGTCAAGAAAGATAAAAAATTGATAGGGGAGTATGTTGTCATTTGTAGATTGTAAATCTTCATGTGACAACATACTCTTTTTCTTTTGCTACAGAGGAGGAAAATGTAGTAGAAAAAACTCGAATATTAAAATGAATTTATCGTTTTTTGTACGTATTATTATGAAGATTACTGTCGGAAAGATGGTGATTCGTATGAAAAGGGATTTTTTAAGGGGAAATAGAATCGTAAAGAGAAGGATAAAATTGTAAACATAGGGGGATTTTTATGAAAATGAAAAAGGTCGCTATCGCATCAGTAGCAATTGGTACAATGCTTACAATGGCAGCTTGTAGTACCTCCACAGATAAAGATGCAGCAAAGAAGGATCAGGTAACTGCACAAAATGAAGAGCAATCGAAAACGACAAGTGCAGATGAAGCGTCAAAAACAACGAAAGATACTGAAAAAGACACAAATACTTCTTCGAATGAAAAAACAGATAAGGATGCAAAAAATACAAAGGAATCATCAGGAACAGAAAGTAACGACAAAACAACAAAAGAAAAAGAAACGACAGGAAAAACGAATGATCAAACTACTAGCGGAAAAACAACAGATCAAAGTACAAGTACAAACAACAACGGAAAAACAACAGATCAAAGTACAAGTACAAACAATAACGGAAAAACAACGAAAGATCCGAAGAAAAGCGTCGCTGTGAAAACAAATGTAAAAGAAGTCGTTACATTAATTGAAAGCTTGGACAAGCAATTAGCTGCAAATCCTAAATTAGAATCAGTTAATAAACTCGGAAAACAAATTAATGAGAAGTGGGATGTCATTGAAAAAGAGTTAGAAGCATCACATCCGACTGAATATAAAACAATTGGCCAAAGTATGTATCCGTTAATTGTAGGAGCGGAGAAAGAAAAGATCGATATTAATAAAATGAAGTCATTAACGACGAAAACGAAAAAAGATTTAAATCAATTATTAACGAAGCTTTCATAGTTTCAAAAGCCTACTCGTGTGAGTAGGCCTTTTTAGTTTGTTGTACATTCTCGTTGGGTGTTAAGAAATAAAGACTTCATTTAAAAGGAACATCACAATGATAAAAAAGAGTGATAACTATTAAAGATATTTTTTGATAGGAAGTCATATAAAACGCTCCCTTGTATTTATATTTGCAATTTAGTAGTTTTTAAAGTTCATTATTTTCTACAAAAATTTCATTTTGTAGAAAAGGAGAATGAATTGAGATGTACGATAAAGAGGAAGTTTATGATGAAGAAATTGCACCAGTATCGCAGAAAATCCTAGAAATATGTAAACGAGAAGAACTTCCAATGGTCGCACAATTTTATTTAGCGGAAGAGTCTCCATACAGTGGCTGTTCAACCATTATATTGTTCGTCAGCAATTGTTCAGGGAGAACATAATGAAGAAGAAGGCATTCAGCAGTTACAATCAATTGCTCAAATTATGAAATACGGAACAAATGGACCACCAGTAGTAATGACGGCAATGATTCGAAAATAAAAAAGCAGCTAACAAAAGCTAGCTGCCCGACTCTCCAAGGGGGAACAAGGAGAAAATATAATGTCATGTATAGTATTGACGGAATATTGAATTTTATTCAAGGAGGGCTTATTTTTAAATGTAATTTAGGGTTGGTTCCAGAAAAGTGACATACCACAAAAATATAAAATTATTAAAAGGACAATTACTATGAAAGCAATTAAAGAAACTTTCTTCCATAAATTTTTCATCAGTAGACCTCCTTTATGAAGAATATTAACACTTTTCCAGAATCTGACCAAAATAATCCTTTTACTCAAAAAAGATTGCCAGTATCCTAAGAGGCAATCTTTTTTGAGTTGTTTGTAATGGCTAATTACAGGTTTTAAATACTATTTAGTGTTATTTCTACTTTCCAAAACCTGCTCCATATTATTAGTCGCCCATTCCATCATTAAAAGGATAATTGGACGTAGCGACTCGCCTAGTTCGGTTAGCGAATATTCTACTTTAGGAGGTACTTCACGATATACCTCCCGATGTACGATGCCATCTGCTTCAAGTTCTCTAAGTTGAAGTGTTAACATTCTTTGGGTGATATTAGGTTTTAATCTTTTTAATTCATTAAATCGTTTCTTACCATCTAATAAATGATAAAGAATAACACCTTTCCATTTCCCGCCAATAACCTCGACGATAGCTTCTACTGGACAAGAATATTTATTTAAAAATGGATAATTTACATTATATTCTTTTGAACTAATCATAAAAAGACTCTCCCTTAACAATAGTATCTTTTTTGATACTATAGCACATAAATGTGCGTACTTGTATCATTGTTACTTTAAAAATATAATTTGGTTAAATAATAATTTAATGAAAAGGGGATCTTTTATGACTAACACAAAACAAAATACAAAACAAAAAATTATTGAGGCTTTTAACTTTAGACATGCATGTAAAGAATTTGATCCTATGAAGAAAATTTCAGAAGATGATTTTAAATTTATTTTAGAAACAGGAAGATTATCTCCTTCTTCTTTTGGATATGAGCCTTGGAAATTTATTGTGGTACAAAATAAAGAATTAAGAGAAAAACTATTACCATATTCATGGGGAGCAGGTGGGCAGCTTTCAACAGCAAGTCATTTTGTCATTGTTCTTTCAAGAACCATCAAAGATATGAACTATGATGCAGAGTATATTCAGCACATGATGAAAGATATTATTGGATTGCCTGAAGAAGCCCAACAAATGAGATATGAATTCTTCAAAAAATTCCAAGAATCGGATTTTAAATTGTTAGACTCCGAACGTGCTGTATTTGATTGGTCATCGAAGCAATCTTATATTGCTTTAGCTAATATGATGACTAGTGCAGCTCAAATCGGTATTGATTCTTGTCCAATGGAAGGATTCGATAAAGAAAAAGTAGATTCTTTACTTCGTCAAGAAGGAATTTTAAAAGATGATAATCTTGAGGTATCAGTTATGGTTGCATTTGGATACCGTAAAGGAGAACCAAAATTTAATAAAACAAGACAAACTATGGATACTATTGTTGAATGGATTTAATAAGATAAATTTGTATCCATATAACGAAAAAAACGCTACCCTTTCTATAGAAAGGATAGCGTTTTTTTATGTCTGTTTTTAAATTTAGCGAGAATGCTTTGTGAATAGTTGAATTGCTTTTTCAGGGACATAGAATTTCCCGTTGCTTTCTACAACAACACTTCCTAATTCATAATCTTTTTCACCGATACAGATAATATTTTTATTAACAAACAATTTGGCCGCCGTATTATTGCGTTTTACTACAAGCACCGGGTTTCGTACATCTTTTTTGTCAATCGTTACAGTTGCACCAATTTGTTTAAAGGATGTTTCAGCATCTAAGAATAATTTCTTAGATAATTCTCCTAATTGAAAGCCCATTGCTTTGGCCATTATTTTCGCAATGTCTGTATTTTGGACTAAACCGTATGGCTTTTGAGGACCGTAAGAGTATAAGAATACATCTTCACCCGTATGACCACCAGTTGTAAAACCGATGTTCGCACGGTTGGCCAATAATTTAGTAAGGATTGGACCTACATCAGCTTTCTTTTGTGCAGCTTTTAACTGTTCTTTTTCATTAGCAGTTAGGTCGTCTAAACCGTAAAGTGCAGCGATCTCTTTTATATTAGATAAATCATCTTTTAGTTTATTTGTAGCACCCTCAAGTGTCATTTTCGCCTTTTTCAGTGGGGCAATGTAAGCTGATACTGGTGTGGTATCATATCCTTTTGTGGTATTGCTGTTGCCAATGGAAATACCGCTATTACCATGATCCGCTAATGCAATGACCATAGTGTTACCGTCTTTCTTCGCAAATTCTAATGCTTCTGTAACTGCATCATCAAATGCCAATACATCGCTAATCATCCCGATTGGGTCATTTGCATGTGCTGCCCAATCTGCCTTACTACCTTCTACAAATAAGAAGAAACCATCTTTATCTTTTGATAATGTTTGAATTGCTTTTCTCGTCATCTGGGAAAGAGTTGGCTGCTTAGGATTGGTTATTATACGATCCATATCGAACGCAAGGGCAGTATTAGAGAAAGAACCCCAGATTTTCTTTGATTTGGAGTTTAATAACGCATCTTTTGTTTCGACAAAGTCATACCCTTTGTCTTGAATCACTTTTACTAAATCTTCGTTGTCTTTACGAATTCCGTTGCTTGTCGTAGGCTGAAGTGCTGCTTTTCCACCACCTAATACAACTTCTATATTTTGATAAACTTGCTGTTCACCAAGTACTTCGAAATCTTTACGGTTAACGTGGTGGGCAGAGAAACTAGCAGGAGTAGCATGTTGAATTTCTGATGTAGCAATGATTCCTGTCGCGCGGCCGGAACGTTTTGCGCCTTCTAAGACGTTGGCAACTGGACGAAACTTGCATTCTTCTTTCACTGGTTCTAAGCCAGGTGAATTCACAACAGAAGGTAATACGCCCACGTAGCCTGAATTTGATTTATTTCCTGTCGCTAAAGCTGTGGCTGCTGGTGCAGAGTCCGTAATAGCTGATTCTGCGGAATACGTACGAACACCTCCGGATACAATTTGATCTAGTGCAAGAGGTGAACCTTTATACCAGCGGGCTAATGTTGTAGCAGAAGAACTTGTCCCATCTATAACCATGAAAATCACATTTTTAGGTTGCTTTCCTGCTTTTTTCACCTCAGCTTTTACCTCGTTATCGTTCATTATGATTCCTGTTGATAATGTAAATAGTGCTACCGTTCCCGCTAATGTTAGTCCCATTATTTTTTTTCGAAGAGTAGTCATTGTGGTTCCTCCATAGGTCGTTTTCGATATCCAAATCTAACGTTCGTATGTAAACAAGATTTATTATTAGTAGTACCCCATTGCAACGAAACTAACAATAACTATGGAGTCGAAAAGTTAAATTTAAGCTACTTCTTCAGCAAAATATTCTCCTCATATAAAACTTCTTTGCACCCTTAGTTACATGGTCTTTCCTATAAAAAGAATCTTCTCTTTATTTTATGGGAAACATTTAAAAAAGGATGGTGGGGACATGACAATTGATCGAGTTTGTACAATTGGGCCAGCGAGTAATAATGAAGAAACGTTAGCGCAGTTAATAAACAATGGTATGAAAATTGTTCGGTTAAATTTATCACATGGTACGCATGAAAGTCATAAAGACATCATTCGTTTAGTAAAATCGTTAGACGATTCTATTAAAATTCTAGGGGATGTACAAGGTCCTAAAATAAGATTGGGTGAAATGAAAGAGGAACAAATTACACTTGAAGCAGGGGAGTTATTTACTTTACATACCAATCCAGTTCAAGGGAATAAAGAAGAAGCAAGTGTTGATTATGTAGGGATCGCGAATGACGTGAAAGTTGGAAGTAGAATTCTTATTAATGATGGAGAAGTTGAGTTAATCGTTGAAAAGATAAGTTCGGAAAAAATAGAAACAAGAATAAAAACAGGTGGAAATATTTCCTCTCATAAAGGGGTGAACTTACCAGGTACAATTGTTAGTTTGCCAGCTATTACGGAGAAAGATAAAAAAGATATTCAATTTCTTCTAGAAGAGGAAGTTGATTTTATTGCGTGTTCTTTCGTTCGAAAACCTAGTCATATAAAGGAAATACGAAGTTTTATACATGAACATAAAGAAACATCTCCTAATGTAATTGCAAAAATAGAAACGATGGAAGCAATCGAGAATTTTCAAGACATATGCAAAGAAGCGGATGGCATTATGATCGCAAGGGGAGATTTAGGTGTGGAATTGCCGTATCAATTTATTCCACTGTTACAAAAAATGATGATTCGTGAGTGCAATCGAACGAATACATATGTCATTACAGCGACACAAATGCTTCAATCTATGGTAGATCATTCTATTCCTACAAGAGCTGAGGTGACAGATGTATTTCAAGCTGTACTGGACGGGACGAATGCTGTTATGCTTTCTGCTGAAAGTGCGTCAGGAGATCATCCAATCGAAAGTGTGAAAACGTTACGTCTCGTTTCGGAATTCGCTGAGCATGTAAAAAAAGACGGTCCTTTTGCGATGAAAGATGTATTGGAATTGCTGCATAAGTCTCTTTAGTTTATATAGAAGGATTTATCTCTCATCCTAAAAACGTACGGAAACGAATTAGGGTATGAGGTGCCATTTTAGTATTTACTTACAGATTGAAAGGTGGCATTCCAGCTGCCTATATGAAAGAATCATTATGGAACATGGAGGTCTTTCGGAAATCTAAAGAAGGATTTTAAATTAATTAATCCAATTATCTCATTTAAAATATGTTCATTCCTATTCATAAATGATATCCTTATAGTTGAATACTTTTGCTGAATCAGCAAGAATTTGTTGTTCTTTCTGTATGAATTCAACTTTTTTATGGAAAGATATGTTAGTAAGTGTGCAATTTGAACGTTTTATTTTTTAGAGTATGATAGGAGGAGAATGAATATGGAAGCAATTGAAGTAGGCGAAATTTTTAGTCTTACCGATGAGAATAATGAAGAACAGGAAGTTGAAGTGCTTGGAGCGATGGATGTCGAAGGTGCAGAATACATTGCTGTTGCCTTTGTAGAAGACATTCAAACAGAAACTGAGGAAGACATTGATATCTTCTTTTTAAAAATAGAAGAAGATAATGAATTCTCATACATAGAGAATGACGAGGAATTTGAAAAAGTATCTGCGGCGTTCGAGAAGATTATGGACGAGCAAGAACAAGAATAATAATAGTTAGACAAAAGAGGGAGATGCATATCTGCCCTCTTTTTTGTATAGGGTTGAAAAATATTTCCCTAATGTCTGTTTACAGTCCACAATCCACTATGAATCATAAACTTCGTTTGTGTTCGTGGAAGCCGCATCTAATAGAAGGAAAATCGACGCTATAATATGTATAGCGATTTGTATATAGGGAAAGAAAGCAACTAGAATAGCCAAGATTCCTATATAATTAGCATAGGCTTTCATGCCTTCCTTTTTAGCTAATACACTAGTGATGATATGTAGTAAAGTAATTACTATAAGTAACGGTATCCCATATAAGTTAACTAGCCCTTGAAATAAATAACAAGGAATTAATAAAAGATGGGAGATACCTGTAGTCCACTTCAATGTTTTTACAACTGCCCTCAAAGTTAATTCCTCCTAAATAATATGTTTGTATGAATATATTACTAAATATAGTGGGTGAATGGATATTTTTTTGTGATTTACATTTAGAGGACACGGTAATTGTATTATGTAAACTTAATGGTTCTTTATTTATGCACTAGAAAAACCACCCAAATGAGGGTGGTTCGTATTATAAATAATTACGTAAAGAAGAAAGGGGAATCTTCACTTCAGTACCTTCCTTCATATTACGCAATACAACTGTTTCTGTAGATAGTTCCTCTTCACCAATTATTAGCACATACGGGATATTTTCTTTATTTGCATAATTAAGGGCACGTTTCAATTTACGTCCAGCTAGTTCAAGTTCGACTTTTAAAGAAGTAGTAGAGCGCAATTGCTGGGCAATTTGTAAACATTGTAATTCTGTCCCGAGTGGGATGATAAATAAATCCGCTGTAGATGATATGGTTTCTTTCTGTGATAGTGCTGTATAAATAACGTCTAAACCGAATGAAATACCGACTGTTGGATAGTTCATATTATCACCACGGAATGCTCCGATAATATTATCGTATCGACCACCGCTACCGATGCTAGATGTAATCGTGCCATCTTTTAGAAAGATTTCATACACAGTGCCTGTATACATTGTGAGTCCTCTTGCTAAAAACGGATTGAATATCGTATTTTCATTTATTCCGAGAGCGAGTAAGTATTGCTGTAGTTTTTGTAGTTCCTCTACTCCATCGTCAACAAGTGTATTATTGAAAGTGTCTTTAAAGTCGGCAATAGTGAGCTTTAGGCAAGATAAAACAGTATTACATATTGTATCGGCCATTTCTACAGTAATCCCGCGCTCCAATACATCTTTTCGTACACCATCAATCCCAATCTTTTCGATTTTATCCAATGATAAAATTACGTCACTCGTTAGTTCAGTAGGGATGTTAATAGACTGGAGAATACCGTTTAACAATTTTCGGTTATTATATTGGATCGTTACTTCTAAGTTTAACGTTCGGAACAGCTCAAACGCCATGCTCATGAGTTCAGCTTCCGCCATGACTGATTCTACACCTACTATATCAACGTCACATTGAATGAACTCACGGAATCTTCCTTGTTTAATTGGCCCATCTCGAAATACTTTCCCAATTTCATAGCGTTTAAAGGGTAGGCGGATGTTCGGATTCATCGCCACGACTTTTGCGAATGGAATTGTTAAATCATAACGTAAGGCAAGAGCGCGTTTTCCTTGATCCTTCAGTGTATATATTTCTTTTAAAATTTCATCGCCACCACCGTACTTGTAAGACATAAGCTCATACATATTTAACGTTGGTGTCTCTAACGGTTTACAGCCATAACGTTCAAACGTATCTTCACAAGCTCTTTTAATTTTATTTCGTAGTACTTGTTCCTCTGGTAAATAGTCTTTTGTCCCTTTTACATTTTTCATTTCCACCATAATCACTCCTCTTTTAAATTAAAAAAAGCTATGCGGGTATAAAAATACCCACATAGCTTTATGAACGCTTCGTGGGTCAACAGGAAAAGCCCTGTACCCACGAAGAAAAATTTTTCTTCGGATACACGGCGTTACGTATGATGATGAAGTTGGAAAGACGTATTAAAAGTTCGCATTAAAAATCTCTCCTTAATATAAGTTTTTCCAAATTATATCAGATGAATTTGGAAATATCAATATTTTCAGTTTTGAAGAATACGTGAAGTTATGTAGGAGAAATTGAAAAGAGTGTATAATAAAAGAAAACTTAATAATATGAAATAACTTTTTAAGGAGAACACTATGAAAAAAGATAAAACAAATGCGATGCGAATATTAGATAAAGAAAAAATTGAATATTCGATGATGTCATATGATCCGGACGATGGGAAAATTGATGGCGTATCAGTTGCTGGGAAAATTGGTAGAGAAGTGAGAGAGGTATATAAAACGCTTGTCGCTCAAGGGAATAGTAAGGATTATCATGTGTTCATTATCCCAGTAGATGAGGAACTAAATTTAAAAGCAGCCGCAAAAGCAGTAAGTGAAAAGAAAATTGAAATGATTCCTGTAAAAGATATTACGAAAGTGTCAGGGTATATTCGCGGCGGTTGTTCACCAGTAGGAATGAAGAAGTTATTTTCTACATGTATTGATGCGAGTGCTCAATCGCTTGAAACGATCATTGTAAGTGGCGGGAAAATTGGAGTACAAATTGAGCTTAAAGTTGATGACTTGGCGAAAGTGACGAGAGCGCAGTTTGGTGAAATAACGAAATAAGTATACATAGGAAAAGAAGTTCTAATTTTATTAAATTTAGATAAAGATTTATAGGATAATTAGTCCATTATGAGGGCGGATTATCCTTTTTTATTTACATAATGAATGAATGAAATAAAAAGAGATTGAATTTTTAGTTTAATCAGTATAATATGGATGTGTAATTTTAATCATTTGTTTGGCTTTAGGAGGAGTACAATGCCTCGTTTCAAGGACTTTAAATAAACAAGCAGAGTTACTTTTAAAGATAGACAAAGGACGGGAAAGTGTTTTAATGAGGATTCAAGAAATACCCATAAGAAAGCACATATTGGGGGATGCCAGTATTTTGGAAAACCCCCACGCTAAGAGCATGCAAGATTTTATACAGTTTTTTGGCTAATCCAGTAACAATCAAGAACCCTAAAACCGTGCCAGGATAGGAATGTATAAAAAAATGTATAGATTCATAGAACTAAAAAGGAAGGTTCCCTTGTGAGAGCAGGGTTCTTCTTTTTCCTTGCTACCGATAATGAGACGTTATGTTAACTGATCATGTATACAATATGCATTGTTCCTTCTTCAACTAAAGGGCAGATTAGTTGAAGAAGGAATTTCTCTAAATTTGGAAGAATTAATATTCAAAAATATGTTAAGGAGCTTGTGAATTATATGGAATCCATTAGCAAAAGCGAAGTGAAGCTACTGGATTGGGAAGGAATATTGGGGTCATGGTATTGCAACTAAAGCGTTGTCAGAGTTTCTGGAGTATATTAAGGTACGCCCGCTCTATGCTCGTGCCGCTAAAGATAACCTCGCCTCCATTAGGGTATTGGAAAAATGCAGGTTTAAAATCATCTCTGAAGATAAAGGTTTTTCCAACGCAAGAGGCAAGGATGTTGAAGAATTTATTTTGAAGCTCGAACCTTATGATATGTAATTTAATACCGTAATACGATTGGAGCGGTTCTTGACTAAGAAACCTTCTGTTGTTTAACTAAAGGGTGGCTTTAATTTAGCAAGAAACTAAGAATTTTTAACTTCCGCTAACGAAAATTATGTAAATAAGCTGTTCACTGGATTCTCATAGAAAACTGTGGTGAGATGAAATTTTTGATTTTGAAGCACTTCAAAATCTTAGCTAGATGGCTATGTATCGGTACCCCACAATAAAAAGGCAGGAACATATCAAATATGTTCCTGCCTTTGATTTTATTAAGTTTAATATCTATGACCTAAATATAATAAAATTTGGAGCTTCTTTTATTTTAGAGAGATGTTTCCTAACAGTTGATTTTGTTAACGAAAGTCGACTTTAAATCTATATTTTGTGTGAAATAAAGTACATATAATAAAAGTATGAGGTGATACAGTGAGAGAAATTCATATTCATAAAATCATTGCGGATAAGAGAAAAGAAAAAGGAATTACACAGGAAGAGTTAGCGGCGTATATCGGTATTACGAAAGCATCTGTTTCCAAATGGGAGACTGGGCAGAGTTATCCGGATATTACATTTTTGCCACTGTTAGCATCGTACTTTAACATAAGTATAGATGAATTAATCTGTTATACACTGCAAATGAACAGGAAGATATTAAAAATTTATATCATAGACTAGCGGAAGCTTTTAGTGAAGAACCGTTTGATGAAGTAATGATGGAGTGCAGGGAAGTGACAAAAAAATATTATTCTTGTTTTCCATTATTAATTCAAATGGGGCTACTTTTTATTAATCACCACATGTTAACAGAGGATATGGATAGAAGAATTGAAATTTTAGAAGAGGCAATGTATCTCTTTAGCCGAGTGCAGGGAGAAAGTGAAGATGTTTCTCTTGCGAAAGAGGCGGTATCGTTTAAAGCAACTTGCTATCTTATACCCAATAGACCAAATGAGGTGCTTCAATTACTTGGTGAAACGATACGTCCTAACTTTCCAGAGGAAGATCTAATTGCGCAGGCGTATCAAATGCTTGGAAATGCTGAAAAGGCGAATGAAATGATGCAAATTAGTATGTATCAACATTTAATACAATTCGTTGCGACAATACCGAATTATGTAGTAGTAAATGCCTCAAACGCTGAAAAGGTAGAGTAATTGTCTGTAAAAGATCGGTTGTTGTAGGTTAATCTAGTTTAGTATATGGGTTATGAGTTTTTTAGCGTCGTTATCCAGTTAGGAATGATAAATCCTAACTATTTAAGTTGTAAAAACGAACATTTTTATTATTTTCATTAAAAACGTTCACTTTTAGATTGCGTATACACTAAAAGTTTGTTATATTACCAATATAATAATTTTAAATAACATCACTCGTATATACTCGGTAATATGGTCCGAGCGTTTCTACCTAGTTCCCAATGAAAGAACTGGACTACGGGTTAAAGTATTCGGTCGCTTTCTGTATTGAGCCGCTACCGATCTATAATTTAGCATTGGCCTCATCTTTTGCTTAATTAGCTTTGACTACCGTAGTTCTAGAAAGTAGAGATTCTTCTACAATTTCTAGAGCTTTTTTCTTTGGACCAAAACATCGAGTATAGAAAACAACAAGAGAAGGAGGAGAGATTATTTATGAAGAACAATATGTTGAAAAAGTGTGCGGCGCTAGTAACTACTACGGTATTGTCATTCTCAATACTTGCGGGATGTAATGCGAGTCCAAAACAAGTAGTAGAGGCAAAAAGTAATCAACAACCTATTTTAATTCAAGGGCCAATGCCGATAGAGGCTGAGAAGTTTGCAAAAAGGTTAAAAAATGTGAAAGAAGAAAAGTCTGGAACTTTCGTATTTTATAAAGGAACTGTCGACAATTATCCTGTAATCGTTGCGAAAACAGGTAAAGGAATGGAAAATACAGCAGCCGCTACAGCGGTGGCTATTGAAAAATATAAGCCTATAGCGATTATTAACCAAGGAACATCAGGTGGACATGATCCTAATTTAAACGTATTTGATATTGTTTTAGGAAAACAAGTCGCGAATATAGGTTCACTAAAAACAACAAATATGAATGAGAACCAAGGAATTGAACCGGAAAAATGGATATCTATGGACCTGATGGCTTCTGAAGGGAGTGCAGGAGAAGATCCAAATGCTGAGAAAATCCGATACTACGAGGGAGATAAGGATTTACTTGCAGCAGCTAATGCAGTAAAAGATAAATATACAAAAGGTAAAGTGGTCGAAGGTACTATAGGTTCAGCAGACGTTTGGAATAATGAAGTTGATAGAATTAAATGGTTCCATACAAAATACGGTACATCTGTAGAAGAAATGGAAGGTGCAGCAGCAGCGCAAATCGCAAAAGCTTATGACGTACCATTCTTAGGGATTCGCGTATTATCTAACAATAAAACAAACGGCGGAAAATACAACCCAAATACCGCGGCGGCAAATCAAGAATATGTATATGAAGTAGTTAAAAAGTATATAGATTCGATACCAAATAAATAGTAGTAGTTCTGTCTCAATATAAAAATGTTATCATTACTGCACAATGTGTTGTGAACTCAGAATTACCAAAGTTTCTTTAATTAAAATAGATTGGTGCCTTACATGGTATCCAATCTATTTTTGTACTTATTCTACAGAGGAAGAAGGGTTTTACACAAAAAATAAAGACAGTTATAGAAAAAAGAAAAGTCGAACGATTTATCAAATATGCATAATTGCATAAAATAATTGAAATTTATAAGTTAACATTAAACTACTTTTTAATTGTAAAGAATATTTTAATAATCTTTACTAGAGAAGGATATTCCTTGTGAAAAGTAGATAAACAAAAAGTGTGGAAATAATACAGACTCAATAGAGTTTTGTATTAAATAAAAAGAAAAGGATGGGTATGGCTTTCTAAAAGTTTTTGGGGGCTAGAAAGCATTTTTTAGTTAATAGCTTCAAATTATATTTTAAAGGGGAAATGGGTATATGAAGTTTAGAAATACAAGGCTTGCTATGGTTACACTATCTTCATTTTTTATTTTAGGTACTGCATCTCTATCATTCACAGATATCATACACGGTGAAGTAGCTTCTGCATCACCACAAGAGATTATTGTAAAAAGCTATGACGATACATATTATAATAATGCAATAGGAAAAATGGGTTTAGAATTAAAGAAGGAACTTCATAATATTATTGATGATCATACAAAGTTATCATACAGTGCGGTTTGGGAAGCATTAAGAGATACTGATGAAGATCCAAATAATAAAAACAATGTGCTACTCTTATATACTGGGCGTTCGCAAGGGAAACTTACGAATGGTTCAGGAGTTGATAATTGGAACCGAGAGCATGTTTGGGCAAAATCTCACGGTGATTTTGGAACGACTGCAGGAGCTGGAACAGATTTGCATCATTTAAGAGCGACGGATGTATCTGTAAATAGCTCACGTGGAAATCTGGATTTTGATAATGGTGGTGTGAATCATTCAGAAGCGACAGAATGTAAGTACGATAGTGATTCTTGGGAACCTCGTGATAGTGTAAAAGGAGATATCGCTAGAATGCTATTTTACATGGCTGTTCGTTATGAAGGAGACAACGGCGAAATAGACTTAGAATTAAATGAAAAGGTGAATAACAATAAAGATCCATACATGGGTAAACTATCCGTTTTACTAAAATGGAATGAACAAGACCCTGTCGATGATTTAGAGCGAAAGCGTAATGAAGTGATTTTTACAAAATATCAACATAATCGCAATCCTTTTATTGATCATCCTGAATGGGTAAATAAAATTTGGAATTAAAATATTTAAAGGTATTTTGCTTTGAGAGAAGGGATTGATCACTATGATCAATCCCTGTTTATATCTATACTAGAATAAGTGATTTTTATAGGATTGGAGAATAGGATAGATATTTTATCAAGTTAAGTATAATAAGAGTCTTTTAATACGGTCCCCATTCAATATTCACACCAACAATAAGAAAAATAAGTCCGATGATAAACCAAATGAATGCAAGTGGAGCCATGAAGCGAATCCATTTTCCATAAGAAATGCCGCTCGCTGCGAGAACGCCCATTAAAACACCAGAAGTTGGATTGAGGCAGTTCACTACACCTTCTCCAAGCATAACAGCCTGTACTGTAACTTGGCGTGTAATATGCATGAAATCGGCTAATGGAGCTAATATCGGAATGAAAATAACAGATTCTCCTGTCCCGGATGAAATGAGGAAATGTAATGCGGCACTACTTACATACATGCCGAGAACGCCAAATACAGGGCTATGTCCTTCGAGAGACTGTGCGAGTTGATTAACGATTGTATCAAGTAATTTGCCTTGTTCTAAAATGACTGAAATACAACGAGCCATTCCGACGATCAAAGCACCGTATATGAGATTTTGGCAGCCTGCTAGAAAAGTAGAAGCGATATCGTTTGCTTTCATACCACCTATTATTCCCGCTGTAATTGCTATGAATATAAAAGTAGCGGTCATTTCTGCGTCCGTCCAATGTAGACGAAAAGCGCCTATTAAAAATGCAATTAATGATAAAGCCGAAACGAGTAAAATTAATTTATGACGTATTGTCCAAGGAACTTCTGTTTTCTCTGTTTCTTTCTCACTTGAAAGAGCATTACTTGGAAACCAGTTATCTCCGAGTATGCTTCCTTTATTCGATTTTTTTAAGCGTTTTACATACCAATTAATATACAAAATGGTAGCAATTAAAAAAGAGATATAAATTGCCGTACGTAAACCAATTCCTGAAAACATCGGGAGTTCTGCGATTTTTTGTGAAATGCCTAAAGGTGAGGGAGATAAAATAGTAGCATTAAAACCAGCATAAGTGCCTAAATAAATAATTGCTACGCCGACGATAGCGTCCCATTTTAATGTGCGCGCAACGATGATGCCGATGGGGATAAAGCCAATAACTGAGTTAACGATAATGCCAGTCGTGCCGAGAATAGAAAAGAGTGCGGCGACAATGCAAATGAAAAGTAATTGCTGATTACGAAATTTGTTAATCACATGATAGATTAAACCGTCAAGAGCACCTGTTTTTTCAAGAATTGCAATAGCTCCACCTGTAAATAAAATTAAGAAGATGATCGGAGCAGCAAGTGTCATTCCTTTTTCAATAGCGGTAAAAAAAGAAACAAACCCTACCGGCGATTGTGGAACAGAATGATAACTTCCTGGTATTGTCGTTGTAACAGTACCGTTTGTAACTCTTTTAAATTCTCCAGCAGGAACGAAATATGTAGCAATGGCACAAAGTAAGGCGATAAAAAATAGTAGTACGTACGCGTCAGGCATTTTAAACTTTCGTTTACTCGGCTGTTTTTTTACCTCGGTCTGTAATTGCATAAAACCCCTCCTTTTTCACCTGGTTAATTTTCAATATTCTGAAATTTATCTGTGAAATAGATTATAATAAAGGTGGCTTCTTAAGGCAATAGTTTTTCTATCCTTTTTCTGCACATACAAATTCTTGCAGCATTAGACAGGGAAACGAAAAAAATCCAAGAATATGTAATATAAAAGGAAAAGAAAAGAGGGAAAGAGATGTGGAAAACTACGGATCTATGTGATGAATTTGAAAAGGAATTACAAATATGTCGCCAGTCTTTTCGGTCTTTCGGGAAGAAAAAACAATTCTATGGGAAAATCGCAACGGTAAAAGTGAAGGATGATAATGTACTAGTGAAGGAAGGATTGCAAACATTACCAGAAGGAACGGTATTAGTTGTTGATGGCGGAGCGTCTACGAATTGTGCGTTACTTGGTGATAATTTGGCAGCTATTGCGGAGGAAAGAAAGCTAGCGGGGATTATTGTGAATGGATATGTTCGTGATTCTAGTGAACTAAAGAATATAGATATTGGTATTTTAGCGTTAGGGACGATGCCAAATAGAAGTATAAAAGAAGGAAAAGGAGAGCGTGGTATTTCATTGCAATTTGGACAAGTAGAATGGAAGCCAAATGAATATGTGTATGCGGATGAAGATGGCGTCATTATTAGTGAAAAGAGTTTGCATCGTTAAAGGTTAGTAAGTTACTATTCTTAGAAAATAAATCCGATAAAGCATGGACAAAATTCTTTGTCAATAGTAAAATAATACAGAAATTTAAAATTAACAGAATGTATAGGTTTATCGTTTTACGATAACTTAAATGGAAGTAAGTTGTGCCTAGAAAAGTGAATGTTATCACAATGGTGCGTTCATAAACGAAATTATTTTTCCTATACAAATATAGCCGCGAATAATGCGGGTAGGAGGTGTTGTACATTTTTGTTCGACACTTACAAAAAGAGAGTGTCAACCGCATACCCTTAAAGGGTCTTTTTTTGTGTGAATGTTAGTAAAGGGAGGGAATTTTTGGATGGCAATGTTAAAGAAATGGCTGCTTACATCATTAATGGCAGTGGCACTTGTATTTGTTTCTTTTGCGAATACAGTACATATTACGTTTGCTGAAGGAAAGACAGCGAAACTTGCAATTATTGGTGAATCACAAAAAGGAATTATGTTATGTCCGAAAGAAGTTTCCATTGAAGATGGAGAAACAGCTTTTAGTTTGCTACAAAAAGTTATGGGTGACAAAGTAACATCTGAAAGTATGTCATTTGGAACGTATATAAAGGGCATCGATGGATTAATGGCCGGAGCAACGAGCGGTTGGTTGTATGATGTAAATGATAAATCTGCAGAAGTTGGGGCGGATAGTTATAAATTAGAGTCTGGGGATGTTGTTGCATTTCGTTACGTTGCAGACTGGAGCAATATGAGTCAACAAACGTTGCAACAAACGTTAGATAAATTTGGCACTTGTAAAACTGTAGAAGAGCCAAAACCAGAGGAACCGAAAACAGAAAAGCCAGATGGTAAACCAGAAGAACCGAAAACAGAAAAGCCAGATGGTAAACCAGAAGAACCGAAAACAGAAAAGCCAGATGGTAAACCAGAGGAACCGAAAACAGAAAAACCAGATGGTAAACCAGAAGATAAAGTAACAGAACAACCAAAGGAAGAGAAAGTTGAAATTCCAGCAGCACAATTAAACGAAGCGATTTCTAAAACATCAGAAAAGATGTTACAAGATGGAATTGGTAGTGATTGGGTTGCGATTGGACTTGCTCGTTCAGGTGTAAATGTTCCGCTTGAAACGAAAATAAACTATGTTAAGCCAGTAGCTGAAAAGGTTAAGAAGCGTTTAAATCGTTTTTCAGCAACAGATTTAGCTAGAACGATTATTATGATGAATGCAATGAATGTTGATCCTACAAAGGTAGAGGGACAAAATTTAGTACAAAATTTATTTGAATCAGATAAAGTGAATTCCGTTACAGGATACGCATTTACATTACTTGCATTAGATACAAAGAAATATGAGATTCCGGCCGAAGCAAAATGGAATCGAGCTGCTTTAGTACAAGCACTTTTACAAGCGCAGCATACAGACGGTGGCTGGACATATGATAGTTCAAGTAGTAAAGAAAGTGCTAGTAACGTTGATGTAACAAGTATGGTATTAGCAGCATTAGCTCCTTATCAAGATCAAGCAGATGTAAAGCCAGCTATTCAAAAAGCTGTTGATTATTTATACAAGCAGCAGCTAGGTAATGGTGGTTTTACCGCTGATGGACAAGAGAATTCTAATAGTACTGCACAAGCAATTATTGGACTATCGCTAGTTAAAGATGTAGATCACGATCGTCTTAATAAAGCAGTACAAAATTTAATGTCATACCAGCTTCCAAATGGTGAGTTTAAATGGTTACCAAGTGATCAAAAAGGTAGCGGAATGGCTACAGAGCAAGCATTTTTAGCGTTACTTCAGTTTAAAGATCTTGGAAAATCGATTTATGATTGGTCAAATGTAGTAGAGAATGAAATTGATACGAAACCAATTGTAGAGCCAGAGACAACTGTAGAAGAAAAAGAAGTTGTAGAACAGCCGAAACAACAAGAAGAGTTACAAAAACAACCAAAAGATGAAAATCTAAAAGTTGTTGTAGATAACGAACGAGTTAATAAAGAAACAAACAAGAATAAGAATCAATTACCACAAACAGGAGCATCTTCTCATAGTGCAGCAACACAAGTAGGTATGGGTGTATTATGTATCGCTTCTGCATATGTATTATGGAGACGTAAAGCAGCTTAACAAAAATTAGGAGCAATCATTTGCTCCTAATTTTATTATAAAAGTGAGGGCTAATAATGAGTGGGGATGAACAAAATCTCCACTCATTAAAGTTTCACTTTAATATGAAAGGTGAGGGACAGCATGAGTAAGATGAAATGGTTCATTTCTTTAGTTCTTTCATTGGGATTATTAGCCGGATGTGAAGAAACGGCTGTAAAACCTGAGAAGAAGGCAGAACCGAAGCAAGAAGAGCAAAAAGAAGTAGCGAAACAGGAAGAACAAAAAAATGTACCGAAACCGGAAGAGAAGCAAGCTGAACCGGAACAAAAACCACAAGAAGAGCAGAAAGATAAACAAGAACAAAAAGTAGAAGAGAAACCGAAAGAAGAAAAAGCGCAGGAACAACCTGAAGTAAAGAAAGAAGAGAAACCAAAGGAACAGCCTGCTGCAAATAAACAACCAGAGCAACAAAAAGTACAAGAAGAGAAAACACAGCAGCCGAAAGCACCAGAAGTAAAAGAAGAAGCAAAGGTTGTTAATCAGCCAAAAGAAACACCAAAGCAGGAGCAAAAGAAAGATCCGAATAAAGAGGAGAAAACGATACCGACTCCGGTAGTACCAACTCCTGAACCACCAAAACCAGATCCAGTATCAGTACCGAAACCGCAATCGAAACAAGTTACTATCTCCGTAAAAGGTCATGAAGGATACTTATTAGGTGCGAAAAAGGTTGATGTACAAGAAGGCGACACAGTTTACAGTGTGCTCACGGGCACAGGATTAGAGGTTGATGCAATGGGCTCTAAAGGTGATATTTATGTAAAAGGTATTAATGATTTATACGAGAAAGATATTACTACTACTAGTGGCTGGAAATATCGTGTGAACGGTGCTTTTCCAAACTATAGTGCTGGTGTAGTTAAAGTAAAACCAGGCGATACAATCGAGTGGGTGTTTGTATTAAAATAGGAAAGGATCTTCGGTAAAGGACTATGAAAATAAGCTTTTCTTCTTTACATCCTTTTGTTAATTTTTTCTATTATATTGGGGTGATGATACTGTGTATGATGTGTCTTCATCCTCTTTTTTTAATTGGAGCTATTATACTAATAGTAATCTTAAATATAGTACAAGGAAATGGCGAGAAAATAAGAAACATGCTGCCAAGTACTATCGTATTCTTTCTAATGGTTATTTTATTTAACTCTTTATTAACGCATAGAGGAGCGACTACGTTATTTTATTTAGGAGATAGCCGGATTAAGCTTGAGGCCTGTATGTATGGACTTGTTATGGGATTATTATTAGTTGCGATTATGTTTACATTTGCTTCTTATAACGATATTATTTCGAGTCATAAATTTTTATATTTGTTTTCGAGAATTTCACCGAAAGTTGCATTGTTAACGATGATTACAGTACGATTTGTTCCTTTGTTTATTAGGCGGTTAAAGAAAATTACACTCGTCCAAAAAACGAAAGGTGTACAATTAGATTCAGGTTCACTCATTGAGCGTATAAAAAATGGAATGAAATTACTGCAAGTGTTATTAGTTTGTTCGTTAGAAGATGCACTTCAAACGGCAGATTCTATGCAAGCTCGTGGATTTGGTGTAACGAAACGTACGACTTATATTCGGTATAGAATGGAAAGACGCGATTGGTACACGCTAAGTTATTTAAGTATTCTATTTATAGCCGCATTCATATTTAGTTATTATGGCGGAGGGAAATTGATCATTTATCCGAAAGTGGAATCAATACTATTCCAGCAATACGATGGAATTATGTTTATATTATTTATGATGTTTGTTAGTTTACCAATTATGATGGAAGGAAGGGTAACTAACTGTTACGATTTATTTAATCAATTATAACTAAAGTTAATTAAATATAGCAGTAAGCCCTGCTAGTCAAGTGATTGGCTAGTAGTGAGGGTTAACTGCGGGCAATCCCTAAAGCTGATTGAACTACAACGTGGCTAGAAATGGTGAGCGTGAATGTTGCGAAAGCAGAAAAAATCAATCAGATGGTGCAAGGTTAAATCCTAAACACTAGAACAATGGGTCTTCCGCATCGAATCATCTAAGTTAAAATTGATAAGATGAACGTTCAACGACTATCTCGTATAACTGACGAGAGTACATCACAAGCCTATGGTGATGGAAAAATCCTCTATCTCTAAAGAGATAAACATATAGTCTGCGCTCATGTGAAAACATGAGAAGTTCATAAGAGAACTGGCTAAGGACTTGCGCCCTTAGTTGAACAAGATAAATTTAATTAAATCTATCAAATCTCGTTGAATCTACCGAACGTATGTGCTATGGTAAATCCAATGAGGTGAGAATAATAATGAAATTTTTACGAGTTAGTCAAGTATCGGAATTAACAGGTTTGCATCCTAGTAGTCTTAGGAGAATGCACAAAAGCGGTGAATTAGTACCTGAAAAGGTGACTGCTGGTGGAACACGCTACTATTCAGAAGAACAAATCTTTCATTATCTAAAAGGGGAGCGCCCAAATAATCGCACAGTAATTGGCTATTGTAGAATCAGTTCTTCGAGTCAAAAAAACGACCTAGAAAGACAAGTCGATAGAATGAAGCAATTATCTTATCGCGCGAGGTTATCAATTTGAAATTATCGAAGATATTGGTTCTGGAATCAACTATAAGAAAAAAGGCTTTAACAAGTTAATTGAACGCATTGAGAACAATGAGGTTGAAAAAATTGTTGTCATGCACAAAGATAGACTTGTGAGGTTCGGTTATGAGTTGGTTGAAAAGATCTATCAACTACATGGAACAGCGATTGAAGTAATTGACAATACTGCTAAAACAGAAGAACAGGAGGTCGTAGAAGACCTTGTTCAAATCATTACAGTATTTAGTTGTAAACTTCAAGGCAAGCGCTCTAAAAAGACCAAACAGATAATCAAGGAGTTGACTTCTGATGATATTGGCGAAGAAAGTCAGATTGATTCCAACGCCTGAACAAGAAAAAGTGCTTAGAAACCATGCTGGAGCTTCAAGATTCGCTTATAACTATTGTAAAAGAATGAGTGATAGATACTATAAGCTATTTGGAAAATCTGTTTCACAGTTAGCTTTACAGAAACGATTTACAAAGATCAAGAAGCGAAAGCGAAATGAGTGGTTAAAAGACATCAACGCACAAGTTCCCAAACAGGCTTCAAAAGATTTTGACAAGGCGAGAAAAAATTCGTTCGAAAAATACAAAAATGGCTATCACACTTCTTATAAAACCAAAAAAGATTTAATCCAAGGATTTTATGCCAATTATGAAAGACTGATTATAGGAAAGAAAGTAGTTGATATTCAGTCCATTGGAGAAGTGAAAACAAGCCAACAACTACCAAGAAACAAAAAACCATCAAATCCAAGAGTTACATTTGATGGTCGTCACTGGTGGATTAGTGTAGGGTTCAAAGAAGAATTCGAACCGCAAGAACTAACCAATGAGTCGATTGGTGTGGATGTTGGTTTAAAAGAGTTATTTGTAGCTTCTAATGGTACGAAAGAACGAAATATAAACAAAGATGCTAAGGTTAAAAAACTTTTGAAAAGGAAAAAGTTAGCGCAAAGAGATATGTCTAGGAGATTTAAAAAAGGTGTGAAATTTCAATCTGCCGGATATGAAAAAGCTAAAACTGAGCACCTGCGGTTATCTAGGAAAATTACGAATATCCGAAATAACCATATCCATCAAGCAACAGCTAAATTGGTGAAAACCAAACCAATGAGGATTGTTGTGGAAGACTTACATATCTCAAACCTGTTAAAAAACAAAAAACTATCGAAAGCATTTTCATTTCAAAAATTAAACTTCTTCTTTCAATGTTTATCATACAAGTGTGAGAAGTACGGCATTGAATATGTAAAAGCTGATAAATGGTTCGCGTCAAGCAAGATTTGCTCAAATTGTGGAGTTAAATACGACCATTCAGTTCAACCAGAAGGACAGTGGAGTTTAAAGATTCGTGAATGGAACTGTGTTCCATGCAATAGCCATCACGATAGGGATTTAAATGCTTCGATAAATTTATCAAGATGGGTAAAATAAATGCTTGATAATAGGAGGTAACGATACTGCCTCGTGTGGAGTGTTATACCTCTCGTCCCTTCGGGGTTGCGAGAACGCGATGAAGCACTAACTTGTGTAAATTTGATTAAATTGTATAGATTTAGTTAAGTTTATCGTATCGGAATGGATATGGTGGCGCATGCAGAAATAAAAAAATTATCATTTATATATACTGATGAAAATGAAGAAGCGTTACAGCATATTTCTCTTTCTGTTCAAAAAGGAGAATTTATAGTACTTGCTGGCGGTTCAGGTTCTGGGAAGACAACTTTATTAAAACATTTTAAAAAGGAGTTACTTCCAATTGGCACGCGTTCTGGACATACATATTATGATGGTGCTTTATTAGAAGAAGTACCAGATTTATTATCTGCCCAAGAAATTGGTATGGTATTTCAAAATCCAGAAAATCAGATCGTAATGGATACCGTTATTCAAGAATTAGCATTCTCTTTAGAAAATATCGGGCTACCATCACATATTATTCAACAAAGAATAGCGGAACTCATTAGCTTTTTAGGATTTCAAGATTTGTTACATCAATCTGTCCATACTTTATCTGGTGGTCAAAAACAACTTGTAAATTTAGCTGCGGTGTTAGTCATGCAGCCGAAACTATTATTACTGGATGAACCGACAGCACAACTAGATCCGATTGCTGCAAAAGAGTTTTTAGGATTATTAAAACGTATTAATGAAGAACTCGGAATTACGATAGTTTTAAGTGAACATCGTTTAGATGAAGTTATACCGCTCGCAACACGCGTTGTTTGTATGGATAATGGCAGAATCATTTATGATGATACTCCTAAAAATGTGATAGCGAACATGTGGGAAGTAGAAAAGTTACGTCCATTCATTCCGCAAATTCCAAGATTGTTTTTAGAGTGGGATGTGAAAGAGATTCCATTTACAGTGCGAGAAGCGCAAATGAAAATGAATGATTTTTCAGCGATATCATATAGGAATGGGCAAGTAGAACAATATGAAAAGCAAGAAGTAATTTTAAGTGCAGAACATATATCTTTTCAATATGAAAAAAATAGTCCACTTATTTTACGAGATTTAACAGTGAACATCGAAAAGGGAAAATGGACAGCTCTAGTTGGGAAAAACGGAACAGGGAAGTCTACACTGTTAACGATTTTAGCAGGATTGCAAAAAGCTAGAAGAGGTAAGGTAAAGTGGAATGGGAAAGTGGTACATAAAATTGATTCGAAAGAACGATTTAAAAGTATAGGGTACGTATCGCAACATCCGTACTATCATTTTACTTTTGATACAGTATGGGAAGAGGTTTATGAGCGTGCGCGTGAATTATATGGTGAAGAGGGAAAAACAATAGCAGAAGAAATGTTGAAAAAGTTCTGGTTAGATTCACTTAAAGAGCGCCATCCGCATGATTGTAGCGGCGGAGAGCAACAATTACTCGCATTATGTACAACGTTATTATCAAAGCCAACTTTATTATTACTCGATGAGCCGACAAAGGGACTAGATCCATGGAAAAAGGAAAGAGTAGGAGAGCTATTTAAACAGTTGCAAAAAGAAGGTACAACAATTGTAATGGCAACGCATGATATTGAGTTTGCAGCGAAATACGTTGATCAGTGCATGATGTTATTTGACGGGAAAGTCATTATGAATGATGCACCGAAAGAGTTCTTTAGTGGTAACTTCTTTTATACAACATCTATTAATCGATTCATCCGTAGAGAGTTGCCATTTGCATTAACGTGGGAGGATGTGTACGAAGCGTGTCCAAACGATATGTTACATTCATAATATTTATTTTTGCTGTTATAATATGCACACTACTCTTTACGACTTTTATTATGGACGGGTATTACATGGTAAGTAGTTTGTTTTTATTAGCTGTCATTATGTTACCTTTCTATGTTCGTTTTGAAAGGAAGGCGTTTGTTTCACGTGAAATTGTTATCGTTGCTGTGTTAGCGGCGATTGCGGCGGTTAGCCGGGTACCATTTTCTATTTTACCAAGTGTACAGCCGACTTCTTTTGTCATTATCGTTTCTGCAATTGTTTTTGGAAGTGAAACTGGCTTTATGATTGGGGCAACGGCGGCTATTGTATCTAATATTTTTTTAGGGCAAGGTCCGTGGACGCCGTGGCAAATGTTCTCTTGGGGCATGATCGGGTTTATAGCTGGACTATTACGTAATACATTTTTAATGAAAAAACTGTGGGGAAGACTGTTGTACGGATTTGCCGTTGGATTTCTATTTGGCTGGATTATGAATTTTTGGGGTCTTCTTGGTTTTATACAAGAAGCAACGTGGGAAACAGTTATTGCTTACTATGTCGCAAGTTTTTACTTTGATCTGAGTCACGCGATATCGAATGTTATTTTCCTTCTGCTATTTAGTACGTCATGGATTACGATCCTCACAAGATTTAAAAAGAAATACGGTATATTAGATGAGCATAACGTGACATAGAAAAGCATACTCATATAAGGTAGGGTCGCGACTTACATATTCGTTTGCCTCTTTCATGCTTCTTACATATTGTAAGGAGCATTTTTTATTGTCAAAAAATAGATTCAATATATGTCCGTTATTATATGAATTTATTTGTATAATAGTAGGTGAGAACTATTTTCAAGAGGGAGGTGTATAGTTAATGAAGTTAGTTATTCCGAAGCAACATGGAGCATGGGCGATGCTTGTCATACCATTTCTATTAAGTGTATTACTTGGTAAACCTACTTTTTATCATATCCCATTGTTTTTAGCCTGGTTCTTTATCTATCTAGCTACGTATCCATTTCTCATGTACATAAGGCAAAGACGAAAAAAAGAATTTCTACACGCTGCAATTGTTTATTTTATCATTGCATTTGTATTTGGGATGATTTCTTTATTATATGAATGGCGAATTCTTTTATTCGCAGTATTAATGATTCCATTGTTTATTGTAAATATGTATTACGCTCGTCAAAAAAATGAACGAGCATTACTAAATGATGTTTGTGCGATTATAGTGTTTTGTATAGGTGGTTTAATCAGTTATTATTTCTCCATGAAATTAATAGATAAAACAGCATTATTCATTACGCTTATTTCATTTCTATATTTTTTAGGAAGTACGTTTTATGTGAAAACGATGATTCGTGAAAAAAATAATCCGAAGTATCGTTTTATATCTTGGGGATACCATATTGTATTAACGGTAATTGTATTTGCTATAAATCCATGGTGTTCACTCATATTTGTACCAAGTGTAATTCGGGCCATTATGTTGTATGGCAAAAAGATTTCTATATTAAAAGTAGGGATTTTAGAAATTGTTAATTCTGTATATTTTTTAATAATAACGGTAATAATGATGAAGTATGCCATTTGAAACAAACTTCCCATCTTTTGATGGGAAGTTTTCATTCTTGTTCTAAAATGTGAACGGTGTAATCGCAACGTTGAAGAGCTTGCTCTACAGCGTAAAGGGATTGTTCAATACGTGCGCGATTAAAATCTTCTTCAACAGTCTGTAATGCATCTTCTAAACAATGTTTCGCTTCTTGTAAGGAATGAAAAGAATCTTGTACGTATCCACGAGCATTCTTTTTCAAAGTAGTAGCCTCCTTTTGTACATCTTTTTGTAGTATGAACAATAAAGAAGAAAATATAATTTTTTTATATTTATTTGACAATTATAATAAAATTACGTATAGTTAAATTTAAAGTGAATATTTTCTTATCCAGAGAGGTGGAGGGACTGGCCCGATGAAACCCAGCAACCGCGATGCAGGTGCTAATTCCAGCAGAACATATTTGTTCTGGGAGATAAGACGAAGATATACGTAACTTCTTCTTATCGGAGAGGTTTTTTTGTTGCAAAAAAACCGATTACGAAAACATATAATAAGAAGAAAGGGGTTGCGAAGTACTGTGACACTCGAAAAATACGTAAAACTGCGTAGTACAGTTTATGAATATATGATAGAGCAAGATAAGCCAATATCATTGTTAGATATTCAAGAACATATCGTTTCGCATCATGAAGGAAAATTCACTAAAAAAATGTTACATCAATTTTATTTATCAAGACTATTAGATGAACTCAAACTGGATGGGAAAATTACTTTAGCTGATGATGAATATCGCTATGCTGAAAAAGGGGTATTTTATAAGGCGGGAAAAGGGAGCTGAGCTCTCTTTTTTTTGAAGTATGTAGAGTAAAAGACTGCTAAAGCAGCCTGATACAAGGGAATGGTGTTGAGTGTGTAGTGTCAAAGATTGAATGTGCCTGAAAGAGGCACTTCATATCGGCTGCAAATGAAAAGAGACACCTCCGCCGAATAGGTGTCAGTCGTTTTGTCACGTAGACTCGCTACTTGACAGTTATTAGAATAACATGCAGGATTTTGGAAGTCAAAAGGGAATTAGAGGAAGAGGTGTTGTGATGTATGCATACTTATTAAAAGATATAATGAAATGGATTCCAAAGTACATTATAGATAGAGGATATGAATATTATGAAGAGGGACATGTAGAAGATGTTGAAATACACGACAAGAAAGTATTTGCTTTCGTTACTGGAAATGCAGGGAATTATGAAGTGATTATTGATCTTGAAGATTTTGCAGAAAGTAGCTGCGAGTGTCCTTATGAAAATTATTGTAAACATATGGCGGCAGTTGTGTATGAAATTCAAGGTACTGGTGAGAGTACAGTTAAAGAGCAATTGAAAGGTTTAGAAAAAGAAGAGTTACTAACAGTATTAAATCGTTTGTTACAAAGTTCGAAAAATGTGCAAATTGTAGAGAAGATGTTAAAGAAGGGGAAACTTTAACTAAAGAGGGAGTTGTTTTGTAGTGAACGTACTAATTATATATGCTCACCCTAATCCTTCAAGCTTTAATGGGGCAATTTTAGAGCATGTGCAAAAAGGACTTGAGGAAACAAATCATTCTGTTACGCTACTTGATTTATATAAAGAACAATTTGATCCAGTGCTTGTATTTAATGAAGAGAAGAAAAGACGTGATTTACTAAATGAAGAAGAGACGAAGCGATATAGAGAATTAGTGCAGAAAGCGGATATTCTTCTTTTCATATATCCGATATGGTGGTGGGGCATGCCTGCTATTTTAAAAGGATTTATCGATCGTATTTTTGTAGCTGGATTTGCTTATAAATATGAGGGGTCCTTACCGAAAGGCTTATTTAAAGGAAAGAAAGCATGGGTTATTAATACGTTAGACTCACCGTTATGGTACGTGTCCCTATTATATCGATCAGCGGATTGGATTATGATGAAAAGAGGGGTTTTACGTTTTTGTGGTATTCGCGATATAAAACGTTCTGCTTTTCAATCTGTGAAAACGAGTAAAGTAACGAAGCGTGAAAAATGGCTGTTACAAATAGAAGAAGCGGCTCGTACATTATGAATGAAATCGATCGTATTATAAAGTGTTGCAATTGTGATGACGAACTTTTGCGTACGTATATTAATTGTTTAGTCCAATTGAAGAAATACAGCGAAACGTTTCAACAAATTCAAATACAATTAAGAAATGATTATTTAATAAGAGGGATTTGTGAAAGAGAAGTTGATGAGGTAATAAAGGGAAGTAAAGAATATGAAACGTATGTGCTCCCTAAAGTATTGCAGTGGAATTTCCTTAAGAACAATCCTCATATGATTGAAAAAGTATGTGAAGATTTGTTTACATATGAAGCATTAAATCATGCAGAGGTAGAGTGGAGGAAGGTAATAAGCTGTATAGATAACGAATGATTTATTATATAAAAAAGCTAGTATAAAACTAGCTTTTCGTTTAAATAAATAAGAAACATAGACTAATGATAAATCCTGCATATAGTAAGTTAACAACACAAAATCCCATAATATCACGCGCGCTTAAACCAGCTATCGCTAATGCCGGTAATGCCCAGAAAGGTTGAATTAAATTTGTCCAAGCATCGCCCCATGCAATTGCCATCGCTGTTTTCGCGGCAGGTACACCAAGTTCAGCGCCAGCTGGAATCATAATTGGTGCTTGCACTGCCCATTGACCGCCTCCAGATGGAACGAAAATATTTACAATGCCAGCACTTAAAAATGTAAAGAGCGGGAATGTGGTTTCATTTGAAATACTAATAAAGAAAGTAGAAATAGCTCCTCCAAGCGAAAGACCTTCACTATTTACTCCAATCATCATCCCCATAATTCCAGCATAGAACGGAAACTGAAGTAAAATACCTGAAGCACTCTTAGTTGAGTCAGAGAAAGCGCGAATATATTGAATCGGAGTACGGTGGAAAATAAGACCGGCAATTAATAACATAAAAATAACGATATCAAGTGTAAGGTTAAAGCCTTTCGTACTAAAATAGTTAAAAATATAAATAAGACCTAATAATCCGATGCAAAGTGTAATAATCATACTATTTTCCATTTTTTCAGCGAACGTATTGTTCCCTACTTCTTGAGCGGCAGCTTCTTCATGGAATACGCTAGGATCTACAGTTATCGTATGTTTTTCATCTGGATGCATGGCCCGGTTAATGAGAGGCATCGTAACGAGAAAAATAATAACTGGCACGAGTGCGTATGGTGAGAATAACGTTTCTGTTATTGGAATCGCTTCTTTAATACTTCCAGCTGTCGTTTTAATTAACGTTTCGCCGCCAGTTGCTAACGTAAGAGGGATAGAAGCAGAAAGGCCTGCATGCCAAATGAGAAATCCAGAGTAGGAAGAAGCAATTGCTAACCTATAATCTAATCCTTCTAACTGTCTGGCCACTTCTTTTGCATATAAAACCGATACAACAATACCAAATCCCCAGTTTATGTATGCTCCTAGTAAACTTACGATTGAAATAGCAATAATACCTTGTCCATTTGTTTTCGGTAATTTCGCTGCTCTCGTTAATCCTTTTTTAATAAGAGGAGCGTTTGCTAATGCAGATCCTGTCACGAGTACAAGAGCCATTTGCATAGAAAAGGCGAGAAGCCCCCAAATTCCATTGCCCCAATGCGTAATCATTTCGACCGGTGTTTGGTGCGTTGCAAACATGCCGAAGAAGATAACGAAAACAGTTAATAAACATGATAAAATAAACGGTTCTGGTAAGAAACGCTGCACAAGAGCAACACATCCATTTGTAAATGAACGAAACAAAATAGCTCAACCTCCTTATGTATATTTATTACAATTATTCGAGGTTGATTGAGTAATGCCCTTTAATATATAGAAAATTCAGATATTAAAGATGGTTGTAATTTATTGATAGATTGATATTATTAATAAATGGATAGGCTTATACTAAGTTGGATAGATTAAAAAAGTGTACCTCCGATTGTTAGACTGTGTCTAATAATCGGAGATGCACTTTTTTTATTTACCTTATTGAACTAAAGCACCTGCTAGCTTAATAGCAAATGATTACAACCGGCTATTTCTCCCAAAGTTCGATCAATCGACCTTCAGGATCTTTAATCCAAATAAACTTTCCAAATTCACTAATCTCTTCTTTTTTTTCAAGAGGTACGCCAATTTGTTCAAGATGCTGAATAGTCTCGTGTAGATTATGTACTTGGAAATTTAACATCACTTGTTGTTCTGTAGGAAAATAACTATCATTCTCGGCAAAGAAAGAAAAGATAGTCTCAGTTCCTAATTCGGGTTTAATCACAGTCCCATTCCAATTTTCTATTTCAATCTTCAACACTTCACTGTACCATTTTTTTATAACATCAAGATTTTTAGTTCTCCAAAATATTCCTCCGAAACCTTTTATCATTGTATTTAACTCCTGTCTGTCTTTTAATTTTTAATGACATAAGTTCAACCTTCAATAAAACGCAGTGCACAACGGGAATGGTGATTGGTTAGATCTTTTGCAAATTGTTGATTCGGAAATCCTCTGTGAAGCAATCTCAACCCGCCTGAAGTTAAGGATATATGATGATGGAATCGATAGAATAACATCCTGTTGGGGTCGAGAGTATCATTCTTTAAATATCGATAATAATCCCCAAATCGAAACTGCAAAAAACTGTGCTCATGCTCAATATCAAAGAACTCGGTTCCTTCGATATCAATCAAATAAGGTTCTAGTTTGTCATTAATTAATACATGAGCAGGGCCGAGTTCCCCATGTATAAATCCATAACGACTTCTTGGTTCAATTTTTGATTCAAGCTCGTACAATGTATCGAGTAGATTGCTATGACTAGCCCTGATGCTGTCAATCAAACTATATAAAAAATCTAACCAAAAGTATAGATTGTTTATTTATAATTGTTATGATGTTAAATTGGGTCTGGAAAAATAGTCATATAAAACCCCGTTGGAGCTTCAATGTTTTTTTGATGAAATCATTCTTACTTCTCAAATACCTCGCCACACAAAAACTTAAAATGTATTACAATGAATCTATACGATTTTTAATCCTTCTTCTTTTCACTAACTTTACCATTATTTTTAATTGAGTATTACTGCCCCGTCAGTTTAAGTAAAAAACCTTCACAATCTCAATGATATATTCAAACTTGAATAATCTAATTGCCTGGAAACGTTCCTCAACAATCTGTCCCTTTAGTGGAGTAACTTTATTGCTACTCAGCAGTTTCTTAATCCGTCTTTCAGTTCAGATTTTCTTTTCACTATAAAAACCTCTCTTTAGATAAACAGATCTAAAGGGACAAAACATCGCGTCTTTTAAATAAACACCGTGACTTTATTTAAAAGCGATATTAAACATATTCTTCAAATCCTGGAAGCGTATGTTTGCCGCAAATGAAAAGAACCATAAGCTTGCCAAACGGCAAAATTATAATTTTGATAGCTGTCGTCATTTTTTATTCATATATTGGAAATGAATTTCATAATGCGGAAAAATAGGGGGATTTATATGTCAAAGTGGCAATCTAAAGAACAATTGGTTCAATTATTAAGCAATCTTGTTGAAATTCCTAGTATTACAGGTTCAGAAGCTGAAGTTATATTGCCAGACTTTGTTGTAGAACAACTATCTGATTTACAGTATTTCAAACAAAATCCGCATCATTTACAAAAAAATCCGACGGGGGATGGACGATATTTTGTTACAGCCCTAGTAAAGAAAAGTGATAGTACGAAAAATACCGTAATTCTTGTTAGTCACTTTGATGTTGTAGATGTACAAGATTACGGAGTGTGGAAAGAAGATGCATTTAACCCTAAAAAATTAACATCTATGTTTTATTCTCATAAAGATGAGCTACCAGATCATGTACGTGAAGATATTGAACAAGGAGATTGGCTATTTGGTAGAGGAACAATGGACATGAAATGTGGTCTAGCTTTACAAATGGCGATGGTTGAGCAAGCTTGTGAAGGAAGATTTGATGGGAATGTTCTTTTATTGGCCGTTCCAGATGAAGAAGTGAACTCTGTAGGGATGAGAGCTGCTGTTCCAAGATTATTAGATTTAGCAAAAGAACATGACTTAGAGTATAAAACGGTCCTAAATTCAGAGCCTATGTTTTCAAGACATCCTGGTGACCAAAATAAGTATATTTATACTGGTTCTATTGGTAAGGTGTTACCTGGTTTCCTTTGTTATGGAAAAGAGACACATGTAGGCGAACCTTTTGCAGGATTAAATGGGAGTTATATGGCTGCATTATTAACAGCTGAATTAGAGTTGAATACAGACCTTTGTGATATTGTAGATGGTGAAGCGAGTCCTCCACCAACTAACTTGCTCCAAAGAGACTTAAAGGAGGATTATTCTGTACAAATTCCTCATCGTGCAGTCACATTATTTAATTTGTTTTTACTAGAAAAAACGATGACAGATGTAGTTTCATTGTTACGCCAAAAAGTAACGAAAGTAGCAGAGAAAATCGAAGAATCGTATGAGGAGCGAGCGTATCATTTTTCTAAGTATAATCCGTTCATACCGCCGAATCTTAAAGTAAATGTATTAACGTATGAAGAGCTTATCGCTTATGCAATTGAACAACATGGAAGAGAAAAAATAGATGAAATTCAATCCGATATTATAAAAAATAGAGAAGATAAAGATGATCGTGCAGTAACTATTGATTTAGTAGACAAATTATCTATCTTATGTAAAGAAAAGGCTCCAATGATTGTACTTTTCTTTGCGCCGCCATACTATCCAGCTGTGAGTTCACGCAACAATCCTTTAATTAAAGAGGTAGTTGTAGAAATGGAAAAGTATGCCCACTATAATCATAGCATTACATTTGAAAACCAAAATTATTTTGGAGGAATTTCAGATTTAAGCTATGTGGGCTTACAAAACCCATTGGATTCAATGAGTTCTCTTGTAGACAATATGCCATTATGGGATAAAGGTTATTCGATTCCACTAGAGGAATTAGAAGAGTTTGACGTTCCAGTATTAAATATGGGACCAGTAGGAAAAGATGCACATCAATGGACGGAGCGTCTGGACGTAAATTACGCATTTGAAACGTTATTAGATATGTTACCTAAATGTATTGAAAAACTACTTGTTTCTAATAAAGTTACACAGTCATAGTGTTTGCATAAGAGCGAGAAAAGGACCGTAGTGATACGGTCTTTTTTTCGTAATGAATAGTTTGAAACCTTAGATTTATGAAATTGTGATGTAAGAATTCTCTTTAAAATAGATTCGCAATAAACTATTTAGAGAGAGTAGATATGGCTTGTACACTTTTTGTAACGGTATTTGCTGAGTTTTTGTATAATATAATTATGTGAAGTTAACATAACTTATTGTATCAATAATATATATTTGCGTAGAATATCCATTTTAAGATTTTGAAGTACCCCCCTAAATGAAAAATTTATTTCGCTAAAGTTAGTTACTTAGTGAAGTCTGCTCATTTTTTTCGTATTAGGGAAGAATGTACTTTTTAACTTGATGGGTATGGGGTAGTACCCCCTTGTAGCAAAACCGGAGTGGAAATGATGAGTATAAATAGTTTTGTGAGATTGATAAAGGACGAATTATTAAAAGAGGTAAGCATAAGAAGTGAGGATGAATTCGAGCCTATAGTAGTTAAAGATATTCCTAGACTTTGGAAGTGTTTAGGGACAGGTAATTATGCCGCAGTATTTATGCACAAAGAATACAAAGATTGGGTAGTGAAAGTTTACGCGCGAGAAGGAGAAGGAATTGAAAAAGAGTCAGAAGTATACCGAAGAATCGGAAATCATCCTTCTTATTCGAATCTTATATATAAAGGAGAAAATTTCATAGTATTGAAACGTTTAAAAGAAATTACCTTATACGATGCTATCCATAAGGGGATTAAAATTCCTAAGCAGGTAATCCTTGATATCAATGAAGCTATAGAGTATGCAAGGGAGCAAGGATTAACTCCTTGTGATGTTCACGGAAAAAATGTGATGATGGAAAATGGAAGGGGATATGTAGTCGATGTATCTGATTTCTTAAAAACAAAAGAAGATAGTAAGTGGAGAGACTTAGAAAAGGCATATTTTACATTTTACTTGCCATTTATTTATAAATTGCCTTTCCCTGTTAAAATACCGTATTTCATGTTAAACATTGTTCGACGTTCATATAGAAAATATAAGAAGCTTAAAAAGAAATTCAAATTGTAAAAGGACCACATACTTATCTTTAGGTTAGATAAGTGAACCACTAGTAAACAAAATGACCGTACATTTTAGATATGTCTAATATGTACGGTCCTAATTTTATAACTTCATGAAGTAATTTATTTATAAAATGATTGTAACAATAGAATATACCCATTTCAGTACATTTCATTTTAAATATATTGATGTACTATAGTTCTAAACAAATCACAATAATGGATTAGAAGGGGAATAAACTATGTACACAGACGCAATTGAGTATTAAAATTTCAATCTAATTTACCTTTGCATAGATACAGGTATCAGTTAGTTTTTTACCGTCAGCTGAAAGATCTTCATTACGTAATATCCCTTCAAGCTCAAAACCTAGTTTTTCAGGGATCGTACAACTTTTAGTGTTAGTAGATTCACAGCGTATTTCAATCCTTCTAAATTTGAGTAACTGAAATCCAAGATTTGTTAACTCACTTACTGCTTCTGTCATATATCCATTGCCACTAAATTGCGTATTAATCCAGTATCCAATTTCACATTTAGAAATTTTCCGATTAATTCCGTGAAGGCTAGCAGTTCCAATAAAATCATTAGTATCCTTATGATAGATAAGATAGCGAAAGCTTTCTCTTTTCAAAAAATCTATATGGGCATTTCTCAGGAGAATTTCCGTTTCTTCAACAGTAGGAATTGACTGAAATAAAAGCAACCATTGTTTTAACTCATTAATTGAATCCTTAATAGCTTGGTGTACGACATTCCCGTCACCAGCTTGAAGTGGTGCTCGAAGAATTAGTCTGTCTGTTTCTATTTGTAACGGAACATCTAATAAAATAGAATTCATATCATTTCTCCTCTCGAAAACTTTAAATTATGACAGAATGAAACTTATATAATAAAAAAACTTTCACCCAAAAGAAATAATTCTTGAGGACGAGAGTTGCAATTTCGTGGTACGTTATTATGATAAATAAATTAAAAAACACCCTATCTCACTAACAGGAGATCCCGTCACAGCAGCACTATAAATTATTATAGAACCGTGCGAAGCTCCTATTCTTTCTTCATTAAGAACTTGATATGTAGCAATACAGTAAAGTTTATCTCCCATAAAGGGACCTCCCAAAAATTAGTAAACAATAAATATATATTCAATTAATCACTTAGAAATCCCTTTTCACATATTGAAAACCAAACTGCCAGTTGGTACAAAAAATGGCTACCGAAGCAGCCTTAGGTTATTCAACTAATGATTGTAGAAGGAATGAGTGTCGCATTTTATTAATCCCGATTTATTTGATTTAAAAATTTACTTCTATGCAGATGGTGAAACAGAATTAATGAGAAGGTCTAGCCGCGATATTGCTGAAAGGAGAGCCGATATCAATTATTTAAGGCGGTCTCATGCAGAACGTCGGATTCAGTACGAAGTGTTTATGCATCCATACAGTCAATGTTTTGATATTATTATCAAAAATTCCGATGAAGCAATATGTCTAGAAAAAAATACATTTGAGTTTTATAGAGTTTAAATGCAAATACTCTATTTGTTATGTTTATTATGAGGGTTCATTTTCATTATTTGGCTCCCAAATGAAGCAACTTTAGTATTCACTCAAAAATCCATTGTCTATGAAACAACTAGATTTTTAAACGGCTTTAATAGACAACTGCCATTTACATAGACAGATGTCTATTGTATTTTTGGCGGCAAGATAAAATAGCTTTTTTGTTACTTTACAATAAAGTATACTTAATATCAGTAATTCATGTAATTAGGAGTGATTTCTATATTTAGGGAAAATGCAAAAAGGTTACTTCTGTCATTAGTAACAAATCCAATACTAATAATTGTATACGGCATTTTTTGTTATGAGTTAGCCTTATACTGTAAGTACGGAAGGATGAATTATAATATTTATATTTTGTTATTATGTATAGTACTTTTTATATCCATGACTACATTTACTACAATGCAGGTGATAAAAAATAGAGAATATGAATCTAAAAAATTAACTAATTCAATAGCATGGAGATCCATTTCTATTATCATTATTGTTGCAATTACATCATTTTATGGGATGCAGATTTATAAAAGTGCAATAAATTACAATGGCAAATTGGCATGGTTTATAGAAAGGTTACAACATGAAAGGTCAGTTAAACTTAAACATAATAATATATATGAATCTGGAGTAGAAGGTATTTTTGAAGATATAAATAAAAAACATCCTTTGCCAAAGAAATTGTATATGGCAACTGATTTTGATCTTACATTTCATTCAGATGGAACAATCACAGCGTTTGATACATTTGTTTATGGGAAAAATGTTGATGGGAAAGAAGAAACTTATTTAATCTCTTATAATAAGAAGAAATCAGAAGATATTACTATAATACGAGACGGGTATGCAAAGCCTGATTATGATGATGATAAATTAGTAGAACCTTTAATTAAAACGGTTAAGGCGATTCCAGTTAAGCAAACGGTTAGAAAGTGGAATGAAAGTAAGTATGGGTTGATTTATTATGGAAAAAGAAATTGGGGATCCAATACAGAGGGAATTATTAATATTACTGAGGATGGTAAGGGGCAGAGTCTTAAAGAAGCAGCTTCTGAAATCATTGGATATACTGTATCTATATTTGTCCCTGGAAAAGAGAAAGAGCTAGTACCTGCTAGATATAACTTAATATGTGACGCAAGTTGGAGTAAATCAAAGACGCCTCCAAATGAAGATAGGCTTAAAGAGAAGAAACAACAAGATTTAAAGAATGAAAAAGAACAGTTTTTCCTATCAAAAGAAGTTGGTTATAAACTAAATATGACAGATAAAGCATTAGGGAGCGCCTTTTATTCATTAAGCAAGACTAGTGATGAAGGGGAAACATGGGAGGTTATCAATCCAGACCCATTTAATAGGGGGATTGGTAGTGTATCAGGAATCACTTTTATAAATGATAAACTTGGGTTTTTAGGAGCAGTTAGACCTTCTGGTAATGAGGGAGAGTTATATCGCACAGATGATGGGGGGGGATCTTTCAAAAAGGTAGAATATCCGCCGCATGAAGTCAAATTAGATCATACACAGTCCACAATAAGTCCTTTTGATTCTCCTAGTATGCCATATGAGAAAGATGGGGTTTTTAATATGTTAGTTGGACAAGGGGCAGATGGAGACTACAATGGCGATAGTAGTGTACTTTATCAATCAAAAGATAACGGAGAGACATGGGAATTTGTAGAAGAAGTGAAAAAGAAGCCCGTAAATCTTTAGATGATCTTAAGGCTTGGATACAATAATCTGACTTATTAAAATCTCAAAAGGATTTTGTTGATACGTTACCTGAAAAAGAAGCAAGTATCTCTAAACTAGAGGAAAGTAAAAAATAAAGAAAAGAGGTTGCCCAAAAGTAACTATTCAGCGAATTTTGGGACAACCTCTTCTTTTCGTTGTGGATTTTCAAGAAAATTTAGAATAAAATAAAAATATAGTCATCTACCTATTATTCACTAATGAAAAGAAAAGGGGGGAGCGAAATGCAACTGAAGTATGGGAAGCACATTAATATATTATCTATTGTTCTAACTTTGTTCTCTTTTTCCGTAATTGTAAGTTTCTCTACCTGGTTGAGTGGATATTCAATTCCCAACCTTTCTACAATGCTTAAGGTAACAATGTGGAGTGCATTTATTCTTGGAATTATAGGGTTTAGACAAGAGAAAAGCGCACTAGCGATTATAATTATGGGAATATGTGCCTTTGCTCTAGTCGTTCTATATACTTATGCGGTTATAAGTTTTCTTGAGCATTAAACACCATGAAAAAGAAACGAACATTTTTGTTCGTTTCTTTTTTTGGGATGATTATTATAAAATAGCCTCTTCTAATGATTGAGTGCTGAATCCAAGAATTGATTTTTGGGGTGTTATTTTCATGATCGTTTACAATGATATATGGAACTCCTTGTACGTTAAAGAATTCAAACTCTTCTTTTCCTTCTGGGGTATTAGAGGGGGACCACCCACATTTTTTACTGAAAAAGAAATTGTATTTATAAAGCGAAAAAAACGCTATTCTTTTTGTAAAAATATACAGAAACGCCATCCTTTCCTATGATTCTACAGAAAGAATAGCGTGTTTTTTCATTTTAGGGGGCATTTCTTTTTATTAGTTTGATAGCGAGGTGACGATACCCCTTTATTGTTTTTCAGACTTCGCTTGTTCTAAAATGTATGCTTCTTCTTGTTCCGGTGTCGCTAATTCGTATGCTTTACCAGTGCTGTTATTGTCCCATTCCCATAATAAATTATGTTCCTCAACCGATTGAGAGAAATCGCCTTCATACCAACGAACCAAAATCTTAAGGTACTGTTCTTTATGTTGTAAGGTTCCACTATTACTTTCATCAATCGCTTGACGTACTTTTTCGATGTTTTCTGGAGTCATTTTGATAAATCCTTGCTTTTCGTGGGATAATACTTTTTGATGAGTCATTTTGTGCATTGCATTGATTATATGATGATCAGAGTTGAGGTCAAGTATTACCTCTTCCCCTTTAATTCTCTCAGTCTGCTTTTCCTTAACGTCTGAACCTGCATACGTACCGACTTTGTAGCCAGTAAAAATACCAACTGCTATAGCAATAACTAAGGTTGATGTGATTTTAATCCACTTTTTCAAACCTCTTACCCCCCTTTTATTGAAGTGTACCATAAAAGAAGAACTGTATGCCCATATCTATCTGTGAGGTCTACATAACGCATCATTATCAATAGTCAACGATGTATAAAATTTTCGTTATGGCTGAAGGGTGATAAAAATGAGACATAGAAATCTTTTTATGCTGGCAATGAATACGTAAAAACAAAAACATTCACTTATAACGGTTAATAGGAGGAATTATCATGAAAAAATTAGCTACAATTGCATTAACAGTAGCTTTAGCTTTCGGCGGTTTGACGGTTATGAACATTAACACACCTGAAGCACAAGCAAGTGAAGATTGTCATTACATCTGTGGTCCTAGCGAAACGGTGAATGGTGTTACAGTTCAAGTTCACGCTACGGAATACACTTTTGGTGGAAACGTAATTGCAAGAATTACAAATAACCGAGCTGAGGACATTCATTATAATGTCAGCATCGAAAAGAAATATGGAGACAACTGGGGAGAATATGATACTTTCTTCCATTGGCAAAATCAATGGGTTCCAGCTGGAGCAAATGATGAAATTTTAACTTTCACAGGATATGGAGAAAACATTTACGACAATGGAACATACCGTTATAAAGTTGAAATTGTAAGTGCTGACGGTTCTGTAGATACAATTTACACAGCAGCAATGACGGTAACAGGGCGATAGCTCATGACTGAGCTTCATTATTTATGATTGTATTTTCAATAATAGCATTGATAATTGCGTTGATATTATTAAAAAAATAAGCTCTTCGGAGCTTATTTTTTTATATAAAAATTGAATATTAATATTCTATTATTGAGTTTTATCCTCTGTTCATAAACATAAGATTTTCTGGACAGATGTCTCTTAAAGTACAGAAAACGCTTAAAATATGTCCGGATTGTGTCTAAACGTACAATTTTCCCGAAATGGTATGGTGAGACCACATCCATCAACTTAAGAAAAGTAAACACCCCAAAAACAAAAAAATGAGCTGACTTCTCAAAAAAACTAACTGTAGAGAAAGAAAATTTTCATTTAGGGGGTACTTCAAAACCTTAGCTTGATGGGCTTTTTTCTTTTTTCTAAAGATCCAGTGTAAGTTCTTTAAATATTTTCATACCAGATAAACCCTATAGGGTTTTAATTTTTTGGATTACGTTACATGCTTGTGAGGCATAGAAAGGTTATATACGACGCCTAAGATATCAAAGACGGTTTCTTCTCATACCTATGGGATTTTCGTCCGTTTTTCTGTAAGAGATCAAACAGACGAAACAATATCTTTGTTAATTCTTTGGTGTCTTTTTGTAGAGATTCATAAATAAGTAGAAAATAATCTTTTATGATATAAATCGCTTTATATTCGCTTAATTCTCGTTTCTTCTTGATGAGAATTAATTGGCACATTTGAGACACAGAAGCTATTTTGAACGTAAGGGATTTGTAAGGAATAGGTAAGGAAAAAGAGATTTTCATTGTGTATGATGAAAATATAAAGAAGCATGAAAGGAGGAACAGATATAACTTATATATGAAAAACAAACCAGTTAATAAGAGTGTTTCATGGAAAAGAAATAATTTCTGAGGTTAACATACATGCAAAAAGAGGGATTTACCGTTTATTAGGACAGAATGGAGCTTGTAAAAATAATCATTATGAAGATGATTACGAATTCAATGTTGACTTTTTATCATCGGTAGAGATGATAGCTGTGTGGTGAGTATGAAATATCAAGCAACCACCTATACAATATGAATAGAGGAGAGGAATGCCTTATGAAAACACGTAGTCAAATTACATTTGCAAGTCTGGCTCTTTTAATAGCTGGAAGTTCCCTGTTATACACAACGCCAACCTCAATTGTAAAAGCAGAGCCCACTCAAAATGTATCTAGTTCGTTACAAACAAATACTCAACGAGATCGTAATTCCGTCAAGCAAGCAATGCGGGATACATTGCAACTTGGATACCCGGGGATACTTGCTAAAACTTCTGAGGGTGGAAAAACTTGGGGTTATGCCGCTGGGGTAGCGGATCTGAGCAGCAAGCAACCAATGAAAACAGATTTTCGCTTTCGCATTGGCAGTGTAACGAAGACGTTCATCGCAACGGTTTTACTTCAATTAGCTGGAGAGAACCGCCTGAATCTAGACGACTCCATCGAAAAATGGTTGCCTGGTGTGATTCAAGGAAATGGATATGATGCTAAACAGATTACTATCCGCCAGATGTTGAATCATACAAGTGGCATCGCTGAATACTCAAGGTCAAAAGAAGCTGATTTTACGCATACAAAAAGATTGTATACCGCTGAAGAGCTAGTGAAGATTGGACTTTCGATGCCCCCAGACTTTGCCCCAGGAAAGGGCTGGTCTTATTCAAACACAGGATACGTATTACTAGGTATCCTTATTGAAAAAGTAACCGGAAACAGTTATGCGGAAGAGATTGAAAATCGGATTATTGAACCGCTTGAATTGTCGAATACATTCCTACCTGGCAATTCAAGCGTTATTCCAGGCACTAAGCATGCCCGTGGATATGTCCAACCAGACGGAGCAAGTGAGCTAAAAGACGTTACTTATTTTAATCCAAGTATAGGTAGCTCGGCTGGAGATATGATTTCTACTGCTGACGACTTAAACAAATTCTTTTCTTACTTGCTCGGTGGAAAATTAATGAAAGAACAGCAACTAAAACAAATGCTTACTACAGTTCCTACAGGAAGAGCTGAAATCGGGAGATACGGTCTTGGAATCTATGAAACTAAGCTTCCAAACGGTGTCCCGATTTGGGGACACACAGGTGGTATTCCAGGATTTAGTACTTTTGCTGGAGGTATACTTGGAGGTAAGCATACGTTGGCTGTCAGTTTGAACAGTATGGGTAGAGCTAACAGTCCTGATCCTTTTAAAAATATTTTACTTGCTGAATTTGGTAAGTAGGTAAAAAGGAAAAATTTTTTTCATAGTTAAAAATATACTTTTCTAGTTCAAAAGCCCCAACTTATTTTTAAAAAAATTTGGGGCTTTTTTACTTAGTTGAAAGTATATCGGCATTTTTCAAATATATCATAATCAATTCGCAAATCTTATAATCATATTTTTAATGGTTGCATGAATGTTTTCAATGATTTCATTCCTTATTATTAAATCTCCATAAATTTAAATTAGCCTATCTTTATTAATTCATTATGTGCCAGCATTTGGATTTTTTATAAAGAAAAGGCACTATCATCAAAGTGCCTCTTCTTACTTAATCTACAATGGGATAGCAATACATCGCCATCCTTTCTGTATATTTCTACAAAAAGAATAACGTTCTCTGTGAATTATGGATATGAATTTATCTTAGGTTGATAGTGATGTATGATGCCTCCATATACATAAATATATTTTGTCGAAATTATTAAAAAGGGGAATTTTTCTATTTGAAGAACTAATAATTGATTGTCAATATGTATTAGAAATCTCAATCTAAACTAAAGGAGAACAAAATGGGACAAAACAATAAAGGCTTTTCTGAAACAGGATTGCGCAAAATGCGCAATGTACTGGCGCAGCATGTCGATTCTGGAAAGATTCCTGGGCTCGTCGCCTTAGTCAGCCGAAACGGGGAGACGCACGTCGAAGCGCTTGGAACAATGAGGCATGATGGTGGCGCACCAATGCGTCGGGACACGATCTTTCGATTGGCGTCCACTAGCAAGCCGATCGCAGTTTCACCGGTAATGGTTCTGCTCGACGAGTGCAAACTGCATTTAGACGATCCAGTAGACAAATGGCTGCCCGAACTCGCTGACCGGCAGGTGTTGAAACAGCCCGATGGTCCACTGGAAGAGACCGTCCCAGCACGGCGTCCTATCACTGTACGAGACCTGTTGACCTCCACATTCGGTCTCGGAGTGGATCTCACGTTGATGGGTTCTCCGATCATGAACGCGTTCTTCGAGAGTGGGATATTCGACACGCCAGGGCAGGATATGCCCGATCCAGATGAGTTTATGTGTCGCCTAGGTGCACTTCCGCTAAGCTACCAGCCCGGAGAGCGGTGGCAGTATCATATCAGTATTGAAGTGCTCGGCATTCTTGTTGCCAGGGTCACGGGTCAGACATTCGAGTCGTTCCTGCGCGAACGCATATTCGATCCACTGGGAATGAAGGACACTGGTTTCTACGTGCCTGAGCTCAAGATTGACCGGCTTCCACCTGCCTTCAACCCAGATCCGCAGACAGGTGAGTTCATCGTGTGGGATGAGGGTACAGGCGGACGTTACAGCAAACCTCCAGCATTTCAAGCAGGCGGTGGTGGGCTGCTCGCAACCATCGACGATTATCACGCGTATTTGCAGATGCTGTTGAACAAAGGGATGCACGGAACCAAACGGATTCTGTCTAGGCCCGCAGTCCAGCTGATGACCACCAACCGTCTTACTCCTGAACAACAAGTATACCGAGACGATTTGGCCAAAAACAACGTCCATTTGTCGTTTGGACAAGGGATACAAGGTGGCTGGGGCTTTGGGATGGGGGTGCGTACCTATCTTGGAGACTACGCGTCTATCGGTCAATTCGGCTGGGATGGCGGAACTGGCACTACAGCTTACGCTGATCCAGACAAACAGTTTATTGGAATTCTGTTCACCCAGGTTGGGATGTCAACTCCGGCCCCATCGCATCTTATCCAAGACTTCTGGACCACGGTCTACCAAGCAATCGAAGACTGAAACCGAACTTAGGTATTGTTTAAAGGAAAACTCCAAGACAAATTATACGCATGATGGCCACCATCAACACCATGGTTAAAAGCTATGGCAGGACGGGAAGTGTTGGAAGTACTACGAGAACAGTTTGGCATTATTAATAAGAGCCAAATAAAAAATCCTCTTGGATGCAAGAGGTTTTTTTTATTGGGAATAGTAAGGATGAGGGGAGGTGCATTACATATGGGAAAAGGTAGAAGTAATAATGCTGGTAAAAAGCAACCGAATTTCGATGATTCATCTAATTTCGCTAAACAAAGCCAACCGACAGAAAAGAAGAAGAAATAAGAAAAGGATCTCTCTTTATCAAGAGAGATCCTTTTTAAAATATATTGACGTTTCAGCACAACATATCGATTGCTTAATCAAATAGTCATAAATACAAGGCTTAAATTCCTGCGAATGGAAGCCAATTTAATATTATTGTCCTGCTTTTTCTAATGGGTGGAATGATTGCTCAAATTGTAGCCTTGAGGAACCCTCAGCGAGTTCTAAGTATAACTTTGATTGCATCAAGTATTTTTGGCTCTGAAGACAACAAACGGAATTTGCCTCCGATCGATGAGAAGATACTAACTTACCATGCTAATGGGGCCAAACTAAATTGGTCGGATGAAGAATCTGTTGCAAATTACTTGGTTACAGGATCAGTGTTACTCTGTGGTTCAAAGCATAAGTTCGATGAGAAGAGGGCTTATAAGCAGGTAGAAAAAGAAATAAAACGAGCAAATAACCTACTCAGTATGTTTAATCACTCACTTCTTAAAGGCGATGATTCTTATGAGGGGAAGTTAAAAGAAATTAATATACCTACTCTGGTTATCCACGGTACAGAAGATACAGTGCTTCCATACGAGCATGGTCTTGCTCTTGTTAATGGAATTCCCCATGCTGTATTACTAACCGAAGGATCGGGGCACGAGATTCATTGCGACGATTGGGTTCATATAATCAGCGCTATTTCGAACCATACTTCACTCTTATAATCATTATAGGAATCGCATAAAACAAAAACACTTGGAAAAAGGGCCACAATTGAATTTGTAACCCTTTTTTTCTATTGAAAATCAGTTTTGGAGCTGTTACTCAATTATAGAATATTAATACTCAGTGATTGATAATTCTGTCTTGTAAGGGGTAGTACCACATCACTATCAAGCTAAGAAAAGTAAATACCCCCAGAACGAAATTTTGTGCTAACTTGTAGCAAAAAAGCTCATTTTTTTGTTTTGGGGTAATTCTGAATTCTTAAGTTGATTGGCATGTGGCGGTACCCCTGATAGGGCATGCGATAAAGTGCTATTAAATTCGAGGAAGCCAAGGTATAAAAGGGGCATTTATTGCAGCTCGAATATCTTTTACTGATTTATTGCATATAAAAGTAGCTGCACAAAAGTACAGCCACTCTTTTCTTGAAAACATTATTAGAAAAGATCAAAAGGTATACGTACCTTTTGAAGTGTTAGAATACTCCTGAAGAAATAAATAATTCTAATTATAAAGGGCAGTTAATATTAATTCGTTTTTGGTATAGGTTTTGATCATTATAAATCCAATTTTTCTAGTTTTGGGACGTTTCATTTACAGAAGATAGATAATAACAAAATTTTCTCAATAAGGAATTTACTGCTTTTAATATAATTTTTTAACAATTCATGGTATATCTGTATTAAGGGGACCTTTTCGGTTGATTAGGGAGAAAGATTATAAAAATGATATGGGAGGAACAAAAAATGTCATTGAAAAAGAAATTAGGTGTTGGAGTGGTTTCAGCCGCTCTGGGTTTATCTTTAATTGGTGGGGGAACATATGCATATTTTAGCGATCAAGTGGTGACAAATAATTCATTTGCTGCAGGTACATTGGATTTAGCTATGCAGCCAACTACTTCACTTAACTTAGAAAATTTAAAACCTGGGGACAAAATATTAAAGAAATTCAATTTAAAAAATAGTGGTACATTAGATATTAAAGATATCATGATGAAAATAGACTATACTGTAAACGATTTAAAACAAAATAACACTACAGAAGATTTAGGTAAACATATTAAAGTACAATTTCTTTGGGATTGGGATCCTGCAAAAAGCCCTGTATACGAGACAACTCTTGCAGAACTAAAATCACAAAGCCCAGAGATTGCCTCCAAAAAAGTATTTCATTCTAAGTGGACTGAAACAGGAGGATTAAAACCTGGGAAAATGGATTGGTTTTGGATAAAGTTTATATTTGAAGACAACGGAACAGATCAAAACGTGTTCCAAGGGGATAGTATTGCGCTAAAAATGGAGTTCCAAGCCAATCAAACAGATGGACAAGAAAGATAAATGTAAGAGCATAATACTGGTAAAAAGTAAAACTGAGCTTATGCCTTTTAATAATTTAAAAGAATGATTACAACATATCTATACCAAAAGCCATTGATATCAGCATTTGCGCATGATATTAATGGCTTTTGTAAGTTTAACATTTTGAATGTTTTGTAAAACTAACATTTAATTTATAAATAGAAGAAAAAAATAGCCAAAAGTCGTAGAGCGTTTAAGAGAGTAAATAAAGACTCTCTTTTTTTTGCTTTTGTATTTTTATAGGTATCCATATACATTGAATAAGGAAATCCCCACGCTGCAATTGTGCAGAAATAATAAAGTTGTTTAATTTACAATAAAGTCATTTAAAAAATAATATAGTTGTTTAAAAATCCTTATTCCACGAACGGAGCAGGTTAGTGGAAGCAATAGTAATTAGGTTTGACTGGGAAAATTGTCGATGATATTAAAAAAGACACCGAAGTGTCTTATGTTTTTCAAATTAAGCATACCGATAAATTGAAATTTAATTACTTAACATTATGCTTATCTTGGGAGCGAGGTATTTTATCGGTGAGTGTATACAAACCATGTAATGCTTGCTGTTAATAATGCTGACGAAATCAAAGCTGTAAGAACACTATATGTTTGCCAAATAAGTATTGTTGACCAATCGAAAGCACAGCACAGTATACCCTGGGCAATCGTAGCGATCAGGAAAATAACTGTTACGGTTATTCTCTTTTTTGTCATTGGCTGCCGCTCATTCGTTTTCCTTCTGCGTAATCCTAAGAGAAATAGCAAAACGGCCAATAGGCAAAGAATAATTGTGATAGACGACAAAATGATATCCAAAAGCTGTGTGCCGCTTATTTCATATGACTGAGTTAGATTGCCTTCTAATATATCTTTAACTTTTAGTACCATATTTATATTGGTATTTGCGCCGTTGCTCAGCAAGGAGACGGCTGTTCGTTCATTTAGCAGTATGACTACTTCGGTTCTGAAATTTGGATTGCCCCCAGTGTGTTCTATAGTCGTTTGTTCGGCGTTTACGGACCAGCCTGCCGCATAATACATACCGTTGACAGCCGAAACAGACATATCACCCCTATGTGATTTTTCGATAACCGTGTGAAATATTTCGGGTATGTCCTGCACGATACCCATCTGTATGCCCATCCAACGCGCCATATCTTTTGTATTAGAAATGATGTAGCCTGCGGGTTTATTCCCAGCATAATCCGGAGCTTTAAATGGAGTTGTCATAAAAAAGGAAGAACGGTAGCCCTGTGCCAACTGTCCAGTGGCTTGAGCATCTTCTTTATAAACATACGTCTGGTGAAGACCTAACGGCTGAAATACCTGTTCCTTCATAAAGTCTTCATAGCTTTGTCGCGACACAATCTCAATAACCAAACCCAATACATCATAATTAACGGTTCCATAGTTATACTGTTCACCGGGAGGGAACGCCAATTCAGCATCCACGAGCATTTCCACAGTCTTTTGCAACATATCCGGTGTATTGCCTTGTGGAATATTTTGAAGATGCCTAATATTTGTTAGACCACTGGTATGGTAAAGAAAGTTATTTAGTGTAAGACTTTGCATATCAACAGGTTTCCCTTGATACTTTAATGTAAACCAAGGTAAATATTTTTGGACAGGGTCAGTCATTGAGAGCAGCCCTTGCTCTTCCAATAGCATAATACCCATACCGGTAAAAGCTTTACTGACCGAGGCTAACTCATAGAGTGTATTTTCACTTGCAGACACCCCCTTTTCACGGTCTGCATACCCTGAAGAAAAGTAGAACACTTCATCATCAGCAAGTATTGAGATTGACATTCCCGGCACACCTGATATACGACAGGCATCATCTAGCAATGCTTGTATTGCCGCAGATTGCGAATCTGACAACGCATAACTTTGTGTTGCGAATCCTGAGAATAATATAAATATCGTTAATACAAAAACAATAATCTTTTTCATAAACTCTCCTTTTTGGAAAATTATAAGAGAATAATATAAATAACCTCCTTTTACAACTACGAAACTAAATTTTAATTTATCTTTCTATTCACCTGTATAATATCAAATAATTGTGAATAGTTACATTTAAACGAACAGATGCGTTAGTTCAATAAGAAGTAAACAACTTTATTATTCATTTTTTAAGTATTATATAAACAGATGGATGTAATTTGAAACAACTTTGAAGAGCCTTGCTACGTAGAATGTAGTAAGGCTCTTAGCTTTTAATAATCAAAATTCAATAACTTTATTATCATTATACAGCAATCAAGCTAAGAAAAGCATAAATCCCCAAATAGTAAAAGTAATGCTTTGAAAAAAACTATGTACTAGAACTGGTACTCTGTCGGTAAGTCATGAAAGAGGTACTTATATTATTTGTTTTGTAAATTATCTTGAATTTGTTGTTCCATATTTACTAGTGATGTTTTTAGGGAATTACTAAGCTTTTTAACAAATTTAAGAACAAGAAGCCAGTTTTTAATAATAGAATTCTAAAAGCGTTAGGGTAGAAATTTATTGTTTTTGTTAAAAAAGAATTGACTTCTACTATAGTTGTAACTAATATGGTTACATAAGGTTGTAATTAAATTAGTTACAACTAATATCTGCTTAAAATAAAAATATGATTTATATATTTAATTAAGGATGATGGTCCACACGTTGCCACCCGGTGTAGAAAGTTACTAATGCATTCAAATTAATGCATAATCCCAACTTTAGTATTTTCTGATACGGGGCAATAATGTGCAACGTAATCTTTTGTTAAAAACCTTGGTTAATCTTTCTTTGGAAATATTAGTTTTTGGGGAATATAGTAAGGTATCCCAAAAAGAACAAGGTATAAAAAGATGTACTTATATAAACCAAAAAGTTAGCTGAGCTAGATAATAAAAATAAAGGTAGGAGATTTAAATGGAGACAAAACAAGATAACCTTATTTACGTATGGGACGCATATTGCGGATGGTGCTATGGCTTTTCAGAAAGTATTAAAGGATTTTACCAAAAACACACTGAAGTGCCGTTAACAGTTTTATGTGGAGGGTTATTTTTAGATAATTTACCAATAAAAAATTTCTCATATATAGAAGAGGGAAATAAAAGAATTAATCAACTTACAGGTGCAGAATTTGGTCCTTCATATCAAAAATTGGTGGAAGAAGGTACTTTTAAAATGAATTCGAAAGATGCTGCAATTGGCTTTTCAGCTTTACGCTCATTAGCACCAGACCGTTTGTTAGAATTCACTTCGGCTATGCAAAAAGCGTTTTATTATGAGGGCCAAAGTCTGAGTGATCCTGAAACATATCGTAAGATTGCAATTGAGCTTGGTCTGAATTCTAAACAAGTATTAGAACGTTTAAACTCTCAAGAAACAATAATAGATGCCCAAAACGACTTCAATAAAGTTCGACAGCTTGGTGTTAATAGTTATCCTTCATTACTTTTACAAAAGGATAATCAAATTATCCCTATTGGTGGTGGGGTAATGACGCCAGATAAAATTGAAGCGCGTTTTAAAAATTTATATTAATGAATTTTAAGTTACAGTATATAACATTTAACGTTTTAAAAAAGACTAGAATTGGATGGACTTAACCCTTTTTATAACAGTCGGTTTCAATTTATTTTTAAAAAGAGTCCAATTTTAATTTTACTATCAGCTATAGTAGCAAACATGTTAGCTTAAGCCAACTAGCTTCATTACAATTCCGGGTGAGCTAGACCACCCACAAGCAACGGCACCTGGATATGCGATGTATTTTTGTTGGATGATTCGACATCTTGAGAGTAATCCATGGAATGATCGTATCATGGAGGAAGACCACAAGTGGTTATTAGAACCAAACGCGAAAATTTGGCCAGAAAAGGAATAGACGAAGATAAAGGTTTTGATGCAAAAAAAAGTATAAAAAAGTAGGAACTGAATCTTTTAATTTTAGATAATTTTCAGGTGTGATGAATTCCTCTCACTCTTTATTTTTTTATGGCATTAGGAGAGGCTAGCCCCTCGCTCCACTTTACCCCATACCGAAAAACAAAGGGTATAGGTATACTTTCCTGTTTAAAATATTGTTCGTATAGGAAGCGAATAAGCTTCCTATACGAACAACATTACATATTAATAATTTGGAGGGTTTTAAAAAGAAAGAGGTGGTTTTTAAATGTATAATAATTCAATATATTTTCCTTATATAAATTATGATCAATGCTTCGATCGTCAATTCCCTGGTCCTCAGATTCCAGGTATACCTGGAATGCCAGGTTTTCCGGGTGTACCAAGTTTTCCAGGACAGCAAAGTTCACAAGCTCCAACATCTCCTCCCCCATCATTTATTCCTCAACAATCAACTGCTTCACCATTTGCTGTTGATCCAGGAGCAATTTCATTATGTTTATTTCAAAATACTTATATATGGCTTAGTAATGGTGAACAATTTTGGTATTTCCCAATTTTTGTAGGACCAAGGTCTGTTGCTGGTTTTAGATGGAACGGTAGGTTTTGGGTTATTTTTGGAATTGATACGAGAAGGATTATTTCATTTACATGTTTTTAAAAATTATAGAGTAACGATAGAGGTTTAATTATATAAACAAAAGAGGTATTTGAATGAAAAAATTTCAATCATTTGATGGTACAATAACTATGATTAACGATTTTGTCACAGGATTAAACGAAGAAATAGGATGTAATAAATTAATGTCCGTAGATAATGGTTATGGGAATCTAATAAATTTTGTAGTAAAACCAAATACGTATTTTATCGACTATGCAACGGTAGTAGTAGGAGATAAAGTAACTGGGTTTTACGATGCTAACGCTCCTGCTCCTCTCATTTTCCCACCACAATTTCAAGCGATTGTTATGGCAAAATATACACCGCATCAAAGTGTAAAAGTAGACTATTTTAATGAACAGTTGGAGAGTAGTGATGGAAAATTAAAATTAAATATTTCTCCTTCTACTCAAATTTTATTAACAAATGGTCAATTCTTTACAGGTAATCTTGTAAATCGAAATTTAATAGCTATTTATAGTTTTACAACAATGAGTATACCAGCTCAAACTACACCATATAAAATCATTGTTTTGTGTCAAAAGTGATTTCTATTCTAAAGGGTCTCTCGGTTTATCAAACTACAATCCATTGTAGAATCAAAAAATTTAGCCATCTTATTGACCAGGATCATAGGCATGTCAAGAGACGTTTTGCTAAATCTGCAGGATTTCAAAATCTTCGTCATGCTTCACGTACAATAAAAGGTATCGAGACCATTCATGCCCTATATAAACAACGGCGAAGTCTTCAAAGAGACTCCGCCTTTTCAACGTACAATAGACTTCAACAATTACAGATTTTCCGAACGGGAAAGCCCACTACGGTGCGATAGCACCCACTTTAGGGGTGGGATGAGAGTGAGGTCAAATGCGATGTACAAATAAAACACCGAATGTACGTTCTGTGCATTGAGAATTTGAAATGGTATAATTTTCATAATAGACAAGTAAAAATCTCTAAAACAATCTTGTTCTCTGAAAACAGAATACATATGGGGTTGGAGTAACAAATTCTTCTACTCCGTAAAATGTATTGAGTCGTCAAGCACAAGACGCTAAAACACATTTGAGAACTCACAATCTGACTCGTTTGGTAATAGAACGAGTGCCGTATCTGCTATATGCACTGGATACGGAGTGGTGATGGCACACCGCAATCTTACACGTCAGCGATACTAGAAATAGACTTCGCCTTTGGTAGCAAGAATTCCACTGACGTTAGTCAGCTTGTGGCTTTAGCCGTGGGAGTGTCAACATCTGATTCAACAAGATTGTTTCCCCTAAGTTGATGGACATGTATGGTGATCCCACATCCATGAACTTAAGAAAAGCAAATACCTCAAAACAAAAAACACACTCGTTCTGATTAGGAACGAGTGTGTTTAGGTTATCTGAAAGGTACAAACTTCCATGAGCTAGGTTTTTGTGTTTTTCCCCCTAGTACAATCCAACTTTTCTCTGCATTTATATTCTTATAATTTAATGGATAGTCATCTGTAAAAATATTATATTCTGTAGGTTTATCCGGGTTAATTTGAATTTTAAAGTCAGCTAAACTATCAGATTTTTGAGCAAGGTGAATCCAACTAGAATAATTAGACCAATTTAAATATTGAAACTGATCGTAATTTGAGTGCTTCATGCGAAGATATATACTCTCCCCGTGGTGTAGCTTTGCATCATTTTCTTTGTAGAATTCAAATTCTATAGGTGTACCAGATAAAGCATTGTCCTTATTATTTGCAAGTAAAACATAATCGTAACGATTTGCTACATACCATTCAAATGTTAGACCTTGATAAGGAGATTCACTTGGTACGATATAATAGTTTTTCCCTGCTTCTATGACGTTTCCTTCTATATCATAGATTAATGCGGTCTCTATACTTGGAGCTTTCACATTTTCAGTAAAAGTTTTAAACCAAAGATTTAAGAAACCTGCTGTATTGCGCTGAGCTTCTCCTAAGCTTCGCTGCACAGCTGGGGTAACCATTTCTTGCCACAATTGCGCCTTACCACTATTATAATACTTAAATGTTTTATCATTAGTAATATTTTGGATTTCAGGTTTAGCTACTCGGGCTGCATAATCAATCCATTCTTCAGGTGTGGATAGAGAGTCGTTATAATTCCCTCCAATATTGACTGCAAATTGATTTTGAATGGTTGTAACATAATTTTCAAAGTAGCTATGATATTTTATAGCTCTCGTATCAATTGCGGTAAAATTTGCTGCATGCATAGGTTGGGTAGCATCTGTAAAGTAGTGCGTGGCTACTCCTAAGTAATAGAAAGCTTTTTCATAGTCTTTATTTCTTAAATGTTCTCCAGATTCATAAAAGTATTTCTTGCCTTGTGTAAGAGCCGTTGGATTTGTTTCTCCTCTATAATTTTCTTTAGTATCAGGGTCATAAAAATGAGATTTCCATCCGCCTTTAAAAACACCGCCTATTCCTGTTCCGCCATCGTTAAACTCTGCATTATAATCTGCATCATATAATCCTTTAGAAAATAGATCTTTATATTGCGGATAATTTAAAAAGTCCACAGCCTGCTTATTTGCTTCAACATTAGATTCTGTTTTCATAATTTCAATAGCTTGTTTTGCAATCCATAAATGTGTACTTTTATCAGAATGATACGGAGCTTCTGCAGACCATCGAGCGGTAATAGGATCATTGTCAGTTAAATCAATTTGATCGAGATGAGCATAACTACTTTGAGGAGCTACTCCTAAAATAGTTAAAGTCATTCCAGCTATACATAGTGTTGATGTGATTTTTTTCATTTTTTATTCCTTTCTAAATATGAAGATATAAGTATTATAAATACATCAATATCATGAAGATAGAGGAACCTAATATGTAATATTGCATATTAATAAATTTATATGAGTATATATAATGTGAAAATCACTATAACGAACATGCAGGTTTCCTTTTTTATTTGTTATTTTTATCAGTAAAGTAGACCACATATCAGCTTCAGATACTTGTTTTATGATACAAGTAATCAAACAAAAGGAGGGCCATACAACATAATTACACCATTATTAACAGGGCACTCTTTTAAGTACAGGAGATTATTAGCAGGTGGAGAAAATGTTGAAGATGTACAGACAGATAAACATATTCCATATGAAAAAAATGAATTGCAGCAAACTCTAGAAAAGTACGATTCGAAGGAGTTTGGGTTATAAAAAGAAAATAGATAAATTGACAAGAGAAAAGCACTTTGTGTATATCACAGGTGTTTTTTATTTTCATTTTGATATAGGGCTTGAATTAAATTCCCATGTTTTTTTGCAGCCATTCAATAATGAATATGTACATATTCATTATTGAAATTAGTAATAATAAAATGTATTATTGAAAAGCACTATTTATAATTCAAGTAATCAAGGCTATGTATCCATAATAATTTGAACATTCAGAAATTATAATATTAATCATAAAAATGAGGTGAGTTTAATAGAAACAGTACATATTAAATGGTATGGATTGTATAGTTTAAATGATTTTTATAATAGAGAAGAAGCTTTTAAGAAGGGAATATTTGCAATCTCTAGAGTATATGCTAAGAATGAAACATTGATCTATATAGGAAAAACCAAAAGAAGCTTTATACAAAAGATAAGGGAACTTAATAAAGATTGGATTTTTGATGAAAGCGAATTAAAGATTACATTAGGAATAATAGAGTCTCCTAGTGGTGAAAGTTACTCTGAAAAAAAGGTAAAAGAGATAAAATCCCTTTTGATTTTACGACATACCCCAGTAGAAAACAACACATCTTTATTGTACCATAGAGGGCAGTTTAATTTGAAAATTATAAATAAGGGAAGAAGGGGCTTAATTGTTAAAAAGATTTCTACAGGAGATCTAATGTGGACGTAATTGGAATCACCTTTGAATAAAATGGAAGGTTTCTTACGAACAGATGCTTATCAATTTTTAATGTATTAAAATATTTTTGAATAACATATGTCAGATGCTTGAAACAACACAAATTTTATTATGATATGAAATCTTGTATGGGAATTGTAATTCATTTCCATTGTTTAATGGAAATATTAAGAATTATAAGGATAATGCATAAAGATTAGAAGAGAAAATAAACTCGGAGGTTTAAAAAATGGGACAAGGAAGCAGGTTTCAAGAAAAACAACAAAATCGTCGTAAAAAGGTGATTTTTAATATTGCATTTACTTTGGTATTAGTGACAGTTGGTATAGTGACATACCAGTTGTTTTCCCCTTCAGATACATCAAAGAAAGCAATTGCTCAAGAAAAGAAAGCAACAAAGATAGAAGAGAAGAAACATAAAGAGAAAGAAGCAGCGCAGTTAGAAGAGAAGAAACGTGAAGTGAAAGAAGCAGCGCAGTTAGAAGAGAAGGAACGTGAGGAGAGAGAAGCAGCACTGTTAGAAGAGAAGAAACGTGAAGAGAGAGAAGCAGCACTGTTAGAAGAGAAGAAAAATGAAGAGAAAGAAGCAGCACTGTTAGAAGAGAAACAAAAAGCAGAAAAATCGGTATCTCAAGAAAAGGGTTCTCAAACTAATCCTTCTTGGAAGCCAATTGGTACAGAGCAAGGAGCAAAACCTGCAATGAAATTTAAAGAAGGAACAGTAGATTGGAATGAGATGAAAAAAGCAATTTCTTATGCTGTTGATGTTCCAGAGGGTCAATTGATTTTTGATTTTATTGGAAATAATGGTGAAAATAAAGCCTACGGTAATGTACGAGATAAGCAAAGTAATAAAAAATATAAGGTTGATATTGATTGGGTAGAGAATCAGGGCTGGAAACCAGTATCTGTTCAAGTGGTAAAATAAATAAGCAAAATGTAAATGCTATCCTCTCTTGTTGTGAGCGACTAAGCTATTAAGTGATGATATAGAAGTTCATATAGTAGAGATTCCAAAGTTGATGCAGCAATGGCGCGAAGAGAAAGTCAATCCGTGGGAAGATTCGTTTGTTCGTTGGTTATTATTACCTGCGAATGAAGATGAACATCGCACACAAACATTGGAGGATATTGCCATGAACCGAGATCCGATTTTACAAAAAGCAATGAATAAATGGGAACGTATGAGTCAAGATTCTTCTTTCCGTCAAGCATATGAAGCAAGAGAAAAGGCCTTAATGGATGAGGCAGCAAAATTTGCTCATGCAGAACAACAAGGAATTAAAAAGGGAATTGAACAAGGGGTTGAGCAAGGAAAGATGCAACTCATTCGAGGCATGCATAAAAATGGTGTGTCTGTAGAAGACATTGCAAAGCTTACAGGATTACCAGAAATAGAAATACAGCGATTTTTGCAGAGCTAGTTCTTAGAGAAAGCATTTTATCCAATAAAATGCTTTCTCTAACTCTGCCTGAAAAGAAGATGAGATGTCTCAATCTTCTTTTTCTATTTTTAGGGGATACGGAAACATCACTATCAAGCTAATGAAAACGAAATAATCCAAGACCGAAAAAAATGGGAGTATCTCATTTTTTTCGGTTTCTGACAGAAAACTCCCTCCTCAAAAATATAAAGGTGTGAAACACTAATTTTAGGTGGAAGATGAATATCAGTAGGCGTAAGCCTACGTTTTTTTTATACTGTAGATATCGTATAAAAAGGTGAGGTGCACCCTATGTTAGTAAGTAAGGCATATAAATTTCATATCTACCTAAATAAGAAACAAGAAATATTAATTGCTAAAACCATTGGTTGCAATCGCTTTGTATTCAAAACATGAAATTAATTAGCTAAATTCTTCTCTAAATAAAAGACCACTGATTTTTTAAACCGGTGGTCTTAAGTTTACATACTATTCATTTGTATAAGTGTCATATTTTTCTATTGTCTTTAAATGATTTTTGTAATAGAAGCTTCTTATCTTTCTTATTCAAATGTTCCCTTCACTATCGGAACTTTATTTTCTACCATAAACTTGCCTTTTGCAATGACGCTGTGAATGTCCAACGTTTCTTTTTCCAACAATACGATGTCAGCATCTTTCCCGGTTTGGATACAGCCCTTACTTGAAAGTTTCAGCAATTGTGCGGGATTCGTGGTAATGACTTCTAGTGCCGTTTCTAACGGAATACCTTCCACTAAAACAGATTCTCGTACTTCGTGAAATAGCGAAGATACTTTTCCGACTTGAAGGCCTGCATACTCCCCATTGTTGTCAAAGAAGGGGAGGCTGGCCTGTCCATCTGAGGAGAAGGTGATGTGTCCGACTGGGACCCCATCTTCAAGCATTATACGTAATGCCTCACTGCATTTCACTTCCCCGTCCTCCAAAAATTGAGGAGTAGTACTTGTGGTAAAGTCTACGTAACCGCCTCGCTTTGCGTAATCAATACCCGCCCTGAATAATTCTTCGTTTCGGTTTATATGTGTTGGATGGAAGTGCCGAATCGGAATGTTGGTTTTATCTGCAATTTCATGTAACAATGAAAGTTTTCCTTCTCCGTCCCCTACATGAACTTCTATTATGCCAGCTTTTCCTGACAGAAGACCGCCATTGCGTGCGGCAGTGGCGACTTTAACTATTTCCTCAAATGTAGGTTCTGATGATCTATGGTCGGAGATAGCAATCTCTCCAACACCGATAATTTTGTCAATTAAAATAATATCATCTTCGATTTTTCCCGTCAGCGTTTTTACTGGCACTTGATAGGAGCCTGTGTGAATGAAACAAGAAACTCCCTCTTCTTCAAGTGCCCGCGCCTTGGCAAGCAGACTTTCCATTTTACGTGTTGTCCCGTCAGTACCGAGTAAACCGACTAGTGTTGTAATACCTGCAGTTGTAATATCAGTAAGCATCAGCTCAGGTGTGCGGGTTTTGAATCCACCTTCTCCGCCTCCACCAATAATATGAACGTGTGAATCGATAAATCCTGGAACAACCAAAAGATTTGCCGCATCAATGACTAGAATAGGAGCAAAGTTGTTAGGAATTGCGATTCTATCATCTATGAATGCGATTTTATCATCTGCAATTAATATGTCTTTCCGTCCTAGATAGTTGGGTGCGTATACTTCTCCATTTTTTATTAAGGTAATCAATTCTTTTCTCCTCCTGTCAATACTTTTCGTTTTATATCAGAATGGACCATATCCTATGAAGTGAGCTATGATAACAGCTACTAATCCGATGAGATAGTGAATGAACACAAGTGGCAGAATCCACTTTGCCCACTTAGTCCAAGAAATTCCTGCAATCGCCAAGCCTGCCATTAAGGTCGTAGCGGTCGGAAAAATCATATTTCCGATTCCGTCAGCAAAAGAAAACGATAACACTGCAGTTTGGCGTGTAATACCCAATAAGTCTGCAAGTGGCACCATAATCGGCATTGTCAGCATCGCATGACCCGTGCCAGATGCTAGAACAAAATGAATAAGAGCTTGGAAATTGTACATGCCAACAACGCTTAAATAGTCCGGAATATGCTTGATTGATACAGATAATTGATGCAGCATAGGGTCAACGATATGCCCTTCATTTAATACAACAAGAATGGCGCGCGATACACCGATAATCAAGGCACCACCGAGCAAGGATGCAGAGCCGTTTATAAAGGAGTTAACAATCTGATCTGCAGATAGTTTTCCGATGATCCCAATCATTATTGTTAATAAAAGGAATAAAGATGAAATTTCTGTAATGTACCATTCGAATTTGATTACACCAAACGCCAAAACGATATAATTAATTACAAAAGCTCCTAAGATGAACTTATGTCTTCCTGTTAACTTCTCACTTGATTGCAGTAATTTTTCCGCTTCTTCTTTTGTATATTTTCCATAGATGCCAATAGAAGGATTTTTCTTTACCTTCATTGCGTAACGATAGATATAAAGAACAGAAACAAGGTAGATGATAACAAATAAAATAAGGCGAAACACTATTCCTGAGAACATCGGTAATTCTGCGATTCCTTGTGCAAGCCCTACTGTGAAAGGATTCATGATGGCAGTTGTAAACCCTGACAATGCTCCTACTATGACGATAGCAGTACCTGTAATTGCATCAAATCCCAGAGCCAACGCCAGTGGAATGATAAGAGGAAGATAAGCTAGTGTTTCTTCCGCCATCCCCATTAAAGAGCCACCTACAGCGAAAAACAGCGTCACGACAGGAATCAATAGTTTTTCACGCGTCGCCAACTTCCTAGCCATTGTAGCGATAAGCACATCAACCGTACCAGTTGCTCTTAAGACACCAAAAAATCCTCCGATAATCAATAAGAAAAATATAATATTGCCGGCTTCTACCATTCCTGTATGAACAGCTTTTATCATATCGAAAAATCCGACCGGAGCGGATTCTATTGATTTAAAAGAATTTGGGTCTACAGTAGTCCGGTTATTCACTTCAATCCGTGCATATTCTCCGGTCGGTAAAAAATAAGTTAATAGAGTCGCTATTACGAGAATGCCGAATAGCAATACAAAAACATTAATTTTTTTCTCTTTTTTTCCAAGTGAAACAGCCTGTTCTTGTAGTTGGCTCATATGTGTTCCTCCTTTGTATTTAAAATAAATGGATTGAAATAGAACGCTTACAAAAATACCGCTAATAGACCATGTTCTTTTCTCGTATTCTGCTGTTTCCCTCCTTTTCATAACCTCGGACACTTCATTAATTTATACATGCAATATGTGTGCCAATATGGATAGTGTGATTTTTAAGGAGATTTTTATGGCAAGAGTAGAGATTTTGGTTTTTATTGTCCTTTTTTGGCGATATAATAGAACCAATTTAAATATAGGCAGGTGTCTTAATGTTAAAATCCTCACTTACACTTATAGCTGGAAGCTCAAAAACAACGCAAGCCTTACAGGAGCAACTAGAACAATTGCTTGGAGACTATGTTTATATTAAAAGCCATGCTGCGGATGAGGGAATACCGCAGTCTCTTGAAGATACAATTATTTTGTATTCATCAGCTTCTGTTTATGATCAAACAAAAGGTATGTATAGCGTGAATGCTGAGAAAATAATTGTGGGAAAGAGAACAGTTCATCATGAATACATTGATAAACTTTTAAGAATACCTGAAGATTCATCAGTTCTAGTGGTGAATGATAATGATGATGCAACAATAAATCTTATTGAATCCTTATATCAACTTGGTATAAATCATATTCAATTTATCCCTTTTCGGAAGGGGGTATTGTTTTATGATGATGTTCGAATTGCTGTTTCGCCAGGAGAAACACATCTGTGCCCTTCTTACATAAAAGAAGTAATTGATATAGGTGTACGTCTTTTTGATATGACAACAATTCTGGAAGTTGTAGAATGTTGTGGTTTGAGCAAGGATATATCCTCGAAGATTTCAGAAAGGTATATTAGCAATATCATTGAATTACAACGTAAGTTATTACATGCAGAGCGGGATGCTAAGCAGATGAGTGAGCACATCCAAAATGTGTTAGGAACTGTCGATGATGGAATATTAGTCGTTAACCAGGAAGGGCGGATTACGGTATTCAATGAACGTCTTACGGCATTGTTTCATATTGTGGCGCAAGATGTGGTTAATGAGTATGTAGAACATGTGATGAGTCGTCGGGATATTACCGATTTCATCATGAATGGAAAGGATGAAAGCAAGTTCTTCGACATAGATGGCGTGGATGTCGTAATTTTTCGTTTGCAAATGATGCAAGAAAATACAATTGTCGCAACTTTTAAGAGTGTACATCAAGCCTTTGAAATTGAAAAAACAGCGCAAAGAGAAATGCGTAATAAAGGATTTCATACAAAATACGGATTTGAGGATATTATCGGCGAACATATTGTAATGAAAGAGCGTAAGCGAATCGCCAAGAAACTTGCCTTATCGGAACATCCGATTTTAATTCAGGGTGAAACAGGGACAGGAAAAGAACTGTTTGCCCATGCTATTCATGAGCATTCATTGCGAAAAAACGGACCGTTTCTGGCTGTAAATTGTAGCGCATTAACAGAGAGCCTGCTTGAAAGTGAATTGTTTGGTTACGAAGAAGGGACATTTACAGGAGCACAAAAGGGGGGCAAGAAAGGTCTGTTTGAATTAGCGGATAACGGAACTATCTTTTTGGATGAAATCGGGGACATAAGTCTTACTGTTCAATCACATCTGCTGCGCGTTCTGCAGGAGGGAGAAATCCGCAGAATCGGTGGTGTAAGAATTATACCTGTTAATGTTCGAGTGATTACCGCAACAAATAAAGATCTTCAAGGAAAGATAAGGGCCGGTTCATTCAAAGTCGATTTATTTTACCGGCTGAATGTACTTAATCTCTGCATTCCACCACTCATTGAGAGAAGAGCGGATATACCAATTTTGATTAAGCATTTCATCACAAAGAGCGGAAAATGGGTAAAGATAGAACAAGATGTGCTGGAGTATTTCATGCAATATGAATGGCCTGGAAATATACGAGAATTAAAAAGTACAATTGATTATATGCTGACAATTTGTGAGGGAAATGTCGTGACGAAAGGAGATCTTCCGTCCATGCTGGGACAAGAGGGGGGCAACGTGAAATCCGAATATTCCGTATGTGGAAGTATACTGGAAATGAAGGAGCATGTTTTTATCTTGGAAGTAATCAAGCAATGTAACGAAAAAGGAAAGGCGGCAAGCAGAGATCTGCTTTCAAGTAAAAGCAAAGAATCAGACTTTGCTTTATCCCCACAGCAGATCCGTCGCCGCCTGGATATTTTAGAAAGTGAAGGATTTGTCGTAAAAGGAAGAGGGCGAGCCGGTACAAAGATTACTGATGCCGGAATAGAGTATCTGTATTTTCTTAAATCAAAGTATGCTTTGTATTGTTAAAGAAATCATTCCTATATTTTGATTGTGAATGGAAATGATATAATTAGCCATTACAGATTCTGGTGCAAACTTTGCAAGTAATCCCCTAATGTAGATTTCGAATAAAGTTTGATCAAAGTATTGCTGCAAATATTGATTTTATAAAGAGAAGAAACCCACACACTTTGAAAAAATCCGATCAAAATGTGTGGGTTTTAATTTTGGATTCCTTAAGTTTTTATAAAAAAGATTGATCATTTTATGTGGTCTACTTAAATAAACGCAGCTGTTAGTTTAACTATAATTAGTAATTTTTCCTGTTTCTGTTGATAAATATAAAAATACTGCCTAGCACACTTAATGAAAGCACAAAATATAACAATAAATCAGGTAGAAATTCTGAAGGAACAATATCTATCGATTGAAAAATAATAATGGCAATGATACCTAAATATAGGATGTTGTACAACACATTATTTGTTTTATATTGAATTTCTCTCCCTCTTTCGTCTTTTGCTTCATCACTTGATTGAAATTTTATTACATACATCTGACTGATGAATATAAAAACTAAAAATAATGATTTTAACCACAACATATGTCTCACTCCTCCTGATAATCGAACACGTCAGTTATTGACTTTTCAAATATATTTACAATTTTAAAAGCAAGAATTAGAGAAGGATTATATTTATTTTTTTCAAGAGTAGCGATAGTTTGACGACTAACACCCACTCTTTTGGCCAGTTCTTCTTGAGTCCAACCTTTTTCTGCTCGACAAACTACAATTTTATTATGTAACAATAGCAACACCTCTTGAAAAGATTGTAATTTATTTCTTACAATTTGTAAAGTATTTTTGACAAAGTGTTATTTGAAATTAATAATATGCACAAAAAATACCCCTTTATACAAAGGGATAAAGCGGTGCAACTTTTTTATAAACGGTATAACTTTCTTTAAAAGGTACAATATTTTTTCTCCTGAAATTAATTTATCATATATAAACTATAAATCTTTTTTAAGGAGAGAGAAACTATGGGGAGTTCAGTTAGTGATCAAGTACTTTCTCGTTCATCAGGTGAGAGTTATAATGATACGGCTTCTGTTGATGTAAAAGTTGGGGATCATTTAGAAACTTGGAAACGTGTTAAAATACCTTCTTCTGTATTATTACATAATCCTAATAATATTTTTGATGCAACTATTTATAAAAATGATGAAACCAAACAAATTATTGTTGCTTTTCGTGGCTCTTGGGAGCAACCAATTTCTTAAGTTGATGGGTATGCGTCAGTACCCCATAAAGAAAAGACACCCATATAAGAGTGTCTTTTCTGATAGCTTTTTTTAGCAGAAGCAGCTAGCTCCAACTATGATTAATAAAATAAATAATACAACTAATAAAGCAAAGCCGCCACCACAACTACTACAACTACCACCAAATCCCATAATAGTTCCTCCTTTAGATAGGAGGGGAAAACACGGGGTCACTCATGTATTTTAACGGATTCATTTTACCTTATGTTTTTATAGAATAATTGAGCAGGTCCTTTTGAAAATAAAGAAAAGACACTCTTATGAGTGCCTCTCCTTAGCAGCCGAATCCGCTGCAGCTAGCTCCAACTATTATTAATAAGATAAAGAGCACAACTAGTAAGGCGAATCCGCCACCAAAGCCACAGCCTCCGCCACAACTACCACCAAATCCCATATCAATCTCTCCTTTTAGTAAGAGAAAAAAATCGGGGTCACACATGTGTTTTAACGGGTTTACATTAATTTATGCTTTTTAATGATGAATGAGCAGGTCCTTTAAGCAATAAAGAAAAGACACCCTAAGGTGCCATCCTCCGACTTGAACCATCTTAATTTTAATAATATGTATTGGACTCCCATCCGAATATTATTTTACAAGGTTAAGTAATGTTGGTCATTGAGAAATATGGTTCAAATCCATATTTTAAAAAGTTATATAGAAGAGAACAAGCTATTAATTAGGGGTAAAACCACATATCCATCAACTTAAGAAAAGTAAACACCCCAAAAACAAAAAAAATGAGCTGACTTCTCAAAAAAACTAACTGTAGAGAAAGAAAATTTTCATTTAGGGGGTACTTCAAAACCTTAGCTTGATGGGCTTTTTTCTTTTTTCTAAAGATCCAGTGTAAGTTCTTTAAATATTTTCATACCAGATAAACCCTATTGGGTTTTAATTTTTTGGATTACGCTACATGCTTGTGAGGCATAGAAAGGTTATATACGACGCCTAAGATATCAAAGACGGTTTTCTTCTCATACCTATGGGATTTTCGTCTGTTTTTCTGTAAGAGATCAAACAGACGAAACAATATCTTTGTTAATTCTTTGGTGTCTTTTTGTAGAGATTCATAAATAAGTAGAAAATAATCTTTTATGATATAAATCGCTTTATATTCGCTTAATTCTCGTTTTTTCTTGATGAGAATTAATTGGCAGATTTGAGACACAGAAGCTATTTTGAACGTAAGGGATTTGTAAGGAATAGGTAAGGAAAAAGAGATTTTCATTGTGTATGATGAAAATATAAAGAAGCATGAAAGGAGGAACAGATATAACTTATATATGAAAAACAAACCAGTTAATAAGAGCGTTTCATGGAAAAGAAATAATTTCTGAGGTGAACATACATGCAAAAAGAGGGATTTACCGTTTATTAGGACAGAATGGAGCTTGTAAAAATAATCATTATGAAGATGATTACGAATTCAATGTTGACTTTTTGTCATCGGTAGAGATGATAGCTGTGTGGTGAGTATGAAATATCAAGCAACCACCTATACAATATGAATAGAGGAGAGGAATGCCTTATGAAAACACGTAGTCAAATTACATTTGCAAGTCTTGCCCTTTTAATAGCTGGAAGTTCCCTGTTATATACAACGCCAGCCTCAATTGTAAAAGCAGAGCCCACTCAAAATGTATCTAGTTCGTTACAAACAAGCACTCAACGAGATCGTACTTCCGTCAAGCAAGCAATGCGGGATACATTGCAACTTGGATACCCGGGGATACTTGCTAAAACTTCTGAGGGTGGAAAAACGTGGAGTTATGCCGCTGGGATAGCGGATCTGAGAACCAAGAAACCAATGAAAACAGATTTTCGCTTTCGCATTGGCAGTGTGACGAAGACGTTCACAGCAACGGTTGTACTTCAATTAGTCGGAGAGAACCGCTTGAATCTAGACGACTACATCGAAAAATGGTTGCCTGGTGTCATTCAAGGAAACGGATATGATGGTAACCAGATTACTATCCGGCAGATATTGAACCATACAAGTGGTATCGCTGAATACTCAAGGTCAAAAGACGCTGACTTTACGGATACAAAAAAATCGTATACGGCTGAAGAGTTAGTGAAGATGGGGATTTCTCTGCCCCCAGACTTTGCCCCAGGAAAGGGCTGGTCTTATTCAAACACAGGATATGTATTACTAGGTATTCTTATTGAAAAAGTAACCGGAAACAGCTATGCGGAAGAGATTGAAAGTCGGATTATTGAACCGCTTGAATTGTCGAATACATTCCTACCTGGCAATTCAAGCGTTATTCCAGGCACCAAGCATGCCCGTGGATATGTCCAACCAGACGGAGTAAGTGAGCTAAAAGACGTTACTTATTATAACCCAAGTGCAGGTAGCTCAGCTGGAGATATGATTTCTACTGCTGACGACTTAAATAAATTCTTCTCTTACTTGCTCGGGGGTAAATTACTGAAAGAACAGCAACTAAAACAAATGCTTACTACAGTTCCTACAGGAAAAGAAGGAATCGATGGATATGGTCTTGGAATCTATGAAACTAAGCTTCCAAACGATGTCTCGATATGGGGACACACAGGTGGCATACTAGGGTTTACTACTCTTGTTGGAGGTAAACTTGGAGGCAAGCATACGTTGGTCGTCAATTGGAATAGTTTGGGTAGAGCTGACAGTCCTAATCCTTTTAAAAATATTTTACTTGCTGAATTTAGCAAGTAGGCAAAAAAGAAAAACGGATAAATTTTGTCATATTTTTTATAGTTAAACAAATAAGTGATGAATTCGATTACTTATCTAAGGAGGCAATTCTCTCATGAAAAATAAACTATCTGGGGTGTTAGCCGCTACATTAGCGCTAACGATGATCCTACCAACAGGGGCGATAGCATCTTCAAGCAGTAAGACTCCGGTTGTAGCTAACCAAGAAGTTGCTAACCAAGAACTGGAGAAGATTGCGGCAGAGAAGGCTGCGCTACTCACGAAGTCCTATGGGACGACTAGCGTGCAGTATGCGCTAATTGATAATGGTAAACTTATTTTGTCGGGTCAGACAGGCAAGAACGATATGGAAGGAAAACAGCGGCTGAACAAAGATACTCTATATGGGATTGGTTCAGTCAGTAAAATGTATGCAACAGCGGCTGTAATGAAATTGGTTGACGAAGGAAAAGTCGATTTGGATGCTCCTGTCGTCCACTTTGTTCCTGATTTCAAGATGAAAGACGAGCGGTACAAACGCATTACGCCACGTATGCTGTTAAACCACTCCTCCGGCTTGCAAGGTTCCACGTTAAGTAATGCATTTTTATTTAACGATAATGATACCTATGCCCATGATGTCTTGATGCGGCAATTGTACAACCAAAGCTTGAAGGCGGATCCTGGCGCGTTCTCGGTATACTGCAACGACGGCTTTACGCTGGCCGAGATTTTGGTGGAAAGAGTCAGCGGTATGAGCTTTACCGAATTTATACATCAACGGTTTACAGAACCCTTACAGCTGAATCATACGAAAACGCCGCAGGATAAATGGGAAGACGATAAGCGGGCTGGACTCTATTTTCCGGCGTACCAAGGGAAGCTTCCCATTGAATCGGTGAATGTGATTGGTTCGGGAGGGATCTCTTCCACGGCAGAAGATATGGTACGATTCTCACAATTATTTATGGGACAGGGAAAAGGGATCCTCTCTGATAAGGCAGTCAAGGCGATGGAGCAAGAGGAATATAAAAAAGGAATGTGGCCGGGGGATGGAGGTAATATTTTCAACTATGGTCTTGGCTGGGATAGTGTGAAACTATACCCATTCAGTGAATATGGGATAAAAAGCATGGCTAAGGGCGGCGATACAACACTGCAACATGCTATACTGGTCGTGCTTCCGGAACAGAAGATGGCAGTGGCTGTGTTGTCATCCGGCGGCCAAAGCTCTACAAATCAACTACTGGCAACTGAATTACTGCTCGCCGCGCTTAAAGAGAAGGGCACAATTAAGGACATCAAGCCAAACAAATCGTTTGGCAAGCCGGTCAAGGCCAAGATGCCTCAAGACGTGACGAAGAAAGCGGGCTTTTACGGCAATAGCGAAAGTCATTTCAAAATAGAAATTACGAAGAATGGAGAACTGTTCTTACCATCTAATCGAGAAGAAAAATATGTATATACTGCGAATGGAAGCTTTATTAATGAGAAGGGTACTTCCAAGCTCAACTTCGTCACTGAGAAGAATGGAAGCACTTATTTGAAGGAGAGCACATATAAATCGACGCCAGGCTTAGGGCAAAATGTGATGACTCACTATTTAGCCGAGAAACTAGAAGACAACGTGCTATCGAAGAAAACCGCTGCCGCATGGGCGAAGCGGGAAGGCGTCAAGTTCTATCTCGTGAACGAGAAATTTAGTTCTATTGAATATCTCGTTCAACCGAAACTTATTACCACACAAATTACTCGCAAGGAAGACCTGGAGGGCTATTGGGACGGCAGAAAAATTACAGGTCCGAACACCGCGGCGCATCAGCTCCAGATCCCCGTGATGAATGGCCGTGATACGACGGAAACTCATTTCTATACAGAAGGCGGCAGTGAATATATGGAGATGGCCGGATTGTTATATGTAAGTGGATCCAACGTAAAACCGCTTGATGCAGGCCAATCATCCAAAGTTACGCTACAAGCAAATGGGCATGCGAAATGGTTTACGATCCCACAAGCGACAGCAGGGAAAACGATGAGCGTGACGTTGTCATCGAAGAGTTCATTCGCGGTGTATGATGAGAAGGGAGTATGCGTCAATTTTACCGTTGTGAGCGGCAATAACAAAGTAAAATTGCCGAAAAACGGATCGGTTGTATTTGCTGGCGCGCCGAACTCGGAATTTGCAATCACGTTGAACTAGCTACAATTCAAGATGGACTTCAACAAAACCAGTACGACACAGAAAAGGTGTTTTGCTGGTTTTGTTTGTATTTACGCATTATCTTTACGAAGAGGCTTTCCACGAATAATATCACGCTCAAACTCTGCAAGAACAGCTATCATACCAACTTTTTAGCTGTTAAGAAACTTTGCAACAGAACCAGACATGTACTCCTTCATCACTAAAAACAGCCAGTTTTGATTTTGAATTTTTTTATTTATTGACTATGAAGTAACCACATAGTTTATAGTATGAATATTATTCCTTATAGGAGGCAATATAATTAGATGGATAGCTATAAGTTAACTAAAAGTGATGTAATTAAGATTTTTAATACTACGAAAGAAACACTTCGATTCTATGAAGAAAAAGGATTAGTTCAGCCAAAGGTAGGTAAAAATAACTATAGATTGTATGGAAATGAAGACCTACAAAGAATTAGCCAAATCTTCTTTTGTAAAGATATGGGTTTTTCAATTGGAGAAATTGATTTAGTAATAAATAAGAGAAATATAATAAACAATATGAATATCTTACAGAACAAAAAAAATGAAATTGAAACTGAAATTCATCGATTTATGGAAGTGCAAAAGAAAATTACTAGGCTCCTAGATCTCCTTCAAAATAGAAGCAGAAATTTCAATAAAATTCAGAGTGTCTATTTTGAAGAAAGAAAATATTATCACATCAAAGGAGAAAATTTTAATAGTGTAAAATCCTTTTTTGATAAATTCCGTTCTATTTTTAAGCAAGGTGAACTTTTTCAAGAACAATTTATAACAATGTGTCCAATTAAGAATTTCTTCAATGATGATTTGGGACTTTCAGTTTATTATCCTGTTTTGAATGATAAAGAGATCGAGCACGTTGATATTCTTAGTATACCTGCAGGTAATTATCTTTGTGTTGATTACGTATGTACAGAAGGGCATATGGATGAAGCACGACGTCAAATATATACAAACATTAAAGACTATATAAAGAGAAATGGTTTACAGTTTAGATCATGTGATGTAATTGAATCAGATTTACACGGATTGAATCTGTTTTACCCAGAAGGACAGATAATTTTGAATATGCAAATTCCTGTTGAAGAAAAATCGAAACACCAAGAGAAATGAGCATTTATTTATGCAACACAATTTACAAGAAAATTGGAAAAATCGGCTCTTTTATCAAAATGTGTTTAGTATGATTTTTTTAAAAAGTGCTGGTAGTCCACTTACTATAAAATCATAGAATCTCTTTAAATTAATACAAACTAAAGCCAATTTGCTTAACGTGGGTTTTATGTCAATTGGTTGGCGGGCCCCTACTATAATTGGGGTCTGTGTACATGCCCATCAAATTAATCTATTTTAATACTCCATTGCCATCAAGCTAAGACTTTAAAGTACTCTTTAAATGGAAATTTTGTGTTTTTTATAGCACCGAAGTTCATTTTTATCATTTTGGGGAAGAATGTGTTTCTTAACTTTGATAGCGATGGGGTAGCACCAACAAAACACAAATTTCGTACGCTACGACAGCGTAACGATTTTATGCTACCAGTAAAAAACTGATTAGTGAGAGCTCATAATGTGCGGGGGAGGGAAACCCCCGCGAATTTAAGTTTCACTTTATAAAAAAGTAAGGACCGGTACCGCTCGTTATTGGACTATTACTTTCCCATCCATTCCTTTCAAGTAGTGGAACCGACATATTAGTTCATATGTACCGGGAGTTTCAGGTTTTACGGTAATTGTTATCTCTTTTCCTGACGGGACTTCGGCGTCAATTCCGAGCTTTTTCACAGTAAAGGTGTGATCTCTATTTCCTTTGTTTTTCAATAGTAACGTCGTCGTTTTCCCAGCCGGAACAGTGATGATACTCGGATTAAAGTAATCATCATTCAATTCAACCTCAATAGGCTGTCTCACAACGTCGGATTCGGCAAATACACGGAGCGAACCTAAAGTAGTCATAACTACAATCATCGCAAGTGAAATGATTAATCCAGTTAATAGCTTTTTCACAGACATTCGTAATCCCTCCTTTCCTAAGCACTAGTGTTTTCAAATTACTAAAATATTATCAATATAAATGGGGTTTAGGCGTGGCTTAAATAGTAATTCTTTCGGCAACTCCTACTAACCAAGTACTAATTGGAATAGGATTTGGGTAAATAAAAAAAGCCTCCACTACTGTGGAAGCTTCTCCAAATGATGTGCAATATCAATATACATATCGGAATAAACCGAATGGATTTCATTACTAGGCGCAGCGTTAGAAGAGAAGTGGACGATTACCATACTTGCTTTCGGATCGATGTAAAGGGTTTGTCCGTAACTGCCTAACACTTCGAAAGCACCTTGTTCATTGTGCGGAATCCACCATTGATTATGATAAGAAATGGAAGCACCATGACCAATTGCGAGCTCACCTACTTGTACATTTTTCACACTTTCTGTAATAGAAGAAGGGACGATTTGTTTTCCGCTATATTGACCATTATTTAATAGTAATTGTCCGAACCTCGCCATATCTCTAGCAGTTGCATTTAAGCCAGCGCTTGCTTGTTCTACTTTTGTTTCATCTGTAACGTAATACGCGTTTTCTTCCATACCAATTTGAGACCAAATTCGTTCGCTTACATTTTCAGCTAACGATTTCCCTGTAATCGTTCGGATAATCCAAGCGAGTGTTTCAGTTGATCCGTTATTGTAAGAAAAAGCTGAACCAGGTGGTGCAGTTTCTTCTGCTTCTAGTAACATATCATAAATTTTCATAGGCCCCTCGTAATTTTTACCTCGGGGTAAAATATTACTAGCTAAATATAGTTGTGCATCTTGATTTTCTAGTCCTAGCTGCATATATCCGTGAGTAGGGTATTCAGCGGAAACTTGCATGTCCAGTAATTGCTGAAGTGTTGCTTTTCCAAACGGTGTATTTTTTAATTCTTTTATGTAAGTGTCAGCTGTTTTCTCTACATCAATAAGATTTTCTTCAGCGAGAGATTGTATGATTGCACCAGTAAACACCTTTGCTAATGATGCCATTCCATGAGGTTCACTCTCGTTATATCCATTGAAATATCGTTCATAAACAAGTTGACCATTATGTACAACGACAAAAGCATCTGTTTTGTTTTCGTCTAAAAGTTTTTTTAGAGGAGTCTTATTTCCAAATCTACGCTCCACAGCAAAATCGTCTAAGTTTTGTAACGCGGTAGGGAAGGGAGCAACTTGGTCAGGGATGTTTTTTACTTCATTTATTAAAGTGAATTCTTTCATATGTGTATACGACCAGCGTAAGTAAGGATCGTCCAACCAGTTTTCTTTTGTGACATTTGCTTTAGTGGGGGTCGTTTTATTATTTTTAAAAAAAGTAAACCCAAGCCCTGTAACTACGAATAGTAATACTAGTAACAGTAATAGCAGGGGAGATTTCTTTACATTCATATAGGTACCTCCTTTAGTTTCTATTATAAGTATACGCTCGTCTTAAAATAAATACAAAATAAGGAAAGTAAACGGGTAAGTTTACTTTCCTTATGAACGTTAAGCAGATATTTGTCCGTCTGTACTTTGTTTCTTGAATTTTTGTTTTCGTCCGTGTAATCCATAATATAGAAGTAAAGTGAACGCAACGATAATAGCTGCGATAAAATACATATTATGATAACTTGATTTGGCAGCGACTATACCTAAAATGAAAGAACCGAAGCCAATGCCACTATCAAAGAACGAGTAGTAAGTAGCTGTCGCAGAACCACGTCGATGGTTTGGAGCGGCAGAAATTGCAATCGTTTGGAAACTTGGAATTAATGTTCCGTATCCTAAACCGATTAACATACCTGCGCCAAGGAACCAAAATGAAGTTTGCGCTTGGCTTAAAATGAACATCCCAATTGTGAAAATAATAATAGCGGGATAGATAAGTACATTTTCACCGAAACGATCAAATATTTTCCCTGTAAATGGACGAGAAATGACCACAACAAGTGCGTATAAAATAAAGAAGTAACTTGCAATTTCGCTTAAACCGAGCTCTTTCGCATAAATAGGAATAAAGGATAAAATGCCACTATAAGAAAAGGCTAAAACAAATCCTGTTAGAGCGATTGGAATAGAAGATGGTTCAATTAAGTCTTTCCATTTCATTTTTTCTCGTTTTTGTTTGTTTACTGGTGCTTCATGCGGAATATTGACTAGTAATCCTAATAAAAATGCGAGTAATGAAAATACTGAACAAACGATAAATAGTACAGTAAATGAAAAATGAGAAATAATTGTTAAACCTAAAAAAGGACCAATTACCATCGGTAGACTCATAAATACGCCGTAATAAGCAAGTGCTTCGCCGCGTCTATGAGCTGGTGCTACATCAGTTACAATTGTTCCAGTTGCTGTTGTTGCCATTCCGAATCCAATACCATGTAAGAAGCGAAGGGCAAGTAATAAAAATAAACTTTGCGTACCGAAATACATAACGGTAGCGGCTAAAAATAGTGAAAGTGAAATAAATAATATTTTCTTTCTTCCTAAATCATCGAGCCATTTTCCTGTGAATGGTCTACATAAAACAGATGAAATAAGAAAAACAGTTGCAACTAAACCAATTTCCTCAGGTTTTCCTTTTAGGCTGTCTATAACATAGACAGGCAGAGTAGTCATAAGCATGTAAAATGTTAAAAAGAGAAACAGACTACTAAAACAAGTTCCGAGGAAATCCTTCGTCCAAAGTTTTTCACTTTGCATCGTCATCCCTCCATATTAATGATCTAAATTTTTGATGATTTGTTGTAACAATTGAAAAGCTTCATGTAAGTCTTCTTCTTTAATACCTTCTAGCGTCTTTTCTTCAAAAGAATCAACTTCTTCTTGCCATACTGGAATCATTTCTATTGCTGTTTCCGATAAGGAAATGAGCTTCTCACGGCGATCTTTTCCTTCCGTACGAATAATCCAGCCCATCGTTTCCATACGTGTTAACGTACGAGTCATCGTTGGTGATTCAACATTTAAATATTGACATAATTCTGTTTGGGTACAAGATCCAGTTTGATTAATGCGGAAAATAACAGCCCATTGCGCACTAAATAATCCTGTTGGAGATACACGTTCATTAAATTTCTTCGTAAACTTACGAGAAGTTTGACTGACAATGTGGAAAAAATGTTGTTTTTCGTCCATGTATTTTGATCCTTTCAAATTAGTTACCTAGCTAACTATATACCTTTTTATTTTACTTGTCTAGTAATAGACATGTTGTTTTATGTGGAAATTTCGTATAGATTTTGTATTGAGAACGTACATTCTACATGGTATTCTTTAATTAAGTAAAGAATTTTCTTTCTATTAAATAGAATGGGGGAACTTGTGATGATTAAGCCTGCAACAATGGAGTTTGTTTCACTATCGAACGGAGAAACGATTGCGTATCAGGAAGTTGGAAGGCAAAATACAGAAATTCTTGTACTCATTCACGGGAACATGACATCGTCACAACACTGGGATTTAGTTATTGAAAAGTTGCAAGATCAATACCATATTTACGCTCTTGATTTAAGAGGATTTGGCCAATCAACATATAATCAATCGATAGATTCATTACAAGACTTTGCAAGAGATGTAAAACTATTTATCGATCAATTAAAACTAGAAAAATTTTCATTAATGGGCTGGTCAATGGGCGGTGGTGTTGCGATGCAATTTACAGCGAATCATCCAACATTTGTCGAAAAGTTGATTTTAGTAGAATCAGTGGGAATGAAGGGATATCCAATTTTTAAAAAAGATATTAACGGGCAACCGATCGTATCAAGTTTAGTAAAGACGAAAGAAGAAATCGCGCAAGATCCAGTACAAATTGCTCCAGTGCTAGATGCGATAAAAAATATGAATAAATTATATTACCGTACAGTATGGAATCTATTAATATATACACATAATCAACCTGAACCGGATCGTTATGAAAAGTATTTAGATGATATGTTAACGCAACGTAATTTCGTAGATGTGAATTACGCGCTCATTACATTTAATATTTCGGATGAACATAACGGGGTTGTAGAGGGAAATAAGCAAATTCATCATATTAAAGCTCCAACACTCGTCATACAAGGTGACAGAGATTACGTCGTACCGCAAGTAGTCGGTGAGGAATTAGCAAAACATTTGCCAAATGCAGAGTTGAAGATATTAGAAGATTGCGGACACTCACCGTTTATAGATTGTTTAGATGTATTTATAAAACATGTTGAGGATTGGTTAGACAATAAATAATTCCCGAAATATAAAACTTGCATATACTATAGCATTTGTATGTATAAGGGGAGAGAGTCAATGCATAATCCATTTTTAATATATCATTCTCCATATAATGATCATCAATATATAAAAATAATTATAAATCCGATGTATATGCAAGTTTCACCAGCTGTAGTTCCTTTGCAAGTGCAGCAATCAATGGTCCATACACATCCGATTTTATTTGGGCCTTCATTTTATGAAAATCCATATTTTAAGCATTTTCATTACAATGTGAAAGCGCAAGTATGGGAAGGATAAGAAGCTAAAAGGTTCATTCTTTTAGCTTCTTTTTTATTATGAATATTCGTACACGCATTTGAAGAAACAGTTTATAATGAAAAGTGGAAAGCGTGAGAAGGAGAGGGAAAGGGATGTCGATGCGTTTTACTTTTTGGATTATGGTTGGAATTGTAGCAATCTCAGGTTTGTCACAAGGGATGCTTTTACCGACCATTGCAATGATTTTTGAACAAGAAGGGGTTAGTTCAAGTATTAACGGTATTCATGCGACGGCATTATATATTGGGATATTAGTTATTTCACCGTTTCTTGAAAAACCGATGCAAAAGTTTGGAATGAAGCCAATTATCGTTATTGGTGGGTTTCTCGTTATTATTTCATTATTCTTTTTTACACAAACTTTTTCATTTTGGGTATGGTTCGTTCTTAGATTTCTAGTTGGAGTCGGAGATCATATGCTTCATGTCGGAACACAAACATGGATTACGACAACATCAGACCCGAGTAAAATAGGTAGACAAGTATCGATATACGGTGTATTCTTCGGAATTGGTTTCGCAGTTGGCCCGTATTTAGCAAGCACTGTTCAGTACGGTCTTGCAACACCATTTATCGTATCTACTATACTTTGCTTAATAGGATGGCTTTTACTACTACCAACGAAAAATGCATTTCCAGCACAAGATGAGGCAAAAACTGAAAGTAAATCATCCTTTTCCCGTTATAAACAAGTCGTTGGATTAGCTTGGATTGCGCTAATTGGTCCGCTCGCATACGGCGTACTTGAAGCGATGTTAAATAGTAACTTACCAGTATACGCACTTCGCAAAGGATGGTCTGTATCGGAAGTTTCCTTCTTATTACCAGCATTCGCAGTTGGGGGCATTATTACACAAATCCCGCTCGGTATATTAAGTGATAAATACGGGAGAGACCGTATTTTAACGTGGACGTTCAGTGTAAGTACGGGCATTTTCCTACTTGCAGCAGTATTTGATCAATATTACTGGATCGTCTTTGCATGTATGCTTATAGCAGGTATGGTCATTGGCTCGTGCTTCTCACTAGGGCTTGGATTTATGACAGATTTATTACCGAGACACTTACTACCAGCGGGTAATATATTATCCGGAATCGCCTTTAGTATAGGAAGTATTATGGGACCTGTATTAGGAGGCGTATTTATAGAAAAAATACAGTATACAAGCTTTTTTATTGCGGTTATGATTATAATGGGAATTCTCGCAATGGTATATATGGTCTACATGAAGAATCAATTCGCATCAAGAAAAATAGAAAGTAGGTTAGGGCATGACAAAACAACCTAATAAAAAGAAATTTGAAGTACTCGAAAACGAAACAATTACAGACTGCTTAGCACGTATGGAACAAGAAGGCTATGCACCGTCTCGTCGCATGGAAGAACCAATCTTTCATGAAGTGAAGAAAAACGGCAAAACAGAAGTTGAACCATGCGGTAGAAAAATTGTTTTTGAGGGGAAATTGAAGTAATCAAATAACAGATTTTCTTTTTGATACAGAACAAGCCATCCAATTCATCCTCTATGAATTGGATGGCTTGTTTTTTTACACTTGATCAGTGAAGGAAAATATATTTTCTGGGAAGAACGAAAAGACATGCCCAATTCTTCTAAATCCTGTTTTCTAGACTGTAGCTTCATGTAGAAAACTTTGCAACAGAGCCTTTATTTATTGTTTTTGCTAAAACTTATGTACAATTCACAGTGCGAAACAACACATATAAAATGCCACTTCCTTTTTCATTTCTCCTAATGGGCTTCTTTATATGGATCGCAGAAAATATTGCTACTTTTTTCGTATATTGATAAAATAAGTTCTTGGGTCTTACTCGTTGTTATCAGTATAATGATTGTCGCTCAACTTAAAGAAATTAGTTACACAGATTTCGCACTATCTAAAGAGGGGACGGCAGCGATTCCCTCTTTTTGGAGCCACTCACAAACGTAAAGCAAGAGAGGAGGCTATATGAACTATTCTCCTCTCTTGTTTAGATTAACCAGCTACTACAATTGGAACAGGTATATCAAGTTCAATATCTGGAGGATGTTGATTGGAACCTAGTCGACATCCTGGTGGATAATGTTTTTCTAGCAATCTATCAATTCTGATGGAATCGATAGATTGTTAGAAAGTGGAAAAAAATATCCGTATATTCCGAAGCAGATGTAACAGAGTGTCCTTCCATAATTAAGTGTAAAACCAAAATACGTTGTTTTAAAAAGTTATTTGTTAGAACTGGTTATAAGTAGTAAAACAGAAAAGAGGATTACATGTTACATAATTTACAGAGAAGTAAAAGAATTTTTTTATTATGTCTTATTTTTTTAGTGCTTTTAACCGCGTGTGGTAATACGGATGTTAAGACATCTAAAGCTTCATTACCACCGGCTCAATCAAATATAGATAAATCCTTAAAAGCACCAAATTGGGTAGATAAAAGTCCTATTCAACAATCTCCTAATTTTACGGAAGATAAAAAAGTAAAATCGGTTGTGAATTTAATAGCAACGGGTGATAATTTATACCATGACGCAGTAATTAAAGATGGCAAACAAAAAGACGGTTCATATGATTATAACTATATTTATGAAAATATCAAAAAAGCTGTTAAATCAAGTGATCTTGCTATAGTGAACCAGGAGACCCCGATTGCAGGAAATAATTTAAAAGTACAGGGATATCCTACTTTCAATACACCTGAAGAAGTAGGTCAATCTTTAGTGGATACTGGATTCAATATAGTGACTCAAGCGACAAATCACGCTATGGATATGGGTATTAAAGGTGTTGCGAATACAAGAGAATACTGGAAGAAATATCCGGATGTTATCCCGGTAGGCATTAATGAGAGTCAAAACGAGCGCAATGAAATAAAAACGATTACAAAAAATGGGATTCGTTTTGCATTACTTAATTATACATATGGTACGAATGGAATTAAAATTCCAGCTGATAAGTCTTGGGCATTAAATTTAATTGATAAAAAAGCGATACAAAATGATGTGGAAAAGGCAAAGAGTAGTTCTGATATGGTGATTGTTATGGTGCATTGGGGAGTTGAATATACCTCTACACCTTCAAAACAACAAAAAGAAGTTGCTCAATATTTAACAGATTTAGGTGTAGATGTAGTAATTGGAAATCATCCACATGTAATTCAACCAATTGAGTGGAAACAAAATAAAGATGGACATCAAACGCTAATCTATTATTCTCTTGGAAATCTTATTTCTGCTCAAGAAAAATTAGAAACATTGGTTGGAGGATTATCTTATATACAATTTGTTAAGTATGAAGATAAAACTTTTGGTATACGACAAGCGGCACTCGTACCGACAGTAACCGACTATGCTGATGGTAAGAAACAATTTAAAATTCAATTTTTAAAAGATTATTCGGATGAAAATTCTAAAAATCATGGGATTAAAAAATTTGTAGGTCCCGTTTCTTTGAAGGATTTCAAGGATATTCCTAGAGATGTGTTGGGAAATTGGTATAAAGACTAATAAACAAAAAGGGAATGAGATACAATTAAAAAATTTATAATTTTAGCATTGGTATTGACATTGGGATGGAGCCTTGCTGCTTGTAGTGGAAAACAAACATCTCAGGAAACTACTAATAATAACGATAAAAATAAAAATGAGATAAATGCGAATAAAAAAGATGTTTTACCTATCTCTGATCTTAATGATTGGAGAATTATTCTTGTAAATAGAGAACATATGTTATCAAAGGAACTAGGGATTGAATTAACAAGTATCACTCAAAATGCTAAGCCAAATATGAAAATCGATAGCAGAATTGCAACTTCCTATCAGGATATGGTAACAGCTGCAAAAAAAGAGGGAATCAATCTTTATTTAAGATCAGGTTATCGAGCTATAAAATTACAACAAACTTATTATGATGCTTCAGTTAAAAGCTATAAATCTCAAGGTTTGTCGGATAAAGAGGCTAGTGCTAAGGCATTGGAATATCTTCAGTATCCTGGTGCAAGTGAACATCACACTGGATTAGCATTAGATATTATTTCAGTTGAATGGCAGAATACTGTAGAAGATTTAAATGCAAAATTTGAAACGACTGATGCATTCAAATGGTTAGATAAGAATGCTGCAGAGTATGGGTTTATTCTCCGCTATCCAAAAGATAAAGAGAATATTACTGGCATTAAGTATGAGCCATGGCATTATCGTTATGTAGGAAAAGAAGTTGCTGTTTATCTAAAAGAAAAAGGATTAACTTTAGAAGAGTATTGCGAAAAAATTAATCCTAGCAAGTAAAAATACAATTTGCTTCTATTAAAAAGCCATATCTGGTGGAAGTATTAACCTTCCTCCTAGTATTGCGAAAACGGTGTATGATAATTTGAGCACGTATGAACCAGTTATCGTATGAAAAGATATATGTATCAAGAAATTAAATTTATAAAAGAAGCAGTGAAAAAGGATCTGATATTCATATCAGATTCTTTTTCATTCGTAACATAGAATACTTGCTTACTGTATCTGCTTAACTAGGCTTTAGAGACTGCCTACTTTCCAGATGCTACAATATTAACCTCGCCATCTTTTTTGTTTTGGATGTTAGCTTTTCTTAGCTTGATAGACATGTGGAGGTAGCCCAAACACTGCGATTGGTAGTGTTTTTTATTTGTTAGCATCTTACAAATTTTGTTAAGATGAAATAGTTGGTGTAGGGAAAATATTTTAGGAGCTGAATAGGGTGAAGAGATATTTTGTTAATAATCGACATAAGAAAGTACACATCACAGAATGGGGTAATAAGAAAAATTCGGTTATCTTTTGTTTACATGGGTTAGGTGGCTCTAGTCTTACTTTTATAGAAGTGGCTGACAAACTAAAAGATGAGTATAGATTTGTTACATGTTTTGTGCAACTAACAAATCAGATGATGTTCACTATTGCTTTCATTTCTGCAATAACGAATTCAATAGATGATAGAACGTATATTTGGTATAATTGAAACATACTACTTAAAATGATGCACATGAGTTATAAAATTTATGTAAAGAGGTAAGGACTACATAACAATAACTAAATTTAAAAGTTCTAGTACATATAAGATTCAGTTCATGTTAAGCAAATTCATTATCAGAAAGGAAAAGATGTAATGAATCAAATTTCATTTGAAGATTTATTTGAAGAGGAAAAAGAAACGGTGGAGGTTGCTGAGATACCAGTACCTTTATCGCCATTGCAACAAGATATATTGGGATTATTTAATTCTGAAGAAATAAGTGCACTTGAGCTATGTGAACAATTAGTACGAGCTGGTAAAATACCCGATGAAAGATTCACTACGAATAAGCCGAAAGCATATGGACAAGTATGCTTACTATTAGAAGGTTTTGTTAAAGAAGGAAAGCTGGTTTTTGTCAAAAGTGATGAGAAAAGAGATAGGGTATATAAAGTGAAACTTTAATCAGTGGGGGGCATCCCCACTGATTATTAGCCTACACCAATCGGGCGTTTACGGGCAGCTATTCTCCCACCTAACTTCTTTGCTCCAGCCGAATTTTGAGGTGGGAGTCTTACTGCCCACAAATAGCGGGATAAAATGAAAGAAGAAGTTTCTAACACATAAGTTGTACAGGGGATAGTAAAGAAATAAGGATGAAGCATCATTAAGCATGTAAAGAAAAGTTAAAGTTATGTAGGGACTAGGTTTAAACGGCCTAGTCCCTTATATAAGTGGGAAATGTAAATAATATTTTTTGTTTGGCTTTTTCTTCGCGTTGCCATGTTATCCTTTAATAAAGCGATAAATGAAACTAAAACTTAATCACGTGAGGTTAGTTTTAAATGATAAAGAAATTTACTAGAGTAGTATTAACTGCAGTTATGCCAATCGGTCTTATTACCGGTTGTGGGGCTACTGAAAAAACTGAAGTACAAGAGCCGAAAGCGGTACAAGCGGAGAAAAAGGATTATACGGATTACTCATATGGTAGCAAAGGTATATTAGTAAGCGGCAAAGCGAAAGAACGTCAACAATACGAGATTGGGTATATGGATGATAACAAGTTAATTGGGATCGATGAAAATATTGAGGACTGTATTATTTTAGATAATAAAGATGAAGCAGGTTACATTTGGAAACAAATAGAGCGCGGATCTATTATTGAAGTGCAATACGGTAAGGACCGCAACGACATCGTAGGCGTACAATTAGTAGGAGATCGTGAGCCATACGAAATTAGTGACAAGTTTGATCGAAATACGATAAACGAGATTGTTGGAAAAGTTAAAGGTAATTTGTAATAGATGTATTTTGCTAGTATATGATCTATTATCATGACATGGCGAATCGCATACATAAAATTTGAAATCAACGGCATTTTTAATATGAAAATGCCGTTGATTTATTTTAAAAAGTAAATGGTATTCTATAATCTTGTAGAAAAATACGTATTAAAAAATGCACTAATAAATTATTCCCCTTTTATTTATGACGATCGCCGTAAGGTCATTGCCCAAAATAAAAGAGCACAAGCACTAACGGATGCACCTAATATACAAACTCCGTTCCATCCGTAGCTTGCATAAATGTTTGTGGAAAGAATTGCACCTGTTGCACTGCCGATAGAATAAAAAATCATGTAACTGGCAGTGAGGCGACTTCTCGCTTCTGGACGCACTGTGAAAAGCATACTTTGATTGGTGACATGTACAGCTTGCACAGCTAAATCTAAAAGGATAACACCGATAACTAGTAGGAATAGAGAATGGTTCATTAATTTAATTAGGAGCCATGAAAGTAATAATAAGGATAAGGCTATGCCAGTAGTTCTCTCTCCGAATCCGCGATCAGCAAGTTGTCCGGCTTTAGTGGCAGCTAATGCACCAGCAACTCCAGCAAGACCAAATGCTCCGATAGCTGTATGTGATAGATTATATGGTGCAACACTTAGAGGTAAAACTAATGAAGTCCATAAAATACTGAATGAAGTAAAAATAAGCAATGCTAATATTCCGCGAATACGTAAAATCCTTTCTTCTACAAATAATAAGAGAACAGAACGTAATAATTTACGATAGGTCATAGCTGTTTTTTTATGTTCAAGACTAGGTAAATTACGATATAACAAACCAATTACGAAGAGCATAAGTACAGCAGAGGTGAGATAAACGGAACGCCATCCCGCTAGATCTGTTAATGTTCCGGCAAATGTACGTGCAAGTAGAATTCCTATTACGACACCACTCGTGACGAAACCTACTATTCGCCCACGGTCTTTTGGGTTAGCTAAAATGGATGCGTATGCGACGAGTGTCTGCGTAACAGTCGCAAGAATTCCGACTAAGGCCATACCTATAAAAAGTACGGTACTGGAAGGAGCGACTCCGACCACAATTAAAGCGAAAACGGATAAAAGCATTTGAACAATGATAAGTCTTTTTTGGTTTAACAAATCACCAAGTGGAACTAATAAAAGTAATCCGAGTGCATAACAAACTTGAGTAATCGTAATAACGACACCAATAGTTGAATGGTTGATCTTAAATGCATTTGATAAAGAATCAAGTAGAGGATGAGCGAAGTATATATTCGCCACAGCCATCCCGCAAGCTATTGAAAATAATAGAGTTATATAGCGGGGCATGATTGTATTGATAGGTGATTGGAACTGATCATTATTCTGTGTAAGAGCAGCTGTCATTTTTTCTTTAGTATCCATAATATCATCTCCTTTTGTTATTAAAATAATGTACCTAACGGTATGTTATTTCGTAAGTCAAATATAATCAGGGATAAGTTACTATGTCAAGTGAATTGTAAATTAAATTCAGTTTCTTTTGACATATCATTTATAATTTAATACGATATATAATATACTGATTAGTACATAAAAACGTGATTTATAATTTAGAAAACAGGTGAAAAAAGAGGAGGGATTAAATGGCTCGACTACGTGAATTTGATAAAGAAAAAGCTTTGGATGCTGCTATGCAACTTTTTTGGGAGAAAGGATACGCTGCTACTTCATTAAGTGATCTAACTGCTAAAATGGAAATACAAAGACCGAGTTTATATGCAGCATTTGGTGATAAAGAAGGGCTGTTTGAAGCTGCATTACGGAGATACACGAATTTACACGCAGCTAGCATTCGAACAAAACTTCAAAAAGAACAATCTGTAAAAGAGGCCATTCGTATATTTTTTGAAAATATGGTGGAAGAGGAATATAAAAAAGAATCAAATAAAGGCTGTTTTTGTATTAACACAATGGTTGAGATTGCCCCTCATAATGAAAAATTTGAAGTGCTGACTAGAGAACATCAAATGTATCTTTCAGTTATATTTCAAGAATTAATTACTAAAGGAATTCAGTCTGGAGAACTGCAAAGTGATGTGAATGCTAAAGCATTGGCACAAACGCTAGTCACTTCATTAATTGGATTAACGGTGTTAATGAAATCTCGCCCAGAACGTTCAGTTGTAGATAATTCGGTATGTATAATAGTATCGTTATTAAAATAACTTTTGCAAAAATGTCTTTCAATTATACGTTTTTTGAATGAGATGCTCATCAGAAGATGGAAACTATAGTGGAAAATAATTAAATTTGATTTTAAAAAAGTCGATTCCTTATTGAGGTAAGAAATCGACTTTTTATAATAGCTTCAGAGTCGAATATACTGTGAAAGTAATAGTGAGAAAAGAAGTAGGCGGCAACTATCGGATCATGAGATAAACTTTTGATTGTTGTAAATGTTTTTGACGGTCTTTGTAATTGGTTGTAAAATAATGTTTGTTAAGGGATTTTGTAGAAAATATTTTTGGAACTACGATTCGTTTGTGGGGGATAGAATGAAAGTATTTATTAGACATCCTATTTAAATACATAGTAGATTCATAGTAATTTAAAACGAATGAGAAGATAAAGGGAGGTTGAGATACTTACACGAAGAGACTGTGTAGGTATCGATTACAGCAATGAATAAGATAATCAAAAAACGAATAATCGCACTATCAACAAGTTTAGTAATTCTAGGAGGACTACCTTTTTCCGCATCAGCCGAAGAGATAAATAAATCTCAAACTGACCAACTTAGTATCGCTCAAGGAGAATATGGAATAAATGGTTTAAGTTATTCGGACTTCAATCTAGAAACTCCAGATCACATGCAAATTAATGAAGCGGAAGTATCAGAGAATGAGAAAATTCTTCTAGAAGAATATAAGCATAAGCATGATGAAACAGAAGAGTTACATAAAATGAAAGAAGCTAAAACAGGTCAAGTAGCGGAAGATGAAGCTATTTCAAACATTGAAAAGGCATTTGAACATGTAGACGGTCGAAATGATGGTTCTACTCGCGAAATGAAGCCGGTTGAAAAGCCAAGAGCTATTCAATATAATGCGTCGATGACTACAAAGAAATATGGAACACTTGCAGGTGTCCCGTTTGTAGAGTGGATTGTTCCAGCCGGAAACCCTGATATTCGCCCTGCCAATCCGATGAAAGCACGTTATATTACAATTCATGAGACTGCAAACACAGCCCGCGGTGCGAATGCTGAAAATCATGCGAAATATTTGTATAAACAAGCAACGGAAGGTACGTTCCGAACTGCTTCATGGCATTTTACAGTAGACGATAAACAAATCTATCAGCACTTACCAACAAATGAAAATGGTTGGCATGCAGGAGATGGTGATGGTTCAGGAAACAGAGAGTCTATCGGTATCGAAATTTCAGTTAACCAAGATGGAGATTATAATAAAGCGTTAGAGAATGCAAAACGACTTGCAGGATACTTAATGAATAAAGAAGGAATTAGCGCGGATCACATTTATAGGCATCAACAATGGAGCGGAAAAAACTGTCCTGATATTTTAATTTCTCGTGGGAATTGGACTGGCTTCGTACAAGGTATTCAATGGTATGCAAATGTTAATGCACAGATTGACTCGCCTTTACAAGAAAGAAACGAGCTATTTGATTCAAATGAATATAATCCAGCTGAACCTAACATGGAGCTTGTAGTGAATGGTGACGGTATAAACGTACGTAGTGGTGCGGACCTTGAGCATCATATTGTTCGTAAAGCTTCAAACGGAGACCGTTACAAAGTGTTAGCAGTTAAAAACGGTTGGTACAAAGTAGGAAGTGGAGAGTGGATTTTCTATAATCCAAGTTGGATTAAAATTAACTATAATGTACCAAAAGAAGAAGTACAAAAGCCAAAAGATGATATTACAGGTGGATGGTTTGAGGGCCATATTCGTAAACTACACAGTCTAGGTATTATGCACGGGGAAGGAAATGGTGTATTTGCGCCTTACCGTAATGTAACGAGAGCGGAGTTTGCGACATTAATCGCAAATGCTCTTCAACTACCAGAAGGAAATAAGTCATTTGTAGATATTAACAAAGCGCATTCATCACTTCATAGCGGTATTAAACGTAGTGCAAGTGCAGGAATTATTAGCGGTCGTGGCGGGGGGATTTTTGACCCGAATGCACCAATCACTCGTGAAGAAGCATCGATCATGATTGACAACGCATTACAGTATAAAGGTGTTACAGGTGAATTAGTCGCATTACCATTTAGGGATAAACATTTGATCACATACAAACAGCCTGTTCAACGATTATACAGCTTACAGGTAGTTACTGGCGTTGGAAATAATGAGTTTAATCCTAAAGGTACAACAACTCGTGGTGAGGCAGCTGCCTTTTTAGTGAAGATGCTGGACTCTATGCATAAATAAATGAATGGTATGTAGAAGTTTGTACTAATGCAAAAAATAGTGATAAGGATTTTAAAGGAGCTATCCAAAATGAGGATTTGGAACAGCTCCTTTTTATTTTAGCCCCTATGAAGCCCCTTCCAAGCCCTTCATAAGCCCCTACCAAGTAATAAATCACTAAGAAAAGAAAAAACAAAACAAAAACAACTACAAGAACAAAAAAGCGCGAAAAAATAAAACCGGCGTTGTAGTAGTTAAAAAAATTTGGAATTCAAATGCAAAAAACAAAGCCCTCATTCCTATATGTATATTGAAGGATTGAATTCTGCCTTTTTATGAATAAAAGGAGGAGGTAAATATATGGCGGTGTACCGTAATGTGCAGGTGAACTTTTGGCAAGATGAATTCATATTAGATTTAACGCCAGAGGAGCGTTATTTTTACATATATTTGTTAACTGGTACGAAAACGAAGCAATGTGGAATTTACGTATTACCGAAGCATGTGGCAGAACTGGAAACAGGCTACAGTATGGAAACTGTTGAGAAGCTGTTAAATAGATTTGTTGAATACGGAAAGATTTTATACGATGCGGAAACGAAAGAGTTATACATACTAAATTGGCTACACTATAACCCTATTTTAAATACAAATGTAGAGAAGTGTGTGTTACGTGAGTTAAAGACTGTAAAAAATAAAGAGTTCATACATATATTTTTACGTAAATGTCTTGAAGAAGAATGCAAGATTCCATTATTACTTCAGTATTTTGGTATGCCAGAGGAAGAGATTGATAGTAATTCACAACAAGTAATTATTCAAGAGAAGGAAGAGGTAGAAAGAGTAGAGGATGCCACTCCGCATAGTGAAGTTTATAAATTTTACGAACAAAACATTAGTAGTCTATCTCCATATATCGCGAAGGAATTAAAGGAATGGATGCAAAGAGTTTCAGGAGATAAAGTACTAGAGGCACTTAAAATTGCGTTTGAACATAATAAGCGAACGCTCGCTTATGTGAAGGGGATTTTGAGGGATTGGTGTAAGAAAGGACGAGTAAGCTTCAATAAAGGAAAGGAAATAGTGCGTAAGAGAGAAGTATTCAGTTTGTATGATCCATAGCATGAGCAAGTAATGATTTCTTCTTTTCTAAAAGGTTCTTTCACAATAGAAGCGAATAGATTGAGAGAGGAGGGATTGTATGGAAGTCGTCATAAAAAAGAAACGAAATAGGGGAAAAAGAATTTTTATTTGGTCTAGTAGTATCGTTCTTTTTTTGTTTATTTGCGCTATGATTTTTTTGAACATATATACGCTTAGTTCTGTGCCAAAGATAGATGGAACGATAAAACTTGAGGATTTACAACATGCTGTTGCGGTGAAACGAGATAGTAAAGGTGTACCACATATTAAAGCGGAAAATGCGCATGATTTATATTTCTCGCAAGGGTATGTACAAGCGCAAGATCGTTTGTTTCAAATGGATTTAAGTAGAAGACAAGCTTCTGGTATGTTAAGTGAAGTTGTAGGGGAAGCAGCTGTTGATCGAGATAAATTGTTTCGAACGCTCGGTTTACGGCGAGCGGCAGAAGCATCTGTTAGTCAATATGATGGGGAAGCGAAATATGCCCTGCAGTCATTTGCTGATGGGGTGAATACTTTTATACGTGAGGCAAAAGAGGAAAAGAAATTGCCGGTTGAGTTTACTTTATTAGGCTATGAACCTGCTGAATGGTCAATCGTGGATTCTTTAACGATTGGAAAGTATATGGCGTTTGATTTAGGAGGACATTGGCACGGACAGGCATTTCGATATTGGGCGCTGAAAAATTTACCGAAAGAGCAAGCAAATGAGCTATTTCCTACATATCCGAAAGATGCGCCTAGATTGCTAGCTGAATTGAAAAATACAAATGTGGACGTAGCACAAAGTTTTTCAAAGACAGTTATTCCACCAGAGTTTAACGGTAGTAATAACTGGGTTGTGAGTGGTGAAAAGAGTGTATCTGGTAAGCCAATTTTAGCGGATGATCCTCATTTATCTCTTGCGACACCTTCTATTTGGTATCAATCGCAACTTGAAATGAAAGATTTACATGTGAGTGGCGTTATTTTCGCAGGAGTACCAGGCGTTATATTAGGACACAATGACAAAATAGCATGGGGCGTTACGAATACAGGTCCCGATGTGCAAGATTTGTATATTGAAAAGAGAAATCCTAATAATGAAAATGAATTTTTGTATAACGATAAATGGGAAAAGGCTACGGTTGTTAATGAATCTATTAAAGTAAAAGGCGGGAAAACAATTCCGTATAACGTTACGGTTACGAGGCATGGTCCAGTTATTTCAGAGTTTGCGGATAAGGGGAAAGAGAAAACGAAAACAGTATTCGCTTTGAAATGGACTGCTTTGGAGCCTTCTGCTGAATTAAAGGCTGTATTAAATATGAATAAGGCGAAAGATTGGAATGAGTTTGAAACAGCTCTTCAAGATTTTCATACACCGACTCAAAATTTTGTGTTTGCATCAAACGATGGCACAATTGCTTATAAAGCGAATGGAAATATACCAGTGCGTAAAAAAGGCGATGGTAGTTTGCCTGTGCCAGGATGGACAGATGAATATGAATGGGAAGGGTATATTCCGTTTGATCAACTTCCAAAAGTAATAAATCCAAAACAAGGGTTTATTTCAACTGCAAATAATAAAATCGTTGATGATAATTATCCGTACCATATTAGTAATACGTGGGCGCAGCCATATAGGCAAATGCGTATTCAAGAGTTTTTACAAGAGAAGGAAAAGTATACGGTGAAAGATTTAGAAGATTTACAGATGGATCAAAAAAATTTATATGGGAAAGAGTTTACTCCTATATTGTTAAAAGAGTTAAATAAAGCATCTTTAAATGAAGTAGAGAAAGAAGGCGTAAAACAATTAACAAAGTGGAATTTTTACGATAGTAAAGATGAAGCGGCACCATTAATATTCCACTTGTTAATGAAAGAGATTTCGAATACGCTATTTTCAAAAGAAATACCGAAAGATGTGATGGAGTTATTTGAAGGGAAGTCACAAGTAGTTGATGAATTGATTCGAAAAGAAGTAGCAGGAGAAAATAGCGCTTGGTTTACGAAGTACGGAGGCTTCACGAAAGTTGTGCATACATCGTACGAGAAAGTAATGAAGAAATTACAGAAGGAATATGGACCGAATGTTACGGAGTGGAAGTGGGGCGATTACCATCAACTGGCGTTCACACATCCAATTTCAAAATCATCTAGTATGCTAGCATTATTTGCATTTAATCGTGAAAAACCAATTCCAATCGGCGGAAGCCAAGTTACCGTTCAAGCAGCGAGTTACGGAGATAACGGTATTGTCAATCACGGAGCTTCTTGGCGATTCGTTATTGATACGAAAGATATGTCAAACGGTTATCATATAGTGGGGCCGGGACAATCGGGACATTTTAGAAGCGATTGGTACCATGATCAAATAGATGATTGGGTGAACGGTGAGTATCATACGACTACACTTAATACAGATGGGATAGAAGGGAAGGTGTTAACTTTAGAGCCGAAGTGATAATATTTCCACTGATGAAAACTGTTAAATTAGAACATAACCAAGTTCTTAAATAATTTTAAAAGCCTACTATCAGTTAAATTGATAGTAGGCTATTGTATTTTAGAGAATAAGATTCAATGATTTTATTATGACAAAACAGTAAGTGTTTTAACATTTACTTATACGATAACGGACCTTATTTACTCTGTTACAAAAGAAACCACACAAAGCGTTCTGTTTTTTTGTTACTCATTGGTATATACCGCAAAACATTTTGTTATTCAATAATTCCAATTTCTAGAGCCTTTTGAACAGCTTCTTCTTTGTTACGGACTCCTAGCTTTGTATAAGCTGTGGAAGCATAATTTCTGACCGTACCATTCGATAAATATAACCTTGATGCTATGGTAGTGTATCGAAGTCCTTTTGCTACTAGCTGCAATATTTCTATCTCTCTAGCTGTTAGCTCATAAGCAGTTGCTTTTGATTGTGGTGTCTCGATTTGCTCATCAAACTTCTCAAATATTTTGTGAGACATTCCCTGATCAATCAGTGTCCCACCTTTGTGAATAAGTCGGATCGTATTAGCTAGCTCCAATGTTTCAATAGATTTGAGTAAAAAACCATCCGCACCGTTGCGAAGTGATTCCAACGCCTGTTCGGTATCCTGAAAAGTTGTAAAAATCAATACGCGGATATGTGGCCATTGTTGCTTAATCTTTTTGGTTGCTTCGACTCCATCCATGTGCTGCATATCTAAATCCATAAGTATAACGTGGGGTTGAAGGCGCCCACACAAATCGATGGCTTGATTGCCATCCTCAGCCAAACCGACTACATTTAAATCTTCATATCTATCGAGTAGTGTCCTCAAACTTTCCCGAACAAATGGCTGGTCGTCTACAATTAACAAACGAATAAGTCCATCTTTTATTTCAGTTTGTCGCGGTATGGTACATGTAACAAGCATTCCTTCCTCTGGCTTTGTATATACAGACAATTGACCTTGCAAATTCATTGCCCGTTCTTTCATCGCATTCATACCGAAGCCTTCCTGCCATTCTACATTTCCTTTTCCGTTATCTTGAACTTCTAACCTCGTATATTGTTGTTCAAACTGCAATGAAACTATAATTTCAGTCCCCTGACCATGACGTACTGCATTTGTAAGAGATTCTTGTAAGCAACGAATGAACGCTATCTTCGCTTGCCGAGACAATTGATATTCCTCTCCGTATGCCCGAAAACTTACAGTAACCTGAGCGTGCTCCTGAAATTCGGCTCCAAGATTTTGTAGAGATTGAATTAAGGAGGGCGATTGACACGGAGACTCAATTTGATGTAGGTAACCTCTCACGTCCTTGATGCTTTTACGTCCCATTTCAAGCAGAGAATCTAGCCTCTGTATACCCATTTCAGTAGCAAGTTCGGTGCGCAACGTTTCCATCCCCATAATAATAGAAGTATAAGCGTGACCAACTGTATCATGAAGCTCACCCGACAGTCTGTTTCGTTCCTCTGCCAGTGTTATGCGTTCAATCTGAGACATATATTGCTCAAGTACTGCGTTTTGTTTACGAATTGCTTCATTTTGCTTATGATTGACGATTAATAAATGAAAGGCGAATCCCATTACATAAGCGAATCCATAATAGGTGACCATAACCCAATAGCTATTACTTGGCGCAACCGCATAGAAAATTCCAGTTGTTATAAAAACTGTTGTTGGAGCTGTCCAATAATAGGACAAATGCTTACTATTTGCTGCGATAAGAAATACCGATATAAGAAAGATATTGTAAGCTTCTGGAAATAAAGAGGTTAAGAATATACATAGTCCACCATATAGCAATATTTCTGTGAATAAGTAATATTTATAATTGAATAGTAAGGCTACCCATGGAATAGAGAAGGCAATAATTTCCCAAATAATAATAATCCAAAGTGGTAATGTTAAACCATCCTGGAAATTTAATGTTGCTAGGAGGGTAGACACACTAACAAGTAGACGGATTCCTAACATAATCCAATCATACCAAAACCAATATTTAACCATATCAAACAATTTATTTACCCCCTAAGTAGCCTTCTTTCTCATTTCCTATATTATAGAATAATCCTTCTTATATTGTTATATTTTTAAGTTTAAAATGCCTACTATTCGTAGACTACAAACTTCTATCGATTTAGTTGCTGAATCATACTGCGTGTATAACCTCCAAATTTTTTCGTTAAACCATCTACTATTTTAATACTTATGGCGGTAAACACTATACCGATAGACATTACAAGAAGTGACTTGGGAAAAGTATCTATCTGTATGAAAATAATATTCATATGGATGTATCGATACAATAGTGGTGCTAACAGGAACATAAGTGGCATTACATAAAAAATGATTGCACTAATGAGACTGAAAATGCCAATCACAAATTTCTGCATTAACCAAAAGACAGCAGACCAGGTGTGGCGATCCGTAAGTCCTAATTTTACTTGCGCCCAGTCCGATGTATCCGTTGTTACACTTCTATCGTAAGATTCTGTCGAAATATCAGTATAAATTTTCGTTTGTATGCGCTCAAATTGGATAAAGGGTGTGGTAGTTTGTAGTACGCGTATAACTAATGGAATCCCAACTACCGTAAATGAAAGGGTGAAACTGAATAGCAGAGCTATTAGATAAAAACAAAAATAAAACAAACCTGTAATGAAAGTTAGTAATAAAAAATAACCATTCTGGATGAATCTTGATTTCATAAAGCTCATCGCTCCTATCTATGTAATAAACGAATTATATTGCTTTTTTTGTCATTCTCACTAGTGTAAAAGTGTCATATGACATCTCTAAATGATGCTAAAAAGGGGAGAGTAACCTACTTCTGGTTAAAAAAGATGCTTATATTAATCTCCATAAAACAATCCCGTTCTTGCAGATGCAAGAACGGGATTGTTTTGTACTTTTATTTAATATGAGATGGACTTGTTTTTCGAATGTGAAAAATAATATCAAATTGCTCAAGCAATGAAGTATCAAAGTATAAAGAACTGCCCGGGAGGAGTTGTCCCCCTATACTTAGTAATGGCCTTTTTGCTTTAACCCATTTCTCTGCTTGTCCTTTAAGGTGACGGTTATCCAATAAAAACATTTTATATGGTACTTTTCCGAGGGTATAATTGAAACTATTTACATCTTGTGGAATCGTACCCGTTGTAATCTTACCTCCGGTGGAAGGATCATATTCGCTGTATAAGGTAAAATTCCCCTCCGTAGTTGTACTACCAATTGTGACATAATTATTGTCTAAACGTTCCTTCAAAAACTGCCCCGCAGCATAAGGGTATAATTCCTCATCGATAATTTCTTTAGCTATATGAATATTGTGTCCCCATACCATAGTTTTACCACCAAATGCCTCTTGTGCCCACATTGCATGATCGGCCATGTATTGCTCGTGTAGCTTTATTACATTTGGGTAGTCATTAGAAAGCAGCATTGTGGTAAATTTCTCTATTGCACTTGCCGTTGCTTTCGCCCAGATGTACTCGGGTGAAACTATTTCTGTGTTGGCTTGCTCATTCTCATCTTTCAGTAATCGGGCTACTCTCTCAGCGTTTGCTTTGAACTTCTCTTTCATTTCAGGAGCAAGTTTCATATATTCCTGTATACTTCCAGTAAAAGACGGCAATTCTTTATAATTTTCTTCTACTTCTGCCAGCAAATCTGGTCGATGCAGCCTTACATAATCAATTACTTTATTAAAGCTACCTTGGTCCAACTCCTTTAAGTCGAGCCCAATAAATTGGATCTTTTTTTTATTGGATGGATCAGCATTATAATCTTTCATCCACTCAATCATGGCTATAATTTCATCAGTAGGATATAACAATTTTAAAAATTCCCTAGGGTTTCCTTTTCCTGTTTGGATATATTCATTTAACTTTAAGCCGTTTCCCCAATCTTCTTCCATTGCGAAATTCGTAAAACCCATCTCAGTAACCAAATATTTCACAAGTCGAAACTTCATAGTGAAAATTTCAGAGCTTCCATGAGTATTCTCTCCTAATCCTACATATTGTGCACTCCCAATCATTTTCTTAAGTGGTTTTAAATCCTCAAATGATTTTGACGGTTCTATCGTTTTTAATGGGTAAGCCTGTGATTGTATTGATTTAACTATATTTTTTTGGATTGATTGACCTGAATTTTCGACTGCTACTGTTTGAGCGTTTCCTACTTCTCCACATCCTGTGACTAATAAAGCTGTACTAACCATTGCAATTATTCTTTTCTTATTCATTTTTTTCCACCTCAATTGAATTGTTTTAAAAGCGAGATTGATTCATGTACTTGCACGAATCAATTGCCTTAATTCAATTGTTATCTATCCCATATCATATTTTCTAGTTACATATTGTCATAAGGTTAATTGACACAGGTCATAGACTAATCATTACACTTTTGTACTATCGGCTATGACAACTTATAAATAATAATTACATTGATGAGTCGCAAGTAAGACTAGATTATAAATTTGGGAGGGATTTTAAAGATGAATTAATCTGTATGCCAAAATATTTTTATTCTAAGTTGTGTCTGTGGAAATGACAAGAAGTAAATTCGATAAACAAGTGAATTAAAGGGGAAGGGCGGATTACAATGATATTACACGCAAAATCGTTCCACAATAAAGATAAAATCCAACGTGCTAAAATAGGACTGCAACTCTTTCTGAGTATCTTAATCATTACTTCTATTATCCTAAATGTAGTAGTAATAATTACTAAAAGTATGCCGCTTATTGTGGTATATATGTTTATCCCAGCATTTTCTTCTATTTTGACTCGCATAATACTGAAAGAAGGGTTTAAAGATGTATCTTTTAGTCTCGGTAACTTAAAGATATGGAAGGGGATTGGTTTTGCTCTGCTAATACCTATGATTATTTGTGGAATTACTTATTCTATCGCCTGGTTGAGCGGGATTGCGGGGTTTCAGCATCCCGAAGGTGGTATGTTAGAACCAATCTACAATATACTTGGGCTTCAGTATCTAACGGCACCATTCAGTTTCATTTATCTAGTAGTATTGAGCGGCATTTTAGGGAGTTTGCTTAACTTAATCCCAGTTTTGGGAGAAGAAATGGGTTGGCGAGGTTATATGCTCACAAGGCTAGTCGATGCAGAGTTTTCACGGCCCATCCTTATTAGTGGATTGATTTGGGCAACGTGGCATGTTCCAATTGTTATTGCTGGTCTATATGTAGAGGGAACATCTGTCGTTCTTTCAGTACTTGGTATCTATCTTTGTATTGTACCATTTGGTTATATTACAGCTTATTTACGACTTATCACAGGTAGCATTTGGCCTTCGGTTATTATCCATACTACTTGGAATGCCATTATTCAAGGACCTTTCGCACGTGCAAGTACAGGGTATCAAACTGAGATTTGGATTGGAGAATCTGGCTTGATAACCGCCCTTATTATCTTGATTACGGCAATAATTGTGTCTCGGATAATAAGATTTACTAAATATTGATTTTTCACATAAATTTTTAAAAAATGATTGTTAATCAGAAAAAAACGGACTCTCAGATTGCTTTTTAAGGGTTTTTAGCGGTCGTGTGAATGTCATATGTATCGATAAGGATTAAATTTCACACGATTGAAAATAGGGTGTTTAAACGTTATTTTGTTTTTATTCGTAATTTTAAATCTGAAATACTGAAGCCAATGTAATACAATTTCATTGGCTTCAGTATTTTGATTCTTAACTAAAAATAGAGTGGAAAATTAAGGGTGTCATATATATTAATTAAAAGTAGCATACAAAGAATGCTTAAGTGACATTTCTTTTGTTATAGAATAAACAAATCCTGATATTGCAGTAACTATTATTTTGAGGTCAATTTACTGTGAAATAAGTGTCTAATGTCTACTATTAATTTGGATCTATGTGACTGCACCTCTTAATTAGAGGTGTTGTTTTTGTTAAGTAATAGCCATTGTACTTAGAAAATAAATAATATGTTTATGTGATGGAGTAATAAAGCTAGGTAGCATAAAGATTGATACTACAAAGATTAACAACATATAAAAAAATATTTATATGTTGTGTCACCGCTGCTATCCCTAATAATTTTTGAATCTATTTATTTCTTCCGCTTTTGCGGAAACTAAAACTAATGTTGCGACCAGTAATATAGTGCCAATTAGATAAAAATAGTTGGCACTATATCGTCAGTATTTTTAATATTCCATTCGCTTTTTGTGTTTTCTATTTTTATTTTTGTACTGATGATAAGACCTTTCCCTCAATTAGATCTTTAAATAACGTAGACCTATTTGGTGCTTGAATTTCTTCCAACGTGAATTTTCCGAAGCACAGTGGTTCAGAAATAGCTTTATCATTTTCATCTGCTGTTAAATTTTCGACTTCTTTATTATCTTTGTCAAAAATTTGGAATACAGCAGTTTATCAGTTTTATATTCGAATTTGCAGCATCCACTTTTTTAATCTCAGTTTGTCCAAGTGATTGAATTTTTGGCTGTTAGTTCTTACGGTGATACAGTATCTCCTTGGACTTTCACTGTATTTTTAATCTTTTTTCCAGCTTGTCCCTCGCATGGAGTACCATTGTATGCCACTCTGTATGTGTCACATCCCAAAATTCTTCGTTTTCTTTTCCTACATTAAATTTACTTTTGTCTGTATCGAATTGTATCTGTCACTGTTTAGCCTACTATTTGTAATGTACCTGGGGCATATTCTAGTTCGTCTGGCAATGTATCCGCAAAGGCTAGATTTTTCGCAGGATTAGCAAGAAGCTATTACTTACTAGAGTTGTATACTCCAATCATCCCTTGTTTCTGTATTTTGTAGGTTCTTCACTGTTTTCCCAAGTTCTATGATTAGATCTTGGAGAATTAAGAAACGACCTCAGCTCATTTCATTGTCGTTTAGAAAATTATAAGAAAAGAATCTATTTCTTTCACACTTTTCCTAACTACTCTGATATTTAGATGCTACTTACAAATAAATAATATATGATTTTCATAAAAAAAATATAGTAATATTTTGTCGTGAATTGTACTAATTTGATATTTTATAGTAATATTTTGTCGTGAGTTATACCTGACGGAAAATAATTTATGAATTTATACAGGAACGATGTAAAAATTTATCAGTAATCTAATTAAGAGGAGAAGGTAATGAATAATTCAATCGATATACAACACTTGTGTGATCTCGCACATAAAGCCTTTAATGTACCTGTTCACATTTTATCCACAGACAAAAAAATCTTATATCATTCTAATTCTGAGGATATTTGTAGTCCTTTTTATTCTTCTAAAGAAGAATATCTTAGTGACATTTATCAAGAAAATGATCCCTATAATTTGCCCCTTTTCAGATGTAACAGTTATCTTGAAAATTTCATCCTAATTCATATAGAAAATCATGATTATATAAAAGGGACTATAATAATTGGCCCCACTATACATCCAAAGGGATCGGATGATGTAACCTTTAAACTTCGAAAAGAATTTAACTCAAATGATAATATTCAAGAAAGACTAACCTATTTTCAATCCCTACCTGAGGTTAAAAAAACTTCTTTAATTGATATGGGAATTTTATTGCATTACATGATTTTCAATGAAAAGTTAGATGTTGATATTGTGGTAGAAAAAAATAAAGTGTTAGAGGAAGTTCCCTATAAAATTGTGAAACCTGATCTATATATTTTAAAACGTCAACAAAATAAACCAAAAACTCACAACATGGCATTAGTACATAATTATTTTTCAGCAATCAAAGAGGGAAATAAAAAGAAGTTGTTGCAATATATGTATGCAGTTTCGCAGGAAGATACGGAATTAATTTTAACAGCGGATCCACTCAGAAACCAAAAAAACCATGGGATTATTGCGATTACTTTAGCAACTCGATATGCGATAGAAGGTAATCTCCCACCAGACATTGCTTTTGCTCTTAGTATTTTGTATATCCAAACCATGGAACAACTAGAGAACGTGGACTCTGTAAGGCGATTGTCAGGAGATGCTTTACGTACTTTTGCAGATCGGGTGAAAGAATTCAATGCGCAAAAATTTTCAAATGCGGTTACTACATGTATGAATCATATTAGTAAAAATGTTTACGATGGAATATCTCTCAATGAACTCGCTAATCATTTGGATATTACCCCTACTTATTTATCTAAATTATTTAAAAAAGAAGTGGGGATTCCTTTAAGTGAATTTATTCAAAGGGAACGAGTGGAAGAAGCAAAAAAATTATTAACACTCACTACATATCCACTATCAGATATTTGTGCCTGGCTTAATTTTAACGACCAAAGTTATTTTACAAGGGTTTTCAAAAAATCAACTAACATGACACCTAGACAGTATCGTGAAAAATATACCGTAATATAAGCTTAGTATCAGTTTCTTGTGAAAAAACTTTAATATACGCGCAAGTAAATCTAAAACTTGAGCATACTGTTTCTTTTACTCTAGAAAGGGTATGTGATTGATCTAGAAAAGGAATATGTATTCAAATAGATCTTGAAGAGTCCATGAAACATTTAGTGAAGCCAAAGGGCAAGGGTAAGATTTATAACATGTTGTTAATTTTAAAGAGTACACTATCCGTTATTTTTCTAAGGAGACAAAAAAACAGAAGGCCGCCAAGGTTCTTTTCGAGAAAGCTTTGCGGCTTTTTTTATATTTTAAAACCCATGGTTATAACGAGGAATAAGTTTATAGATTAATATCTTCATGTTAAGTATTTAATAATGGTGATATTAGGGACTATTACATAAAGTTTAATAATATAACATATATCACTTGATATATCTATAGTATATGCAATTATACATAACCAAATAAAGGGGAAAAAGTATAAAAAAACCTATTAAATTATTCTATAAGTATTTTTTAAAAAATAAAATTGCTTGGTTGAGCTAAAATGGTTATTTATTAACCGTATACACTGTAATTTGTAATCATTACAATTACAGAGCTGTAATCCCTAGTTAATTATATCAGTATAATTTTTCAGGCTCGTATTTTTACTTAATAGTTAAATTATCGAGCTCAATCGACAAAATTTTGCTATTTACGCATTGGAAATTTAATGTTTTAATGAACAACATAACTGGTATGACCACACAGAAGGGGGAAGAGCAAGCTAATAGAGGTTATTAAATTTGCAAGTAACACTATGTTGTGGATAATTTTCTTAATAATCAGTTTATTTTTAAGGTATTTAGAATCTCAAAAGTAGTATTTTTGTAAAAATGGGTTTTAAGTTTCTACATAGCAAAAGTGAATTTATTCCGCAATAAAAGTATAAGCAATGTACAGTATAATTTCATCTTTTGTAGTCTTGTAAGGCTATTGCTGACAAAACTAAAAACCATATTATGAAATTGATATTAAAAAAAGGTCATGACAGGATTAACTCTAGAAGCAATGGTTATCTATCTTCACGGATCTGTAAGTTAAACAGCAGTTCTAAGGGGGAAATAATATTTTACTACTCATTGGGCAGCTAATTCAAATATAGCTGATGAATTTTTATCGTTTACTATTTGAAAAATAGAGTATCTAAATGAGAGGGAAGTAAAATTCTTAGACCCTCTTAGAAGTAAATAATAACAATAACACCCTATCCGAAAGACTTCCCATTCCCCATGCGTGTGCAAGGAGAGAGCCTAGCGCTAGGGCGTACAAGTTATATGAATCAAGTTATAAAAAACAATGGTAAAGGAGTGTACGGAATGAAAAATAAAATAATGACAGGATTTTTAATAACATCCATTGTAACTGGAGCAACTATTCCTATCAATACTCTCGCAGCACCAATCGTTCAAGCAGAAACTCAACAGGAAAGCATGGATATTTCTTCATCATTACGAAAATTAGGTGCGCAATCTAAATTAATCCAAACGTATATTGATCAATCTTTAATGAGTCCTAATGTACAGCTAGAGGAAGTCCCAGCTTTAAATACCAATCAATTCCTAATTAAACAAGATATGAAGGAATGGTCATCGGAACTCTATCCACAGTTAATTCTATTAAATTCAAAAAGTAAAGGATTTGTAACGAAATTTAATAGCTATTACCCGACATTAAAATCGTATGTAGACAATAAAGAAGATAGAGAAGGGTTTTCGGATAGACTTGAAGTTCTTCAAGAAATGGCTATGACGAATCAAGAAAATGCGCAACGACAAATTAATGAATTAACAGATCTTAAATTACAGCTTGATAAAAAATTAAAAGATTTCGATACTAATGTGGCAACTGCGCAAGGCATATTAGGTACAGATGGAACAGGAAAAATAGATCAGTTAAAAAATGAAATATTAAATACCAAAAAAGCAATTCAAAATGATTTACAACAAATTGCATTAATACCAGGAGCTTTAAATGAGCAGGGATTTGCTATATTCAAAGAAGTTTATAGTCTTTCAAAAGAAATTATTGAACCGGCTGCTCAAGCAGGGATGGCAGCGTATAACAAAGGAAAAGAAATTAACAACTCTATTCTAGAAGCGGAGAAAAAAGCGGCGCAAGAAGCGACAGAACAAGGTAAAACTGCTCTAGAGATTGAATCGGCCAAAAAAGCAGCTCGTGAAGCAATTGAGAAAAGCAAACAAGGTGAAATAGCTGCAGCTGCAGCCGCAAAAACGCAAGAATATGACCTGATGAAAGCCATTGATACTGAAAAGATTAAGAAAACATTTGGTGTCTTCGCAGAAGTAAATAAACTAACAGCAGAGCAGCGAGCATATTTAGATGACTTAGAGAAACAAAACCAAAAAATATATGATTTAACAACGAAACTATCAATAGCAGATTTACAAAAATCAATGCTTCTTCTTTCACAAAATGATTTGCATACGTTTGCAAACCAAGTAGATGTAGAACTTGACCTACTAAAGCGCTATAAAGAAGATTTGGATCTAATAAAAAATAACATTACAAAATTATCTACTAATGTTGATGCAACTAACGAGCAGTCCCAAAAAGATACATTAAGACAATTAAAAAATGTAATAAGTTACCTTGAAGAACAGGTATATAAATTTTGATATTACGTTTTTCAAAAAAACTATAAAGATTATAAGAATCTAGCGAAAGAAGGAGAATAGTTATGAAAAAATTCCCATTCAAAGTGCTAACTTTAGCCACTCTGGCAACGGTTATAACTGCTACTACTGGTAACACTATTCATGCATTTGCACAAGAAACGACCGCTCAAGAACAAAAAGTAGGCAATTATGCTTTAGGTCCCGAGGGACTGAAGAAAGCATTGGCTGAAACAGGGTCTCATATTCTTGTAATGGATTTGTACGCAAAAACAATGATTAAGCAACCGAATGTAAATTTATCTAATATCGATTTAGGATCAGAAGGAGGGGAGTTGCTCAAAAATATTCACCTTAATCAAGAACTGTCACGAATCAATGCGAATTATTGGTTAGATAAAGCGAAGCCACAGATTCAAAAAACAGCTCGTAATATTGTAAATTACGATGAACAATTTCAAAATTATTACGACACTTTAGTAGATACTGTACAAAAGAAAGATAAGGCAGGTCTAAAAGAGGGCATAAGTGATTTAATTACTACAATTAATACAAATTCAAAAGAGGTTACAGATGTAATTAAGATGCTACAAGACTTCAAAGGGAAACTATATCAAAATTCTACAGATTTTAAAAATAATGTTGGTGGTCCAGATGGCAAAGGTGGATTAACTGCAATATTAGCAGGTCAACAGGCAACGATTCCGCAACTTCAAGCTGAAATTGAGCAACTTCGTTCTACTCAGAAAAAACATTTTGATGATGTATTAGCATGGTCAATTGGTGGTGGATTGGGAGCAGCTATTTTAGTTATTGCAGCTATTGGAGGAGCAGTTGTAATTGTTGTAACTGGTGGTACAGCAACACCAGCTGTTGTTGGTGGACTTTCAGCTCTTGGAGCAGCTGGTATCGGTCTAGGAACTGCGGCGGGTGTCACGGCATCTAAGCATATGGACTCCTATAACGAAATTTCTAACAAAATCGGAGAATTAAGTATGAAAGCAGATCGTGCTAATCAAGCAGTTCTTTCGCTTACTAACGCGAAAGAAACATTGGCATATCTATATCAGACTGTAGATCAAGCGATATTATCTCTAACAAATATTCAAAAGCAATGGAATACAATGGGCGCAAATTATACAGATTTACTGGATAATATCGATTCTATGCAAGACCACAAATTCTCTTTAATACCGGATGATTTAAAAGCTGCTAAAGAAAGTTGGAATGATATTCATAAAGATGCAGAATTCATTTCAAAAGATATTGCTTTTAAACAGGAATAGAACTGAAAATTAAAACCTAAATTGGAGGAAAATGAAATGATAAAAAAAATCCCTTACAAATTACTCGCTGTATCGACGTTATTAACTATTACAACCGCTAATGTAGTTTCACCAGTAACAACTTTTGCAAGTGAAATTGAACAAACGAACAATGGAGATACGGCTCTTTCTGCAAATGAAGCGAGAATGAAAGAGACCTTGCAAAAGGCCGGTTTATTTGCAAAATCTATGAATGCCTATTCTTATATGTTAATTAAAAATCCAGATGTGAACTTTGAAGGAATTACTATTAATGGATATGTGGATTTACCTGGTAGAATTGTACAAGATCAAAAGAATGCAAGAGCACATGCTGTTACTTGGGATACAAAAGTAAAAAAACAGCTTTTAGATACATTGACTGGTATTGTTGAATATGATACAACATTTGATAATTATTATGAAACAATGGTAGAGGCGATTAATACAGGGGATGGAGAAACTTTAAAAGAAGGGATTACAGATTTACGAGGTGAAATTCAACAAAATCAAAAGGTTGCACAACAACTAATAGAAGAATTAACTAAATTAAGAGACTCTATTGGACAAGATGTTAGAGCATTTGGAAGCAATAAAGATCTCTTGCAGTCGATTTTAAAAAACCAAGGTGCAGATGTTGAAGCCGATCAAAAGCGTCTAGAAGAAGTATTAGGATCAGTAAACTATTATAAACAATTAGAATCTGATGGGTTTAATGTAATGAAGGGTGCTATTTTGGGTCTACCGATAATTGGCGGTATTATAGTGGGAGTAGCAAGAGATAATTTAGGTAAGTTAGAGCCTTTATTAGCAGAATTACGTCAGACCGTGGATTATAAAGTAACATTAAATCGCGTAGTTGGAGTTGCTTATAGTAATATTAATGAAATGCACAAGGCACTTGATGATGCTATTAACGCTCTTACTTATATGTCCACGCAGTGGCATGATTTAGATTCTCAATATTCGGGCGTTCTAGGGCATATTGAGAATGCAGCTCAAAAAGCGGATCAAAATAAATTTAAATTCTTAAAACCTAATTTAAATGCAGCGAAAGACAGTTGGAAAACATTAAGAACAGATGCTGTTACATTAAAAGAAGGGATAAAGGAATTAAAAGTGGAAACTGTTACTCCACAAAAATAGGGAAATATTAATTCTGTTGCAAAGTGAACCATAACATAGAGAGTCTATGATTACACTGTTAAACAGTAAAGCGATAATTAATAAATCCTTATATATTAAAAAGGCGGAGTCTCATTAAAGACTTCGCCTTTCACTTATATATAAGTTTTATCCAAATAAAAAGATAGCCATGTAGTTTACTTGTTTTGAAAAATTTGTAACAGAATCGATTAATAGGGGACAGTTTATATAGATTCGCTTAATAATATCGAATCTATGCAACTACATCGTCTTTTAATAAGAATAGGACTTGAAATCATACTCTATACAGGAGGAATAAGAAAAGATGAAAAAAAAACCTTATAAAATACTGGCTGTATCAGCATTTTTAATTATGACAACTACCTATGCAGTCACACCAGTAGCAACCTTTGCAATTGAAACTGAACAAACGAACACTGGAGATATGTCTCTTTCAGCAAATGAAGAAAAGATGAAAAAAACTGTACAAGATGCTGGGTTATTTGCAAAAGCTATGAATGAATATTCTTATTTGCTAATTAATAATCCGGATGTGAGTTTTGAAGGAATTTCTATTAATGGGTATGCAGATTTACCTAGTAAAATTGTACAGGATCAAAAGAATGCAAGAGCACATGCTGTTACATGGAATACAAAAGTAAAAAAACAGCTTTTAGATACATTGACCGGCATTATTGAATACGATACAAAGTTTGAAAATTATTATGAAACATTAGTAGAGGCGATCAACAATGGAAATGGGGATACTTTAAAAAAGGGGATTACTGATTTAAGGGGGGGAATTCAACGAAACCAGAAGTCTGCAAAAGCATTAATAGAAGAATTAATTAAATTTAAAAACGCTATTGGAGAAGATGTTAGAGTATTTGGAAGCCATAAAGAGACCTTGCAATCGATTTTAAAAAACCAAGGAGCTGATGTGGAGACTGATCAAAAGCGTTTAGATGAAGTTTTAGGACAAGTAAACTATTATAAGAAATTAGAATCTGATGGATTAATAATGGTGAAAATACCTTTTATCCCCACGCTTATTTCTGGTGGCATAATGATAGGTACTGCTAGAGATAATTTAGGTCGATTAGAGCCTGCTTTAGCAGAATTACGTAAAACTGTTGATTATAAAATTACATTAAATCGTGTAGTCGGAGTTGCATTTCATAATATTAGTGATATGCATAGTACGATTGATAGTGCTATTACTGCTCTTACTTATATGTCCACACAATGGGATGATTTAGACTCTCAATATTCGGGCGTACTGGGGCATATTGATAAAGCTGATGAAAAAGCTGATCAAAATAGATATAAATTTTTAAAGCCTAACTTGAATTCAGCTAAAGATAGTTGGAAAACATTAAGAACAGATGTTGTCACATTACTAGAAGGCATAAAAATTGCAGAGAAGAAAGAACAGGATTTTATGAATCTACTTCGTCCATCAAACGTTTTTTACTTTTATAAAAAAATCCATAACGCATACACTTTTGAAATAAAGACTGGAACAAATGCACCAAATGCGTCTTATAAAGTTATGAATTTAACTAAAAACACTGTTCATCATATGTGGAGTGGAGGTGCTAATACAAGCATGTGGGCTGACTGGCTTTCATTCAATCCAAATGATGAATTTGCGGTGGTAGCAGTAGTGGATGGGAAAGAATATGTTGTGTATAAAGACAAAGTAGAAAATATAATGAACTGAACCCAAAAAATGCATTAATTGGGGATGGTACACATCGCTATCAAGCTAAGAAAAACAAATACCCCCAGAACGAAATTTTGTGCTAACTTTTAACAGAAAAGCTCATTTTTTCGTTTTGGGGTGAATCTATTTTCTTAAGTTGATGGGCATGGGGGGGATCTCAAAATCTTAGCTTGATGGGCATGTGGCGGTACCCCACATCCATCAACTTAAGGATTTACACTATTCTTGAAGTTAAAAGCAGGTTACTATTTTCTTATGTTAATGAGAATTGCAACCTGCCTTTATGAAATATGCACCAAAAACTTTATAGTAATAAGTCTGGCGTTATCTCTCTAATTATTAGGATATTTTTTCTTCATATATGCATACTAAACATACTATAGAAGGTGCATAGAAGGTGAGGAAGCCATGACTAAATTTCTGAAATGGTTAAAATATAGAGAAAATCCTAAATCATGTTCAATACGAGACGATACTCCTGTTCCCCAAAAAAATATAGAAGACTCTCTCTTAGAAGCTAGTTTATCGAAGAATATAGCTGAGCTTCAGAATGTATTTCATCAATCACCTGATCTAGTGATTCGACGGTTTCAAATGACAGAAGCTGGACTAGAAGCCGCTTTAGTATATTTGTCTGGATTAACAGATAAAGAATTGATTCAAAATCATGTTCTAAGTCCTTTGATGAATAGTGATTTTGATACCAATACAGAACTTCCCATTACATTAGGACAAATTAAAATTATTAATACGTGGAGTCAGAGTGAAAATGCTATTTTAGAAGGGGATAGTGTTTTATTAATTCACGGTCGAACTACAGCGTATCAATTGGACACAAAAGGATGGCCGCAAAGAAGTATTGAAGATGCTCATAACGAAATATCTCTAAAAGGTGGGCATCAAGGATTTGTAGAAACCGGAGCTCAAAATATCACAATGATTCGAAGGTATATTCCACATCGCCAATTAATGATAAAAGAGATAACAATTGGTTTACGAAGCAAAACAAAGATTTCTATTTTATATTTAAAAGATGTAACTTCTGAGGATGTGCTAAAGGAATTAGAAACACGGATTCAAAGTATAACAGTTGATGCTGTTACTAGTACAGGTGAACTTATTGAATTCATTGAAGATAACCCGTACTCACCATTTCCACAATTTATGTTAACAGAAAGACCTGATTTAGCCGTATCGCACATTCTACAGGGCAGATTTGTGACTGTAGTGGATCATTCGCCAAATGTATTAATTGCTCCAACAAATTTCATCTCTTTTTTTCAAGGGGTGGATGATTACGGTACAAGATGGCTAGTTGCTTCGTTTATTCGTATACTTCGTTTTATCGCCTTTTTGGTTGCTCTATTTTTGCCAGCGAGTTATGTTGCGTTTATTTCCTTTAATTTCGAAGTTATTCCTGTAGAGCTTTATTTATCTATTGCAGAGTCAAGAACAAGCGTACCTTTTGCTCCAGTAATGGAAGCATTACTTATGGAAATAACGCTGGAAATGATGAGAGAAGGGGCCTTACGCCTGCCTACCCCGATTGGTCAGACAGTTGGAATGGTAGGAGGTATTATCATTGGACAAGCAGCTGTTCAGGCCGGAATTGTAAGTAACATTATGATTATTGTTGTTGCTGTTACAGCCATCTCTTCTTTTATTATCCCTAACTATGATATGGGATCTGCAGTTAGACTTTTACGATTCCCCATGATGATCTTAGCTGCATTATTTGGAATTGTAGGACTGGTTATCGGGTGGATGACATTAATTGGACATCTTATCAGTCTTGAATCGCTAGGAACTCCTTATGGAACACCGTTAGCACCGTTTCGCTTTGCAGATATGAAAGATACTTTTATACGCTTTCCTTTATGGGCAATCAGAAGGCGTCCTAAGGGTACAGGAGCTATTCAATCTATTCGACAAGGTAAGAATCATAACAAAAGGTGAAATTATGAAAAAATATGCCTATAATGACATCACTCTTATGCAGTATATTGTTTTAATCAATGGAATGCAGGTCGGCACTGGCGTTCTATCTCTTCCACGTGTGCTTGCAGAAAAAGCTGGAACAGATGGATGGATAGCTATATTGATTGGCTGGATATTCTCCACAATATCAGGTGTTTTTATTGTGAAAACAGCTGCAAAATATCCCGAGGACACACTTTACGAAATTCTTATACGATTTTTCGGGAAAATAATAGGGAAAACACTTGTTGTTATTTACATGATGTACTTCGCTTTTTATTCTTGTGCTGTTCTTGTGAACGCTATGCTTTATCTTAAGGGATGGCTTCTTCCAAAAACGCCTGATTATCTAGTTATCTTTTTGTTTTCGATTCCTACCTTTCTTGTCGCACGTAACGGCCCTCGTATTATAGGGCGGTACTCCGAACTTACTTTTTATATGTTGCTTTGGATTCCGTTATTTTTTTTGGTACCTCTTAAAGAGAACGGAAGTTGGATGCCATTCTTTCCGCTCTTAAAAGAGGGGTGGAAGCCTATATTAACGGCTGTGCCGACCACTATCTATGCTTATTTAGGATTTGACATTGCGTTCTTTTTATATCCCTTTTTACGAAAAAAACAGTATGCAGTCCATGGAATGGTTATTGCAAACACTTTAACGATGTTATTTTATTTATTCGCTACTATTGTTTGCTTTGCCTATTTTAGCCCTGATAGCATTACGCAATTTAACCAACCGGTACTAAATTTACTTAAAGTAATTGAATTTCGGTTTTTAGAACGTTTTGACATGATTTTATTGGCTACTTACTTGCCCGTTGTTTCTACATGCTGGATTCCTGCAATATTCTGTTCTGTATTTTGTTCAAGCCGATTACTTGGGAAACAAGATCACAGCTCTCATGTAGTTATTCTCTTATTACTCATTATCGGCTTCGTATTCTGGATTAGTCCTAGTTGGAATCAAGCCGAAACGGGACTACAGGTGTTATCGAATGCTGGGATTGGGTTAACCTATATATTACCTATCATTTTATGGATGTATGGCTGGCTATATGAGAAGTCTCATTGGGGGAAGATACATTGAAAAGAAAAGTACTATGTTGTATTTTGTTATCGGTGTTCATGATGACTGGATGCTTTGATCAAACAAATATTGAAGATGTTTCCCTTACTCTTGTACTTGGTATCGATTTAGATCGTAATAATAATCTATTGGTGTACATGTCAAGTCCTGTTTTTAATAAAGAAGCCAAGGTAAAAGAAGAAGTTACGGGTGTGAAATCTGCTACGATTCGAAATTCTAGAGACAAATTTGATGCTACTGTTATGGCACTTACCTCGGGAAGTAAAACACAGGTGATTTTAGTTGGAAAACGGCTATTGAAACAAAAAAATTGGATGAAATATCTCGATCCATTTCAACGAGACCCCAAAAATACAGTTACTACAAGGGTTGTTGCTGTTGATGGACCTGTTTCGGACGTCATCTTTTATAACCCAAAAGATAAGCCGCGTCTTCCTCTATATTTAACAAAACTAGTTGATACAGCCTCTTTAAGAAATATCACAGTAAAAACAAATCTTCAAGAACTACATGAACAAATGGCAGACAAAGGGGTAACAGCGAATATTACTGAAATGAAAAAAACGAATAAAATATTTGTGGCAGGTACAGCTTTGTTAGATGAAAAAGGAAGGCATAAATTAACGCTAAAACCTGATGAAAACAAACTATTACGCATTTTGCAACAAGGAACTACAGGTGATTTTTCATTTACAATCCCAATTAAACTAAAGTCGGATAGCCAGGATAAAGATTGGATAAGCTTTGCTGCCTATAACATTAAAGTAAAGACAAAGGCAAGATATGATAATAAATTTATATTTAATACAGATATAAAGATGAAGGTCGGCATTACAGAACAGCTTTTTTCGTTCAATACAAGAAAGGATGGAGTAAAATTACAAAAGGCGATTGAAACTAAGCTGGAAGCTGATTTCAAGCAATTAATAAAGAAAATACAAACTGCCAATATTGATCCTATTGGGCTTGGGAGATATGCAAGAACTTACACATATCCAGAATGGAAAAAAGTCCAAAATAAATGGAATAATGAATTAGCAAAGGGCGATGTAAACGTCAAGGTAAATGTGAAAATTGGTGGGATGGGGACAATTAAGTAACAGGAGTTCAACTGAGATTCGTACTAAATTTACAAGTATCTTCAATTTTAGAATGGGAATTTTCTTTAATAGGAGTACCCCCCCCGTACCCATCAACTTAAGGATTTAGACTATTCTTAAACTTAAAAGCACGTTACTATTCTCTTATGTTAATGAGAAAGGGTGACGTGCTTTTTATGAATATGCATCAAAAACAAGAGCGATTAGAATGCCACCTTTATGGACAACTCATTAGTATCCTATTATGTTCTTCTACTATGTTTAAAATGAGAGAACTCCTGTTACGTAAGAAACAAAAAGAACTAAGTGAATATAAAGCGATGTACATAATTAAAGATTATTTCTTACTTTTTCATCAAGCACTACATAAAAACACCCTAAGCAAAAAATACAATAGGCTGCCCATATGGACAGCTCATTTACATAATTCTCGTTATTAATAGACAACAATGGATAGAATTTTCGTTTTGGGGTGAATCTATTTTCTTAAGTTGATGGGCATGGGGATGGTACACGAAACTAGACACCAAGTTAAGTGAAAAATTGAACGGCATAAGGCTCCTTATTTCCTAGAACACCTAGCTAAAGCAAAAGAATTTGTACAGCAAAAAAGTGAATATTAAATCAAGGTGCTGGTTGCTTTATGTGTATGGCTTAACCAAAAGATTGCAAATACATTAAAAGAGCAACTTGTAATAAAGATATTGCAATATTTTTAAAGCGAAAAGCCGAAATTGAGGAATTTGAAGAATTGTAATAGTGAAGGAATTGATTAATTTATAAAAAACATTTAAATAAAAAGAGAGAATAAACACCTTATTTTTGGGGTGTTTGAAGGTTCAAATGGAAGATTCCCTGGTTTTCGATTTGAATCAAAATGATACTATTTACATGTACTGTCATGTAGGGAATTATATTTTTTACACCTGAACTGTTTGTACTATTTGTAGGATTTTCAGTTTTTTTGTCGAATATATCTTTAATGCAAGGAGGGACATTACATGATTATTAAAGACTATTTTATCAATCTTTCTATTTTTTCTTTATTAGTTAGCGCAGCGATATTTATTCAAGTGTTTTTGATTCATTCCAGGCGATATTTCGAAAAATTCTATGGAGGGATTATTGCAGTTACTTTGATGTTCTTTTCTTTTCCATACATGGGATTTTCCTACGATCTTCGAGTTGTTCCTCTTATTCTATCTTTTATTTACTTTGGTCGCATTGCTGGTTGGATTACATTAATTAGCATTATTATAATGCGTATCTTTTACATTGGAGGTTACTGGGAACCTCCTGTGATTGCTTATTTAGGTTTGGGTATCCTATTTGTTACTTTTAAAACATATTTTAAAAACCTTCATCCTTTTAAAAGTGCATCTTTATATTTTTTTGTTTTTGTCGGAATAAAGTGGTTAGTTGGTGTATTCTTTAATACTAAGTTACTTTACACTGGAGGCTTATTATATATAGCTTTAGGGCTTTTAATTGGGCTATTTCTTATGGAAGCCTACCAGAGATTATATTATTTAACACAGGACTTATCTAAAATGAATCGGGAATTAAAAAAATCCAAGCAAGAACTCACAGATACCGTACATGAGCTTCAAGGAGGGATTTTTAAATTTAAAAAAGTGGGTAAGCACTTTATACACACTTTATGTGATGGACAGTTTTATTATCAAAAAGGATTTTATTCTGAACAGGTGGTAGGGAAAAGCTTACGGACTATTGATGCTTCTATTGTTCCACCACATTTAGTTCCACAATTGATGAAGTATTATCTTCAGGCATGGGAAGGGAAAGAAATTATATTCGAATTACCCTGGCCAGATGATAAAACGATTATTCTTATTGCACTTAGGCCGATTAAACGAAATGGACAAGTTATGGAAGTTGTTGGTTCTATAGTCGATATAACCGAAAGGAAAAAGGTAGAATCAGAATTAAGAGCTACCAAAGAATTACTAGAATCATTTATAAAGCATAATGTAGATGCTATTACCATTTCTGATCGAGAAGGGCATATTTTACAAGCAAATAAAGCTTATGAAAAGATATTTGGATGGTCATTACAAGAAATCATAGGTAAGAGATTACCCTGTGTACCAGATTTCTTAATGGAAGAATCACTTAAAAATATTCAGAAAATTCTAACAGGAGAATCCGTAGTTACCAGATTAGAAACTGTTAGACGACGTAACGATGGAAGTCTTCTTGATGTCAGTCTGACAGTTTCTCCTATACTAGACGTAAGAGGAAATGTGATAGCTTTATCTGCAATATGTAGAGACATCTCTGAAAGAAAACAAGCAGAAAGAGAACGACAGCGATTACACCAACAATTAAAAGATAGTGAAATGAAGTACCGTGCACTAATCGAACAAGCAACTGATGCAGTATATGTAGTAGAGCTGAATGAAAATCATGTTCCAAGTCGATTCATTGAGGTAAACCCTGTTGGTTGTAAAAGATTTGGATATAGTAGAGAAGAGCTGCTCTCGTTACCATTTCCAAATGTAGTACCACAAGATTCTAAAATGATTGTAAGGTTGTTAGAAAAAATTAGAGAGGGACAAACTTCCTTCACTTTGCAAGATGAATATGTTTTTCCAACAGGAAAAATAATAACAACTGAGTTTAGTGTCCGTGTTTTTAACTTAAATGGTAAAAAAGTTTTCCTAAGTATTTCTCGTGATATCACTGAACGGCTAAAAACAGAAGAATTACTACGGAAATCTGAAAAACTTGCTGTCGTAGGACAATTAGCGACTGCAATGGCTCATGAAATTAATAATCCATTAACCGCAATGAAAGGGTTTATGCAATTACTAAAATCAACGGAAACTGAGAATAATCGGGGTTATATAAATATAGTATCATCAGAGATTGAGCGTATAGAAAGTATTACTAATGAATTTATGGCGGTAGCCAAACCACAGGTGGTAAAGATACAACCTAACGATATTAGTGTGCTAATGGATCAAGTTTTAATGCTACTGCAACCTCAAGCAATGATGAATAATATAAAAATTAGAATTGATTTTACACCTGGTATGCCACTGATTCCATGTGAAGGAAATCAATTAAAACAAGTATTTGTTAATATTATAAAAAATGCAATTGAATCCATGCCAACAGGAGGAGAAATTTTGATTCAATTTGATAAACTTGATAATAATCAAATAAGGATTCGCTTTATCGATCAAGGATGTGGGATTCCAAAAGAACGTATACCATATTTAGGAGAACCTTTTTACAGTATTAAGGAAGAGGGAATCGGCTTAGGATTAATGGTCTGTTATAAAATTATTGAAACACACCAGGGGAAGGTATTTATTGAGAGTGAAGTGAATAAGGGGACTATAGTTGAAGTCACTCTCCCAATTTGCACACTTCAAAATTAATACATTCTTTTACTGAAATTTTGTAAGTTAGTGAGCAGTTAGCTTTGGCTAGCTGCTTTTTTGTATATATTGTAATTGATTCTTCATATTACGGCTTTTTGATGTTTCATATATATATTTTATGGCTTTTAAAAACTCTGTAAGTGTTTTGTAATATTTACGAGAGACTTTTTTAACAGTTATGAGAGAGAAAAGAAAGATTTGTTATATATGATGAAATTAATCTTACTAGTAGGTGTTCTAATGGATCTAGAAACAAAGGAGGAAAAATAACAATGAAACAATTGAAGCCAGCAATTAGTGTATTAGGTAGTGTATCGATGGCACTGACTTTAGCATCTCCTGCTTTAGCAGATGTAAAACAACCGAATCCAGGAGGTACAGTTGAAATATTCAAAGAGAATGCAGATGTAAAAAAAGAAGATAAGAATTTCACGCTCGGATCTGATGGAGAAATAGGTTCACTCATTACACAAAACATTGAAATGGCAAACAAGGATTGGGATAAAGATGGTATTTCCAACGACTTAGAGATTAATGGATATAAAATTGAATTCAATTCACAAACTGGAAAAAATGAAGCGAAAGCATGGGATCCCGAGAAGGATAAAGGGAAACCAAAATTTATATCGAATCCTATGAATGCAAATACGGATGGTGATCCTTTTACTGATATGTATGAGGTTGAGAATTATAACAACGATTCTGATACTAATTTCAATCCGATAGTTGCCAACATGCCGAATTTGCAAATTGGTGTCAAACGAATTGAAGTAATTCCTATTGCAACCATTACGGATAATAATGGTGGATCAGTTAGTAGAGGATGGGAAAAAAGTGTATCTACACAACATTCATTTAATGTAGGTTTAAGTGGTTCAGGTGGTGTAGAAGGCTCAGCAGCCGGTCCTGTTCCTTCCGGAAGTGTTTCAGCAAATGTGGGATACGGATATTCAAAAACAACTACGGAAACGGAGAGTTATACAAATAATTTTGATTGGTCTACTGCAACAACTGTGGATACAGCGAACGCAGCAAAATTACGTGTACATTTGGAATATAAGAATGTAGGAACAGCATCCGCTGAAAATGTTTCGCCTCATTTTAATATTCGTTTAGGAAACAAAATTATTAATACTGTAAAGGCAACACAAGATCGTTATAAAGCAAACTATTTAAGTACAGAAAAAGGTGGACGGAATAAAACAGAAGTAGTAATTGACAGTTTAGAAGGACAAGCAGATGCGAATATTGTCTTATCTTTGGATGAATTGAAAGCTGTTGAACAAGGGGAACTTCTTTCGATTGAAGTTTTACCTACAAGTACAATGGATTTATCTATTGAAAAAGGTGAAGAAATTATGCATTTGGGGGATTCAGGGAGATATGAGTCTAGAGTAAATGCAGCTACTGAACAATTAGAAACAGATATAGGAAATATACCAAAGTTTAGGGTATATACTCCTAAAGACAAATCTCTTGCTGATAAGCCAGTTTTATCCTATAACGAAGTTTTTCAACAGGTAAATATAGATACGAAAAAAGTAAATCATATTGTAAACAAGGCTAAAAGTACTAATAACGTATCAGTGGTTTCAGCTAATGGAACTGATGCATTGAACGATTTAAAAGCGGGACAGGGAGATCGCGGTTATTTACATAAAGACTCTGTACACGGAGCTTTTGCAAAACTACAGCAACCAACATTAGTAGAAGGTAGTTATGATTCTGTGACGCAAAAGATTAGGGCAACAATTTTACCTGGTTTATTTGGAGGGAGTAAAGATATTCCTACTACTTATAGTAAGAAATGGAATGCTCCGTCACAAACAGTAACACTGGTTAAACGTGAAAATGGATTTACATATGAGTCTAGAGAAAATATACACCCTATTAAATCTGAAATTGCTGCGCACAGAAAAGTTACATTTGAAATCAATGACGCACACAATCTAACGCCTACACAAAAGATTGATACTGAAATTAAAGCTAATAAAGAATTTGAAGATTATGTAGTAGATAATTCAGGTGAATTTGTTACAGAAGGAGTTCCTTATACCGTGGCTTCATATGGAAATACAGCTTATTTGGGAAGTCATCATGCAGGGAATAAATGGGAGTATCTTTGGGCTGAAAAATCTAGCGATGAAAAAGTGAATGTAATTATTGAAAGAGTAGGTCAACCTAAACCTGGAAAACCAATTAAAAAGGATGAAGAGGTATTAATTAAATTTCAAAATCCTATTTATTCAGATTATGCATATTTAAAACTTCAAGATAGTTATATCCATTTAGATCAAAAACAGAACGCAAGTACTTTTAAATTTAATCATGCATATCCAAAGAATTTCACTGGACACCATAAGCAATGGAACATACTATCTAATGGTAATAAGTTAAAGGTAGGATATTTAATCGATTATATGAAATATGGTAATGGAGAGAATGGGACTGATACTATAGCATGGAATCTATCAAGAGTTCAGTAATAGGTAACAGTTCTGTTGCTAAGTTTGAAAAGAGAACCGGAAATGAATTGTATCTGAAAAGTTAGATACAAAAATTTAGGTTACTATTAAGGAATGAGTTCGATGTTGAATCGGACTCATTCCTTTTAATTTATATATGATTTAGAAACTACTATTTTAAATACTTATCTAGTCATATAAGTAATCAAATGTTAAGATTACTATCTGTATTACATGATTTATTTTCCGAATTTTCATTCGTTTCGAGGGTGAAATGTGGAATTCTGATTTATTTATGTGATTAGTTTTTATATCTTTACCTATAAAGATATTTTTATTGGATAATAGAAAAAAATTTTTTGTTATTGGTGAAAAAGAAGTGAGGATAGTATATGAAGAAAAGAATTTTAATCGTAGAAGATGAAGAAAATATTCGAGAAGTATGCAAACGGTATTTAGAAAGAGAAGAATATGAAGTTTATACCGCTGTAAATGGTAAAGAAGGTTGGGATTTATTTCTTACACATCAACCAGATTTAATTATATTAGATTTGATGATGCCAAAAAAAGATGGATGGGAATTATGCGAGGAAATTCGTCAACAATCAAATGTCCCTATTATTATGTTAACTGCTAAGGGAGAGGAAAGGGATCGAATTTTAGGCTTAACAATAGGGGCAGATGATTATTTAACAAAGCCATTTTCCCCTCGTGAATTAGTATTAAGGGTTCAAATTATACTAAGAAGAGGAAGCCATGTACAAATACAAGCGAAAGAATCCTTATTGGAAGTGATAGAGTTTCCAGATTTAAAAATATATCCAAAGACAAGATATGTACTTGTTTGTAATAAGGAAGTGGAGTTAACGGTGAAAGAGTTTGAGGTACTTTATCTCATGGCAAAGCATCCAAAACAAGTATTTTCTCGCTCGCAGCTTCTTGAATTAATTTGGGATTTTGGACATGAAGGGGCATCAAACACAGTTACCGTGTTAGTGAGTCGTTTACGTGAAAAGCTCGAGAAGCATACGATAAAGAATCGTTGGATTCATACGGTTTGGGGTATAGGATATCGCTTTGAGCCAAATGCAGGAAATGAAACATGAGATTACGTATTCAATTGTTACTCATGAATCTATTAAGTACTAGTATTATGGTAATTGCTATATGGTATAGTGATACGAAAATGTTACTTGAACCGGAACAAACGCGGTTATTAACAGTAATTGCATTTGTGGCATTCATTATTTCAACGTTTATTTATTGGTTAATGACACGTCCTATCATGAGATCTATACAAAATTTAATAAAATTGACGAAACAATTTAGTGATAGACACTTTGAAACGATGTATATAATTGGGCAAGAACCACGTGAGTTTAAAGAATTGGCAACAGCCTTTCAACAGATGGCAAAAAAATTAGAAGAAGGGTTTACTAAGTTAGAGGAACAGGAAAACTCTCGTAAGGAGCTAATTACCAATATCTCACACGACTTACGAACACCTATGACTAGCATGCAAATGATGATAGAAGCATTACAAGATAACCTGATTGAAGATCCTGAAATGAAAAAGCAATACTTAGCAACGGTTTTAAAAGAAATAGAAAGATTAAATGGATTAATTAACGACTTATTTGATCTTTCAAAGTTAGAGTTTGAGCAAGTAGATTTTCACCCAAGTTTCACACATTTAGATAAAGTTCTATTAGATGTATTAGAGTCACATTCTGTCTTATTAGGAAACAAACAAATCCATTTGCAATTGGATGTCCCTGATACATTACCTCGACTTTTGATTATGCCTTGTAAAATAGAAAGGGTCATAGGTAATTTATTACATAATGCAATTCGATATTCTCCTATCTCTGGAACAATTGAATTGACTGTAGTGGAAAATAAACCAACTCAACAGGTCCAATTCACTTTGCGGGATGAAGGAATGGGAATTTCTCCAAATGATCAATTACGCGTATTTGAACGTTTTTTTAGAACAGATCGATCAAGAAGTTCACAATCTGGAGGTTCCGGACTTGGATTAGCTATTGCAAAATCATTGATTGAAATGCACAAAGGGGAAATTGGTGTAAGGAATCGCGCAGATGGTAAGCAGGGAAGTGAATTTTGGTTCACTCTTCCCATCACATCAGTAAAAAAATAAGACGGCTGAAAGACTTTTGTAACATTTACGTTAGAAAAATGAAAGACCTTCTTGTTAACATACTACTACACAGTATGTTACAGGAGGTTTTTTACTTTATGAAAAGAAAATATGTATGGCTTATAGGTGGTTTGATAATTGTATTGGGGATTTTATGGTCATTGTTCCGACCAGAGAAATTATTTATTGATAAGCACGTAAATGAATCATTGCCACAAGCAGAGATACAATCAACTGAAGTAAGGCAACAAAGTGATCGAGTAATAAGGGAAGGTCAGTTTCAAAACGGTGTCCATGAAACAACTGGAACGGCAAAAATTTACCAATTAGCGGATGGAAAACGTGTTTTACGACTTTCTGATTTTGCAACATCTAATGGGCCAGATGTACGAGTTGTATTAGTTCCTACAAATCGCTTAAAAAATAATGAAGACGTGAAAAACTATCAGTATATTGAATTAGGAAAATTAAAGGGAAATAAAGGAGACCAAAACTATGAAATTCCTGAAGGGATAGATGTAAGTGAATATGGTTCGGTTTCTGTTTGGTGTAAAAGATTTAATGAAAACTTTGGTGCGGTTTATTTTAATAATTAAATATGAACTTAAAATTTCCTCTTACAGGCAAAATTCATCGGGGTAATGATAATAGTTGCAGTGGACTTAGTTGCTAAGAAGGGCACTCATAAGAGTGTTTTTTTCATATTCTTCAATTTTTGTATATTTTAGAGCTATTGGACGTTTACGGAGAGATTTTATTTAGTGTGGAAGCGTACTGTCTGTGAATAGAAGGATGAATAATATGTTACAGGAAAACATTACTCTTTTATAACTTAATTTTGAAGGAACATATACTTTTTTTATTTATCGGCTTGTAAAGAAGTATGGAAATTAAAGTTTATAATTTAAAAGTCAGCTTAAAGATGCAATAAGCAATTTGAATAGTAATCTTAAGTAAATAAAAAAGAGAGAGCAGCATTGATGAGCTCTTCTCTCTTTTTAAATCTAATTAGGGTTTCCATAACTGTAAAGGGTATGGTGTAAACTGTTGGATATTACCATTTAAGTTAAGATTATAAAAAAAGAAGTTCCTTTTTTCTGAAAAATGAATATTAATACAAAATTAATGATTAATATTCAAAAAATATTTTATAGTTCATTAATTTATTACTTGCTATCTATATTAATCATTTATTACAACAGCTTTCATGTCCAAAATTAAATGTTTCAACAAAGGATAATATAAGTATCATTATAATGATTTTCCAATATAATCAATGTGTTAATGAAAGGAACTCTGTGTTATTTTTGCTTTTCTACTAACTAATACAGCTTCAAACAAAGGACACAATTGCTACATGCTAAGTGTAATCTATTACCCATTCAAGATTCTGTTTATTCAATCTTTCTAAAAATAAAAAAATATTGTACTCATAAATATACAAGCTATAATGAGGGCGTCGAGAAAGAATTTATTACCTCTAGAGAAATTATCAAACCTAGTTTTTTTGCAAAAATCCTAATGACATTGTAAGTAACCTTTTAAATTTGGACATACTGACATGATTACTCTAAGAAAGGTATGTGATCAAAAGGAAAAGTGTATTTGACACGAGAATGAAAGCGTATTCAATTAGATCTTGTTTTGAATCAGTCATTTTAGTAATTTAGATTCAACTGCAATTAAAAATAATAAATTATGGGGGTGCTTATATGAACATGAATGTAGCATCTATTAAAGAAAAAAAGGTTGTTAAATACAAAAGTTGTTTTGATGTGATTGGGCCCATAATGATAGGTCCTTCAAGTTCACATACTGCAGGTGCTTTAGCTATTGGAACAGTAGCCAATAAATTATTTCAAGGTCTTCCAAAAAAAGTCGTGGTAAGGTATTATGAATCATTTGCTGAAACCCATAAAGGTCACGGAACTGATTTTGCAATTATTGCTGGGATATTAGGATTTGCTGCCGATGACAGCAAAGTGCCAGATGCTATTGAAATAGCAGAATCTAAAGGAATTGAAATTACCTTTATTGAAGAAGCAGGTGATAGTCCTGCTGGCCATCCAAATACGGCAGATGTATATTTAGAGGATGAAAATCGAAGTATTAGAACGATGGGGATTTCGGTTGGCGGTGGATTAATTGAAATCAAACATGTTGAAATCGACGGATTTAGCTTAGACCTGCAGGGGCCATTGCCAGTTATTATTGCGATTTCTGAAAGAGCTGACTTTGAATTTGTCTTACGCAGGATCTTTAAACAATATGATGTGGAAATAAACAACTTTCATAGTTTAGAAGAAAACAGGAAATATTTATATGCATTCGCTTTGGATACGCTATTGCCTGGTAATGTCCAGGAGGAATTAGGAAATTTAAGCAATATAGCTAAGCTCATTATTCTTTAGTTACATTAAGGAGTGAAAAAATATGTATATGGCCATAAAAGAAATTGTGGATGCAGCTAATAAAAGCCAAAAGACAATTTATGAATTAGCAATTGAACAGGAAATTGAACAAACTAAATCTACTTATGAAGAAGTTTGGAGTAAAATGGAACGGAATTTAGCGACTATGCAAAATGCTATAAATAAAAGTATCGAGGGCGACGGTGTATTTTCTCCAACTGGTTTAACCGGAGGTGATGCTGTTAAAATTAAAAACTATCGAGAAAATAGGAAAACCCTTTCTGGAGATTTGATGGTGTTAGGGATCCAAAGTGCTATCGGTGTTAATGAAGTAAATGCTGCATTAGGAGCTATTTGTGCAACTCCAACAGCAGGTGCGAGTGGGACGATTCCGGGAGTCCTATTTAGTATTAAAGATACGTTGCAGTTAAGTCATGAAGATATGATTCATTTTCTATTTACTTCAGCGTTATTTGGAACGATAGTCGCAAACAACGCTTGTATTTCAGGAGCGTACGGAGGATGTCAAGCTGAAGTAGGCAGTGCCTCAGCGATGGCGGCTGCAGCTGCGGTTGAAGCTGCAGGTGGAACGCCACAGCAATCTTCTGTAGCTTTTTCGATTGCATTACAAAATTTACTCGGTTTAGTTTGTGATCCGGTCGCTGGTTTAGTAGAAATTCCTTGTGTAAAGAGAAACGCCATTGGAACGGCAAATGCTTTAGCAGCAGCGGACATCGCATTAGCCGGCGTAAACAATATCATCAATGCTGACGAAGTTATTGAAGCGATGTATAGAGTTGGAAGACAGATGCCTCGCGAATTAAGAGAGACAGGTTTAGGTGGAATTGCAGCTACACCTACAGGGATTGCCATTAAAAATAAAATCTTTGGAGAGAAATAATCAAATCAATGAACAATTACCGGATATATTGTGAAAAAGTTAACAATCTATTCTCTATTGTTCGCCTAAGGATGTCTGTATATTGGGGGAATTACTAATAAAATATACCACTATATAATTGGGATATTTTATAATTTGTAACACCCCCGTCAGGTTGATGCTTCGCCAATTTTTTGATTTTGATTAACTTAGAAGAAGGATATACGATGTGGCGCACTTTATAAGCAATTCATTTTTCAAGAACGGTCTATATTCCGATGCCTTAAATAGAGAAGTAAGAATAGAAAACTAGGAGGAATTATTATATGAATGGGAATACTGCAAAAAACATAGAATTTCAAGTTGATAATACTGCAGTAAAAAATGAGAAATATCTAGACCCTAAAAAGTGGCATAAACAGGATACTACCTGGGCATTGAGTCTATTTGGAACAGCAATTGGAGCAGGAGTACTCTTCTTACCTATTAATGCAGGTTCAGGTGGTTTATTATCATTGCTGTTAATTACCATACTTGCATATCCTGTTATGTATTATTCACATAGGGCACTTGCTAAAATGATATACGCTTCTAATTCTGCCGATGAGGGGATTACAGGTACAATAAGAGAGTATTTCGGAAATAAGGCAAGTATCATTTTTAACATTGTATATTTCGTTTCAATTTATACGATCGTGCTGATGTATTCGGTTGCACTTACAAATACTGCAAGTAGTTTTATTGTGCATCAATTGCACATGCCGGAGCCTCCAAGGGCCATTTTATCGCTTGTATTAGTACTCGGTCTTATCACTATACTAAATTTTGGTCAAGATATTACTGTAAAGATAATGAGCATGCTAGTATATCCTTTCATTGTTTCTCTACTTTTTATCGCAATATCTTTAATTCCACAGTGGAATACGTCAATGCTAAGTTTTTCAAGTGTTTCTACTGCTTCAACTGGAACAGGATATTTTGGAACAATATGGATGATACTACCAATCATCGTATTCTCGTTTAATCATTCTCCTATGATTTCGTCATTCGTTATGAAACAGAGAGCTACGTATGGAATAGATGCTACTGATGCCAAGTGTGCTCAAATACAAAAAGTTTGTTATATCATGACATTCGTTGTTGTTATGTTCTTTGTTTGGAGCAGTACTTTAAGTTTGACTCCAGATGATCTTAAGGTGGCAAAAGAACAGAACTTGTCAATCCTATCATATCTTGCTAATGAGCTTAATTCGCCAGTAATTACTATTGCGGCTCCTATCATTGCGTTTGTGGCTATTACAAAGTCTTTCCTTGGCCATTATATAGGAGCGTATGAGGTAATGCGTGACATGATTATTAAGTCCGGTAAAAAACGTGGGAAAGATTTAGGAGAGAAAACAGTTAAGACAATGATTCTTACTTTTGTCGTATTAACATGCTGGTATGTTGCTTATACAAATCCAAGTATTCTTGGAATCATTGATGCCCTTAGCGGTCCGTTAGTTGCTGCTATCTTATGTCTATTACCGATGTATGCAATCAATAAAGTACCAGTACTGGCTAAATACAAAGGGAAAATGAGTAATGTATTTGTAATTGTTATAGGAATACTTACTGTTCTAGCAAGTATTAAGTCATTATTCTAATTCTCTATTGTTCGTTCGGATGCAAAAATAGTAGGATATGAAAAGAGAATAAAAGACTTTTAGCGGAACTGAATTATATATTGTTAAACCCTAGAGTTTATGGTTTTGGACAAACTATTCACCTTGGATAGTTTGTCCTTTTTTGATTATATGCATAACTTCTATTGCAGCATTTTTTTTAAGCTGTTTGTAATGTTTTTAATCCAAGCATTTGAGGGCGCCTAACCATGTGCATCAAGCTAATATTTTAAAGTATTTCACATCTGTTTTCTTAGGTTAATGGGAATGGGCCGGTACCCCATGTATGGCGAACAACTAAACTGGCTTCCTTATATCCTATGTCCGAAGCCAGTTCATCTCTCACATACTCACTTCGCGTTCCTTGAGGAAGGAATCTTCTTGGCTAGATTTATAAACTTAACTTATTGAGCTTAGGGTGATACTCCCGTTACAATTTTGATAGTTCATTGACCACACTTTCTAAAAATTGCTCTACCTTTTCTTTTGTAGTATCTGGCGAATGATAACCAATTGTAAATGTAAGTCTCCCATTATAAGAGCTTGCCCCCATTGTAAAGAATGGTGCATACATAATTGGTGATGTTATATACCCGTCCTGAGCTTGAACTTCACCAAACTTAATAGGTTCATCAGCTATCGATCCGAAATTAGTAAGTAACGGTAAAGCCATTCCCATTTGTAAAGCCCGTTCATATTGCTGTTTATACATTTCCTTAACTTCAGATAGCTTTTTACTTGCCAGTAACTCCATTCCTGCGGCTGAAGAAAGACCTGGATTTTGAGATTTTATTGTATCCATTGATTCTTTGACTCGAACTAGAGTTTGATTAAATGAGTCATCATTTTCCATTTTAATCACTGGCATTTCCATCCCGGATAAGTTGCAAATTGAACCAGTTGTATGATTAGGGAGATATCGGCGTAAATCAATTGTTAAACCAACCATTTTTTCTGCGGTACGAGGTTCTGCATACACAGCGAAATGTGATAAAGAGCGGAAGTATGCAGTCAGAATTGCATCATTTAAGGTAGCTTGTTGTGCCTTAGTCCATAGGGTTAAACGTAGAGTTTGCTCACGGCTTAACCGTCGCACGGCCATTTTTGGATAAGCATTTTTGTTAGGTTGAGATGGAAAAGACCATAATGCTGCTTGTTGTTCTTGGCTGGGACGATACGCACTTTTTATGTCTGTTATTCCAGTATATTTGAATACAGGTGATTGATCGCGAAAGCCCTCATTTTTTGCATTAAATCTCTTTATAATTTCATCCTTAGACTGTCCCAGAGAAAGGTGAGTATAAATTGCTCCCAGCAAATTAATATATTCCTTGACTCCAGCACCATCTGAACAAAGATGAGATAATTTAACAACTAATATATTTGTTGAAGTGCCTCGTAATAATTTTGTCTGAACCATAGGCCCTTGAATAGGATCTCCAGATTCCTTTATAAAATCTATTGCCATCACTTCAAGATTTTGATCATCTCCTTCTGCAAAAAAACAAATTGGTGAGTTAGTACTAGATGAATGTTCCTCCCAGTAAGGCATATCACTTTCTACAAAACGGCTGTTTAAAACGGGCTGTAATTGTAACGTTATTCTTACTGATTGTTCAAGTACTTTTTTTGATATACCTATAGGAAAATAAAGAACGGCATTAATTTGTTGATTTGCGGAATAAAGACCAAGTATATAATTCATTCGATCTTGAGGTGTTACTGAATATTTCCTTTGTTCCATAATTTTCTCCCTCTTTTCAGGCTATTTTTGGTTACAATCTTGTTTTTCATAGGGTTGTAATTTTTTCAAGGATCCATAATGTTTTCTTTTCAATTTTTTAGTATTTCACTTATGAAAGTATGTTTTCTGTACTGATTCATGTTGTTATTGGTATTAATAATATTCATCAATTTTGTTTGGTTTTTGTATAAAAAGTAGATGAATTGCATTTTCGTTTGATTATATATAAACATTTTACATAAATGTTTGTGTATAATCTACAAAAAATAATCGAGTCATTTTTATCTTTTTTCGACAGTATCTCCCATCTATTTACTAACGCTATCCCAACATCAAACAAATTAAGGAGAGGGTCTTCTGACATAAAATATACACGTTGTAACTTCTAATCTTACAATATTGTAAGATTAGAAGTTAGATAGAAGTCATTAACTTATGAAAAAATCACATCTATAATCCAGATATAAATCATTAATTAAAGGAGTATTCTAGTGAAAAAAATTATAAGTTATGTGGTGGTTATTGCTATTTTTATAGGAGTAGGATTAGGAGTAAAACGTTATGTGCAAGGTCCAGGACAACCAGTCGATGGGATTCTAGTTAGTGGTACTGCAGCTGATATAGAAAAAGTCAAACAAGAATTTAAAGATGATATTAAACAATCTAATGAAGTAAATATAAAAGTAATACAAACAAAAGCGAATATAGATAAAAATTTATTTATACGAAAAAAATAGATGTGATTAGATTATCAGAGAAAATTCAATAACTTCAATTGTGAAAAGATAAAAAAGGAGCGGAAATACGCTCCTTTTTTATTTACCTTACTATTTTTAGGGGAATTATATGGATAACACTTTTATTAATGGAAATGTATTTAATTTTTTTCTGGAATATATGTGAAATGTTGTATAAAAAAATCAAGAAAGTAAAAAATTATGGGGGGAAGTTGTGAAAAAAAATAAGAGTTTAATAAGTATTTTAGGAGTGTGTATCATGTTGTTTTCTTTTTGTTTCCAGGGAAATATACAGGCGGATGTAAATACTGTTCAATCTGGAAAAATAAAATCAGGAAACGTAACGGTATGGGAAGTAGGCAATGTAGCGAAAGTGTTAGCAGATGTAGAGCGCTTGAATTTAAATACGGTGAATGTACCTATTCAAGTAGATATTTCGGATGTGAATTCGGCTAATATGGTAATTAATCAGGCGCAAAAGAAACAAGCTATTATTTTAATTCAAGAATTATTAAAGCGTAATATACAAGTTATATTGGAGCCGTTTCCGTTTATTCAGCAAGGAAATATTGGAGAAACAGAGTGGAACCCTAGTAATATTAACGATTTCTTCTGGAATTGGAAAACGGTTGTTTTACAAGATATTTTTAATTCCATTACAAGTAAGTACAATATTTATGGGCTGAAAATCGCTTCTAATTTCGTGAATATGGAATATGCAGAAGGATATTGGAATGATACGATTAATTTTGTTCGCCAGCAGTATAAAGGAAATGTTTTGTATCAAATGAATTGGTGGTTAACTGCAAGCTTTGATCCTTCTTATGAGGCGAAATTTAAAGAGAAAATAAATCGCCCGTATTTAAAAAAGGTGGACATTGTAAGTATTGATAGTTGGTTTGAAGTTTCAGGAAAAAGAAATCCATCATACGAAGAAGTAAAACAAAGCTTATTTGCGACGACAGTATACAATCGTGGCCAAAATGTCGTTCAGCAACTTGAGACATTACATAAAACAACTGGAAAGCCAGTTTATTTTGGTGGATTTAATGTGCCAGCACGTGAACTTGGACTACAAAGCCCGTGGAACCCAGATGTTACGAATGTGTTTTCGAAAGATGTACAACTTAACGGGTGGCGTGCTTACCGAGATGTATTAGAAGCGAAGCCATATTTTAAAGGTTTTTCAATTTGGTTTATCGGATCTAATGATAGTAATCATTCATATCAAATACATAGTAAAGAAGCAGAGACAGTTATTAATGGCTGGTATCGAAAATAAATTTTATAAAATAGGTAAGTTTTAGAATCTATTACATATATTTTAGTGAAAGGCCTTTCACCATCTTATCACCTAGGGGGCAATCATAATGAAATTTTTGTCATACCTTACAGTAATTTTGGTGATTCTTGGCGGTTTGAATTGGTTGTTTGTGGCGTTAGATTATAATGTAGTTGAGAAATGGTTTGGTTCTATGCCGGCGCTTGTGGATACTATTTATTGGCTCTTTGGTCTTTCAGCTATTTATCAAATTTTCGATCGGTTCTTTACGAGTAAGTAGCTATTATACTTAATTACTAGAGTGTTAAGTACGATTATGTACTTAACACTTTTTTGTATGTTTATAAAAAGCAGGGTGCATATGCAAGCGATTCCATTGCGTCTTGCACCGTAATAACGGAAAACAAATTGACCGTGTATTGTATATAGGTTATAATTCAGAAAGTTTAAAAAAAAATAAAAATGAGAAATAGGGAGGTTATCTGGGTGATGGAGAGAGTGTATAATTTTTCAGCAGGACCATCTATACTCCCTTTGCCAGTTTTAGAGAAAGTGCAAAAGGAGCTTGTAAATTATAACGGGACAGGCATGTCTGTTATGGAAATGAGCCATAGATCTTCTTATTTCCAAAGTATTATTGATGAAGCAAGTAGCTTACTTCGTGAATTAATGAACATTCCTGATGAGTATGAAGTTTTATTTTTACAGGGCGGTGCGTCATTACAATTTTCTATGATACCGTTAAATTTAATGAGTACGTATAAAAAAGCTGGGTACGTACTGACAGGTTCATGGTCTAAAAAGGCGCTGCAAGAAGCCGGAAAAGTAGGAGAAGTAAAAGTGATTGCTTCTTCTGAAAAAGAGAAGTTTACTACAATTCCTAAAATGGATGATTTACCAAATGATGAAGAACTAGATTATGTACATATTACAACGAACAATACAATTGAGGGGACAAAATATGTGGATATTCCACATTTAGAAAGAGTGCCGCTCGTTGCGGATATGTCCTCAAATATTTTATCAGAACAATATGATGTTACGAAGTTTGGTCTCATATATGCGGGTGCGCAAAAGAATTTAGGGCCAGCGGGTTTAACGATTGTAATTATAAAAAGAGATTTAATTGGCAGTGCAAATAGTGCTTGTCCTACGATGTTAAACTATGAAACTTACAGTAAAAATAACTCCCTATATAATACACCGCCAACCTTTAGTATTTATGTAGCAAAACTTGTACTAGAGTGGTTGAAAGAACAAGGCGGGGTATCTGCGATTGAAGAACAAAATAGAATGAAATCTTCACTTCTTTACAATTTTTTAGATGAATCTAAATTGTTTACTTCACCAGTTGACCCTACGTATCGATCACTTATGAATATTCCGTTTACAACACCGTCAGAAGAGCTTAACAATCAGTTTTTACAAAAATCGAAAGAACGCGACCTTGTTACGTTAAAAGGACATCGTTCAGTCGGCGGTATGCGTGCTAGTGTTTACAATGCGATGCCAACCCAAGGTGTACAAGAATTAGTAGACTATATGAAGGAATTTGAGCTTGAAAATAGATAGGGAGATGGGGATATGTTTCGTGTTCAGACGTTAAATCAAATTGCCGAAAAGGGTTTGCAAATTTTTGATGGGAATCGCTATGAAATTGGAGACAAAGTAGGTCATCCAGATGGTATTTTACTTCGCAGCTATTCTTTACATCAAGAAGAGTTTTCAGAAGATTTAAAGGCGGTTGCAAGAGCTGGTGCTGGTGTAAATAATATTCCTGTTGAGCGTTGTACGGAAAAAGGGATTGTAGTATTTAATACGCCAGGGGCTAATGCGAATGCAGTGAAGGAACTTATTATTGCAAGCCTTATTATGTCTTCCCGTAATATTATAAATGGAGTGAGCTGGACGAAAGAGTTGGATGGAGAAGAAGTACCACAGCTTGTTGAAGCTGGGAAGAAGCAATTCGTTGGGTCAGAAATTGCAGGGAAACGTTTAGGTGTTATCGGTCTTGGCGCAATTGGTGCTTTAGTTGCGAACGATGCGTTATCTTTAGGGATGGACGTTGTCGGATACGATCCATATATATCTGTTGAAACAGCATGGCGTCTTTCTACGCAAGTACAAAGAGCGTTTAGCCTAGATGAAATCTTTGCAACGTGTGATTATATTACACTTCATATTCCTCTTACGAACCAAACGAAGGGGATTATTGGTGAACACGCTATAGAGACGATGAAAAAAGGAATGCGTCTATTCAATTTCTCAAGAGGAGAACTTGTAGATGAAAAAGCTCTTCAAAAAGCGTTAGAAGAAGATATTATTACACATTACGTAACAGATTTCCCAAATGAAAATGTTATAAAGATGAAAAATGTAACAGCAACGCCTCATCTTGGTGCATCTACGTCTGAATCTGAAGAAAATTGTGCAGTAATGGCTGCACGTCAATTACGTGAATATTTAGAGACAGGTAATATTCGTAATTCAGTAAACTATCCAAACGTAGAACTTCCGTACATTGGAAAAAAACGAATTACAATTATGCATCAAAACGTTCCGAACATGGTAGGACAAATTACAGGATGCTTAGCAGAACATCATATTAATATTGCGGATATGATTAATCGTAGTAAACATTCTTGGGCGTACACAATGATTGATATTGATAACGGAATTGATGATATAATAAAAGAGAATATTGTGGAAAATATAAGCAAAATCACAGGTGTTGTAGCTGTTCGAATGATTGTGTAAAGGAGAGAGAAACTTGGCAAAAATCCGACCGTTTCGTGCTATTCGTCCAGTAGAAGGAAAAGCAGCACAAGTAGCAGCTTTACCGTATGACGTATTAAATAGTGAAGAGGCAAGAGAAGTTGTAAAAGGGAATCCATATTCTTTCTTACACGTTGATAAAGCAGAAATTGATTTAGACCCGGCACTTTCACCGTACGATGATCGCGTATATGAAAAAGCGGGTGAAAATTTAAAGCAATTTATACAAGAAGAAGTGTTCGTTCAAGATGAGGAGCCAGCGCTTTACATTTATGAACTGACGATGCAAGGAAGAACGCAGTCAGGCCTTGTCGTTTGTACATCGATTGACGAGTATGAAGATGATACAATTAAAAAACATGAAAGAACGCGTCATGAAAAAGAACTTGATCGTATTCGCCACGTAGATGTGTGTGATGCAAATACGGGGCCTATCTTTTTAACGTATCGTACGAAAGAAGATGTGAAACGTATCATTGCAAGCTGGAAAGAAGAACATGCGCCAATCTTTACATTTACAGCAGAAGATGGCGTTAGGCATGTTGCGTGGAAAATAGCTGATGAAGAAGTAATTGCAAATTTAGTAAACGCATTTGAAGATATTCCTAGTCTTTACATTGCAGATGGACATCATCGCTCTGCATCAGCTGCAAAAGTAGGGCTAATGCGAAGAGAGCAATATCCGAATTACACAGGAGAAGAGGAATTCAATTTCTTCCTATCTGTTTTATTCCCTCATGATGAATTATCAATTTGGGACTATAACCGGGTTGTGAAAGATTTAAATGGTTTATCAGTAGAGCAATTTTTAAAGCAAGTTGCGCAATATTTTTATGTGGAAGAAGCAGGGGTTTCACCGTATAAACCAAATGAGCCAAAATCATTTGGAATGTATGTAAACGAGAAGTGGTATAAGCTCACTGTGAAAGAGGAAACGTTTGATGCGAATGATCTCGTTAAAGGTTTAGATGTATCTATTCTGCAAGATCATTTATTAAGCCAAGTACTTGAAATACATGATCCACGATCTGATTCACGCATTGATTTTGTCGGAGGAATCCGCGGATTAGAAGAATTAGAACGCCTTGTAAAGAGCGGTGAGTATAAAGCAGCGTTTTCATTATATCCGACATCAATGGAAGCTTTATTATCAATCGCAGACGCAGGGGAAGTTATGCCGCCAAAATCAACGTGGTTTGAACCGAAACTGCGCAGTGGGTTGTTTGTTCATTCGCTAAAGTAAATATAGACTTCTACAGTTTGGAAAAACCGAAATGATTATAGTTTCGGTTTTTCTTATGTTAAAAGTGTTTTTGAGGAGGGGTATCGATGAAATTGCAAGTAGGCGAAAAAATCACCTTTGAGCGAACGTTTACAAAAGAAGATGTTGTTTTATTTACAGAAGTATCTAAAGATGAAGGTGTTCATCATGTTACACCAGATGAGCAGGGGAGATTTGTTGTACAAGGGCTGTTAACATCAACGCTGCCTACAAAAATTGGCGGTGACTATAACGTATTAGCTCGCAAGATGGATTTTGAATTTTTACGTCCTGTTTTTAGCGGTGATACAATTCGTTGTGACGTAACTATTGAACAATTTGAACCCGATGAAAAACATCGCACAAAAATTATTGCGATGTTTATATGTAGAAATCAACTTGAAAAAGAAGTTATGAAGGGGAGTTTTTCGGGGATTATTCTTTAGTAAGTAGGAAAAGTAATGAATAGGTGGGGGCCGTGTCTCTCGGGCTTAGATTTTTAATTCCCCCCATAATTAAAATTTTACACATTGCTGAATACTGATAATAAGACGTTATGTAATATACTCTGTTCTTTTCTTAACTAATAGAAGAATAGTTGAATAAGCTCGTCAACAAAAAGGACATTCCTAGTATTACAAGAAATGTCCTTTCCACTATATTATAGGGTATTTTGCTGAAATTCAAACTCTAAAATCAGTTTACTGGTTTGACCTGTAAACTGATAATTATAGGACCCTCTCAGATTTTCTAAGTTACCAGTAGCTTTAATAATTGTTCCTGGGGAATCTAGATTTCCTTTATCAAATATTCCTTGCTCTATAGCTGTAAATGTCCCTTGTTGCCCCTTATAAATTCCTTCAAAGTGTAAAAACCCAGAAATTTTAGCAGTAGCCAAGTGACCATCATTTATATTTGAGTCTAAATAATATAATAAGTATTCAACAAAAGCTTTTCCTTTTAATTCACCATCAATATCATATTCAACATGGGCAATATTAATAGGAAAATCTTTTCTAGTATCATCGATTAGTTTTTCATCCCATTTACTTACTGTAAATGTTACTTCCATAAACGTAATCTCCCTCCAATTATATACTTTTAAAAAGTATCAATTCACAGTCATATCTCATAGGAGTGATTTTATTTATTGGGGTCCTTTCATGTCGCTATCAAGCTAACCAAAATAAAATACTCTCTAAAATGAAAAAACACGCTATTTTTTCTGTAGGATCAGGAAAATGACTATACTTATTTAAAGATTTCCTTTATTCCACGCCACTCTCTAAAATAGAGAAAGCCCCATTTTCACAATCAATTTCTGCCAACGCGCCGTAAGGTAAAATAAACTTCGGCTCGGTATGGCCAAAATTTAAATTATAAAGAATCGGCAAATCTTCTAAGTTATGTTCTTTCATAACTTTCAGTATTTCGTGTTTATATTCTTCATAATACATTTCGTCTTTTGGTTTACCAAAAATGATGCCTTTTGCTTTTTGAAGAATGCCTTGCGCTGCGTAATTTCGTAACCAATACTTTATATAGCTTGGTTCTGGATGGTCTTCAGAAGTTTCAAAGAAAATGATGGTATTCTCCCAATGTTTTTTCTCAGGCCAAAGTTCCGTTCCTTTTGCAAATTCCAGTACTTCTATACAACCACCAATTAAACGCCCTTGTACAGTGATAGAGCCTTGAAGTAGCTCATATCCGTTGTTTTGTTGCATTGTACGCCTTTTATCTTTATTTATCTCTATCCATTCTAAACGCTCACTCGTCCATTCATGAGCTGGTTGAATCTCGCCAATATTCTCATTTGAAAAGAGAGTTCGATTTACCATTTCAATTGTATATGGATCCATCTCTACATTTTCGGCAAAATCAGTTAAAATTGCTGGACCGTAAAAAGAGGAAATTTCTGCTTTATGGCAAAACAAATGTGAAACGGTATCGTCAGAGTATCCCATAAAAATTTTCGGATTTTCGCGTATAACATTAAAATCTATATAAGGGAGTAAACGGATGCTATCTTCTCCACCGATATTCGTAATAATTCCTTTAATACGAGTATCTTTAAATGCTGTCATTAAATCTTCCGCACGAGCCTCAGGGTTGTTGTAAAGGTATTCGCTACCTTTTAAACTATTTGGCATCGGGACAACCTTAAGACCGAAGACGTCTTCTAATCTTTTTACTCCTTGCTCATATCGCCATCTTAGCTTAGAATCACCAGCACCTCCCCATGAAGAACTTACTGTCGCCACAATATCTCCTGGCTGTAATCTGTTTGGTTTTATTAACATTTTAACTCCGCTCCTACATAATGTAATGGACTACGATTATACAAACTGTAGTATTGAAAAATATGATGCATCACATTAGTTTCTTCATCATCAATCCGTTTACCTGCTGGTATTCAAGAATTCAGTCTTAGTGTTGAATTGCATTTGAGAATTAAAGTATGCAACATTGCATAAGAAAGATGGTTGCTATTTTCTACAACCTGTAACTATAATAGTTACAGGTTGGTCGTATCCAATCAAAAAAATATAATCATCATGAATGGAGAGGTTACATATGGGTATGAAAAAAATAATTTTAGCAGGTGCTTTAGGGATCGCAGCATTATCAGGAACGAATTTACCAGGATTAGAAATATCAAAAGCGAGTGCCGCTTCTATTGAATCGAATTTCTCGACGTTAGAAGGGCGAGTAGTAGAAGTAGATAACGGTGTAATTGTCGTAAAATCTAAGCAATATGAGGAACCTGTTAGTGTGTATATAGATTCCCTTTCAAATGTGAAAGTAGGGGATGAGGTTAAAGCTACTGGATCTATGATGCGTAATTTTACTGAATATATGATTGCAAATACAGTTGAAAATACGTCAAATAAATTAGGTATGCACATGAAAGAAGATGGTTCTCCTGATTATGTAATTGGGGAAGTATCAAAAGTAGGAACGATGGAAGATGAAGGAGACGGTTCTACTAAATATGTCGTAGTTGAGTATCCATCGCTAAACGGGAAAAAAGATATTATTGATGTTTTCTTAACGAAGGGACAAGTATTTAATACAGGTGAGAAAGTAAAAATTGATATGAAGTATGTAGGCTGGGGCGGAAGTTCTATTAACTACAACACAACGGATCATATCGAAAAAATTCATGAGATAAAGAGCAACGTTGAAAATAATGATGATGTTTGGATTTGGTCTTAATTAGACGCTTGTAAATAACAAATGTATCATGCAGTACCCATCGAATGATCATATGTATGATCATTCGATGGGTACTTTTTTGTTTTATGTTTTTTTGAGAATAACGGATTTCTGATTAGAATATGATGTTAATACTGGAGCGAAGGTGAAAAAAACAATATGGAAAGAGGTGTTTAAGGGTGGAGCAAGATGAGGTTTATTTACGAGCTAAAAAAAGGGTAGAGAATTTACAAGCGTTTTATATTCATTTAACGGTCTATATACTAGTGAACTTAATGCTTTTTATTATAAATATAAGCTCTGATTCAAGTAAATTATGGTTTTTATATCCACTTGCAGGTTGGGGGATCGGTATCGTTATACACGGTTTGACAACTTTTCCAGTTGGGATATTCGGAAAAGAGTGGGAAGAACGAAAGATTAAAGAATATATGGAGAAAGATAAGTAAATTTATTTCTGGAATGTATAAATATAAATCTCTGGGATCAAATGTTTGATGCGAAGCCTATTCTATAGCTTCGCCTATTTGCTTTGTATTCGAAGTTTGTGCGAGTGAGTATTCATATTCATTTTTTTAGCAACAATTGCATGTGAAATCAAAACTTTATTTGTAGTACATAATAAATACAGTTGTTTTACTTTTTTTATTACATGTGGATATAGGATGAAGTTGATTTATTACCCTATATTAAAATAAAAATAAACCACTGTTCGATTTGAATATTCCACGATATAATGGTGAGAGTTTATGACAGAATAAATATTTACATAAGAAGTGAGGTACTGTATGAAAAAAAGAACGACAGACATTATTTTTATTATTATTGGTGCATTTCTTTTTGCGTTAGGTGTGAATTTGTTTGTTATTCCGAACGAGTTTGGTGAGGGTGGAGTAACAGGTATCACGATTATTACGTACTATTTATTTGAATGGTCACCAGGCTTAGTTAACTTAATTTTAAATGCGATTTTGTTAATAGCTGGTTATAAATTTTTAAATAAGATTACAACAATTTATACGATTATCGCTGTAGTTACGAACTCGCTATTTCTTCATTTGACAGAAGGCTGGACGATTGCTTCGGATGAAATGCTTGTAAATGCCATTTTCGGAGGAATATTTATTGGGTGCGGGATTGGTCTTATTATTCGCGTTGGCGGAACAACAGCAGGTACTACCATCTTAGCAAGGATGACGCATAAATATTTAGGATGGAGCATTAGCTATGGTTTACTGTTCTTCGATTTAATTGTTGCGTTTTCATCTTATTTCATCATTGGTGCAGAAAAACTGATGATAACAATTATTATGCTATATGTAGCAACGAAAGTGATGGAGTTTGTAATTGAAGGTTTAAATCCGAAGAAAGCCATTACGATTATTTCTGATAACCCGAATGAAATTGCCGGGAAGGTGACTACCTTAATGGGCAGAGGGGTTACCGTGTACTCAGGTCATGGCTATTACACGAAAACTCCGAAGGAAATTCTTTATATTGTTATTAATAAGCAAGAAGTAGTGAAGCTAAAACGGATTGTTCAAACTACAGATCCGGCTGCGTTCATCGCTATACACGATGTTCGTGATGTGTTCGGAGAAGGATTTGTTGATATTTCTAAAGCATAGAAATTACTTTTCATTAAAATAATCTTAATACTAAAACGTAAGAATCTATTTTGAATAATCTTTTTTCAAAATAGATTCTTTTTATTTATCTTAAAATGTTGGTGTGTTTTTCTTTTTCTTGCAAAAAATCCAATTGTTTCTTAAGGTAAGGATGTAGAAGGATGAACAAGAGAGGGTTTAATGAAGATGATACATATTTTATTAGCTGATGATGATAAACATATTAGAGAGTTATTGCATTACCATTTACAAAAAGAGGGCTTTAAAGTTTTTGAAGCGGAAGATGGAAAGGTAGCGCAAGTCGTATTAGAGAAAGAGAATATTCATCTTGCGATAGTAGACATTATGATGCCGTTTGTTGATGGCTATACGTTATGCGAAGAAATCCGGAAGTATCATGATATACCTGTTATTTTATTAACTGCAAAAGATCAGTTAGTTGATAAAAAAAAAGGATTCATTTCTGGTACGGACGATTATATTGTAAAACCGTTTGAGCCAGCTGAAGTCATTTTCCGTATGAAAGCTTTATTGCGCCGTTATCAAATGCTTAGTGCTGATATTATTACATTACACGGAACGACTATTGATCGAAAAGGGTTTGAAGTGAAGTGTAACGGTCAGACGATTTTGCTTCCATTAAAGGAATTTGAATTATTATCACAACTTGCTAGTTATCCTGGTAGAACATTTTCGAGAGAAGAATTAATTGAATTAGTATGGGGAATGGATTTTGAAGGAGATGAACGAACAGTTGACGTTCATGTGAAGCGACTGAGAGATCGTTTTTCAAAACGAACAGATGATTTTCAAATTACGACAGTACGCGGACTCGGTTATAAGTTGGGGTTGAAATAAAATGAAATCACTATATTCTAGATTTGTTTTTATGACAGTCGGTATTATGCTTCTTAGTAGTATTATCGGTTTTTTATTAACGAACGTATATTATCAAGTGAAGTTAAAACCGTACAATAGTGAAAAGATTTTAATGTATGCTAAAGAAGTAAAATCATTATATGAAAAGCAAAGTGAAGAGAATAAAGAGGCATACTTACAGTCTATTGCGAAGTTAGGGTATGAAATTTATATTGTAGATGACGAAAATCATGGAAAGCGTATTGGGAATGCGTTTCGTAAGATAACAATTAGTGATGATACCGTTCATAAAGTATTGCAAGGTGAGACGTTTAATGGCGTTTCCACATATCCAACGCGCCTCTTTATTACAGGATTTTTCGATAATGAATTAATTAATAGTGTCGGTGTACCGCTAAAACACGATGATAAACAGTACGCTTTATTCATTCGCCCTGATATTCAGCAACAATTTGGTGAAATGAGAATTTTTCTAGCGGTATTACTCGGTTTCATCGTTGTATTAAGTATCATTTTTATAGTGATCGCAGCAGGGTATATTGTTCGTCCTATTCGAACATTTACGAAAGCGACTCAAAAGATTGCAAGTGGTGAATATGATATCGAATTAGATGAAAATCGAAAAGATGAAATTGGTACACTAGCGACTAATTTTCAAAAGATGACGAAGAGCATTAAAGAATTAGACCAAATGAGACAAGAGTTCGTTTCTAACGTTTCTCATGAATTCCAATCTCCACTTTCTTCGATACAAGGTTTTTCGAAAACATTACAATCGGAGAATATGAGTGAAGAGGAAAGAAAACGTTACTTGAAAATTATTGAGGGCGAAAGTAAGCGAATGTCTAGTTTATGTAAACAGTTACTTACGCTAGCTTCTTTAGATAAAGAAGAGAAAGTGTTGCAAATAAAAGAATTCAATCTGCAGAAGCAAATTAAAGACGTCATTTTTATGCTCGAATGGAAATGGCGTGAAAAAGATATAGCTGTTGAATTTGATGTACCGGACATATTTATAGAAGGTGATGAAAACCTACTACATCAAGTATGGAGTAATATTTTTACGAATAGCATTAAGTTTTCAAACGATGGCGGGACGATTGAATTTGTTGTAGAAGAATTAGAATCCGGTATTGTCATTTCTATATCAGATAACGGAATCGGTATGGGAAAAGAAGAAATGGATCGTATATTTGATCGTTTTTACAAAGTAGATACGGCAAGGGCAAGAAACATAGAAGGTAGTGGTTTAGGATTATCGATTGTACAGAAAATTGTTGAACTTCATAATGGAAACGTTTCGGTATATAGCACGAAAGGGGAAGGGACTACTGTTCAGGTGGAGCTTCCGAAATAGATGGAAAGGAAGAGGCTGTTTTTAGAACAGCCTCTTCTTATTTTTGTCAATTGGTCAATATATTATCACTTACGTGTAAAGTGATAAAAAGTTGTTTGAAAAAATGCGAGTCATTCTATTTCGCAATTGGGTCAGTTTGTGGAATAAGATTAGCAGGAAGTTTATTTGAAAATGTAGAATCTCTACAGAGCTATAAGGATTTTATTGAAACTTTAACTATTTAGGGAGGCGATTACTTTGAAACGAATTGACTTGTTTTTAAACGGACTAGATTCCACATTCGATAAAGAGAGTTGGTATGCACCGTTTAAACATGCTATAGAAGGACTTACAGCCGAACAGGCTATCTGGAAACCATATGGAGAGGCAACTAAAACCATTTGGGAGAACGTTAATCATCTCATTTATTACAAAGAGAGACTTGCTGCAAACTTGGAAGACCGTGAATGGATACATAATCTCGACGGTGATGAAACCTTTTATCTTACCAATCAATCTAATGATGATAAGGAATGGAAGAAAGTCGTTGAACGTTGTGAAAATGCCCAACGTAATTTAAGACAGGCATTGAGTGCAATTTCCGAAAAAGAACTTGAGCAAAATTCACTTGAGGGGAAATTACTGGACATTATGCTTCATGATGCTTATCATACAGGTCAAATTATTCAATTAAGGAAAATGCAGGGGTCTTGGCCATCAAATCGATAATTGAACGTTTTAGTTGGTGCTATTGTTATATTTTTAGTGAGGTATTTTACATTCAAAATTAAATAACTATAATTATAACCCCGTCTCAAATTTAGAACGGGGTTAAATTTGTTCCTGCTATAAAGCCGCACCTTTCCCGCGCTCTTCCTTAAACCGAAGCCCAAAAGTATCCGCTGTAATTTCATCAGCTTTCGGCAATGAACGTAATTTCGGATGAAGTAGCCATACGAGAGAAATGAATAAAATTCCGATGCTAGCGAGCGCGAAAATGAGTTGGCTACTAAATACATTTGCGGTGTATCCGCCAATTAAAGAGCCGAACGGCATAGCGATTGTACCCATGCTTCGTGTGACTGAATTGATGCGTCCAAGATATTGATTTGGAATTAAAGTTTGACTAATTGTCGCAAATAATATGTTGGTCGCACCAATTGGTATCCAAGCTAAGCCGAATAAAAAAATTGATAACCATTGAAACGGTACAAACGTAGAGAGAAACCAAAAGAAAGCGCTAGTCGCAAAGCTAATAATGGAGACATGGCTAATATTATGTTTACCAACCCATGAACTGAATAGTGCTCCAATTAAACTACCGGCGGATATAGCGGCTAAAAAGAAACCGTATAATTTAACCCCTCCTAAAGAATCGGCGAAAGAAGGGAGTATTGCCATCGTCATACCGATTGAAAAATTAGCGACAACTGAACCGATTAAGAAGATGCCCATTAATGAACGAAAGACGATTGAAAAGCCTTCTTTTAAATCAGAGAAATATTGCTTTGTTGAAAGTGATGTGCCTGTTTCGGTTTGTGTCGGTATTTTTAATGAAATAAACAAAATCGCAGTAATCGCGAATGTGAAAGAGTCGATTATATATAAAGTGATTGCGCCAAGTAATGCTACTAATATTCCGGAAAGAGTTGTACAAATTAAGTCAATGCCTTGATACGCAAATGAAAAGAGTGAATTTCCTTTTAATAATTGTGTTTTATGCAGTAGAAGTGGTAAAGCTTTTGATTGTGCGGGATAGGCGAATTGTTCGATAAAGGCTACGATGGGCATAATGATGAGTAGTAGTTGAACAGTCAATAGGTCGAAGTAGTGTGTAATAGGAATAATTAATATTAGGACGCATTGCAGAACTTGTGTGATGACGAGGGTGTTTTTGATTGACCATCTATCAACGAATGGCCCAGTAAGAAATTGAAGTGCAGAAGGTAATAATGTAAGGAAACCAGCTAATCCAGAATAAAAAGGATTACCACTCAGCTTATATACGAGCCACATCGCTGCTACATAATACAAGCTATCTCCTATGTTTGTAAAAATTCTCCCTAAAAATAATAAGAGGAAATTCCGGTTTTTTAATATGTCCATTTAATCTACTCCTTTATAATAAATTTATTCGGTAAAATAATTTTGACCGTTAGTGTAAAAAAAATCGTATTACGATTTTTCTTCTTTTTTCACAAAGCGCTGCATTGCTCGTTCGTCGATTTGTAATGCAGTAGTAGAAATGTAGTAAGATTTACTATTTGGATCTTTATCCGCATCTTTTGCGATATCATTTAATTCAGCCATCAATTCATGAAACTTTTTCACCCACATTTGAAATTGTTCTGGCGTAGCATCAAACTCCCAACAAGATGAAACGTAATTCCACTCAGCTGGGTCTTCGCTTACTTTCCGTAATGTAAAAGCTTCTTCTGGTGCAGCGAGAATATGGCTTTTCGTTCTTTCCGTCATTTGTAAAAAGATTTGGCGACCTGATTCGCTTAATATTTCTAAATGAGGTAATAGGTCCGCGGCAGGGGTGAAGCCTCTAGCGACAGATTGATAAAACTTTTGAACGATGCCATTCTTTTCTTCTGTATAAACAATCTCTATAAAACCATTCTTCTCTAATTCTTTTAAATGATAATGAATTTTAGCCCTTGGAATGCCGAATTTCTCAGATAGTAATTGTCCTGTATAAGGACGTTCGCATAGACGCATCATCATTTCGACACGTAGTGGATCGCTTATTGCTTTTAGTTGGCTATAAGTAGTTAGTGTTAACATGGGCTTCAACATGATCAACTCCTCAAATGAAATTACTCGGTCAAGATTATTTGACTGAATTGTATCAAGGATTTCATTTGTTTTCAATACTTTCTGAAAATTTAATCTTTCTTCTGTAATCTTCTGTTCATATTCCGTTCATATTTCTTTTTTATGATAAGTGCATAGAAAGTAATAGGAAGGAGCGAGCGAAATGTTTTTAGCTCTGCGTGAATTAAAACAATCAAAATTAAGATATGGATTAATCGGACTTATTATGGTGTTATTATCATTTTTAGTCCTTGTAATTTCAGGATTAGCAAATGGATTATCATATGATAATGCTTCATCGATTCAAAATATGGAGGCAAATAAATTTGTACTAGCGGATGATGCGGAAAATAAATTACTTCGTTCACAAATTAAGAAAGAAGATGTAGATAACGTAGTAAATCAAGCAGGCGAGAAAGAGGCAGTTCCGTTTCGTGTGAAAGTTTCAACTTATGAAAAGAAAGATAGTTCGAAAAAAGTGGATGTCGCTATTTTCTCAAGTGAACGTGATTCATTTTTAGAACCGAAAATTGTAAAAGGCGAGAAATTAGGTACAGCAAATAACGAAATGGTTGCTGACGAATCAATTAAAGAAAAAGGAATCGATATTGGAGATACAATTATCGACCCTGTTTCAAAGAAAGAATTTACAATCGTTGGATTTACGAAAGACCAAATGTTTAGCCATACACCAGTCGTGTATGTAAATGAAGACGTATGGGGCTCTATTTCACAACCAAACCAAAAAGATTATAGTGCAATTGCGCTGAATACAGATAAAGAAATTAAAAATGCACATGTTATCGACAAAAAAGAAGTACTGCAAAGTATTCCAGGATTTAAAGAAGAGCAAGGAACATTAACGATGATCATTGCATTCTTACTTGTTATCGCTGCGTTACTAATCGGTGTATTCTTCTACGTCATTACATTGCAAAAAACACAGCAATTAGGTGTATTAAAAGCAATCGGTACGAAAAATTCTTATTTAGCAAATAGCTTAGTCGTGCAGGCGTTATTCTTATCAGTCGTTGCGATGGTAATCAGTATTGTTCTTGTACAAGGATTAGAACAAATTTTACCAGCGGGTATGCCGTTCTTATTAACAACACCGATGATTGCACAATATGCAGCAATCTTTATCGTAATTAGTATTTTAGGAACACTTATTTCGTTATACCAAGTATTAAAAGTTGATGCATTAGAAGCAATTGGAGGCGGGATGTAATGACTTCATTATTAAAATTAGACAAAGTAAGTAAAGTGTACGGAGAAGGGAATACGGAAGTAACAGCCCTTCATCCGATGTCGCTTGATGTGAAAGCTGGAGAGTTTATCGGAATCGTTGGTCCTTCTGGATCAGGGAAAAGTACGTTATTATCAATCGCGGGTGCTTTATTATCACCGTCAAAAGGGGATATTTACATTCGTGAGCAAAATATTACGAAGTTATCAGAAAAGGAAATGACAGACATTCGTTTGAAAAAAATCGGCTTCATTTTCCAGTTCGCAAATCTTGTTCCATATTTAAATGTAAAAGAACAATTGCTTTACATTGCAAAGCTAAAAAAAGAAAACAAACAAGAATCTGAAAAGCGTGCGGATCACTTGCTAGCAGCATTTGGATTATCTGAAAGAAAAACTCATTATCCAAATCAACTATCGGGCGGGGAAAAACAAAGGGTAGCAATCACTCGTGCTTTCATGAACAACCCAGATTTAATATTAGCGGATGAACCAACTGCAAGCTTAGACTCAAAACGCGCACGTGAAGTCGTGGAAATGATGAAACGTGAAGTGAAAGAAAGTCAAAAAGCAGCAATTATGATTACACATGATGAAAGAATGCTTGATGTATGTGATCGTATATTGACGCTTAGAGATGGGCAGTTAATATAAAGAAAAAAGGCCAACCGTACATATATGTGCAGTTGGCCTTTGTATGATTATTTTAAAATAGTTATAATAGCTTTATTTTGAGAAGAACGTTTTAATTTTATTTCGTGTTACTAATAAAAGTCCACCTAAGACAGATAACATTCCTAAAGGCACGTTACTTGATTGCTCACTACCAGCGTTAGGAAGTTCTCTAGCATCGTTTTTCGCTGGAACAGTAGAAGGTGTAGTAGTAGTGTTATTATTCACTGTCGTTTGTTTTGGTTGTGATACTTCATTAATTTTGTTATCTACATTTTGCTTTGTTGTATGTAACTCAGCTAATTTGTCATCAATTTTTTTCTCAGTATGTTTAAAATCGTTTATTTTAATATCTAAGTCTTGTTTTTTCTTTGTTAAATCGTCTGAAACAGTTTGTTTCGCTTGTTTCATTTCGTTTATTTTATTTAGTAAATCTTGTCTAGCTTCTTGTAACTCAGCTAATTTGTTTTTCACATCTTGTTTAGCTAGTTCTAAGTTAGATGAAAGACTATCTAAATTGCCTTTAATTTTCTTAAGTTCTTCTAATGTGTTACCTGTATTCGGTTTATTTTCTTTAATTTCAGCAAGTTTGTCCTCAGCAGTTTGTTTCGCTTTCTTTAACTCAGCTAATTTGTCATCTACCTGTTTTTTTACTTCCTTAAGCTCATTAACCTTTGCATCGATATTTTCTTTATGCTGCTTAATTTCATTCACTTTTTCATCAACAGTTTGTTTATGTTCTTTAATCTCATTAACCTTTTCATCAACAGTTTGCTTATGCTCTTTAATTTCAGCGATTTTATCTTCGGCGATTTGTTTGTCTTGCTGAAGTTTTGCATCTAACTCTTGTTTATGTTGTTTAATCTCGCCAATTTTTTCATCTGCAACTTGTTTACGTTCATGTAGTTCATTCACCTTTGTATCAACATTTTCCTTAACTTGGTTAAGTTCATTTAATGTTTGATCCACATTTTCTTTGTGCTGCTGTAATTTCGCATCTAACTCTTGTCTATGTTGCTTAATTTCAGCTAAGCGATCTCCCGTACTTTGCTGGGGAGTAGCATCAGTTACTTCCGCATGAGTAGAGTTTGCGCCAGCAATCATTGCTAAAGCTAGTGTAGACGCAGCGATTGTTTGTTTTGTTTTCATATTTTTGTACCTCTTTTCTTTCATATGCATGAGCTGTTTTGTGTAAAATTGAGCATATAGAAGTAGATTATTTTATTATTATATACCATGTTCGGCGCCAAGAGGAAGTATTTGCATAAGAATCTATGATTATGTGATTCTTATAGTCTCTTATTTTGGGATAGGGGACAAATCTTCAGCAAGATGAACAATTTCTTCTATAGTAGATTTTACATCTTTACTATCGCGAATAACAAACAAATAATCAGCCTCATTTTCTACAGGATCTACTACATCTTCATGTTGAGATTCAGCCTGTTGCCGAACGAGTACTTCTTTGAAACTGGAATAGTTACCTCTAAATATATTTATACTTCGTTTACTACGAGCTACTCTTTCATAAAGAATATCATCTGGAATGTCAAAACGAACGAGTATGCGTACATATTCCTCTTCCTTAAACAGCTCATTCAGCAAATAGATCCGGCCGTTTCGGCTTCTATTTGAGTTGCAAATGATAAGGTGTAAATTTGTATGTTCTTTTGCATAATCAACAATGAATTTCGAAAGAGCGTGCTTAAATGTATTAGGGCCTTCAGTTGGCTGTAATTTTTCATAATGCGTGTTAATAAATTCTGCTTGGTTATCTTGATCCATAACGAAAGAGTGGGGTAACTTTTTTTCTAGTTCTTTAGCAAATGTTGTTTTTCCACTGTGGGTTTTTCCTACTGTAATAATGACTAATCGTTTCATATTGGCCTCCATATGTATTGTTATAATCTGGAATGTTCGGTGTGAATCGACAATTTTCCTGCCGAAGAAAATACAAAGTGGCTGAGTAGTAATGGGCTGAAAATTTCACCAAAAAACTTATTTATCCAATAATTCCCTAATGTGAAAAGTGTGATGTTGTCCTAACTCAAATGAACTAAAAAATATTCTGTTTAGAAAGGGAGCGGCAATGCTATCGTTATTGAAATATATTATGAAAATGTTCCTGGTGAAAAGGAGGTTTAGAACAAATATTAATAATAAAAGGGTAGGAAACATATACCCTTTATAGTTAAATACAGCCTTTCATAATCTATGTTGAATCAATTGGAAAATTCATGGGAAAGTGTTATGGTTTATTTGGGAGCTGCACATTATTTATGTTCAGTAAAAAAGGGGGATTAAAGTGGGGGCTAAAATTTTTAACGGCAGGCATATAGCCAATAGCAAGGATCAAGAATTTGTTGTTTTTATTATTGGTATGCGTATTAATAACCTATTAAAATTTTGGAAGTGGATACCAGTTTTTAATGCTATGGGACCTATGATTAAAGAATTGTATCAAAATCCACAATGGGGTTTCTTACATACAGAATTCTTATTTAGTTGGAGAAAAGTAATCCTAATTCAATACTGGAAGGGATTCGACGAATTAGTAAACTATGCTCACGGAAAAAATCATTCATATGCTTGGAAATCATACAATAATAAGATTAAAGATAATGGGAGTGTTGGTGTTTTTCACGAAACCTATCAAATAGAAAAAGGTGCTTCTGAAGCAATCTATGTTAATATGCCAAAAACAGGTTTATCTAGAGCTACCGAACACATACCGGTATCTCAAGATACTAATACTGCTCAAAAAAGAATGAATAAATAATTCGGAAAATTGAGTATATAATTCCGATGTTCCTGCCGGAGAATATACAAAGTGTCGGAGTGTTAGCAGGCTGAAAACTTGACAAAAAAACTTATTTATGCTATAATTTACCAATATAAAAATAAAGTGTATAATAGGGTTCTCCTGGCCAGGGGGACCCTATTTTTGTTGTGAAAATGAAGGAGTGTATGTGCGTGAAACAAGGTGAATCAAGTGTAACATCGTTAGTATCAGCTTTCGGAAGGGCATATCATAGTGAATTTGATAGACCGAAAATCTTTGATGATTATATAGCTAAGGATTTCATTTCACAAAAAGAACGTAATGATATTGAAACGAACATGGTTCAAGGAATACATTTTTTCAATAAAGACATTGCACAGCAGTTTCAAGATAATCCGAAAGAAATATTAAAGTGGATTACGCAAGTTCAATTATCACCAACACCTTTAGCACGCGCGGCATATTGTGAAAGAGTATTACTACATGAGATTACATTAGGAGCAAAACAATACGTTATACTCGGTGCGGGCTTAGACACATTTAGTTTTAGACATAGAGAGTTAGAGAATAAAATAGAAATATTTGAAGTGGATCATCCTTCTACGCAAGCGTTTAAAATACAAAGAGTGAAAGAAGCAGAGTATGAAATCCCAAACAATCTTCATTTTGTTTCAATGGATTTTACTAAAGGTTTCTCGAAGCAAACATTAGTAAATGAAGGATTTGAAAATAAAAAGACTTTCTTTAGCCTTTTAGGTGTTACGTATTATTTAACGAAAGAGGAACTTTCCAGTTTAATAGAATATTTATTCGAGATAGTTCCAGCAGGAAGTTCTATCGTTTTCGATTATCCTGATGAAAACTTATTTACGGAAAAAGGATTATCCAATCGAGTTGAAAATATGATAAAGATGGCTGAGATAGGCGGAGAACCGATGAAATCATGTTTTTCTTACGGAGAAATGGAAGCACTGCTAGAGAAATCGGACTTACTCATTTATGAGCACTTAGCACCAAAGGATATTCATACATTATATTTTGAAGGACGAAACGATTATTTAGAAGCTTTTGAGACGGTGCATTATGTACATGCGGTGAAGAAGTAGAGGATTAGTAGGCATGGGGAGGGATCTCTGTGTCTTTTTTTGTGGGAAAAAGGAAATGGGGTGTAGTGATGGGAAGTATTAATTGGAAGGAGAATTCGATAGTTTAAAGAATACGCAGTATGAATGTAAAAGATTAAGTAGCAATGCTAAAGGAGAACATAATGTACACAATTGGACAAGTTGCTAAATTTTTAGATGTATCTAGAGATACTTTGAAATTTTATGAGGAAAAAGATTTGGTCAAGCCAAAGCAAAATATTGAGAATGGGTATAGAAAATATAATCATTTTGATATATATGATATAACAACGGTCAATTTCTATAGGGAAATGGATATCGAAATAAAAAAGATTCAAGAATTAAGAAAAAGTAAGAGTATAGAGGGAATAAAATCATTGTTGGAAGAGAAAGAAAAAGAAGTTTTAAAGGAGATAGAGTATAAAAAGCTTCTTTTAAAAAAACTTCAAATTGTAAAAGAAGATTGCGAAAAAACAAAGCAATTCTTAGGGAAATACGCGGGATTAAGAAACCGACGATTCGTAAAGAGTTAGCTTATTTAGAAGGTCAAGGTTTTAAAGACTACATGAATGATATGAAAATCGCTCAAAAATATGCGGAGTTAAATCGTAAAGCAATGATGGATGAAATCGTCACTAGAATGGATTGGAAAGTAATAGATCAATTCACTATAATTCATAACTACATCGATATGGAAAATATGATTTTACGAAAAGGTGCTATTTCAGCTCAGAAAGATGAACGAGTAATCATTCCAATTAACATGAGAGACGGTTCAATCATTGCATTGGGTAAAGGAAATCCAGATTGGAACTTTTCTGGACCGCATGGGGCAGGGCGCATTATGAGCCGTAAGAAAGCTAAAGAATTACTTAACTTAGAAGATTTTCAAAATACAATGAAATCAGTTTGGACTACATCTGTTGCAGAAAGCACTTTAGATGAAGCTCCAATGGTATATAAGCCAATGAATGAAGTTGTTGAGAATACAAAAGAAACAATTGATATCAAACATATTATTAAGCCGATTTACAATTTTAAGGCTAATTAAAAGATGAGTAACCTGTATTGTAATGAAATATAGTATTGGAAAGTGGTCAGTATATTACTATTGGGAGTAGAGTAGGAGGATTATGGAAAATAATGTAAATGTTTATATAGGGGTAGCAGCGGCTATAAGCATTTTTATCCTTTCTATAGTTTTCCTTTATTTTAATCCTTACAGTAATCAAATCACTGTGAATTTTCTGCGTGAAGTATAAAAAACAGCCATTCCTTAGTGAAACGGCTGTTTTCGTAATTCAATAAAAGCTCCCAGATTGCGGTAGATATTTTTAAATATTATTTTGTTTTTTTTGACTTGATTATAATAAAAGATGGACTTCGCGATTCGTTTATTAAATCTGGCATTTTCTCTATCCCTGCCAAAGTTGATTGTGGTTCGATTATTTTATCCAGCGAAAGCCCGTGTTCAATCAAAGTATTTATTAATGTGGCAACAGTTCTATGATAAATAACCACACTATCGTCAACAAACCAGTTGTGTACTCTGATTCCTTCTTCTTGATAATTATCTAATGCCCAGTGTGATGTATTACCATCCTCAGTTTTTATCCAATGGTTGCTTCCTTTGCGAGCTGTTGCTATTGGATGTTCGGTTGAAAAGATAAATTCACCACTGCTTTTTAATAGTTTATTAATCTTTTGAATCATTGCCGAGTAATCTTCAATGTAATGTATAGAGAGGGAACTTATAATCAGGTCGAACTTTTGATTGGTTAGTCCCATATCCTCCATAGGAAGACACATAAATTCTATGTTATCATCCTGGTTTAACTTTTTAGCACGTTCAATCATATTTTTGGATATGTCTACACCTATTACGTTTTTTGCACCATTTTCTATACAATACTTTGAAAAATGACCATCACCGCAACCCAAGTCTAATACCGATTTTCCTTTCAAACACAGAATTAATGATTTGATTGCTGGCTGTTCTATGAAGTCATTAGCGTTTATTCCACTTTCACGCAATGCTGTGTAGTTTTTGAAGAAATTCGGATTATCGTAAATATTTTGTTTCACTTACATCACTCCTCAGATAAGGTTTTCATAGATTAAGCTGACTTCTGTTTCCAAATTATCATATTAACCATAAAAATTTTGTCATCCTTTTATTATAGTAATGGTTTTTAGGGAGATATCTCGAACTCAATACTTTCACAATCCTGCCCGTTTGCTGAATAATCTGCTGTAAATACTATACCGTATTAAGAAAATTAACCTTTATTTTAATTATAAGCAACAATCTTTACGAAAAGAGCCTTTTATTTTTTATTAAGCTATTGAAACGATAGTGAAGGGACGAGAGCGTAATGAAGCGAGAACTATCGAAATTAGCGGATGTACTAGTCAATCATTCGACTAAAGTGCAGCCTGGTGATCATGTGTTAATTCAAAGTGTTACTGAAATAGATCCCGCAGTAGTTCGTGAAATTATTAAGTCTGTGGAAAAAGCAGGGGGATATGCGCATGTATCAATGCGCGATGTTTCTGTTACGAGGCAATTGATTTTGTCAGGGTCTGAAGAACAATTTAAGTTATTCGCAGATTGGGAGTGTTATCGCTTAAGTAAGATGCAAGTATATATTAATCTCCGTATTCCTAGAAATGCATATGAATTAGCAGATGTACCATCAGAAAAAATGAAATTATATCAAAAGATATTTGGAAAAGCTCATAGTGAAGCAGTGTATAAAACAAGATGGGTGACAACAAGAATCCCGAATGCGGCGTCTGCGCAAGAAGCGAATATGAGTACTAAGGCTTATGAAAAATTTTATTATGATGTATGTACGTTAGATTACAATAAAATGTCGAAAGCAATGAATCCGTTAAAAGAATTAATGGAAAAGACAAAGCAAGTTAGGATTATTGGAGAAGGTACGGATTTGAAGTTTTCAATTGAAGAAATTGGCGTTTTAAAAGGAGATGGAACGGATAATATACCTGATGGTGAAGTGTATACAGCACCTGCCAAAGATTCAGTAAATGGAGTAATAACATTTAACATAGTCTCCGTTCAACAAGGTTATGCGTTTCAAAATATAAAGTTACATATGAAACAGGGTAAAATAATAGATGCATATGCAAACGATACAGAGCGAATAAATCAAATTCTTAATACGGATGAGGGAGCAAGATATATTGGAGAATTTGCACTAGCGTTTAATCCTTATATACTACACCCGATGAATAATACGTTATTTGATGAAAAAATAAATGGTAGTTATCATATAGCAATTGGAGATTCGCTACAAGGTGCAGACAACGGGAATAAATCAGCGATACACTGGGATTTAGTAAACATTCAAAGGCCAGAGTATGGTGGTGGTGAAATTTGGTTTGATGATGTACTGATAAGAAAAGATGGACGTTTTATTTTACAAGAGTTGTTCGGATTAAATGAAGAAAATTTGAAAAGATAAAAACTACGTTTATTTAAGTAGGCTACATAAAATAATCAATCTTTTTCATAAAAACTTAAGGAAGCCAAAAGAACCCCGCACATTTTAATCAAAATGTGTGGGGTTCTTCTTTTTATAAAATAAATATTTGTAGTGTGGAATATATCCAATTGATTAACCAAACTAGTATTTTAGGGGCATTAACTGAAACCATAAATATAACCTCATGTCTATCTTGTTGATGAATTTCATTGTCCTCGGATAAAAAACAGTAAACCTCTTAAGTATGTAGCACTTTGATTTTTATTACAATTTTGTAAGGTTAAGTAATGAAAATCGATAGAACGGGATATTAGAATGGGATACTCTAATTGATGGGTAGAATATTCTGAAAAAAGGGTGAGGCAAATGAAGAGTAGACAAAAAGCATCGATAATATGCAAAAGTATTTTATGTTTAATTATTTGCATATTTATTACGAATGAAGCATGGTTTACAAATGTGGCGAGGGCAGAATCGGGCACGTTGACTGATAGGAGTATAGAGGATTTCAAAAAAAAGCTGGATGAACAGGTACCAAAATGGCAGGGGAATTATGAGGTACCAGGGGTTGCAATAGGGATTGTACATGAGGGGCGCATTGCTTATACACTAAACTACGGTTATGTAGATAAAAAGACAAAAAAAGCGGTGAGTGATGATACATTGTTTCAAGCTGGTTCCATATCTAAAAATCTTACAGCGTGGGGAATCTTGCATCTTGTAGATGAAGGGCGTTTATCACTAGATGATCCCGTTGGAAAATATTTGACTAAATGGAAATTACCTAATTCAGAGTTTAATAATAATGAAGTCACAATAAGAAGATTGTTAAGCCATACAGCAGGACTGTCTGCACATAAAGGATACCTTGGGGTTGCACCAGGGAAAAATCTTAATTCTATTGAGGAGTCTCTGTCTGGAAAAGGTTGGCTTAATGAACAAGTAGAGGTTACCAATAAACCAGGTTCAGAAACAATTTACTCTGGTGGCGGATATACAATTTTACAACTTGTAATTGAAGAGGTTACCGGAATACCTTTTGATCGTTATATGGAAGAACAAATTATGAAACCTTTAGGAATGAAATCTAGTTCATTCTTACAACGCCCTGAAAATCATAACCTTTCGAAAGCTTATGGATATTTTGGAGAGGAGCTCCCTAGTTACCAATTTACCGAACAGGCTGCTGCAGGTCTCAAGACAAATGTTACGGATATGATGACATTGATACTTGCAAGTATGGATACAAATAATAAAGGGAATGGTGTCATCAAAAGTGGACGTGTTGAGGAAATGCAAAAGCCAGTATTAGGGGAGAATGGTTTAGGTATATTTGAAAAAAAACTATCTAATCAATGGAAATTAATTTATCATTCTGGTGACAATCGAGGCTGGCATTCTTTTTATGGTTTCATTCCTAATACAAAGGATGGATTGGTAATCCTTACAAATGGTGAAGGTGGTATAGACTTACGACAGGATATTTACCACGCCTGGATGGAATATGAAACTGGAAAATTACCTGAAAGTTACTTCTCTCTAGCTGAGCAGAGAAAAAGTAATTCCATTACATCAATTGTTATTGGAGCCACACTTAGTGTATATTTACTGCTATTTGTGATTAGATTGTACAAAAGTAGAAGAACTTTCATTTTTAAGCAAGAGAAGAAACCTTACATAAGATTAGTAGTTAGGGTATTTTTACTTAGTATTACTGCTATGCTTGTATTTGGAGCTGCCTATTTGTGGAGGATTTTCAGTTTGAATTCTGGTAATACAATAAATTTTATTCTAATAATGGCGTGGGTTATAACATTATTAATTAGTGGCTTTTTCCCGAAAATTAGAAGTAATAAAAAACAACGTATGAAACTAAAAGATTTAACATCAAAATTTACATTTATGTAATGTTAAAGGCTAGAAAGCTAGATTGGCGTGAATCTCGAATTGTGGAGTGCAATGAAAAGACAAAATCTCTTAAAAAACACTTAATTTTTTACCCAATCTACCTTTACAATCGCTCCCTATAATATGAATTGGACAAGCATCTAAGAGAAAGCAGAACATGTCAGTTTCTACATTCTGTTATTAGGGGGAGAGTTTGAGTGAAAAAGACAGTTGCTTCGTTAGCAGTTATGGCGGCACTATTGCCGACGTTTTCAGTGCATGCGGAAGGAAAAGAGCAAGTCCGAAAATCAGCTACAACTTTTAATGTTATTAGTGATATTCAAGGGGATTTAGGGGATTTTGATCACGTATTAAAAGATATGAACAAAGTGACACCACTTTCTAGAGCGCTTATTATGAATGGGGATATAACACCAACTGGACAGCAGTCACAATATGATGATGTAAAGCGCGTGCTAAACAAAAATAAGCATCCGGAAAATGTATGGTCAACTGTTGGGAATCATGAATTTTACGCTGGTAAATGGACAGCTGATGGGAAACTCTCTCAAAATACATGGCCAAATGGTGTAACGGAAGAGACATTGTTTAATCGATATTTAAAATTTAGCGGACAAGATAAGGTATATCATAAAAAAGAATTAGATGGTTATCCGCTTTTATTTTTAGGAACTGAAAAATATATGAAATACCACGATTCAAAAATGTGGGATGAAGTATATATGAGTGATGAGCAATTAGGATGGTTAAAACAAAATTTAGAAGAGTATAGTCAAAAAGATAAAAATAAGCCGATTTTCATTTTCTCTCATCACGTTTTACCTGATACAGTATCTGGATCAAGACAAAATCCGTATTTACAAGATTATTTAAACGTTGATAAATTGTACGATATATTAAAAGACTATCCGCAAGTTGTTTTCTTTACGAGTCATACGCATTGGGATTTAAATTTAGCGGACTGGGCTGGTAAAAAGAAAATTGCAGGCGGAGATGAAAAGGGATTTACAGTTGTAAATACGGGCGGCATTGAAACAGGATGGAGGTCAGCTGGTCCAAATGGCGGCGAGATTCATGCTCCGGATGGATCTTCTTTTAAACAAGGGTTGCAAGTGAAAGCATATGGTAACGATGTTGTCGTAACGGCTTACGATTATAAACGTGATAAAGGTATAAAGAACTTATTAATTAGTGATGCAAAAATTGCACAAATGGCACCAGATGTAACGGCTGATGATAGTAAAAACGTAATCGTTGGTGCAACAGAGTATATGGAGTACAATGTAGAAGGAACGAATGAGTGGTACACGTACAATAAAGCGAATCCTCCAAAATTTGATGGGAACAAAATTGTATACGTACGCCATAAAGGCGAAATGAATTTAGAGCCAGGATTAACGCAGCTTCTTCGTTTTTCGGTAAATAAGTGATTGGTAAGGGCCTACTTCTTAATGAGTGGGCTCTTTTTATTTTGTCGTTTTTTATCGGCAAGTCGATATATTTTAAGTATCGGTCGATATAATTTGAAAATCGCTAATATAAATTTCATGTACCGCATTGAAGTTAAAATCGTTAATGCAATTTCATGCACCGAAACGAAATTCCCTACATTTTTAATCCAGAAAGGTGACTTCATCATTTTTCCATGTAATAATAGTATGGTTACATTTACTGTGAAAGAGTATAAAAGGAGCGTTATTGATGAATTTAGCTAAATTTCCGAGAAAAAAATATACAGAATCATATACACCAATTGAAAAATTAAACAATTTTTCTGAAGTACTTGGTGGGCCAACTATTTATTTTAAACGAGATGATTTACTTGGTTTAACAGCTGGCGGTAATAAGACGAGAAAGTTAGAGTTTCTAGTTGCGGATGCACAGGCAAAGGGTGCAGATACGTTAATTACAGCTGGTGGTATTCAGTCAAACCATTGCCGTCTAACACTTGCAGCTGCGGTAAAAGAAAAAATGAAATGTATTCTTGTGCTAGAAGAAGGGCTTGAGCCAGAAGAAAAGCCAGACTTTAACGGAAACTATTTCTTATATCATTTATTAGGTGCTGAAAACGTAATTGTTGTGCCAAACGGAGCAGATCTTATGGAAGAGATGCATAAAGTAGCGAAAGAAGTTAGTGAAAAAGGTAATACACCATATGTAATACCAGTTGGTGGATCAAATCCTACTGGTGCAATGGGATACATTGCTTGTGCGCAAGAAATTATGGCGCAATCATTCGAGCAAGGAATTGATTTCAGTTCAGTTGTTTGTGTAAGTGGTAGCGCTGGTATGCATGCTGGTTTAATTACTGGTTTTTCTGGAACGCAAAGCAAAATTCCTGTAATCGGAATTAACGTAAGTAGAGGAAAAGCGGAGCAAGAAGAGAAAGTAGCAAAACTTGTAGATGAAACTTCAGCTCACGTAGGTATCCCAAACTCTATTTCACGCGAAGCAGTTACATGCTTTGATGAATATGTAGGACCAGGATACGCGTTACCGACGCCAGAAATGGTAGAAGCAGTTCAATTACTTGCGAAAACAGAAGGTATTTTACTTGATCCAGTTTATACAGGTAAAGCAGTAGCAGGATTAATTGATTTAATTAGAAAAGGCAAATTTAATAAAGAAGACAACATTTTATTCGTACATTCAGGTGGTTCACCAGCTTTATATGCGAATACGTCTCTATTTGCGTAAGTGTAAAAAGCATTGGGTATCCAATGCTTTTTGTTTTGAATTAATGTTGAAATTTGATACAATTTCGTGAATATGCGATGATTTTTCAACATTCAACGGTAAACAACGATATATAAAGGAGATTGATGTATGACAGAATTTTGGGAAGCAAGTTTTATAGAAAATCAAATGATGTGGGGATTTGAAGCTGCAGATTCCGCAATTTTGACGAAGGATTTTTTCCTTGAAAAGAAAGTGAAGGATATATTGATTCCTGGTATTGGGTATGGAAGAAATGCAAAGGTTTTTATTGATAACGAAATACAAGTAACAGGTATTGAAATTTCAAAAACAGCGATTGAATTGGCGAGGGAAAATGAAATTAATGCTAATTTATTCCATGGTTCAGTTACGGATATGCCTTTTGATAACAAACTGTATGATGGCATATTTTCCTATGCACTTATTCATTTGTTGAATAAGGATGAGAGAGAGAAGTTTATTAAAGATTGTTATAGTCAGTTAAAACCAAACGGATATATGATTTTTACTACTATTTCTAAAGATGCCCCAATGTTTGGGAAGGGGAAACAACTGGGTAAAGACTACTTTGAAATAATGGAAGGGGTAAAAATGTATTTTTATGATGTTGACTCGGTAAAACAAGACTTTGGAAAATATGGACTGATAGAAACTACGGAAATTGTGGAGCCACATAAAAATATGGCAAGTAAACCTCCATTTAAATTTATAATGATCAAATGTCAAAAAACACTATAATTACAATTGTGTAAAAAATAGTGAAAGGTTATTTAATAAGCTTGATGTGTAAGCTACTCACTAATTATTCTTTAAAGGCGAAGTAAGGGAAGTCAAATGGCATCCCTTACTTCGCTTAATTTAGTTTAAAACATGTTTTAAACTTCCAATGAATTATTTGTTATATAATGGAATTATTGAAGCGTGAGAGGGGTGATTATATGAGTACAACATTAAGAGGGGTCATATACACAATACTCAGTATTTCTATAATATTAATAATTTTTTTAGGTTACGGATTATATTTGTATTTTAAGTGAAATGATAACCGAACCAAAGGAAAGATAAAATAATTGCTGTATTAAATAACGTAAAGGTTAAACCGATAATAGATAAAATTTTCTTTTCGGTGCGACTACAAAATGAGATAACTGCTAATATAATTGCTATAACAGCGGAAGTTAATATGAAGTACGCGAAAGCAACTACGTATCCTACTCCAACTCTGTCTAAAATAGGTGAGAAGAGAAAGAGATTAATAGTAACGAATATACTTACAATGAGAAACGTATAACTTTTCCAAGTGTATGTTTTCAGTTGCATTGAATAGCATTCCTTCCTTATTAATGTTTATATGTAAAATTAAAAGGTACCTTTTATTAAAAAGAGGGGGACTAATATGCGAATTAGAAATTTAACTTTAGTTTTTGTTTTTATGTGTATATTCATAGTAACCGGCTGTTCAAATATACTAGGAAATGAAGATCAAAGAATCGAAGTGCAAAAACATGTTGGTGATGATAAATATGAAGATTTTAAGATAGTGACAGACAATAATCAGGTGTTGCAAGTAAAGAAAATATTAAATGATATTCATTTTGAAAATAAAAAAGCGGAAATGTCGCGTTCAGCTGATTATCAGTTTATTTTTCAGTTTAAAAATCCGAAAATAGAGGCGAAAGCTGTGTCATATCAAATTTGGATTAGTCCTAATAAAGATAAAGTAGAAGTAATGGCGGGGGATAATCGGTATGCTCAATTAGAAGGGAAAAATGCAGCCACCTTGTCTCAGATTGTTACCGGAGAGAAGTTAGTTAAATAAAAGTATATGGTACTTAACTTTTTGGTGTTTATTGTAATGATTTATTACTTGTAAGGGACTATTCAATGTGTTGTTCTATTAAAAAACTAAAGTTGATTAATTAAATGCGATAAAATCTTTTTAAAAATAATGAAATTTTAGGAAAAATAAGGTACACTAGTCAATGGTTTTAGTTTAAAATCGATTGACGTTAATGTATACGGGGGAAAGATTGATGAACAATAATCCAATAAATGAATCAGTTGAAGAAGTTGAGAGAAAACGAGTAAGATCAAGCAAACGTTTTACAAATTGGAAGCTTATTGCAGCGGGTGTTGGTGTAATTGTACTTCTCATTGGAGGAATGAGTTATTATCAGGCAACTCACTTCAATTCAAATGTTACGATTAATGACACAAAAGTCGGTGGTCTGAACGCTGATCAGGCAATACAGAAATTAAAAACATCTGGACTAGAAAACAAAGTCTATGTTGATCAACAACAAATTTTAGATGAAAAAGATACAAAAACGGAACTTACGGAAAAAGATTTTCCTCAAGTTAAGAAACTATTAAAAAGCCAGTGGACATTTTTCCCTTCCTCAAAGGAAAAAAAATATTCAGTGCTACCGGAAAAGGCGGATCAGTATCGTAGTGAAACGATGAAAAAACTTGTAGAAGAAAAGCTCATCTCTATGAATGAAAAATTAAAAGCGCCTCAAGATGCTATGGCGAAGCTTGAACAAGGAAAAGTTGTTATTTCGAAGAGCGTTGATGGAAAACAGTATGACGTTACTAGTCTACTGAAAGATTACGACAAGCAGAAGTATAAAAGCGAAATTCATCTGAAGTCTACATACATACAGCCTATTAAAGAAGACGATCCGATTGTCAAAAAAGAGGAGAAAGCACTACAGAATCTTCTTGGGCAGTCTGTTGAGTATAAAGTGCAGAATGAAGTGTATCCTTTAAAAGCGAAAGATTTAATTCAGAATGCCTCTATGTCAAAGGATATGAAAGTTACAATCGATGCGAGCGACATTAAGAATAAGATTGCTGAAATTAATAATGCTAAATCAACATTAAATAAAAATTTCAGCTTTAAAACCCATTCCGGTTCGGTCATATCAGTAAAAGGACAAGGCTACGGCTGGGCACTAGATGTTGAAAAAGAAACAAAACAAGTTCAACAAGCTTTTGAAAAGGGTGAAAAATCGCTATCTGCTTCTAATATCCATGGAAATGGTTGGGAGAAGGAAGGTATCGGTTATGAAACAACATCGAATAATGGCATCGGAGACACGTATGCGGAAGTTTCAATTGCAGATCAACAAATTTGGATTTATAAAGATGGGAAATTAGTCGTCACAACAAATGTAGTAACTGGTAAACATAGCACGAGTGAAGATACATCACCAGGTGTGTGGTACGTTCTATATAAACGAACACCATACACGCTGAAAGGCAGCGCAGTAGGTAAAGCTGATTATGCAGTTAAAGTAGATTACTGGGTTCCATTCACAAATAGCGGCCAAGGATTCCATGATGCAGGCTGGCGAAAAGACTGGGCAAATAATGCTTATTTAACAGGGGGATCAGGCGGGTGTGTAAACCTTCTTCCTAATGTTGCAAAAACTGTATATGATAGTTTGAACACTAATGATCCAGTTATTGTGTACTAGAAAATAGCTACGTATCAAGAAATAAATAAAGCAGGAAATCTTATCTGATGGTACATGAAAAAACACCTCTTGAATTCGCATATTTAGTGTGCAAATTCAATGGAGGTGTTTTTTGTTTGAAAACAAGAGTTCATTGCCTATAAGAAACGAAGTAGAAAGAGATTGAGATGATAAATAGATATTCAAATAGTCAATAAAATTGACACTGAATATCATTTTCATTTATTATGAAATCGTCGCATGTAATTGGACATGATTTTTGTGAAAAAGTTTACTTTTTTATTAATATAATAGATTTCTATTAAGGTGTCCCATTTAAGAATTTAAGCGTAGGAAAGGGTAAAATAAAAATGAACTGGAAAAAAGGCGGATTATGGATTATTATTTTTTTCATTGTAAAAGGTACGATTTCTACACTTTTAATAGTTACAGGTGCTAAATATTTTGATTTATCATTTATGCAACTTTTCGTACTAATACTGATCTTATTACTGATTTCTCTCATAAGTCGAAAATTGCTGCATAGACATAAACAAAATAAAAAGCAAAAAGAGCTAAATATATAATGGAGCCCCAGAGACCTTTGGATTTCTGGGGTTTTACTATATATTTAGCTTCTTACTATTTGTGGAAAGTAAAACTCCCAGCTCAAAATTTAGGTGGGTACAGAAGTTTGTTGGGAGCTGATTAAAGTTTCACTTTATTCCATAGTGCATGATCTATGTTGATTAAAGGAAGTCACTGAATTTGTTGCTACAATTATTAAACAAGGACTGAAGAGAGCTTTTTAATCAATCTGTATTCTAAAGCTAAAACCGAGCATACATTATGCTCGGTTTTCAATAGGTAGTTTAAATGTAAAAGTACTGCCTTCTCCTAATTCACTTTCAACGGTAATTTCTCCTCCGTGTAGTTCTATAATCCATTTTACCATCGACAATCCTAAACCTGTGTTTCCATTGTTTGAAGATGTTCGTGCTGCGTCAACTCGATAGAAGCGGTCCCATATTTTCACAATATGTTGCTCGCTGATGCCTATGCCATTATCGGAGACTTTACCTATTATGTTGGTTTCATCCCGGAACAGTTGCATATTCACAGTGCCGTTCGCTTTGCTATAGGCAATCGCATTCGTTAGTAAATTCATTAATAAACGCATCATCAATGTTTGATCTGCTTTAATAAACAGGTCTTCCTCTATATTTGTTGTTATATTAATCGAAGCTTCTTGAACCATTAATGAAAGCTCTTCTACAACGATTTCCGTTAATTCACTCATATTGATACATTCAAATTGAAAAGTATTATGCTTTTCTTGGTCAACTCGTGCTAATAATAAGAGTTGCGAGATTAAAGCGGACATTTTACGCGATTGCCTTAAAATTACTTCTAACGATTCTTCCATTTCTTTCGGATTATTCCTCTGCGATAAAGCGTATTCGCATTGCGAAATAATAACAGATGTTGGTGTTCTTAATTCATGAGATGCGTCAGATGTAAATTGTTTTTCACTTTCGAATGATGTCTCCAATCGCTCAAACATTTTGTCAAAGGTTTGTGCTAAATGATACATTTCGTCTTTCGATGAACCTTGTAAATTAATTCTCTTCGAAAGGTCTTTACCATCACCAATTTCACTGGCTGAATCACTCATTTGTTGCACAGGTCGAAACGCTCTTTGCGTAATAAAATATCCTCCCGCTGCTGCAATGAGAATAAGTAATGGAAATGAGATGAGTGTTACCACAATAAGCGTATTCATGGTCGATGATAATTGATTCATGGTCATTATGCCACGAACCCAGACTTGCTCATCGCCGCCTACATTATGGAGAAAATCATATACTATCCATTCCTTATTACCGTCTTTAATGGTTTGTATTTCATCGGATTTAAGCGATACCTTGTTATTAAAGGTTGTTGGATTATGTCCTGCCAGCAGCTCACCTTGTTTACTATAAATGATGATATTTACTCCATCTTCTAAGGCTTCAAATTCATCGTCAATCTTTAACTGCCCATGCTTATATTCGATATCTTCAACACTTTCTTTTACTGTGCTCTTCAATTGATTTTTCATATTAAAAAGCAAAACTTTATCTGAAGAAGTTAAAATAAAAGCTAACACGAGTGCCATAATAATTACAACTAGCCCCGTATACCATAGGGTCACTCTCATTTTTATTGATAGTCTTTTCATGATTCTACTCGCAATACGTAACCAGTTCCTCGTACTGTATGAATTAACTTCGTTTCAAACTGGCTATCAATTTTTTTGCGAAGATAGCGGACGTAAACATCAATAATATTCGAGCCACCTTCATAGTCGTAATTCCACACATGTTGCTCAATTTTATCTCGTGTCAACACAACTTCTTTATTACGAATCATATATTCTAAAATAGCAAATTCTTTACTGGAAAGATTGATAACTTGATCTCCTCTTGTTACTTTATGCATATTGCAATCCACCACTAGGTCAGCGATTTCAAACACATTAGATGTATTTCCTGTTTTTCTTCGCATCAACACTCGAATTCTTGCTAACAGCTCATCAAAAGCAAAGGGCTTTACTAAATAATCGTCCGCACCTAAGTCGAGTCCTGTTACGCGATCATCAATTGTATCTTTAGCTGTAAGAAGCAAGACAGGAGTTGTATTATTGTCCGCACGTAATCTTTGTAATACTTGTAAACCATCTATTCCGGGAATCATAATGTCAAGCACAATCAAATCGTAGGTAGCCATGCTTATATAATCCAAAGCATCTTCTCCATTCCCACATCCATCGACACTATAATATTCTGCATTTAATCGTTTTACCAATATATTTTGTAAGTCTTTTTCATCTTCGACAATAAGAACTCGCATTAACATTCTCCTTTTCTTCTTATTTATATGTATCACTATAATTCCGAAACATTAAAGAAAGATTAGAAACTATTTAATTATATCATTTTATTTTTTTGCGCATTAATCTTCCTTTAATGTTTGTTCAGTAATATAAGGACATGGATAAGGTGCACATGTAAAGGGAGGAGAACATAATGGGAAAATGGATGATGATTGGAGCAATGTCTTGTTTATTCTTAACAGCTTGTTCTACTCAAGCTGATAACGATACAGAAATACAACAACTGAAAGTAGAAAAAGATACATCACAAAAAGAAGGTACGCAACTACAACAAGAACCACACAAAACAGGGCCTGCTATGAATGATACTAAGCAAACACAAGATTTCAAAAACGAAGTCACATCTATTGTAGAAAAGGCAAATAATACGAAACCAGTTGGAGCAAAAGAAGATAACTTAAATACGTACTTAGCAGCAAAAAAAGAAATTGACCAATTAGATGACAAGATAGATCTATCTGATGATCAGCTAGAAGCAGATTTTCACGCTGGAACGATAACTGTTGAACAATATCAAATACAAGAAAGAGAACAAGATATACTTGAAGATCAATTAGAGCAAGCAGAAAATGTACTTGAAGCAAGATTTGGAATAAATGATTAATTATTAAGGAGTGGATGGAAATGTTAAAACATAAAAAGAAAATAATTATAAGTGTAATTGCTATTTTAGTAAGTGGTATTGCTATTGTTGGTGGATATTATGGTATGGGCTACAATTATGCGAAAAAGAATGAAAACTATACAGAGAAACAAGTTCGTGAAATTTCTTTAGCTCATACAAATGGAGAAATTATTAATGTGAAAAAAGAATTCGAATTAGAAGATGACAACTTAGCACAATCTAAATTTGAATATGAAGTGGAAATCAAGACACCTGATAATCTATTAAATATTTTAAAGGTTAGTGCTAGAACAGGTACAATAGAAATCAATAATGAAGATTAAAAAATTATCGACAAATAAAATATCGCGTATTTGAAAAAATCCAATAAGCTGCCCATATGGACAGCTTATTTAAATAATTCTCGTTAGCGGAAGTAAAAAATGCTACTTATTTAACATTAGCACTCCGTTAGTTTAAGAACAATTGAGTTAATAAATATATCTAAAAGTCTCATATTCGCCATAATTGATAACGGTTTTAAATTCTCAGCCACCATTTTTATCCTTTAAAAAAGCATCTATCTTATCATTTGGACTTATTAAACTAAACTACCGGCTAGCTAAATAAAGAAAAATGAACTTCATTGCTATAAAAGCCTCTAATTTTTCGTTTTGAGGAAACCTTTTCTATTAGATTTATAGACATGTGGTGTTAACACCATAAACAATGTTTTAGATTATAAAATAGAGTACTAAGCATCCAATTTGAAAGCAGATATCCCTGAAGTGCTAAACCTAAGCAAAAAAATTAACCATCCTATGCAAGAAAGTTTAGATAGCTAAAAGCATATGTTTTATTGAAAGGGTGTGATTGAATTATGGAACGGACGAATTGGGGAATTGGAGGATTAGTATTTGTTGGCTGCATGTTTCTTGGCGGAGGAGTGGGATCTATATTAGGCGATACTCATGCTGGATGGCTAATAGGAATGGGCGCTGGATTTATTGGGATGGCTTTAACGAGACTGGTCAGAAAGTAATATAACGGGATTCTTCTTATGATGAACAATGTAATTAATTAATGGCATAAGAGCTCTATAAATTATAGCTAGAACCTTATCTGTAGTAATTGTCTTTTCTAAATTTCTCCATACATAGATACGATTCTCAAGTTGGAGGCTGGCACCTTAGGGTGTCTTTTTTATGCTCTTTAAAAATGTTTTAACATATAATAGCCGAGTTAATTCAAGTAATCAAGCTAATAGATTTCGTTAGATTGCTATCATCTTTTTTGTAATAGAATAGATTCATTACCGTTTCAGACCGATGTATTCATTCATAACCTAACAGTAAAAGGGGGATGATTAAAGGCATGGCGATTAATGATGAATTAATTTGTCAACAGTTTGCAAGAATTATCGGTGGCCAAGAAGGATTCGCCGGTGGAAAATGCGTGGCAACAATAAATCGGGATGAAATACAAGCAACTATCTTAGGAAAACGTTTTAGAGTAACAACTTCCTTCTCATTCGAATCAAGAGATAATAAAACTGGACAGGCATTATGTCTAGGTCGGATAGCGCTCTTACAAAAAGAAGTTACTGAATTTGTTGCTACAATTATTAAACAAGGAATAATCGTTTCGTCTATACACAATGAGTGGTTATGTGATGAGCCGAATTTAATTTACGTTAATATCGAAGACGTTGATGATCCGCTAAGTTTCGCAAGGAAAGTTAGAAGAGCGTTATGCAATTAACCAATTTATTTAGTTAAATGAGCAATATAAAAGGATCTTTAATTGAAAGATCCTTTTATACATAAGATGAAAGTTTTCCCTTGTATTTTATTAATTAAGTTCGCTTGACTAGCAAACGAACTTGGAGGGAGTACTGGAACCATACAATAAATACATTGAGGGGGCATGTTTGAGCTATGGACCTATCCTCCCGTTCTAATTAACTAAAAGAAGAATTTTCCCATACCGATTAGACTACTAAGCATTCCGATTCCATTCATGGTTCCTTTTCCTGCTGTCAGTAAGTTTCCAAGCATTCCTGGCTGTCCGTTATTCCCCCATCCTGGAGAATTTCCCAAAACACCCCAGTTATTATTGGTATTAAAATGAAAAGCTTTGGCTGGCGGTGATAGTAAAGCGGCAATATGACCTTGTGCGAACATCCCTGTATGATTGAATGGTTGGGGCCAGGGGATGGGAGGTTTTTGAAAATTAAAACCTGCATGGCCTGGTAATGGAGCCCAATTAGCAGGATGTCCTTGGGGCATCATCCCTGCATAATGGATTGGCTGACCTAAAGGGAAGGGAGGGGGCTCGGGAGTGAAACCCGTATAATTGGCTGGTGAATCCCAACCAAATGGATAGACTCGACAACTCAAATTCTCAGGAACCTTCAGACCATCCATTCCCTGAGCTTTAGTTATTTGAGGTTGTGAATGTAATGATGACATTGAAATTTGGTTATTATATTGCTCCCCGTTTCCATTTGAATTCAAATACCAATATTGGTGCATAAGCTTATTCCCCTCACTTTAAAAATGTAATGTTAGACTTAGCCTATGTAATATTCCTTTTTATGGATGGTTACATAACTAGATTTACAAGCCCGTATTTAAAGGAATGGGTGTGTGGTCTTGTTGATTTATTCCGCTATTTGTGGACAGTAAGACACCGTCCCCTCAAAATTCAGCGAAAGCAAAAAAGTTAGATGGGGGGCTTTTAGAAGGGTATTTTCAGTTGCTCCTTTTGTTTATTTCAGCCTAATTTAATTTCGGTTAACAAACGTGTTTATAAAGGTTTAATCAACAAAAAAAATTTAAAATGTTATGTTGAGCAAGTAGAATTGCTAAAAAGAGAATATCCATTCGAAGAGTTTGGCAAAATACTGCAAGGACAATGTATTCTTGTGCAGATATGCAAAAGATTTAAATGAATCAATGGAATTTATAATGAAGGGGCAAATGAATATATGAGTGAAACATTACATAAAAGAAAACCACCATATTTAATGCTTGTAATCCTTTTTATTGGGGCATTTGTTTCATTTCTAAATAACTCGCTTTTAAATGTAGCTTTGCCATCAATAATGAAGGATTTAGACATTAAAGATTATTCGACGATCCAGTGGCTTTCTACAGGGTATATGCTTGTAAGTGGTATATTAATTCCGGCATCAGCATTTTTAATAACCCGCTTCTCCAATAGGAGCTTATTTATTACATCTATGGTGATTTTTATTTTTGGTACGGCCTTAGCGGCTTTAGCACCGAACTTTAGTTTATTACTTACTGGCCGGATGGTTCAAGCAGCAGGTTCTTCAGTCATGGGGCCTTTGTTAATGAATATTATGCTAGTAAGCTTTCCAAGAGAAAAAAGGGGAACAGCAATGGGGATTTTTGGATTAGTTATGATTACAGCTCCAGCAATTGGACCGACACTATCGGGTTATATTGTAGAGTATTATGACTGGCGTTTGCTTTTTGAAATGATTTTACCGTTAGCAATCATTAGCTTACTGTTAGGGATTTGGAAATCGGAGAATGTCATGAGACAAAACAAAAATGCAAAACTTGATTATCTCTCATTACTATTATCTTCTATCGGTTTTGGCGGTTTGTTATATGGATTCAGTTCTGCAAGCTCCGACGGTTGGACGAATAAAGTTGTTTTAACAACCTTAACCATAGGCGCTATTGCCCTAGTTACTTTCATTGTCCGCCAATTAAAAATGAATGAACCGTTATTGGATTTACGTGTTTACAAGTACCCAATGTTTGCACTTGCGTCTGTAATTGCGATTGTTAACGCAGTGGCCATGTTTTCGGGTATGATTTTAACACCAGCTTATGTACAAAACGTCCGCGGTATTTCGCCGCTGAGCTCTGGGCTGATGATGCTTCCAGGTGCGGTAATAATGGGGATTATGTCACCAATTACAGGTAAACTATTTGATAAATATGGCCCTCGTATTCTTGGTATAGTAGGACTTTCTATTACAGCCGTTTCAACTTATATGCTAGCAAACCTGCAACTCGACTCTAGTCACACGCATATTATTCTTATTTACACACTGCGGATGTTTGGGATGGCGATGGTGATGATGCCACTTATGACAAATGGTCTTAATCAATTGCCAACGCGCTTAAATCCGCACGGTACAGCTGTTAATAATACAGCTCAACAAGTGTCCGGTTCGATTGGTACTGCTATTCTTGTTACGATTATGAATTCTGTAACAAAAACAAAAGCTGAAAGTCTAATGGTTGATGTAGATCCTACAACCTTCACAGAGGCTACGAAGGCAATGTTAACTCAGAAGGCTTTATTATCCGGAATTCAATATTCATTCTATGTAGCGCTTGGCATGAATGTTGTTGCACTACTATTAGTTTTTTTCGTTAAACGTGTAGATACAAGTGCGGAAGCTGTCGAGAGGTTAAATCGGTAGAGTAAAATAAAACTTAAGATCATGATTCCTATAAGTTTTTGCTGTTTAGTTAGACTATGAAGAGATGCAAATTTCTGCTGCTAAGGCGCTGGTATTTAAATTTGGAAAAGAACCAGTGAAATAATTATATATAGTAAAAAGGATCTGATATTCATATCAGATCCTTTTTCATTAGTAACACAGTATACTTGCTTATCGTATTTGTTTGAATTGACATTAGGAACTACTGGTTTTCCCAATACTACAATCTTTAGCTCTCAATTTCTGATAAACATTATAATAATACGCTTCATTTTAATTTAGTATTTTCTCTGCAAGTTATAAATCTAATATCAACAAACAACTTAGATTACCAACCTTATAAGCAATATCATAATCGTGAATAGTTAGGGAAAAAATAAAATAAGGTAATCAATTACATATCTTTATCCCAGGTGATTCATTGCTATCTTCTTTTTATTGAATGGGATATTTTATTTCATGCTTTTTTGAAAGGGTGTTTTTAATGGATAAAAAAGTATCTGCCATTCCTCAACCGAAAACATATGGATTGCTGGGGAATCTCCCATTAATCGATAAAGATAAACCGACCCTATCCTTTATCAAGATAGCGGAAGAGTATGGTCCCATTTTTCGAATTCAAACTTTAAGTGATACCATCATTGTCGTTTCTGGACATGAACTGGTAGCAGAAGTCTGTGACGAAACAAGATTTGATAAAAGTATAGAGGGTGCTTTAGCGAAAGTTCGCGCCTTTGCTGGAGACGGATTATTTACAAGCGAGACTCACGAGCCTAACTGGAAAAAAGCTCATAATATTTTGATGCCTACATTCAGCCAACGAGCAATGAAAGATTATCATGCTATGATGGTTGATATTGCTGTACAACTCGTTCAAAAATGGGCACGGCTTAATCCGAATGAAAACGTAGATGTTCCAGAGGATATGACTCGCCTTACATTGGATACAATTGGTCTATGTGGTTTTAATTATCGATTTAATAGCTATTATCGTGAGACCCCTCATCCTTTTATTACTAGCATGAGCCGTGCTCTAGATGAGGCGATGCACCAATTACAGCGGCTGGATATAGAAGACAAACTCATGTGGAGAACGAAACGTCAATTTCAGCATGATATTCAATCTATGTTTTCTTTAGTAGATAATATTATTGCTGAACGTAAAAGTAGTGGAAATCAGGAAGAAAATGATTTACTTTCCCGTATGTTAAATGTGCAGGATCCGGAAACTGGTGAAAAATTAGATGATGAAAATATTCGTTTCCAAATTATCACTTTTTTAATAGCTGGGCATGAAACAACAAGTGGATTATTATCTTTTGCAATCTATTTTTTATTAAAGAATCCAGATAAATTGAAAAAAGCCTATGAAGAAGTAGATCGGGTTTTAACAGATCCCACTCCAACATACCAACAAGTTATGAAATTAAAGTATATCCGGATGATTTTAAATGAATCGCTACGTCTATGGCCTACTGCTCCAGCATTCAGTCTCTATGCAAAAGAAGATACAGTGATTGGTGGGAAATATCCAATTAAGAAAGGAGAAGATCGTATTTCTGTTCTTATTCCACAGCTACATAGGGATAAAGACGCGTGGGGAGACAATGTGGAAGAATTCCAACCTGAACGATTTGAAGAGCTGGATAAGATTCCCCATCATGCTTATAAGCCATTTGGAAATGGTCAACGAGCATGTATCGGTATGCAGTTTGCACTTCATGAAGCCACACTCGTAATGGGGATGCTTCTTCAACATTTTGAATTCATCGATTATCAAGACTATCAGCTGGACGTAAAACAAACATTAACGCTAAAGCCTGGTGATTTTAAAATTAGGATTCTACCCCGAAATCAAACTATTAGCCATACTACTGTTCTTGCGCCTATAGAGGAGAAACTGAAAAACGATGAAATCGAACAGCAAGTTCAGAAGACTCCTTCTATTATTGGAGCCGATAATCTTTCGCTTCTTGTTCTGTATGGATCGGATACAGGGGTAGCAGAAGGTATTGCAAGAGAACTAGCAGATACAGCTAGTTTAGAAGGTGTTCAAACGGAAGTGGTAGCACTTAACGATCGAATTGGAAGTCTGCCAAAAGAAGGGGCGGTTCTTATTGTAACTTCTTCTTATAATGGAAAACCACCAAGTAATGCAGGGCAGTTTGTGCAATGGTTGGAGGAATTAAAATCGGATGAGCTAAAAGGTGTTCAATACGCAGTTTTTGGTTGTGGAGATCATAATTGGGCTAGTACTTATCAGCGAATTCCAAGATACATTGATGAGCAAATGGCTCAAAAAGGAGCAACAAGATTTTCTACACGTGGAGAAGCGGATGCAAGTGGTGATTTCGAGGAACAGCTCGAGCAATGGAAACAAAGTATGTGGTCTGATGCGATGAAGGCATTTGGATTGGAACTTAACAAAAACATTGAGAAAGAACGCAGTACATTAAGTTTACAATTTGTTAGTCGTCTTGGAGGATCTCCTCTTGCGCGAACATATGAAGCAGTTTATGCATCTATACTAGAAAATCGTGAACTTCAATCATCTAGCAGTGAAAGAAGCACGCGACATATTGAGATATCCTTGCCAGAAGGCGCTACGTATCAAGAAGGTGACCACCTTGGGGTGCTGCCAATTAATAGTGAGAAAAATGTCAACCGAATTTTAAAACGCTTTGGATTAAATGGGAAGGATCAAGTCATATTGAGTGCAAGTGGACGAAGTGTAAATCACATACCTTTAGACAGTCCTGTTAGTTTATTTGACCTTCTTAGTTATAGTGTAGAAGTTCAAGAAGCAGCCACTCGAGCACAAATACGAGAAATGGTGACATTTACAGCATGCCCTCCTCATAAAAAGGAATTGGAATTATTATTGGAAGAGGGAGTTTATCATGAACAAATATTAAAGAAACGTATGTCAATGTTGGACCTTCTTGAAAAGTATGAGGCTTGTGAAATCCGATTTGAACGCTTTTTAGAACTTCTTCCTGCGCTCAAACCGCGTTACTATTCTATTTCAAGCTCTCCACTCGTTGCACAGGATCGTCTGAGCATTACAGTTGGTGTTGTTAATGCACCTGCATGGAGTGGGGAAGGGACATATGAAGGAGTCGCTTCTAATTATTTAGCTCAGCGTCATAATAAAGATGAGATTATATGTTTCATTCGAACGCCACAATCAAACTTTCAATTACCTGAAAATCCAGAAACACCAATTATCATGGTTGGACCAGGTACTGGAGTTGCACCATTCCGTGGATTCTTGCAAGCGCGTCGTGTTCAAAAGCAAAAAGGTATTAACTTAGGACAAGCACATCTATATTTTGGTTGTCGTCATCCTGAAAAGGATTATCTCTATCGTACAGAACTAGAAAATGATGAAAGAGATGGATTAATCTCTTTACACATAGCTTTTTCCCGCCTAGAAGGATATCCTAAAACATATGTACAGCATTTAATAAAACAAGATAGAATCAATTTAATTTCGTTATTAGATAATGGGGCGCATCTTTATATATGTGGTGATGGAAGTAAAATGGCTCCTGACGTAGAAGACACCCTTTGTCAAGCCTATCAAGAAATTCATGAAGTCAGTGAACAAGAAGCAAGGAATTGGTTGGAACGTGTGCAAGACGAAGGGCGATATGGAAAAGATGTTTGGGCTGGAATCTAAATTCTTCTTAGTTAGATAAGTAATATTTAATTCACGAACTTCTTTCGACTAAGTATAACTTTAAACAAAATAAACTGATTTATAAAAACCCTGTATTTTTTATTGAATATGGGGTTTTCTTATTTTTAATAAGCTGGATTGATACTGTAGAAAAAGAAAAAATCTTATATGAAACCAAAGTTACATAATCTTAGTTTGATGGGTATGGTGTTAACCAATTTCTTGACGTGATTTGAAATTTAAACTTTTGCGCACTGGCTTAACAGTTTCTAGCACAGTGTCAAATCGATGGGGGATAGGTATACCCTCTATAACCGCTTGAATGAATTTTGCCGTAGAAAAACAATAGGTAATTCATTTGACAATTAAAATGACCTACATTAATATATATGCTATAGCATATAGTAAGTAAAACAAGCAAATGCACTGTGAATAATTGATTGATATGCTATACCCTTTTATATTTTAATTTATCGAGGTGATATATGAACTTACATGATTTAATAGGCTATCTAGTTCATCGTACTGATGTGAAAATGACTAATTATTTTACTAAGAAATTAAAGCCTTTTGGAGTTACACCAGAGCAGTGGGGGATTATTAGTGTTCTTTGTAGCCAAAGGGGCACTACTCAAAAAGAGTTAGCAGAAGCTATTGATAAAGATCAAACTACTGTCGTAAGAATGATACAGTCAATGGAGAGAAAAGGGATTGTAAAGAAGGCTTTGAATGACCAAGATAGGCGTTCACACAACCTTTTTTTAACTGAAAAAGGTGACGAGTTAAAAAACACAATCTTGCCTGTAGTGAAAGACGCTCACCATTTCGTTACGAGTAATTTGAGTGAAGAAGAGATCAAATTATTACAATCATTATTAAACAAATTGTATGATACACGTTATTAATATGTGTTCCTTATTGATGCTATACTATTTATAAGGAACAAACTCCGTCTTATATATGCTATAGCATGTAATTTGTTTGAAGGAATGGGGAGATAGCTTTATTTTGTATGATGTTTGATTCAGGATCACTTTGTTGCAGTCAAATTTCTGTATTATACATGCTATAGCATGTACTTTGCATCTCTTTAATATTGGAAAGGATAGTAGCTACTATCTGAGCAATACTGAGTTTTTATCAAATAAATAAGAAAGATGTGATTACTATTTTAATATTAATTAATATTGTAAAAGTTGTTTTGTTTCTATTCTTTATAATGACAGGTACGAAAATTATATCTGGGAAAATGGCAGATGAGTTCAAACGATTTGGTTTACCTTCGTTTTTTAATTTCTTAACTGGGGCTTTTGAGATTGTAGGAGCAATTGGAATGTTGATAGGAATCTGGTTCCCGACAGTAGCTTTATTGGCAGGATTTTTGTTAGGCGGTACGATGCTTGCAGCTGCATTAACTCTTATCGTATTAGCGAAAGATCCCTTTAAGAAAGCGATACCTGCGCTTGTTTTGTTTGTTCTTAGTGTAGGGGTAAGTTTGTATCATATTTTTTAAACATAATCTTAAGCCGTTAAAATGTACGCGTTTAAGTTGCTATCATTTTGTAATTATTTTATAAAAGTGTCTGTGAAAAAGCAGGTGAAATCTTAAATGAATGCAGGAATAATAGTAGCATTCATTTAAGGTATTACATGCATTCGAATTGAAAAAGGGGTGAATAAAAATGGCATATTTATTACAAGTTGATTTTCCGTTTGAAGGTCCTTTTGGTGAAGAAATGGAAAAAGCATTTTGGGATTTAGCAAAAAGTATTAATGAAGAAGAAGGATTCCATTCGAAAATATGGACGGAGAATCAAGAAACGAAAGAAGCTGGAGGCATCTATGTATTTGAAGAAAAACAAGATGCTGAAAAATATGCCGAAATGCACAAAAACAGACTGCAAGCATCTGGTGTTAAAGATATTAGAATAAGAATTTTTCACATCAATGAAAAGTTAACTAAACTGAATCGTGGTTATAGTAAATAATGAGGGACACGGAATTTAAAAAAGAAGGGGGGAATCCCTTCTTTTTTGAATTGATGCTACAGAAAGAATAGCGTGTTTTTTAATTTAGGGTCATCTCTTTTTGATAGTTTGATATCGATGTGACAATACCCCTTTATTATTTTTCAGGTTACAATACATGTATTGCTTCAATAACATATGATCATTCTTAAGAATGTCATTGAAATGTACCAATAGATGTTAGTGCAGCAAAATAAATTGTGTTATGATGTGAGCAAATATAAAGCTATCTAACGGAGGGATTCACATGCCGCATGTTGTGTTTCGTGGAATTACTATTGAACAATTAAAAAGCATAAGCAAGCCATTAGTAGAAGAGCTCGCAGATATCTGTGAGTGTGGTACGGATAATTTCACCTTGGAACTACCAAGTTCTACGTTTGTATTCAATGGAGAAGAAATAGAAGCGTTTCCTCTTATTGAAGTGAAATGGTTCGAGCGTGGACAGGAAATTCGTGATCGATTTGCCAAGGCCATTACTACATATGTAATGGATTTTGGACTTCCAGAAGTAGAGGTTGTATTTACGGTTTTCACAGAATCAGCGTATTATATTAACGGGAAGCATTGTGCAAGTTAGAGCTATTTGAAAGATTTTTATAACATTTATAAGGGGTAGAACCACATTGCTATCAAGCTAAGTAAAGTAAATATCCAAAAACAAAAAAATGAACTCAATTCTCATAGACAACTAACTTTGAAGAGATAAAATTTTTGTTTTTGGGGACATCAAAATATTAGCTTAATGGATATGTGGCGCTACCCCATTAAGAAAAGAAATAGGAGAGAATATCCTATTTCTTTTTATTTCTATAATAAAATATAATTGCTAAATCCAAAGTAATGATAATAATTAGAAGTAATACTTCTATAAGTGCATCCGTTTTCCCATGTTGCAAAGACTTTATAAAGAAATCCCATTCTGTTTCATAGGGAGGCTCTGACCAATTTCGTTGCATTCCTAACACCATTCCATTTATGAAAAAGATAATACTTTATAGGATCCTTCCAACAAATACGGCAGCCACTTTTATATTCCAGCGCTGTATCTTAATTATATACAGGATTGGAAATAGAATAAGTATCCAAAAAATAATAATATAGATTGTATTAATCATTCTCTACTCCTAACAAAAGGATTGTGTTTTTAATCTTGGTGAATTCTCAGGTTGGAGGTATGTTTTATTGTTACTGGATATGCACTTGTAAAAACAAGGGCCGGAATTCCGGCTCTTTTTCTATCCCGCAAAATAAAGGTTTACTTTATCTCTCCGTCTCAAAAAACTCAATCCATTCTCCATCAGGACCAGCGAAGAATATGTAACGTGTTCCATCTGGTAATGTTTCAATTTCTTCTCCTAGTAGAAAGGTTACTCTGTGTTTCTGTAGTCTTTCGATTTCATCCTCTAATGAATCCACTTTAAAACAAATGTGATGTACTTTTCCTTCTGCCGGAAGGGAAGAGTTGTAACCTTCAATGAGTTCAAGTATCGTTTCTTTCGATTCTTCCACACCTAAAAAAGCGAGTTTTAAGTCTGGATTCGGGTGCCCCATACGTTTAATGAGCTGTAAGCCAACTACTTCTTTATAAAATGAAATAGATGTTTCTAAGTTTGTAACCATAAGTCCAACGTGTTCGATTCGTCTAACTGGCATGTGGATTCCTTCTTTCTGAAAATTATATACAATATATTATTGAAAATTAAGAAAATAAGCAAGATAAAAACCTTACAAATTTTAGAGTGTTATATGGTATAGTGAGAAAGTATGTTTGGGGAGAAGGAAGGAGATTATACGATGAATACAACTACTCAAACTCCTTCATTATCGGAAACAATGAAAGAGTGGCATTATGCATTAGCATATGAAATTAAACATTGGAAAACGATAGGTGGTAGTAAAATCTCTATCATTAACGGTCGTTTTTTATATACAGATTATGAAAGTACAGTATACGTATTTCAGCTTATTTCGGAAGTAAGCTTACCTGAAGGTTCACCAATTCGAATTGAGTTTGATGGTGAGGAAGCGACAGGAGAAGTATTATCTGTACATGGATTAGAAATAGAACTGAAATTAAATGATTATATACAAGGTGAAATACGAGAAGCTGTTTTATACAGTGAACCGTGGCAATTGTTAGAGCAACTACAAGAGAGATTGAAAGAAGCTCATAAAGATAAGCTGAAACGTAATCGTATAAAGCGTCTTGTTGATGGGACGAGCAGTCCGAAACATATTGAAAAGATGAAAAATACGAAAAATGAATTGGCGTATCGTTCTTTTTACAATCCAACAACGTACGTGTGGGGACCACCGGGAACAGGGAAGTCTTACAATTTATCGCGTATTATTTCTGCTCATTATCAAAAAGGAAAATCGGTACTTGTGTTAGCTCATAGTAATGCGGCAGTAGACGTATTAATGAGTGAAGTAACGAAGCAAATTGAGAAGAAGAAGAAATGGACGCCTGGAGAAATTGTTCGTTACGGTTATAGTCAACATGAACATATACGAAATCATGAAACGTTACTTGCATCGAAGTTAGTTGAAACGACGAATGGATCTTGGGGAGAAGAAAGACTCTATTTAGAAGAGACACGACAAGATCTTCGTGAAAAGATTTTATCATATAAAGCGACTTCTGCTGATAAGAAGCGTATACAAGAGATTGAAAGTGATCTTCGAAAGCAAAAAGCGAAAATTAAAGAAGTAGAAAAAGAATACATTGAAAACGCGAAAGTAATCGGCGCAACTTTATCGAAATGTGCAATTGATTCACTTATTTATGAGCGTACATTTGATTTAGTTGTCGTAGATGAAGTAAGTATGGCTTATGTTCCGCAAATCGCATTAGCTGCTTCACTTGGGAAACGTATTGTCGTTTGTGGTGACTTTTTACAGTTACCTCCGATTGCGATGGCGAACCATGAACTCGTTCGAAAATGGCTCGGTGAAGATATGTTTTATCATGCAGGGATTGTTGATTCTGTAAATAAATCAGAAGCACATCCGAACCTTTTTATGCTGCAGGAGCAAAGACGTATGCATACGGATATATCGAAGTTTACGAATTCATTTATTTATAAAAATAGAGTGTACGATCATCCATCTGTTTCAGAGCGTAAAGAACTTGCGAAACTGCAACCGTTCGCAAATGAGGCGAGTGTTTTATTTGATACGAGCTTAATGGGAGCCTTTTCTTTAAAAGACGCAGCTTCCGGTTCTCGTTTTAATATTATGTCTGGTTTAGTAGCGATGCAAATGATGTTAATTGGATTGTTAGACGGTGTTCAATCTATCGGTGTAGTTACGCCTTACAGGGCACAGTCCCGCTTTTTATCAACGTGCATTAGAGAAATGTTGCAGAGAACGAAATATCAAAACATACCAGTTTTAGCGGCGACGGTTCATAAGTTTCAAGGTTCTGAAAAAGATATGATGATTTTTGATACAGTGGATAGTTATCCGCAAGAACGACCTGGCGTGTTATTCTTTGACCATAAAAATCATCGCCTCGTCAACGTTGCAGTGACAAGGGCGAGAGGGAAGTTCATTCAATTATCAGATTGCCATTATATGCGTAAAAACCTTTCGAGAAAACAAGCGTTATCACAATTAACAGCTCATATAGAACGTCACGGAGATGTATATGATCGCACGACATCAAGACAATTGTGGGAGCGGAAAATTTCGAAACGTTTACGCTGGTTTATGGAAATGAATCTTGAAGAGCCGAAAGGGTTATTGAAAGATATTTTAGCCGCAAAACAAAAAATTATTATTTCACTTCCAAGTACAAAGCAAGTGGATAAGCGAGTCTGGCAAGCGTTAATGCGTACAAATGCGCAAATAACAGTGTATAGTGATGGACCAGTTCCGTTAAAAAATGTAAAGTTACAAAGACAAAATAAAGCATTCCCGTTTATCGTAATCGATGATGAAATCTTTTGGGCAGGAGCACCTCTTACATCTCAAATGATGTTTGAAGGTAGTATGGAATTTCCGTACGTATGTGCAAGATTACAAGCACCTGAAACAATTGGCGTATTAAAAGGGTTTTTAGATATTCGGTAAATTCAGATAGGAATTCCTTGACTTTTGCCTGGAATGAACTTAGAATGAAAATAATTTAATACAATTTTATGAAAATTCTTATCACGAGAGGTTGAGGGACTGGCCCTATGACACCTCGGCAGCGGATTCTTTATGAATACTGTGCCAATTCCAGCAAGGTAACTTGAAAGATAAGAAAGAAGCTCATTTTGACTGTATATACAGAAGCCTCTTTCTATCTTTTAGAAAGAGGCTTTTTTACGTGAAAATAAAAGGAGGAAGAAAAATGGGAGCGACAGGAGTAACGTCACAAAGAAAAACAATTGAAGAGAGTATAGAAAGAAATAAGGAAAAGTACATAGAAACAAGTCATAATATTCATGCGAATCCGGAGATTGGTAACCAAGAATTTTACGCATCAAGAACGTTAAGTTTGTTGTTAGGAAGCGCAGGATTTCAGTTGCAGCACAATATAGCTGGTCATGAAACAGGGTTCATCGCACGAAAAAGTTCCGGGAAACAAGGACCAGTTATCGCATTTTTAGCCGAGTATGACGCTTTACCAGGACTCGGTCATGCATGTGGTCACAATTTAATTGGCACAATTAGCGTTGCAGCAGCGATCGCGTTATCAGAAACGCTTGAGGAAATCGGGGGAGAAGTTGTCGTGTTCGGAACACCAGCAGAAGAGGGCGGGCCAAATGGTAGCGCAAAATCGAGTTATGTGAAAGCTGGCTTATTTAAAGATGTTGATGCGGCGCTTATGATTCATCCGAGCGGAAAAACAGCTCCAACGAGTCCATCACTAGCGGTCGATCCACTTGATTTTCATTTTTACGGAAAAACAGCTCATGCAGCGGCCTCACCAGAAGAAGGAATTAACGCATTAGATGCGATTATCCAGCTTTATAACGGTATTAATGCACTTCGCCAACAACTTCCGTCAGATGTGAGAATTCATGGTGTTATTACTGAGGGCGGAAAAGCACCTAATATTATTCCTGACTACGGCGCAGCAAGGTTCTTCATCCGCGCAGCAACGAGAAAAAGATGTGCGGAAGTAACAGAAAAAGTAAGAAATATTGCACAAGGGGCAGCGTTAGCAACAGGCACAAAAGTAAAAATTCATCAATTCCAAAATGAAATCGATGAACTACTCGTAACAAAAACATTTAATGACGTCGTAGCCGAAGAGTTAGAACTACTAGGTGAAGAGGTAAACCGTAAAGAAAGAGTAGGAATTGGCTCAACAGATGCAGGAAATGTAAGCCAAGTTGTACCGACAATTCATCCGTACATTAAAATCGGTCCAGATGATTTAATTGCGCATACGAATGAATTTAGAGAAGCAGCACGTTCAGAATTAGGAGATAAAGCGCTAATTACATCCGCAAAAGCACTAGCAAATACGGCGTATCGATTAATTACAGAAGAAGGTTTGTTAGAAAAGGTGAAGGAGGAGTTTAGGGAGGAGCAGAGGAATCAGGGGTAGGTGAGAAGGAGACGTATCTCTGGATTTTCTAGTAGGAAATTGAATGAAAAAAGAACCAGCCTATGGCTGGTTCTTTTTTCATTATATAAGAATTTTTCCACATACACTCGGTATCTTTATCTTAGTACCCTCTTATCAGAACGACAATTTCTCCTCAAACTCACTCTTTAAAACAATTAAAGGAGACGATAATCCAAATTGCATTAAGGAGTCTAAAAATGTAGCGAGAGAATCCATCGAATCGCTCATGACCTTCATCATATAATTAAACTCCCCGTTAATTCGATATAAATCAGTTACTTCGGGAGCGGCATTACAAAATTGGATGAAATCAGAGCATTGACTCGTTTTAAACATGATGAATGCTTGAATGTTCTTATTAATTTTAGAAGGCTCAAATTTCGTTCGGTATGCAGCTATAACGCCTTGATCTTCAAGTTTGTTAATGCGCTCTTTTACAGCAGGCTGCGTCATGGATATAATACGTCCTATTTCTGAAACAGAAATTCTCGCATTTTCATACAACAAGTTCATAATTTTATGGTCAATTTCATCTAGTTTTACTGTGTTTTGCATTGGATAGCCCCCCTTTTTTATTTTCTAAAGTAAATCGTAAATTATAACTATAATATCATAAGTAAAGGAACTAAATTACCTATAAATCTATATTTAAAATTATTAGTATTTGCTTAAAAATATAAGTATAGGATTTAATAAACGAAAATTTAGGAAGGGTGGAAAAAATGAAGAATCTTGATGGGAAAGTAGCGTTAGTAACAGGGGCGAGTCGCGGTATTGGTCGTGCGATTGCGATGAGATTGGCAAACGACGGTGCATTAGTTGCAATTCACTATGGCCGAAATAAAGCAGCTGCAGATGAAACAATTAGTGAGATTGAATCTAATGGAGGAAAGGCATTCTTAATTGAAGCGGATTTCAATTCAATTGATGGTGTCAAAAAGATAGTAGAACAATTGAAGAATGAATTACAAATAAGAGTTGGTACATCAGAGATTGATATTTTAGTAAACAATGCAGGGATAGGTACACAAGGAACAATTGAAAATACGACAGAAGAAGTTTTTGATGAAATTATGGCCGTAAATATTAAAGCACCGTTCTTCTTAATTCAGCAAACATTACCATTACTACGAGCAGAAGGGCGCATTATTAACATTTCATCGGCCGAAGTACGAATCGGTTTTACAGGGTCCATTGCATACGGTTTAAGTAAAGGTGCACTAAATACGATGACACTTCCTCTAGCTAAACATCTTGGAGAAAGAGGTATAACAGTGAATACAATTATGCCTGGATATACGAAGACAGATATAAATGCGAAATTGCTAGATAATTCGGAAATACGAAATTTTGCTACGAATTCATCTGTGTTCGGACGAATAGGGCAAGTTGAAGATATTGCAGATGTAGTAGCATTCCTTGCTTCTTCGGATAGCCGCTGGGTAACAGGGCAAATTTTAGATGTTTCTGGAGGATTTTGTTTATAGGGGCACTACTTCATACACATCAAGCTAATATTTTCATATCCCCCTAAATTAAAATTTTCTTTCTCTACAGATAGCTATTTTGAGAAGCCGCTCATTTTTTCGTTTTGAGGGCATTTCTTTTTCTTAAGTTGATGGGTATGTATGGTGACCCCTATTAGACGATAGTGAATTAACAATTTCGGGGTTCAGTTCCACTTTATTCAAAATAAGATTTTTTTGCAGTAAAATCAATGTTAGTGGAACTTTTTTAATCAAACTTTTTTCTAAATTAAAATAAATCCTTGCAACATTTAAATTAGTACTATATAGTTCTAGTTATGAAAAAGGTAAAATTAATGAATCAAAAACGTGTGATTGAAGTAGCTGCAACATTATTTTTAGAAAAAGGGTTTGCTTATACAAGTATGGATGAATTAGTACGTGTAAGCAAAGTTTCAAAGTCTAATGTGTATTATCACTTTTCTAATAAGGAAGTATTATTAGAAGGGGTCGTTGATTATTGGATTGAAATGTATCAATCTGCAATTGATGACGTACTTTCTCAGAACCAATTTTTAGTTGAAGATCGCATCCAACTGTTTTTAAAGCAATTATCACAAGGAGTTCAGTCGAGAGAGTATAAGGGGAGCTGTCCATTTATTACTCTTTATATTCAAAGTCCTAAACAGGCCACGCAAATAAAAGAAAAAATAGGTCTTTTTTTTACAGGATTACAAAAGAAAGTTTCTCTATTACTTAAACAAGGGGTAGAGAATGGAGAATTCAGAAACACGATTAATATTGATGAGGTTGCATCACTTTTTATTACAAATCTTGAAGGAGCGTTATTTATTTCAGAAACATTGAAGGATGCAACTGTAATTACGAAAACAGCAGATCATTTTTTAAAATTGCTTCGATAAAAGAAGCATTTTTTTTACATCAAATTAGTACTAATTAGTACTAAAAAGGAGATTTTATATGAGAACAGTATTTTTAACTGGTGGAACAGGCTTTATTGGAAAGCAATTAGTAAAAGAATTAGCCAAAGAGGATGTTAAAATTCTTCTTTTAGTAAGGTCGAAAAGTAAAGCAATACGCATTTTTCAAGAAAGAGGCATCTTAAAAAAGGCATTTATGCACTTTATTGAAGGTGATTTGACGAAAATAGATTTAGGTCTAAGTGCTGAAGATAAGGAGAGGGTATTGAAAACGGATGTGATTATTCACGCAGGAGGCCCCATGGATATTCAAGCGACAAGTAAAGAGGCAGCTTCCGTATTTTTAAATGGCGCCAAACACATTAGTGAATTAGCTAAAAGCATTCATCAATTGAAGGGCTTGCAACAATTTATTCATGTTGTAGGTTATATGAGTCCCTTTGATGATAAAAATAGCAAGATTGCAATTGATGTGTTTAAAGAAGGAAACAATTATTTGAAAATAAAAAATCCATATGAGAGAACAAAATTTTTAGCAGATCTTTATATCCGTCACCAGGCATCAGCAGTAGGTTATCCGCTTTCTGTAATTAATCCGCCAACTGTAGTCGGTAGTAGTAAAACAGGGAGTACAGAGCAGATAGCAGGATTAGGTTTGCTTGTGATGAGTATGCGAAGAGGTCTCATGCCAGTGATTCCTGGAGGTAAGGGATATAGGTTACCACTTATTTCAAACGATGAGCTTGCGAAGTTTATTGTGCAGGTTTTCAGATTGGAACAACCGATTATTCAAACATATACACTTGTTGAAGACAAACAGCACGATCAGAACATTGCTGAATTATTAAGTATTATGTCGGAAAGTATGAATATGAGGGCACCAAAAATCTCTGTCCCAATGCCACTTATGAAAGCAATTATGAATAGTGGAGTAAGTAAAATAACAAAAATCCCTTCGGATGGACTGAATTTTATTACAAAACGAAAATTTTCAAATGTTTCAGCGAAAAAAATTATGGGAGGAGATTGGTTTAAGAAGACGAGTGTAATGAAATTTTTCCCTGCCGTAGTAGCTGATTTGGATTATCGAATGATGCATCAAAATGGCCAGCATAATCATTTATTTAAACGAACATTATGTGATAACACTACCCTTTACCAATTACAAGGAGAGGGTAAACCGTTTATTTTATTACATGGTTTATTGAGTGATGGAGAGGATTTATTTCCTTTAGCACAAGAACTTCATGAAAAAACTGGTCAACCTGTATGGATCTTGGATCTTCCAGGTTTGGGACGTTCTCCTTTTAAACAAGAGAAAAATCTTCTAGATATCTATTTGAATGTAGTGAAAAAGTTATTGGAGAAAGCTACTAATGGTGCACATCTAATTGGCCATTCATTCGGTGCGTTTATTCTTCTGGAAGCATTGGTACAAGAGTACATAGATAAGAAGTATTCAATCACTTTACTTCAGCCACCTGTTGCTAAAAAAAATGCTAAATTGCTAAATGTCCCCCAATTTATGAACAAATGGACATTAAAATTGGCAACTACTAATTTGATAGGGCGCTATTTATTAAGTAATGGTTTGTTTGAAAGTATGGAGAGCATCCCTGAACATTATATCGAAAAAATAAGTAACAGTTTTACTTCTCCTAGAATTTTAAATACTACGGTTCAGCTTAACAGTTTACTACTGAAAAACGATCAAGGTGATTTCAATGAAGTAACAAAGTATAATCTTCACATTATTTGGGGGGATTGTGACAGAGGCTATTCTGCTCCATCGCATCTTGGTAAGGTTGATTTTGTTCCATATGGCCATCATTTTCCTCTTAGCCATCCGAGTGAAACGGCAACATTAGTAATAAAAAATAGTAATACTAGCAGATGAGAGTGTGGGATAAATAAACAGTGTGTAGTAAGATCGTTGTGTCTTTGAAATAAAATCGTACTGTTTGGGGTCCCACTCCATCACTATCAGACTAAGAAACGCAAATACCTTAAAACGAAAAAATGAGCATTTTGTTACAAGGTAGTACATAATTCTCGAAAGCGGAAGTTAAAAGTATTAATTTGAAACAAAGATGTACCGTTTTAAATTCTATTTATTTCCAAGTTAATGTGATATATTTATATCATAAAGAGCGAAATATATCACACAGGAGGTTTATATGAAAAATAAATTAGCTTATTTAGGATTTCTCGGTTTTTTGGGTTTTTTAGGTCCGTTCTCATTTTTAGGTAATATTTCATGGGCATCTTATTTTTTCGGTTTCTTTTTCTTCTTCGCATATGCAAAAGTCGTACCAGATGAGCTTTTTATGCTACATGTCCGCCTTGCAGCTACAAGAGCCTTTTTCATAGCACTAGTATTAGGTAGTATACTACTCTTAAGTGTTTTTATTCTTGAAAATCTACATGTAATTCGGTTCTTTGTTATATTTTCGTTTTTCATACCTTTAGGTACATTCATAATTAATTTAGAAATATTTGAGCGTAGAGAAAAGAAAGGGATGCAAGATGCCACTTAAAACTCGAATGAAAGAATATAGGGTAAAGCTAAGTATGTCTCAAGAAGATTTAGCCAATGAAGTTGGTGTCAGAAGAGAAACAATTGGCAATCTCGAAAATGGAAAATATAATCCTTCATTCAAACTTACTTATGATATTGCGAAGGTTTTGAAAGCACCTATTGAAGTGTTATTTTGGTTTGAAGACTAGTTTAATTCTAGTACAAGTGAATATAAGAGGGAAAATGATGAATATTCTATTCATGCTCGGTTAACATAACGTCTCATTATCGGTAGCAAGTTTTTCATAGAATCCTGGTTTTCACTAAATTTTTTGTCTCTATGTCTATTTATCACTTATACAAGATTTTATACATCATTGATATAGTGGAGATTCTAGGGATCTTCGCTATTCTTTTTTGCATAAAATCTTGTATAAAAAAGTAGTTAGACTAGTGTGTTTTACTCCGGTTCATTTCAAAATATAATTGAAAATTCATTTTTAAATTTAAAAAAGAAGGTGTTACCTATATATATTAATAACTTCGAAATATTGTATAACAGATAATTTTTATCCCGCTTTAATGGGCAGTAAGACCCCCACCTCAAAATTCAGCGAAAGCAAAGAAGTTAGGTGGGGGATCAACTGCCCATAAAAGTCCGATTGGTTCAACTAATAATCAGTGGGGGATGAAGAAAACCCCCACTGATTAAAGTTTCACTTTATGCATTATTGATTAACATTGCTTATTGTGCTAACGAATCAGGATAGTGTGGCGACCGACAAACTAAATAGTTGCTTATCCTCAATTATTAGAAGGAGAGTTCTATCATTTCGCGAATTTATTAGACATAGACGAGTGCTATAATTTTCTATATCTACATATAAGAGGTGACTACGCATGAATCAAAGACCGTCAGAAGAAGAATACGCCGGGAACTCCGGCGAATATATCCGTTTGGTGCCGGACGGTAACATCATCGACATTCTGCTCGCCCAGGAAAAGCAAATGACCGAGCTCCTGGCATCGTTGACCGAAAGCCAGTACGCGTATCGGTATGCGGAAGGAAAATGGACGCTGAAAGAAGTCGTGGGCCACATTGCAGATTCGGAACGCGTCATGACCTACCGCCTGCTCCGGTTCGCAAGAGGGGACCAGACGCCTCTGACTGGTTTTGATCAGGAATTGTTCATGCCTCCTTTCGGAAGTTGGACAACCGAGCAATTGGCCGAAGACTACCGGGCCGTACGGCAATCAACGATCACATTGCTGCGTGGGCTACCGGTGGAGGCGTGGACCCGCAAGGGCACAGCCAACGACCTAAGCATTACGGTGCGCGCCCTCGCATACGGCATCGCAGGACACGAACTTCATCACATGGGGGTCATCCGAAATCGGTACTTGAGTTAATCGTCGGCTGAGGCCTTTGGAATGGAACTAACACCTCTCATACAACCTTAGATATTAGATACCGTTCTTATTGGGGTCCCGCCCTACAACCATCAACTTAAGGATTTAGACTATTTTTGAAATTAAAAGCACATTACTATTCTCTTATGTTAATGAGAACAGGTGACGTGCTTTTTATGAATATGCACCAAAAACAAGAGTTATCTTTATTTGCCGAAGCGTTATATCGATTTTTTTCATTTGGGGGTATTTGTTTTTCTTAGCTTGATGGTGATGGGGCACTACTCTATAATGGTCAAATTAAAATTTAAAACAGTTATAGAGACTCCGTTCCTCGGAAATATTGTAACTATTAAGTTGTAAAAAGAAACGTAGTTTTTCATTTTTGGAAAGGCTATGACCTTTTTTAATGGTGGCATGGATATGATGAGAGGAAGTTGAGTTATTTTAATCAAAAAAAATTGATTAATAAGTTGCATAAAGAACTAAACAGCGTATATACTATAAATATCAAAAAAAGTTGATGAAGGGAGAGTGAACTACAGTGGCGCAAGATTTTCAGCTCTATGAGAAAAAATTCAAAGCATTAGCGGATCAGAAGCGTTTAGAGATTATGTATGAACTTTGCCAGCGGGGACAGACTTGTGTGTGTGATCTAACAGAGGTTTTTGAAATGACGCAATCTAAGTTGTCCTATCATTTAAAAATTTTATTAGATGCAGGTTTAATTGTAAAAGAAACAAAAGGTACGTGGAGTTATTATGATTTAAATGATGCGGAAGTAAATAATTTATTATCAGAAGAATTGTGCTGTATTTTTAGAAAAACAGGTAAAGGTAGCTGCTGTTAAAATTTCGCACTATTAATCAAAAAAAATTGATTAATTACATATATAGAGGAGGAATAAGCTATGAGATATGTTCACGTTGGTATAAATGTTACGGATTTAGAGAAGTCTATTCAATTTTACGAAAAGGTATTTGGTGTGTCACCAGTTAAGGTGAAAATGGATTATGCAAAATTTTTATTAGAGACGCCAGGACTTAATTTCACGCTGAACGTACGAGATGAAGTGAACGGAAATCAGGTAAATCATTTCGGTTTTCAAGTGGATACAGCTGAAGAAATTACATTTCATAAAGAAAGATTAGAAAAAGAAGGGTTCTTTGCACGTGATGAGATGGATACGACTTGTTGCTATGCGGTTCAAGATAAGTTTTGGGTAACGGATCCTGATGGGAACGAGTGGGAATTCTTTTATACAAAAGCAGAAAGTGATGTTCATAAAATTGAAGATCCATCTTGTTGCACGACTTCTAACGTAGTAGAAAAAAATTCTTGTTGTTAATAGGAGATGGAAAATAAAATGAAACGTTTATCTTTTCTAGATCGATATTTAACACTATGGATTTTTCTAGCTATGGCTGTTGGGATTGGTTTAGGGTTTGTGTTTCCTAGTGTAGTAGACGGACTAAATACATTACAAGTTGGAACGACGTCTATCCCGCTCGCTGTTGGTTTAATTGTTATGATGTATCCACCATTAGCAAAGGTTCGTTACGAGGAAATGGGCCGGGTATTTAAAGATGTAAAAGTATTGGTTTTATCTTTAGTGCAAAACTGGATTATTGGCCCTGTACTTATGTTTGTTTTAGCAATTATTTTTCTTCCAGATAAGCCAGAATACATGGTCGGGCTCATTATGATTGGTTTAGCACGTTGTATTGCAATGGTAATTGTTTGGAACGACCTTGCAGATGGGGATAAAGAGTATGCAGCAGGTTTAGTGGCTTTTAACTCCGTATTCCAAATGTTATTCTTCTCTGTTTATGCATACGTGTTTGTAACAGTCATTCCAGAATGGTTAGGAATTGAAGGGGCTATTGTCGATATTACAATGGGAGAAGTAGCGAAATCAGTATTTATCTATTTGGGAATTCCTTTTATAGCAGGTATGTTGACACGTTTTGTACTCGTTAAGTTAAAAGGAAGACAATGGTATGAAAAGGTGTTTATACCTAAGATTAGTCCACTTACATTACTTGCATTACTATTTACAATCATCGTTATGTTCTCTTTAAAAGGGGAAATGATTGTTAGCGTACCACTAGATGTAGTAAGAATAGCAATTCCGTTATTAATCTATTTTATTGTAATGTTTTTTGTTTCTTTCTTTATGGGAAGAAAAATTGGTGCAAACTATCCGGTGACTACAACGTTAGCATTTACAGCAGGTAGTAATAATTTTGAGTTAGCAATTGCTGTAGCAGTTGGTGTGTTTGGTATTCATTCAGGCGCAGCATTTGCAGCTGTTATCGGGCCTTTAGTTGAAGTACCTGTAATGATTGCACTTGTAAACGTCGCTTTTTGGTTTAAGCGTAAATATTTTAATGATCAACCAGTATAATTTAAAAATAAAGGCGGAAAACAACATGAAAAACAAAAAGACAATCTATTTCTTATGCACAGGAAATTCATGCCGAAGCCAAATGGCAGAAGCATGGGGCAAACAATATGTAGGCGATAAGTGGAATGTATATTCTGCAGGAATTGAAGCACACGGAGTAAATCCAAATGCTATTAAAGCGATGAAAGAAGTAAATATCGACATAACGAATCAAACATCGGATATAATTGATTCAAATATTTTAAATAACGCTGATTTAGTCGTTACGCTTTGTAGTCATGCAGATTCTGTTTGTCCTTCGACACCTCCGCATGTGAATCGTGTTCACTGGGGATTTGATGATCCAGCAGGAAAAGAGTGGTCTGAATTTCAACGTGTTCGCGATGAAATCGGGGAACGTATAAAACGATTTTCTGAAACAGGGGAGTAAATAAAGGAAAGAGCCAATCTTCTATTGTATAGGGGATTGGCCCTTTTTCTATACATAGTCACTACTGCATTGGTTTACAACAACTATCTCAACGAATGCAGAATATTATGTAAGAATGATATAGTTAGAATGGTAGTCTGCCTCTATTAAATTTATATATAGAAAAAAACACTATTGGTAATTAACAATGAATAAAATTTTGGTTTTTAGAGTAATCGAGATAGTAATCATAAAAAATAGCGTGTAATAAAAATTTTTTCACATGAAAGGAAAAAAGGGTGAAACACATAATAAAAGACGTATTAATAAATTATTTTAAAGAAATTCATTCACTAGCAGTGGAAGAAGAGCTACATAAAAATAGCTGGAATACAGATTTACACTATAAAATTATGGTGAATGGAAAGCGATATTCCGCACGGTTTATCAATAGCAAGCGAACAATCAATCCAGCTTTTGGGGCGTTATCAAACGAACAACTGATAGAGCAAGTACGTTTTACGTATTATTTACGCGAGCATGGAGTCCTTTTTATGCAAATTAATAAAAATAGGTCAGGGGAGCCATTTACATTAGTCGCTTGGAATGATGAACAATACCGATTTATATTGTCTAATTGGATTGAAGGAGAACATATTACACTCTGTACAGAAGAAATCTCATTTGGATGGGTATGTTGAGTTTATTAATATGTTAGAAAGCAAGACAAGCGCATGTAAGGAATTGCGGGAGTATATAGATCTTGCTAAATATCATATAGACTGCGCATATACGAGTGAATTAGAGTTTATTGTACAAACAGACTTAAATCCTTTGAATGTTTTATGGGGCTCAAGTCAACAGGTAAAAGGAATTGTAGATTTTGAATCTATTAGTTATGTTGACCGTATTGAAGGGTTAGCCTTTTTAATAAAATGGTACTCTCGAACGAAAGGAATACAGTTGCATAAAGTATGTCCGGAAGTTGCTAGAGCATTTTTAGAAGGGTATAAAGCTAATAACATTTTAACTTCAAATGATTATAAAAGACTTTCTTCGTTGCTATGGTTATCCGGTAGTTTAAATTGGAACTTCGTTAAAAAGACGATGAGTCTATTAGGTGACGGGAGAGAATTAGAGGAACATTTGAAAGTTTATAGAGTAAGGGGAAAGAGGTTGTCTTCATTGTTTTAATTTGTAGATAACATTTCTTCTCTTTTGGGATTTATAAAACAAAGCATATGAGGTGTTCTAAAAATGAAAATACAAATTGTATTGTTTGACGGATTCGGAGAGCTTGTCTCCTTTGCACCTTTTGAGGTATTGAAAAGAGCGATAGAAGAAGGGGCTCCGTTTACGGTTGAACTTATATCAAGTGAACAAAAGCAAGCGGTTACTACTTCGTTTGGAGTTACGGTTAAATTACATGATTTTTTACGAATGGATAATCGTCCAGATTTGTTAATTGTACCTGGTGGTGGCTGGAATCATAAAGCTGAACATGGGGCACGAAAGCAAGCAGAGCTTGGTAATTTGACCAAAATGATTAGAGAGATGCACGATGAAGGAACAATTGTTGCTGGAGTTTGTACAGGAGGTATGTTACTAGCTGTATCCGGTATATTGAATGATAAAAAGGCAACAATGCACCATTTGGCGCAAAATGAAATTAGTCAATATGGAGCAGAACTTCTTCATTACAGAATTGTGGATCAAGGCGATATTATTACTGCAAGAGGAGTTACTTCAGGAATTGATTTAGGTCTTTGGATCACGGAAAGGTTTGCAAGTCCCAAAATTGCAGCTGCTGTTGAATATAGAATGGAATACGAGAGGCGAGGTGTTGTGTGGAGTTAATTTGAATTCTTTTTCATTTGAAGACAAGAGTTCATTACTCTGAAGAAATAAAGTGGAAAGTGATTCAAATGAAAAAGAATGGGTATTCAAATCGTACCATTATAGAGACACTTGGAATTAAAAATACTACAATTGTGTGCGAATTCAAGAAAAATCAAACGACCTATCCCCTAAAGAATATAGGGAACAGGTGGTTTAGGTATTTTGATATGTGTTCCGATTTTGGGGGTCACTTCAAAAAAAGATAAGTGCTTTTTATTTTTTAGCAACCAGGTAAAACAATCTCCACATTAAAATCAAAATATATATAAGAACTATCTCGACGAATACTTACTAAAGTTGCTGTACCATTTACTTGTGAAAGTCCATTTACACATAATAGAGGTAAAGATCCATCACAGTTATAGCAAAGAACATTGTTTATTTGTACAACATCATTTAAATATGCACTAAATCCTGTTCTTGGACCTGTACATGGAAAAAATTGAGCTGGAAATCCAAAAAAGAATGGTAAATTTCCAACTGCAGTAATTTGAGATACAGAAACATTACATTCTATAACACCACAAGGAGTAGTTACAGATGCTTGAGCATCACATTGAGCAACATTAAGTTTTAAATAAAATGGATCTGTAATTACAGGGAAAGTATCACCAACATGTAATGGCTCTGGAAAAATAATTGATGAAGGATTACTCGTACCGGCCGTTAATCTAATTGTCCCAGAAGTATTTATGACGTTTTGACAAGGAGTAGAACAGTCTAATAATTGTTCTACATCTGATGTACTTTCATTATCTATCTGAATTTTTTCAGAAGTGTTTAAAACTTGATTTAATTCCTCCATTTTTTCACACACCTTTAATTCATTTTTAATCTGCCTTAATAAAAAATGAAATTAAATAAGAATTAGTACATGTATCACTTGTTTTTGGATGTGAGGTATTAGTTCCTAAATGAAATTTTTCTTTTTCTGCAGTGGATTCCTTATAAAATGAAATCAATCATAGAGTGCCTTGCTCCGACTTGAACAATCTTAATTTTACATCACATCGCTATCAAGCTAAGAAAATAGAGCTACCTCCAGAATGAGGGTTTGCCCTAACTAGCAATAAAAAAGCTCGTTTTTTCGTTTAAGGTGGATCTGTTTTCTTAAGTTGATGGGCAGGTGACGGTACCACATTTAAAGGAATTTAGTTTTGTTAGCTTAATAGTAATTCAATTTTAAATTTTTCACTTTACTATTATTAGATTTGTTAGAAGGGGTATCATTTATTTGATATAATTAATGGATGTGAATCAAGAAATAGAAAGAAAGATACTTCTAGTGATTTTATACTTAAAATGTAGGGAGATTGAACAGAGTTATGGGGAATGAAAAAGAAATTAGTTCCGCTAAATTAATATGGAAGATGACGCGCCCACATACATTAACGGCGACGTTTTCTCCTGTAATTTTAGGGACAGTGGCATCACTTTATGTTGCCGAAATTCATTGGCTTTTATTTATTGCGATGATGGTTGCATGTTTAGCATTGCAAATAGCAACGAATTTATTTAACGAGTACTATGATTTTAAACGTGGATTAGATACCGCTGATTCTGTTGGCATCGGTGGTGGAATTGTCCGTCATGGATTGAAACCAAAAAATGTTTTAACAGTTGCGCTTTTATTGTATGTAGTAGCAGCATTTATTGGAATTTATATTTGTATGAATAGCAGCTGGTGGTTAGTCGTCATTGGTTTAATTGGGATGGCGGTTGGCTATTTATATACAGGTGGTCCATTACCAATTGCGTACACTCCATTTGGAGAATTAGTTTCTGGACTGTTAATGGGGACATGTTTTGTACTCATTGCTTTCTTTATTCAAACGAATACTATAACGATTGAAAGTATATTGATTTCCATTCCAATTGGGATTTTAGTAGGTGCAATTAACATGTCGAATAACATCCGAGATATCGAAGAAGATATTAAAGGTGGAAGAAAGACGTTGGTAATCCTCCTTGGGAGAGAAAAAGCAGTGGTAACACTAGCTGTAGCCTTTTTAATTGCTTATTTATGGATTGCCGTAATTGTATTGATGGGTTATATAAGCCCTTGGGCATTAGTTATGTTCCTAGGTTTGAAAAAGCCAATCTCTGCAATTCAAAGTTTCCAAAAAGGAGCAAAGGATCCCGGATATATGCGCATCGCAATGAAATCAACAGCGATGACAAATACGATTTTCGGCTTCTTATTATCAGCAGGATTGTTAATTAGTTACTTGTTTTAAATAAAAAAATAACTTAACCCCGATTTCTCGATTTTAATATAGAGAAATTTGGGTTTTTATTTTTGTATTTCTTTAATAATGATCAAACTCTTTTATAAATCTACATTATGTAATAGATTAGTTGAGATAAAGATCAGGATAGTGAGAGGAATGCTTTTTATATTTGTCTAAAGTTGTAGATATTTTCAATAAATAAATAATAAAATACAATATTTTTTTATTGAAAAACGATAAATGTTATGTTAGTCTTTAAAAAAAGATAGACAAGGATGAAGAAGAATGAAAAAATATTTTTAGTTGGACTTTCTACCATAACTTTAATTATTATTGGTTTTGTCTCTTACATTACATTAACAACGAAAGATCCATTAAGTGACAAAGAATTTCCAAAAACTCAAGAAAAAGCAAAGGCAACTGCTATTGAATATTTTCAAAAAGAAAAACAGTTAGATGTTGTTATAACTAAAGTTGGAGTAGTGGGAGAAATAGGATATAAAGTTTGGATCGAAGGGCATGAGCTGAATAATGAACAACAAAAAATTGATGCAATTATAGATGTTGCAAAAGAAGATAAATATAAAGTAATAAGTTCTAATATCAATTAAATATCAAGTATTACGTATAATTGATATTACCTTATAATTCTACCTTTAATATGAAAAAACGCTATCCTGTTTGTAGAAATATACAGAAAGGATGGCGTTTTTGTATGGATCTTTCGATTCAAGATGAGTTTCATTATTTGCTGAAGAATTACAGTTATCTCTGCATTTTATCTTTATATCAGCATGCTATTATCTTGATATAACTATGTTGCATTTAGTAGTGACAGAAATAGTGAAAGATTTCTAATTGGTTAAAATATAAAATGAACTATTTCTTCATAAAAATAAAATTAATCGTGGGGAAGATGAAATATGCAAAGAACAATTTTAATTGTAGAAGATGAAGATATTTTACGTGAAATAATGAAGGATTACCTACTAAACGAAGGATATAACGTCTTAGAGGCGATTGATGGGAAAGAAGCATTATCTATATTTGAAGAACATGAGGTACATTTAATTATTTTAGACATTATGTTACCGGAATTAGATGGTTGGGCGGTCTGCCGGCGAATTCGTAAGAAATCTAATGTACCTATTATTATGCTAACGGCTCGGGTGGATGAAGATGATACTTTACTGGGATTTGAAATGGGAGCGGATGACTATGTTACAAAACCATATAGTCCTCCTATTTTATTGGCAAGGGCAAAACGATTAATTGAAAGCCGATATTCTTCCACTATTAATGTATCTACTGCAGACACATTAACTAGTAGTGGTATCCATGTACATTTCCCTTCTCGTACAGTAACTGTAGATGGGGAAGACATAAGTATGACACATACAGAATTTGAAATATTAACGTATTTCATGCAAAATCAAGGGATTGTAATTTCGAGAGAACAACTAATCACTAAAATTTGGGGTTATGAATTCGCTGGGGATGATCGTACTGTTAATAGTCATATCCGTAATTTGCGTCATAAATTAGGGGGAAAAGCGACTTGTATTGTAACCGTTGTTAGAACTGGTTATAAATTTGAGGGACAGGTATGAAAAAAGGAATTGTATTAAAGTTATTTATATTAACAACGGCATTATGCACACTTATTTTAGTGACTATTTTTATTGGACAAACCATATTTTTTAAGCAATATTATTCGAATCGAAAAGTTAATGATATTAAAACGAATATTCAATCCTTTGAAAAGGCATATATAAAAGCTGGAGATGACGCGAAAAGGATTCAAGAGTTGGAACAAAATTTCTACCAAGATAATGCGACATGGATTACAACGTTAGATAGTGTAGGGAATATAAAATATGCAAATGATTTTTCTTTAGAGATTCAGTTAGATCCTAACGGAAATAACACCTTTTCTGAACGTTCAATTCAGATACCGTTGTATAGTTTTATTAATTTAGAAGATATACAACGGATAAAATATAGTTTAGAACAAGGGAATCATATTATTATCGATGGAGTACAGAAGGGGGATATAGTCGTCCCTGCGATGTTAACAATAAAAGAGAAGAATGTTGGGCTAGAGAACAAGCAACTATCAGAAAAGTTATATGGACAAAAAAACGCATCTTCAAAAGAAAGTTCGCAATTATATTTAGCAGGAAGCATTAAGAACGTGCAATTACCGGAGGGGACTGTAGGTACTAACTCTATTTATGGAAATCGTGTGTTAATAGATAGAATAAAACAATTTCAGGTTGATTTAATATTAAATCAAAAACCAAATAATATTACTTCTACAGAAATAGTGGACTATGAAGAAAATGATATTAAATATAAACTATTAATCAAACCAACAATAGATGCAGATGGTAAGGTGAATTATATATTTGCTATGACATCATTACAGCCAGTTGATGAAGCTGTGCAAATGATAAAGGATTATTATGTATATTTAATTATCTTTGTTTTGATTTTAATCGTTTTGATATCGTTCTATTATTCAAATAAAATTGCCAAACCACTATTACAAATAAATGATACTACAAAAAAAATCGCTGGTTTAGATTTCTCAGAGACAATACCTATTACTACAAAGGATGAAATAGGTGCTTTATCACAAAATATTAATACACTTTCTAAGGCTTTGCATTCGTATATTAATCAATTGCAGCAAGATATAGAGAAAGAAAAGCAATTAGAAAATACACGTAAAGAATTTATCGCGGGTGTTTCACATGAGTTAAAAACACCTTTAAGTATTATGAAGAGCTGTATTTCAATTTTGGAGGATGGTGTTGCTAGTAATAAAAAGGAGTATTACTTTAAAGCAATGTCAAAAGAAGTAGATAAAATGGATATGCTTATTATTGATATGCTGGAGTTAGCAAAATTCGAGTCTGGTACGTATAAAATGGAAATGGATGTTTTCCATATTGATGAGATGATTGATTATATATGTGAGCAATTAACCTCGGATATAACAGCTAAGCAATTACATGTGCATAAACAACTTTCTAAAATTGAGGTAGTCGCAAATCCACATCGAATAGAACAGGTGGTTACTAACTTTATTACGAATGCGATTCGTTACACACCGGAACATGAGAATATTATTATTTCTACAATAGAAGAAAATGAACGTGTAAAAGTATGTGTAGAAAATAAAGGGGCTCATATCGCGCCAGAACATGTAGAAAAAATATGGGATCGTTTTTATCGAGGGGATACGTCTCGTCAACGCTCCAAAGGCGGAACAGGATTGGGCCTTGCTATTTCAAAAAATATATTAGAACTGCATGGCGCAGAATATGGTGTTTTGAATACAGAAGATGGAGTGTTATTTTTCTTCTATTTAAATAAAAACGTGTAGAATTGTCGTTCTACACGTTTTTATCATTTTTAAACAAAATCGACATTATCTGCATTTTATCTTTATCAGCATTCATTACTATTTTCATTAGAAACTGAATGAAAAGCTGATAAGGAGATTGTTAAAATGAAAAAAAGAGTGACATTGCTTTTATTTATTATATTAATAATAGGCACTGGCGTTAGTTTCATACATGCTAAGGGGCATAAAAATATATCACAAGAGGATTTACGATTAAGAGGAAAAACAATTGTAATTGATCCGGGGCATGGTGGAGGAGATAAAGGGACGAAAGGAAAGAAATTTGGAACGATTGAAAAAGATCTTAATTTAAAAGTAGCACAAAATATAAAGAAAGAATTAGAAGAAAGAACGGATGCAAAAGTTATATTGACACGTGAAAAAGATACTAGCTTACTTCCAGAAACAAAGCAAAAAGAAGAATTACAAGCACGTGTCAAAGTAGCTAAAGACCATTCAGCGGATCTTTATATTAGCATTCATCATGATGCTTTTGAGGATATAAATGTAAAGGGAATAACAACTCATTATGGAGCTAATAAAAGGAAAGATAAAAAGTTAGCTAAGACCGTACAAGAAGCTATTTTTGATCAAAATATAGACAGCCGTGATAGAGGCATTCATGGAAGTGATTTTCTTGTCTTACGAGAAAATCCTTCTCCGGCTATCTTAATTGAGTTAGGGTTTACATCTAATGCGAATGATGAAAAAAGAATGAATTCAGAAGAATTCCAAACAAAATCGCAAAAAGGTATTGTGGATGGCATTATTAATTATTTTATTATGTAATAAAATAGGCAAATAGAAAAATACTATTCTTTCTAAATCTTAATTAGGAAGAGTAGTATTTTTTATTTTGGGTGTATATCCAGTTTTTAAATTAAAAACAAATATTTTTCTAAAGAGTGGATGCAATAAGCTATTCTTTAACTGATTTCGACATTATCTGCATTTTATCTTTATCCATCTCTATTAATCTATTTATTGTAAACACCGGTTGAAACTAATGATTCAGCCTTATAAATAATGAATATGAAAATTAATAGGGAAAGGATCGAAAAATAATGAAAGAATCACAAAGTAAGAAAAAAACAAGTCGATTAACTAAGGTAATAATATCTCTAGGAGTTGTTTTAGCAACGACCTTTTTCACTTTCTTTTTAATTGGAAAATGGCACTCTATCCCAGCGAAGGGAGTAGCTAATGAAAGTAGTAAACAAGTTAATACGCAACAACAAGAAAAGAAAAAGGAAACACCACCGACAAAACAAAAAAGACCTGATGGAAAACCGGTAGGAAAAGTTGTCTATTTAACATTTGATGACGGTCCTAGCGAATTGACTGGGAAATTTTTAGATGTACTAAAAGAGCAAAATGTTGCTTCGACATTTTTTATGCAAGGTAGTAATTTACAAAATACAGGTTTTCAGGAAAATGTAAAACGAGCAGTAAAAGAAGGACATTATATTGGTGCACATAGTATGACACATAATAGTGATAAGCTATACAAAAAGGGACAATTTGTACCAGAGATGAAAGAAACGTTAGATCTTATCCATAATATTACGGGCACAACTCCTAAACTAGTCCGTCCGCCATATGGATCCGCACCAGGATTAAAGGGTGAGGAAATTCGGAATCAAATTGTAGAAGCAGCAATAAAAGTTTGGGATTGGACAGTAGACTCAAATGATTGGAAATTAAAAGACAATCCAACTCAGATTATCGAAAATGTAAAAAAACAGACAACAGAAGAAGTAGAAGTTGTTTTAATGCATGAAAAAGCACAAACATTACAAGCTCTTCCTGACATTATTAAATTTTATAAAGAAAATGGATATGAATTTGGTGTTTACAATGATGCGGATCATTTTCGACTAAATTTCCAGAAAGATCAACGTTTATAGTATAAACATAGTTATCTTAAAAGGTGTTTTTTATTACTAAATCAATAACTAAGCCAAAAGCCGATTTCCTATAAGATAAAAAAATCGGCTTTTTCTTTATGAAATTTTGCTTAGCTTATGAAGCTTACGTTTTAAAATAATATATTGAATTTATGTTAAAACGGCATTTCAGGGCTCGTATTATTTTTTCTAAACTTATTAGTTAAGATTATTCGACAATTATAGTAATAATAATTAAAGTATAGAATATACACATCTTAGGGAGGGCATATATGTGAAGAAGTGGATGAAAATTGTTCTGTACTCTTTACTAGGTATTTTACTTATGGGAAGTATTACGTTTTTTGTTTGGTCTCAGTTTACTTATAAACCAACGAAAGAGGCTTTGTCGTTAGTAGATGATAAAAAAGAGGAAGATAATATAGTTTTTGGACAGAAAGAGTCTAAAATGGGGATTATTTTTTATCAAGGAGCTAAAGTAGAAGCTGAGGCTTATAGTTACTTAGGAGAAGCTCTTGCAAAAGATGGGCATTTTGTAGTAATGCCTAAGTTACCATTAAATTTAGCGATACTTGGAATAAATGAGGTAGACAGTGTAATTGAAAAGTATCCTGAAGTTCAAAAATGGTATGTTGCGGGGCATTCAATGGGGGGAGCTATGATTTCTAAGTATGCTTTTCAACATGAAGACAAGGTAGATGGGATCATTTTCTTAGGTTCGTATCCTGCAGAGGATTTCTCTACTAAATCGCTTCCGATGTTATCAATTTATGGGGAAGTAGATGCTTTAGCAACTGTAGAAAAAATAGAGAACAATGAAAAGTTAATGTCAAAGAATGCAACTATGCACATGATAAAAGGCGGAAACCATGCTCATTTTGGCATGTATGGTGAGCAAAAAGGTGATAATGCGAGCTTAATTACGTCAAAAGCACAACGAGATGAAACAGTGAAAGTAATTGAAGAATGGTTATTAAAACAATGATAGCGAATGTAATAAATTTACCGAAAGGATTCTCCCATCTCAAGCATGTGTAGGAAGATAGCCTAACGGTAGGTGGGAGAGATAATAAAGAGCCAATTCGTACGAGTTGGCTCTTTTATTTATTTGCTATCTCCAATTGGCCCCTTATTTTCTCCGGAATGTCCTTTTCAGAAATAATGTCGTAGGAATAGACATACTTACCTTTCACATGAATTTTTAAGTAAGTTTTTCTTATAAAATCATTAGGAGTGTTTGTTCCTACTTTATATTCCTTCTCATTCCTTAATTCATCAACACCTTTTAGCGAGTACATAGCTCTTCCTTTATGATGGTAATCTGGAACGCCATATTCCTCCGCAATAGCGTATACATTTTTTTCTTCAGCAATCGGATTAAATCTGTCTAAATCTCCGCGTAATATGAAAGGTAGTAAGTATATAGGGAGGCCTATTCCTAGTATGCAAATTACAAATTTCTTCATGACGTTTCTCCTCTTGTTCGTTTATATGATTCAGTATAGAAAAAAATTCTTATAAATATAGAGGGAAATTCCTTAAGGTTTTCTTAATAAAGTTTAACCGTGTGAAAAAAAGATTAACTTGAGCATTAAGCTTACGGAATGAATAGCTAAATAACCTGTTTTCTTTATTTTTTGATGGTAGGTTATTTGGTTTTATATTGGTATGAGTGAATTAAGAAATAAGTGGGATTTAGGAACTAGAATAAATTTATCTTACAGTAATAAGAGAATTATCTAAGTAAATTATAGTGAGAACAATTAAAGAAAGCATCTAGTGGGGTGCTTCTAGGTCATTGGAAAATCCAACGATAAAAAAAGAGGGGGAAGGCATTTTTTATTGAAGTTTGTTAATGATAGCTTTTTAACTTGAGAGGGGGATCGTAAAATAGATTATTAATCTCTTTGATAATTTTTATTTTCCTTATAGTTGGCATACTGTATTAGAAATTTTTAATTTTGAAAGGAGAATCAATAATTATGGGTAAGAAAAGAAGAATAAGTAATAAGTTATTACTTGTCAGTGCAATTTGTACAATAACAATTCCCTCAGTCTCATATGCGGAGGAAGTAATTTCACCTGAAAATTTTACGAGTTCTTCAAGTTTGTATGAGGGACGGAATACGGAAGTATTGAAAACAAGCTTATATCCTGATACATATAATTATCTGTTTAACCACCAATTTATTTCGAAATTAAAGGAAGTAAACACAACTATAAAAAAAGTAGACAATAGTGATGATGAAAATCCTATTATATCTACTACTCTTTCATTTATTCGCCATATGAATAGTGAAGATTATAAATCTGCATTTGATTTAACCTCAAGGTCATTACAGAAAATAATATCCAAAGAATGGTTGAAGAGCTATTGGGAGGGACTGCCAGTTCAATTACAAGCAGGTTCTTTTATAGAAATTGGAGAGGTTACACAAAAAGAGACAAATCCTGTTCATACAAATGTGGAGATTCAATTAGTTTTTGAACAAATGACTGTACCTTTACTAATAAAACTAGATCCATCTGGAAAAATAGACGATTTTCAACTCAGCATGTCGTTTAGTCCTGTTGCAGAACGTCCGTCATATAGTAAGCCTGAATCATTTGTTGATAAAGAAGTAGTAGTTGGGAGTGGTGCATTTCCATTACCAGGAACATTGTCTGTTCCAAAAGGAAAGGGTCCTTTCCCAGCGGTTATTCTTGTTCAAGGATCTGGAGCAACTGATCAGGATGAAACAGCGTTTGCTTTAAAACCATTTCGCGATTTAGCTGAAGGTCTTGCATCGAAGGGAATTGCTGTCCTTCGCTATAATAAACGAACATATGAACATGGGTTGAAAACACAATTCAGTCCCTTTTATACAGTTGATAAAGAGACAACAGATGATGCTCTTCTTGTAACTCAATTTCTTAAAAATGAGCCTCTAATAGATAAGAATCAAATTTATATTCTGGGTCATAGTCAAGGTGGAATGATGCTTCCGAAAATGATTGAAAAAGACCAAAATCAAAATATTGCTGGGGCAATTGTAATGGGAGGGCCAGCTCGTACGATCCAAGACGTTGTTTTAGATCAATTTGAGTACCTTTTTTCTATTGGAGCAATGAACCTAGAGGAATATAAATTCTACAAATCGCAATTTGAATTATTAAATGATCCCAATTTCTCTAGTCAGAATCCCCCAAAAGATTTTTACTTAGGATCAGCAGTATTTTGGGATTCTATCCGGAAAATTAAAGCAGCAGAAATGTCAAAAGAACAAAAGACACCGCTTCTTATTATTCAAGGAGAAAGAGACTATCAAGTTCAATCAAAAATCGAAATTCCTCTTTGGAAAGAACAATTAAAAGAACGAGATAACGTTGATTATCGACTATATCCAAAGTTAAATCATTTCTTTACAGAGGGTGATGGGGAAATAAGTAAGCCGGATGAATATTATAGTCCTGCTAATATACCTGAGTATGTTATAAATGATATTGCTGCTTGGGTGCAAGGAAGATCGTAATTAAATTAGCAACCATATGTTTTAATAAAGACTTTCTTTCTGTAATCAAAATAGAAACCAGCATCCAGTAGATTTCTTCTTAAAAGAAGTAGAAAAACTTGAAGATGGTGGGCTATGGTTGAAATATGTAACAAAACTTGTTTAACCTTCATTTAACAATGAAGATACACTATGGAATGTATCTATATAATGAAAAAAGCGCTATTCTTTTTGTAGAAATATACAGAAAGGATGGCTTTTTTTTCGTTTTATAGATAGTACAAAACCTTAGTTTGATAGTGATGTGGTGATACCCCATGTTAAATAACAGAACGGAATTTTGATTAATATAAATATTATGTTGTAGTTTTTCATTCTTTAAATCAATGTCAATTTTTGTAGGTATATTTAAGTTTCGTTTCATATTTAAAGAGTTGTAGCCATCATATAGCTATAACGTTTCAAGTGTTAAATAATAAGTACCGTTGCTGGAGAATCGACTTTTTTAATGAAATGGAAATGAGTAAGGTAAGAGAGTTTAAAAACATAAAATAATAGGAATTGTCTTTGTTATTTTATATTTAATGGATTGGCTTTGGCTTTATTTACTATGGGACATGCGAGTTTGCCTTAAAGTTCAAGCAAGAAATATATGAACGTACGCGAATTGAAAGCACGATTGGTATCGGTCCAAACTTATTATTGAGTAAAGTAGCACTGAGACTACTAAAATTTAATCTGTACATAATTAAAAAGCCCATATTAGCAACATTTAGCGATTAATCATAGAATGTACATTATTTATGTACATTAATCTGTAAAGGAATGAGAGGGATTTTTGTATATTTAATTATATTTTTTAGGTCTCTAAAATGTTATCTAATATATTACAAAAACCACTCTCCCTTAGATATTTTAATAAACCTGATTTTTAATTCTTACTATAACCTTTTAGCATACTCTTCGAATATCGATTTGGATATAAAGCGTTTAACATTTCATAAGGACTCCCATTCCAATATTTTCTCAAAGGTGTCCATAATTTATGCTTTACCAACCATCTTTGAGTATACATATATAATAACTGTTGTTCTGTTAATTGTTCTTTTTCTTCAATCGTCCATTTCAATGCTTCTAATGCTCGCTTCTTGTTCCAAAATCCAGTAGGTGTATATTTAAATTCCCATTCTTTAAACTTTCCAGGGTATAACTCATCTAGCATAGAATAAGGACTGTTGCCCCAAAACATCTGACAGGGGGAAGTCAATTTATACTTAGCCAGCCATTTTATACTATAAATTTGTGTTAATTGAGAATGAGTTAACTTTTCTTTTTCTTCAATTGTCCATTTCAGTATTTTTAACGCTTTTTCTTTCGTCCAAAACTTGTTAGGAGCCATAAGGAACTCCCATTCTTTAAATTGATTCGGATATAATGAATTTAACATTGCGAAAGGGCTACCATTCCAGTACATAACTAAGGGAGCACTCAATTTGTTATGTTTCAACCACTTTTTACCATATAATTTTAATAAATCTTCCTTTGTTAATTGATCTTTTTCCTCAATTATCCATTTTAATATTCCGATGGCTTTTTCTTTTGTCCAAAAATTTAAGGGGGCCATGGCTAATTCCCATTCTTTAAACTGATTCGGGTACAAATCCTCAATCATTTTATAGGGACTATTGCTATAACAATGTTTAAGTGCACCACGGAGTTTGTATTTTACTAGTAAAGGTGTGTTCCATTTTAATTTAATATCTTCTTTGTCCCACATTAAAATTGTTTCAATTAAATATTTCGTTACCCTTCTAGACAGTTCTCTATTTTCATCTTCTTTCCATGTGTTAGCTGGGAACCTACTTCTTTTACCCTCTAAAATTTCTTGATATATATCCTCTATAGCAATTGCTTTTATCTTCATTTCAAAATGCCACCTTATTTAAATTTAGTTTTGATCTTAAATTTAATTTAAATTAAATATTATTAAATTATATTAAATATTATTTTATAGTTAAATTATATTAAACTTTTTTAAAATAGCAAGTACTAAAATTACGATATTTTTGAAGTGGAAAAAATATCCAAAATACATAATGAAATGAAGAGAGAGGGACTGATATCTTATTGTCCCGATGTCAAGAATTGATATTGAATATTTTTTGAAATGGTGTAGTTACTCCTAATACAACAATGACCTTATTTAAAGATATATTTTCCAGTTTATGTTTTGTATAAGGTGAAATTTTAAGACGATCACCTGTATTCCATAATCTTTTGGTCAACATTTATATTGTTCATATACGTAATTCCTTTAAATAAGCAATAGAATTAAATGAAATTAAATTTTATTTACTTAAATTTAATTAGGTGTTAATGTATATTTAATTATAATAAATTTAATTTAATTTTTTAGTGATTTTATCATAGTGAAAATATATAAAATTTATAACAAGGTCGAAAAAGCTATAAAGTTTCATAAGTGTCCATTGTTATTTTTATAAATGAGTAAGGGTTTATTGTAATTTAATTACTAAGAAAATTCAGGAAGGTGAATGAAATGAATAAAATTTATAATGAGAAGACACACACAGCGATGAAAAGATTGTTTAGCAAGGTTTCAGCCGCAGGGCCTGGATGTTCATATATCGCAAGTTTTGATAATGGAGCAACGTATAAAGGTTCAGTTGGTTTAGCTTCGATAGAAGAAAGTCTACCTATAACCACAAAAACAATTTTTAATATTGCTTCAATTACTAAACAATTCACAGCATTTTCTATTTTACTCTTAGAACAAGAGGGGAAATTAAGTTTGGATGATTCAATTATAAAGTTTGTTCCTTCTATAGGTGCATATGCTGAACCTGTGACATTGAGACATTTAATTCATCATACTGGTGGACTAGTTGATTTTATGGAAATAGCTGAAGAAATGAATATTAAATTTACTGATAAATTAACCCCTGAAGAATCGCTAGAACACCTTAATAAGCATCAAATGGAAAGGTTCCCAGTAGGAACTAAATTTGAGTATAGCAATACAGGATATTTTCTATTATCGCAAGTAATAGAGAAGGTGAGTGGCAAGTGCCTGCGTGAATTTATGAAGGAGCGTATTTTTAACCCCTTAAATATGAAAGATACAACAATAGTGGACAGATTTCCAATTTCTATATCAATCGCTAGGGGGTACTTGAAGAATAAACAAGGCACATATGAAATCTATGAAAGCCCTTGGGAACATACAGGAGATGGCGGTGCTCATACAACTGTTGAAGATTTAGTAATATGGGGAGAGAATTTAACTGCAGGTACCGTTGGTGGAAAAGATTTAACGAAAAGGATGAGTGAAATTGGTCCGAAAATTTCTCCAACTGGGGAGACGATCATTGATGATGAAGAGTATGCTTTTGGATTGGAAATTGCAGATGGTTATAATCGCCAATACTTGGAACATTCAGGCAGATGGGTTGGTTATAGTTCACACTTCATACGGTTCCGAGAAGATGGATTATCTATTGCGGTATTAAGTAACTATGACGAATTTGACCCTCATAATTATGCTTATGAAATAGCGGAAATTGTTTTAGAAAGAGAAAAAAACAATAAGAAGTAGATTTTCTATAAAAGATGTAGATGATACTCACATATTGGTTGAAAGGGGTATCTAAAAAGTTATTTATTGAGAAAGGATTGATTTCTTAATTTGAAAAAAGCATGGCGATTCAATGTCCTGCTTTTTTATTTATTGCCATTTAGCTGTTCTATATTTACAAGACCAACATGGATTTGGAAGTATAGGACAGAACTCTGGTTTTGCAAATGGAATCATATTCATGGGATTTTTCTAGTGAATTTCTTTTCTAATAATGATGGCAAGTTGTTTAATATAGAAGCAAGTAATGGGGCTGAGGCACCTAAAGTTTTACTCAACTCAAAGATGAAACTTGACAAGTTAATTGGCATACTGTAAGTTCGGTTAATGACTTAAATCATTAACTGTATAACGGTAGTGATGTGATTCATGAAAATTAAAAAATATTTTTGTACACAAAGGTTACGGCGATGATTGAGAATGACGTTATATCTGGAGTATACAGTCTGAATGATTGGAGTATTACAATCACTTGGAATGTTAAATTATTTAAAGAGCAATCATCTATAATTTGGAACTTGACAAGTAAATGGGTATATTGTAAGTTTGGTTAGTGGCTTAAATCATTAACCGTACAACGTTAAGAGAAGGAGGTCCCATGAGAACTCAGAATTCTCTACTTGTATAAGTTGTAGAGATGAAGAGAATTACTAGTTTATATGGAACATAGATTCCGAATGATTTAAACAAAAAAATCACTCTCAGAGCTATAAAATTACTCTTAGAACGCCACCTAAAATACGGAGCTTGACAAGTTAAAGGGTATATTGTAGGTTTGGTTAGTGGCTTAAATCATTAACTGTATAACTTTAAAAGAAGCAGGTGCCATGCTAACTCAGAATTTCGTACTTGCGTAGGTTGCAGAGAGGATTGAAAATGATATTTTATCTGGTACATACAACCCGGATGACTTGATTATTTCAACCACTCAGATTTCTATGTTTCTCTCAATAAATCTAATTAAATCGGTAAAGATAGTTAGGGTTCTTGCGGGAAAAGGCTTGCTCTATAAAAAGAACGGAATCAGAATGACAGTAACTTGTGAAATCAAACAGATCATATTGGATGAGTGAAAAATCACTGCTAGATACGATTCGACAATCGATGAAAATTGGTATATCACGAGAGGAAATAATTAAATTAATAATGGAGGAAAACGATGATTAAGTTATCTAATGTAACCAAAGATTATGGAAAAAATGAAGGGTTACGGAATTTTTCCGTAAACTTGGATTCACCCGGCATTTACTGTTTGCTAGGCAAAAATGGGGCAGGTAAAACTACCTTTCTCAAATTAATTGCGGGTCACCATAATGCTAGTGCTGGTCAAGTCACAGTTAAGGGAAACCTTGTGAATATGATGCGAATGCCGGAGCAAGTATATTTTGTTGCAAGTGATGCAGAACATTTTAACATGTGCATAAAGGACTTATTCAAGACTGCAAATGAACTGCACAATCAGTTTGATCTTAATTTTGCAATTGGAATTGCGCAAAGATTCAAACTAGACTTGAATAAAAAATATGAACAAGCATCTTTTGGGATGAAGGTTATGGTTAATACAATCCTTGGTATGGCCAGTAACAAAGATGTGATAATTCTGGATGAACCGGTTTTAGGTTTTGATGCTATTACGCGCAAAAATTTTTACGACTTATTACAAGAATGTAACGAACAGAAGCCAAAAATCATTATTGTTTCCACACACTTGATAGATGAAATCTCTAGTGTTGCAGAAAAACTTCTTATCATTGATAAAGGGGAACTGAAACTATATGCAGATACCAATGATATTGATGAGATGGCTTATTCTGTAACAGGTCCGGTTGATATCGTCGAACAGGTAACAAAAGGTCTAAATATTATTGGTAAAAAGAACGTGGGTGGATTTGTATCACAATACATTTTTGATAAGCCAATTGAGGATACAGACACAGTAATTATTTCACCGCTGGGTCTACAAGATTTCTTCATTAGTCTTGTTGGAGAAGAATAATGAGAATTTGTTTGTGAAAATATAAAATTAGGAGGAATTAAGATGAATGCACTTGCTGTAGCAAAGCTAAATTTTAAGAAAGTAAAATTATCGTACGTTATTTTTTTCATAGCGATTTTCTTACAAATAATTAGTTACGTAATCAATGATTTACTAGGAACATCTAATAAGGGAGGTTTTTACTTAAGTTTTGGATTTTATTCTTATATCATAATTTTAATGAGCGCGGTGCTCATTCCTGCTAAAAATTTCAGGAAAATTATGAACCTTAATGTAAAAAAGCTGGATTATATGAGAGGAATCCTTATAAATTATATTGGTTTCGCCCTTATTATTTCGCTATTTACAGTGCTTTGCTATCTTTATTTAGATAATTTATTACCTGTAGGTGATCATGGATTTGTAGCCAACCCAATTAGTGTTTTTGGTTGGGGGAATAATGGTGTTAGTATTGCCTTCATTCGTCAATTTGTATTTATGCTGATGGTTGCTTTGATTGTTCATACATTAACTACAATCCAGGGCTCTTGGTACGGTTGGCTTACAGATATTATCATTGTCGCTGTTATTTGTGTATTTACACCTATTGCTTCTCTTCGAAAAGTATTAGGTTGGATATTTGACACCCTAATCTTTACTCCAAACGCAGTTATTCAAATTATAAGTTGTCTTGGAGTATCTGCTATTGTCTATGTTTTATGTGCTTTGGTCGTAAGTCGCAAGAAGATTTAAATCGTATATTAATACGTTATCATTTACCAAAGGATTGAGGTTATAAAGGTGAAATGAGCATCTATTATTTTACTGAGTGTAAGTAAATAGGACAGGGTTGCATACTGATACTCGGATGGAATATAAAAATGCCCATCTTCATTATTATAGGCCACTTCATACAAGTTGAAATTACTAACTAAAGATTAGTGGAGGGATTATTATGTTTAAGTTTACCAAACCTATTATAGCAAGTGCGATAATAATTTCACTTGCAGCTTGTGGTACAACGCCTGAAAAGCCAGATAAGAGTTCACAAAAGCAAAATGTTACGCAAGGTACAAAAAGTTTTGATGAGAAAGACTTAAAAATGAAAAGTGCAGCCTATTTGGAGCAATTTCAGAAAAATGATTTCGATCAACTTTATAAAAATGTAACTCAGGAAATGACAAGTAAATTACCTAAGGAAGAGTTTGCTTCTAAATGGAAAGCTTTAATATCTCAATTAGGGCCTGCTCTAGATACAGAATCGGAAGTATTTAATTCGAAAGATAAAAATGGAAAAGTGTCTATTACCACAGTACATCGTAAAAATAATTTGCAAACCACTTTTGTTTATACAAAGGATGGCAAGGTAGCAGACGTTCAAACTGAAATGCAGCCACTTATAGTGAAACCAGAGAAAGGTGAAAAATGGGAAGAATCTTCGATTAAAGTTGGGTACAATGAAAAAAAATTGAATGGGTTGTTAACTCTCCCGAAAGGAATAGAAAAACCACCGGTTGCAATGTTGCTTCAGGGGTCTGGTCCCAATAATATGGACTCTATCATTGGTACGGGTCTTAATCGTCCTTTTGCAGATATTGCACACGGTCTTGCAGAAAAGGGAATTGCTTCTATCCGTTATGACAAACGTTCTTATGCCTATCCGAATGATGTTTTCGATGTGGAAACAGAATATTTGAAAGATGCTAAAGAGGCAGTACGACTTGTTAAAGAAGATAAAAGAGTAGATAGTAATAAGATCTATCTAATTGGGCATAGCCAGGGTGGTTTACTGGGACCAAAGATTGCACAGGATAATCCAGAAATAAAAGGTTTTGTCTCAATGGCAGGTACACTACGTCGTTTAGAGGATGTAGTGTTGACACAGACTACATTGCGAGTGGAACAAGATACAAAACTATCGGGCGAGCGTAAAAAAGAGGAAATGGAAAATACGAAAGAGTCAGTACAAAAAATAAAAAAACTCAACACCTCTGACAAAAAAGAAGTTTTACTTGGTTATCCAGCTAGTTACTGGAGTAGTTTGAATAAAATTAATGGAGCGAGCATTGCTAAAAACCTTAATATCCCGATGTTTATCATTCAAGGTACAACTGATTTTCATGTTTTAGAAAAAGTGGATTATAAACTGTGGCAGGAAACACTTGCGGGTAAAGACGATGTTAGTTTCAAGCTCTATCCAGGGCTGAGTCATTTGTTTATGCCAGGCGGTTCCGCAGATAAATTTGACGGAAGTATTTACAATAAACCAGCTCATGTAGATTCTCAAGTGATAGAGGATGTCTCAGGATGGATTAACGCTCAACATTAATTCACTTAAAATGAGAGCAAAATATTACCCTTTTGTAAAGAAAAGTATAGATTCGGCCAAAATACAAACATTTTGGCTGAATTCCAAAAATAAAAATTAAATTATGTATTTATTTAGAAAGTGGTGTTTTAAATTATGAAAAAAGTTTTTAAAAAGGTCTTACCTGTCACTGTTGTTGTTGGTTCAGTACTAGTTTTTACTTCTGCATGTACAAATGATACTAGTTCTGATAAGCAAAATCATCCAATAAAATATGAGGAAAAGAGCTATTCAATAGAAGCAGATAAGATTTCCCAAATATCTCTGTCTGATATGGATCGTAGTGTTGATGTGGTAAAATCAAACGATAATGAGATTCATATTACGTATTTTGAAAATGATAAAGAATCCTATGCAATAGATGTCTCAGGTGAAAAGAATTTAATAATGAAAGCCAATACTAATAAAGAATTGAAAGACTATGTTGGCCTTAATTCTGATAAAACACATAGAAATGTAAAGATATCGGTTCCACGCGGTATGGAAAGCGGTATTGAAATAAAAACATCTAAAGGAGATATTAATCTATCAGAAGTAAATATATCCGGTTCCGTTGATGCAACAACTTCAAATGGAAAAATAAAAGCTTCAAATGTAGAAATTGAAAAAAGCTTCAAAGTGGAAACCAAAAATGACGATATAAATCTATCAAATGTGAATGTAAAAGGTTCCATTGATGCAACAGTTTCAAATGGTAACTTAGATATAGCAAAAGTCGCGGTTGACGATGAGTTAAAATTAAAATCAAAAAATGGCGGTATAAATGGAACTATTGTAGGATCGTATGATGTATTTAGTATCTCGAGCCATGTTTCTAAAGGTAAAAACAATCTGCCAGAAAATAAAAGCGGTGGTGATAAAAAATTGGATGTCAGCGTTAATAATGGGGACATAAACCTTGAATTTGTTCGTTAATCTTAAAATTATTAAATAAATTTCTAAGTATCTTAGGATAAATATGCATAAAGAAAATAATGTCGCTTGATCTTAATATTATAAAACTCAAATTTTTAAAACTTCAAAGAAACCGACCTATTTTGATCAATCTTTTTCAAAATGGGTCGGTTTCTTTGATTATCACCTTTCCTTTGGTTTCTAAACCGCCGAGTGAAACCCATTACCGTCCTAAATTGACGAACAGCCATTTCAAACATTCAACTTGACAAGTGGATGGGTATATTGTAATATCGGTTAGTGACTCAAGTCATTAACCATACAACGATGGGGGAAGGAAGTGCTCATGAGAACTGAGAAACCCGTATTTGCACAGGTTGCAGAGATGATTGAAAATGACATTTTATCTGGTACATATAACCCAAATGACTTAATTATTTCAACCACTCAGATTTCTAAGCTGCTCTCAGTAAACCCAACTACATCGGTGAAGGCCGTTAAGGTTCTCACAGATAAAGGTGTGCTCTATAAAAAGCGAGGAATTGGAATGGCAGTAACCAATGAAGCAAATAAAATCATATTGGACGAGCGAAAAAAAGAGCTGTTAGATACGATTCGACAATCGATGAAAATTGGTATATCACGAGAGGAAATCATTAAATTAGTAATGGAGGAAAACGATGATTAAGTTATCCAATGTAACTAAAGATTATGGGGGAAATGAAGGGTTACGGAATTTTTCCGTAACCTTAGATTCACCCGGCATTTACTGTTTGCTAGGTAAAAATGGGGCAGGAAAAACTACCTTTCTAAAATTAATTGCGGGTCACCATAATGCTAGTACTGGCAACATCACAGTGAACGGAAATCCCGTTGATATGCTGCATATGCCGGAGCAAGTCCATTTTGTTGCAAGTGATGCAGAACATTTTAACATGCGTATAAAGGATTTATTCAAGACGGCAAACGAATTAAATAGTCAGTTTGACATTGAGTTTGCAATGGAAATTGCGCGAAAATTCAAACTTGACTTAAGCAAAAAGTATGAACAGGCATCTTTTGGGATGAAGGTTATGGTCAATACAATCCTTGGAATGGCTAGTAATAAAGATGTGATTATTTTAGATGAACCCGTTTTAGGCTTTGATGCTATTACACGCAAAAATTTTTACGACTTATTACAGGAATGCAATGAACAGAAACCCAAAATCATTATTGTTTCCACACACCTGATAGATGAAATCTCCAGAGTTGCAGGAAAACTACTTATCATTGATAAAGGGGAACTCAAATTATATGCCGATACAAATGATATTGATGAAATGGCCTATTCCGTAACAGGTCCGGTTGATGTCGTCGAGCAGGTGACAAAAGGTCTAAATATTATCGGTGTGAAAAACGTGGGTGGATTTGTATCGCAATACGTTTTTGACAAGCCAATTGAGGATACAGAAACAGTAATTATTTCACCGTTGGGTCTACAAGATTTCTTCATTAGTCTTGTTGGAGATGAATAAAGAGGCCTTTTTTGTGAAAATGTAAAACTAGGAGGAATCAAGATGAATACACTTGCTGTATGTATTTTTGTACCATCCTTACTTATAGTGTATATCCATTGAATAAAAATTTTTAGAGTCTTTTTTATGCAAAGGAGTTAACAATGAACGTAGAGTGGTACAAACTAGATAATGCCGGAAAGCTATATGCTTCAACTGTTACATCGAGAGTTTCTACGGTTTTTAGACTCTCAGTAAACCTTAACAGCATGGTTAGTCCTGATGTTTTACAATGGGCTATTGAACAAACATTAGAACAACTCCCTCTATTTAAAGTAATCGTAAAGAAGGGGATTTTCTGGAATTATTTTAAAAAAACGAATGAAATTCCTATTGCTTCAATAGAGCATTACTATCCTTGTTCTAATCTGTTTTTTACCAGTCATAACACATTCCCTTATCGTATTCTGTATTATAATAGAAGAATTTCTTTTGAAGTTTCACATATGCTGACAGACGGTACGGGAGCTTTAGAGTTTTTAAAACTTTTGGTGACTTATTATGTAATAAGGAAAGAATCTCTTGATTTGCAAATGGAAACGAAAAATAGAATTAACTTAGAATTTGAAGATTCTTTTGCTACATATTACGAAGAAAATGTACCAAGCTGGCAAGAAAGTCTTGATTATGCATACAAACTTCCATTTAAGTTTGATAAAAAGGGAATATATCATATTACTACAGGAGAGATCGATATAAGGGAAATTAAACAGTTAGCTAAATCTCAAGGTATAAGCATTACTACTTATTTAATATCTAAATACATAGAGGTATTAATCGAAATTCAAGATGAGCTAGCAGCGACCCCTAAACCTATCACCATAAATGTACCTGTTAACTTGAGAAACTTTTTTGAAAGTCAAACGCTTCGCAATTTCTTTGTTAGTATACCCATAACAATTGATCCTCGTCTAGGAGAATATACATTTCATGAGATTGTACAAAAGGTTCAAATAGAATTTAAACGATATTTAAACAGCAAACAATTGAAACCACTTATTGCTAGAAATGTTCGTGGAGAAAGAAATGTTTTGCTACGACTTTTGCCACTTACTATTAAGGACCAATTGGCACCTATTATACATTCAAAATTTGGGGAAAGCTTGTATACAAGCTCTATCTCTAATTTAGGGGTAGTATCTCTGAATAAGGACATAGAACCTTTTATTGAGCGATTTGAATTCTATCCACCCCCCAGTGTAGGTAATAAAATAAAAGCCGGAGTTATTAGTTATGGTTCTTACATGTATATTACTTTCGGAAATATATCTGATATTCAAATTGTGGAACGGGAGTTCTTTAGAAAACTAAAAAAAGATGGTATTAATGTGAAAATAGAATCTAATAGGAGAGGATATTAGTGGCATATTGTCCAAAGTGCGGTATTCAGGTAGAGAGGGACCAAATACCTTGCCCATTATGCTTTACCTATATTCCTAAGGTCTCGAGCGATAAACAGCTTCTTAAAGAAAATGGTTTTCCACACTATTACAGTATGTATGAAAATGTAAGAGATAACGTACTAAAACTAATTTTTCGTATTATTAGCGTAGGGGCTCTTTTAGCTCTTTTCATTCCTACATTAATTAATTTTATATTAGATAAATCTTTAACATGGTCTCTATATAGTAGCAGTTCAGTCATTTCTTTTTGGATTGTAATTTATGTTTTTTCTAAGAAAATTAAAAGGAAAGCTCTTATATTAAGTATTACAACTATATGTTTATTACTTGCCTTAGATATGGCAGATAATCAAATAAATTGGTCTGTTACTATAGCAATTCCTATATTTTTAATGTGCGTTACTTTAATTTGGCTGAACAGAATGTTTTATAAAAAGAACAAAAAAAGATGGCTTGCTTTTGTGGGGGTAATTACAATATCTGTATTTATTTTAACAGCATGGATCAGTTTTATATTAGGACATTATAGTAACCGTCCCTATACCTTTTCAAGGTCTCTTGAGGATATGAAAGTCTTTTTATCTATTGGTACCGTTTGTCTAGTTCTCTCCTACAGTTTTCCAAACAAATGGAAAGAAATATTAAAAAGGAAATTTCATTTTTAACTTTTAAAACAATTGTCTGCTTTTTTATCCTGTGAATCGATGAAATCTCTAATAACTAGTAAAGGCAGTGCTCATATAATAATGTAGCACTTGTTTTTTCAATTCTGCTCATTTTATGTAATGCTGTAGCCTGGATGTTGTTCACATATGTAATCTCCTATAAAAAAGTAGTGAAATTAAATTTGAATTAATTTTATTTACTTATATTTTACATGATGTTAATCTATATTTAATTATAATAAATTATATTTAATTTTTAAATGGTTCTACCATAGTGAAAATTTAAAACGAAGTTAAAATAGCTATAAAAGTTCTGGCATGTCCTTTGTTATTTTTATGAATGGATAAGGGTTTATTGTAATAAAATCATTAATAAAATTTAAAAAGGTGAATAGAATGAATAACAGATATAATAAGAAGACACAAACAACGATTGAACAATTGTTTAACGAAGTTTCAGCCGAAGGTCCTGGATGTTCATATATCGCAAGTTTTGATAATGGAGCAACGTACAAAGGCTCAGTTGGCTTAGCTTCGATAGAAGAAAGTCTACCTATAACCACAAAAACGATTTTTAATATTGCTTCAATTACTAAACAATTCACAGCATTTTCTATTTTACTCTTAGAACAAGAGGGGAAATTGAGTTTAGATGATTCAATTATAAAGTTCGTTCCTTCCATAGGGGCATATGCTGAACCTGTAACATTGCGACATCTAATTCACCACACTGGTGGGCTAGTTGATTATCAGGAATTAGCTGAAGTCGCGAATATTAAAGATACTGATAAATTGACCCCAGAAGAATCAATAGAACACCTTAATAACCACCAGAGTGCAAGGTTTCCAGTTGGAACGAAATTTGAGTATAGCAATACAGGATATTTTCTATTATCACAAGTAATAGAAAAGGTGAGTGGTAAGTGCCTACCTGAATTTATGGAGGAGCATATTTTTAACCCTTTAAAGATGAAAGATACAACAATTGTCGATCACTATCCAACTTCTATATCAATCGCTAGGGGATACTTGAAGAATAAACAAGGCACATATGAAATCTATGTAAGTCCTTGGGAACATACAGGGGATGGGGCAGGCCATACAACTGTTGAAGACTTAGTAATATGGGGGAAGAATTTAACCACGGGTACCGTTGGTGGAAAAAATTTAATGAAAAGAATGAGTGAAATTGGTCCGAAAGTTTCCTCAACTGGAGAGACAATCATTGATAATGAGGATTATGCTTTTGGACTGGAGATTGCAGACGGTTATAATTGCCAATACTTGGAGCATTCAGGAAGATGGGCTGGTTATAGTTCGCAATTTATACGTTTCCCAGAAGATGGATTATCTATTGTAGTATTAAGTAACTATGAGGATTTTGAGCCTGATAATTATGCTTATGAAATAGCAGAAATTGTTTTAGGAAGAGAAAAAAACAATAAGAAGTAGATTTTGATGCCCCTCAGAAATCGGTCGAAAATACAGTTAATAACCTGGTGTGTCGATAAGTTAGGATAGAAAAGTTATTTATGGAAAAAGGATTGATTTCTTAATTTGAAAAAAAGCATGGCGATTCAATTTCTTGCCGTTTATCTGTTCTATATTCACAACGCCAACATGGCTTTGGAAGTATAGGACAAAGTGGTTTAGTGCTCTTTAATACGTTGTAGCAAGTAGCTGGTACAATTGAATTGGTACAGCTATATTTATATTGAAAATGTCTTAACACTAACGGATACACGAATATAGGAAAATATAAAGGTATCAAACCATATCTAAAGTCAAAAAGGATGAGATATCTCATGAGACGTCCTATCCTACCGATCGCTTATATTCAACATAAAAGTCCGTTGATGAAAAAGCAAGCCATTAACAAGTACACCGTAGAAGGGCGAACCTTGATTCACCAAAACTTGGCAGACATAACCGAAACAGCACTACAATGGTTAAGAGAAAATCCAATTATAAATGAACGGGCAACTATAGAATACAATGACAATCGAATTTCTCTTTATGTCGCACAAAAAGGAAGATGTAGTGTAACAGGTGAGAAACTCTTACCTTGGGACATCCATTGTCACCATAAGCGATTATGGAGTGAAACAAAGGATGAGACAGCTACAAAAACCTTACCATCATTAAACCAAGTGTTCATAGACTAATACACGCAACTAATAAAGAAACCATAAACCAACTACTCAATGAACTAAAACTCAATCGGGAACAGTTAGACAAACTTAACAAATTGCGAAAACTAGTCAAAAACGGGGAAATCTGTATTGAATCACAAATTGAAGTGGGATTAAATTATGAACAACTAGCGTTGTTTGCTTAGAATTTATCATTATTAGATGGAAAGAAAACTACAGTATAGGTGGACCGCGGTATGCCGTGAAAGTGGCGCGTACCGTGCGGATCGGGGGGGCAAGTTAGAGATAACTTCAAAGACTTACCTATCGATATAGAATGCTAATATGCAAAAAGGAAGAGGTATGGTAGAGTGGCAACCGTTTGCCAGAGCAGTTCGCAGTTATTTGTAATTTGAACCATAAATTTGCCACTTTGGCAAGGGTATGGTTCTTTTTATTTGCGGCAAAGATATGCTTCCTCTATACAAATAGATACATCCACTATTTTTAACAGCAAGAAATATCTATTTCAACAGTTATTATTTGTTAGCAGACTTAATTTACGCTCATTTGTTTCAATAAAGAGTGAATCGTATCATCAAGACAGGTATATTAAAAAGGCCATTTCATTAATGAAATGGCCTTTTTAATAAAACATCTGTCAGGATAACTATTTTGAATCAGTCGTATGTTAAATAAACCAACTAGTTAAAAATAGGTGTTCAATATATACGGATTGAATCCTAGAATGTATTTATTCCTTTACTTATTCTCACTTATCTCTTTATTCACCATTTCTATCAGCTGCATTGGAATGTTAAAATGATTTTGTGCGAGATGAAGTTCGGTTAGCTCCTCTTCTTCACTTGATTTTAATTCGCGTACTTCGTGATGAAGAGCTTCCATTTTTAAATCTAATTCGGTCGCAACTATAGCGGCTTCTTTTAATTCTGACGTGAGTCTTTCAGGAACTGTATTGTTATATTTATAGTAGATTTTGTGTTCCAAACTTGCCCAAAAGTCCATGGCAATCGTCCTGATTTGTATCTCTACATAAACTCTTTCTTCTCTGTCTGACATATATACTGGTACTTTCACGATTAAGTGTAGGCTTTGATAACCGTTTGATTTTGGCTCTTTTATATAATCTTTACATTCAATAACCTCAATATCCTTTTGATTGCAAAGCATCTCACTCAGACGGTAAATATCCGATCTAAATGAACACGTAATTCGAATACCTGCAATATCTTTCACTTGATCCTTTATTGCTAGAAAAGATAACTCGATGTTTTTTCTTAATACTTTATTAAAAATACCTTCGGGAGATTTTAAGCGTGAAGTTGTATGTTCGATTGGATTGTAATCATGAATATGCTGAAACTCCTCTTTTAAAATATTTATTTTCGTATTCATTTCATCCAAAGCAAATTTATAGGCCAGCATAAACCTTCTCAATTTCGCTTTTATTGCATTCAATTTATTTATCTGGATGGGTTTATTCATAGTTATATTCATTCCTTTCGTTCACGGCACAAAACGGAAGGGGATTCGTTCGCTTTGTGCGTTTTTTTATATTCCTAAATTACAGAGATACCAGAAAACTACAAATCATGTGGAGGTGAGTGGTCGCCCTGTTGCAGGATGATCACATAGTTATATGAGTAGATTACTTTCCTATGCACAAATAAATCGCTTAGAGCACTGCAGATTTATCTTTGATAAACAACTCGTTTGTAGCTGGGCAATCAGCCTCTGCTGACTATCTCAGTACATCATACAAAGGAGTCTCGGTATGGCTTTAAAAAGGAAACTTTCTGAACTGGAACCTGTGATTGAGGGGCACATAGCTTTGTATAAAAAATCCGCCGCGCATCTAGTAAACCGTGAAATCACAATAAAACAAGTTGCTAAAGATTTTAGACTTTCTCCACTCTTTCGTAACTTGAAGCTTACATACTAACAATTATCTTTATCTCAAATACGTGAGATTATGCTATTAATAGGGTAAAGCCGAGATACGTGTAAAGACAGGTCATATCCTTACTTTTATTTCCAATTTATTCATTCCTGTTCGGTAATCATAGCCAAGATTTGAATGGGCAAATCTTGGGGTTTGTGTAGCGATGGAAGCAAATCCCGCAATAAGCATTTTAAACGGACTATAATAAAAAGCGGACATTTAGTTGGTTGTACGACTTAGATTAATTAATAAAAAGAAAAGGAAACCATATATAAATTATTAATATCCCCGTTACAATATTGGTTTGAATAGATACATCGATATTCCCAAATAATAAAAATTGTTTACTACGGTTCTAAATAATATTAAATCATCATTAGTGAGTGATTACTCACTTTTTTAGTTGACTTGCTAAGTCTCTTTTTTTATAATGACATTAGTGAGTGATTACTCACTTTTTTTGAAGGGGGAATAGAATTGTCAAATCCAATTTTCGATACAATACTTGCTCAAGGTCTCATAAAAGGTAAGACAGAAAAGCAGCAAAGGATTATTGAGACAGCAATTAAATTGTTTGCTGAGAAGGGTTATGCTAATACATCGACAGCAGAAATAGCAAAAGTTGCAGGCGTATCCGAAGGAACAATTTTTAAGCATTACGGAAAGAAAGACCAATTATTACTTTCTGTTATTTTACCGTTTATAGATGACTTTTTCCCTGCAATGGCAAAGGACGTAGTAAGTGAGATATTGCCAGAACAGCCAATATCTTTCGAGCAATTTTTACGAAACTTAATAAAGAATAGGGCTGCTGTTATCACGGAAAATAAAGAAGTATTTCAGGTTATTGTTAAAGAAGTTATCTATAAGGAAGAATTGAAAAAAGAATTAAAGCCTTACTTTATAAAACATGTTCCGGTGATATTTATAAATATTGTGGAAAAATTTCAAAACAGCGGAGAGCTAATTGATCTCCCTACTGACCGGATCTTAAAGCTATTATTTACTTTACTGGGAGGATTTTTTGTTTCTCGCTTTGTATTCATGGAAAATTACATTATTAGTGAAGAGGAAATTGAGGATGTCGTTCAATTTGTTATGAATGGCATAAAAAATAAGCAAGCTGTGGAGTAGACCGAAGTGTTAGCACAGAAATGAAATTAAACATGAAGGGAGCTATTCATATGGCTGTCATACAGATTGATAATTTAACAAAAGACTATGGTCATAATCGTGGCGTATTTGATGTTTCGTTTAAAGTAGAAAAAGGTGAAGTGTATGGCTTTTTAGGACCGAATGGAGCCGGGAAGACAACGACAATTCGGCATATTATGGGCTTTTCTCGCCCTCAAGTCGGAAAAATCTCTGTAAATGGAATGAGCAGTTGGGAAAAAGCAAGCGAAATTCAAAAGGATCTTGGTTACTTACCAGGTGAGGTAGCTTTACCTGAGTCGCTGACAGGAACAGAGTTTATTGCGATGATGGCACAATTGCGTGGAATCAAAGATATGACATATACCAATTATTTAATAGAAAAATTTGAGTTAGAGCCATCCGGTAGTTTGAAACGTATGTCGCTTGGTATGAAACGAAAACTAGCAATTGTCACTGCTTTTATGCATGATCCAGCAGTACTAATTCTTGATGAACCAACGAGTGCTCTCGATCCGATTATGCAAAAGGTTTTTATTGAATTTATTAAAGAGGAAAAAGAAAAAGGAAAAACGATATTGCTTTCAAGTCATATTTTCAATGAAATTGACGCTACATGCGACAAAATTTCTATTATTAAGGACGGAAGATTAATATCTACTTTTGTTGCAGATGAATTGCGCCACAATGAGGAGAAAACGTTTAAAGTGGAATTCAGTTCAAAAGAAGTGTTCGAACGTTTTAAAATTGAAGTATCTTCTCATAAAAAAATAAATGTACTTTCTCTCAGATCTCATGAAAATCAGGCAGAACTTCGAGTGAATGATGCAGATATAAACGATTTTATCGCTTTCATAAGTGATTATGATTTGAATTTTTATTCTGAAATCAAGTTTACGCTTGAAGATTATTTTATGAAATTCTATGATCGTAACGCTAAAAATGAGGGAGGAGGCGAACGAAGTGCCATTAATTGAGATAAAAAATATGACAAAAGATTATGGAGAAGGGCGAGGTATTTTTGATGTAAGCCTTTCAATCGAAAAAGGTGAAGTTTTTGGTTTTGTCGGTACGAATGGTGCAGGTAAAACTACAACACTTCGTCATATGATGGGATTTTTAAAGCCGCAAAGTGGGAGTGCAACGATTAACGGATTGGATTGTTGGAAAGATTCAGCTGAAATAAAAAAAATGATTGGTTACATTCCAGGAGAAATTGCATTTCCAGATGCGCCAACAGGAACAGAATTTTTGAAAAGGCAGGCCGAACTATTAGGGCTGAAAGATATGTCTTATGCGGAATCAATTATTAAAAAGCTCCAACTAGATCCTACTGCTAATTTAAAAAGAATGTCAAAGGGCATGAAACAAAAAACGGCTATTGTTGCTGCCTTGATGGCTAATCCTGATATCTTGATTTTTGATGAACCGACAACAGGCCTAGATCCTCTTATGAGAGCGGAATTTATGGACATTTTGGATGAACAAAAGAAAAAAGGAAAGACAATTCTCATGTCGAGTCATATGTTTGACGAAGTCGAACATACTTGTGATAAAGTTGCGCTCATAAAAGACGGGAAGATTATTGCTGTTAAATCGACAAAAGAGATTAAGTACAATCAGGAAAAGGTGTATAAAATCGAGTTTAACTCACATGAGGATTATAAGCTGTTTTTAGCAGAGGCATTTGATTTTGCGGATAAACGTGAACATCAAAACCAAGTAATTGTAAATGTGAATGATCGTCAAATTAATACGCTACTAAAAACGTTAAAAGGCTACAATATTAAGTTCATTACGGAAATTAAGTATACACTTGAACAATATTTCAATAGCCAATATTAAAAGGAGGAAAAATCAATGTTTAGTAAAGCTATTTTCAAACAAACATTAAAGGCTAATTTCAAACTATGGATTATATTTACAGTAATCACAAGTGCCATGTTAGCAGTTATGATTGCCGTTTTTGAACCAACTACACTAACTGGCATGACAGATATGGTGAAAGGGACACCGCTTGCGGACATGATGAAAAATACAACGTTCCTTGGCATGCTTGCTTCTACTTTCTACTCGATGCATGGTATCCTTCTACCAGTCATATTTATTATGATGACTGCCAATAGTCTCATTGCTTCACAAGTTGATAGAGGATCAATGGCTTACTTGTTGTCAACGCCGACAAAAAGAAGTACGGTTGTCAGAACACAAGCTTTATATTTGATTACGTCGCTTGTTGTGATGTTTGTAATCGTAACTGGTGCTGGTCTTGCTGCGATTCAAATTACCCAAAGTAATGTAGATATCAAGATTTCTGATTTTCTTATGCTCAACGTAGGTTTATTTTTATTAATGTTTGCTACTAGTGGTATTTCTTTCTTCTTCTCTTGTCTGTTCAATTTATCAAAAAACTCATTAGCTTTAGGAGCGGGAATACCGGTTGCATTCTTTCTATTCCAACTGATGGGGCAAGTAAGTAAAAGTCTGGAAAAGATGAAGTATTTATCATTGAATACGTTATTCGATACAAATGCAATTCTGAATGGAGATAGTATAGCAATCCCATTCATTATTCTTATCGGTGTAGGTATAGTACTTTATGGATTTGGGATGAGAGTCTTCCAACAAAAGGATTTACCGCTTTAAAAGTTAACTAGATTAACAAATTCACTTTACTCATTTGTTAATAAGAAATAAAAAATAATGAAGGAAAGTGAGAATTAATGGAAAAAGATGGCGTTCCCTGAATAGTGGAAGGCCATCTTTAGGATACAGCATGAATTAATGCGTATTCTAATTATACTAATTTCTGTTTTAAAATCTTTCTGAGTAAAAGAGAATGGAACGTTTCCATTGGGGACTTGAAGTATTATTACACGGTATTCAACATTTTAGTAAATAGTAATTTCAATCAAATTTTTATAAAGACAACAAGTAGCCAATTCATTGTGGCTGCTTGTTCTTTTTTCACGAAAAACTTTCAATTGTATAAGGTATTTCCAATGAAAAAATATTTGATTTTAAATGTTGGAGATGGACTACTACTATTTTTTGAGGCAAGTTTATGAGTGAAAAAAAGATTTATGGCAATGTTATGCTTTAAATATTACAAGAATGTTCTCTAAAAATAATGTTTTCTGGCAATATTATGGTTCGAATTGTGGAGGACTTATGATTCAAATCACAGTTATTAAAGAAATTATAAGTGAACAAACGAAAGTCCCGCGTCCAATTTTAACGCAAGATGAAAAAGAAAGGATTGAAAATAAGCTGTTAATTTCATATTTAGGTGAAGAAGAGGTTTTACTTACATATTATAAAGAGGGCTATCTATATAAAAATTACATAACAGTAGCTGATATAAATCCATTAAATAAGACGATTACTTGTACCGATGCTTTTCATAATCAAAGGATGTTTAAGTTTGTTGATGTAATTGAAGTGAATTAGAGGGGGAGAAATAAAAAATCATCTCTTCCTAACTTAATTATATCATGTAAATCACGTTCGAAATAGACTGTTTATTCTTATTTACTACTGCTACAATCAAGAACACATGCACAGTAAGGAGAGATGTTAAATGAGTTCTTTCGTTCTCGATTTTCAGGAAATAGAAAAAACGCAGCTTTCACTCGTTGGCGGAAAAGGATTGAATTTAGGGGCATTATCAAACATTCAAGGTATACAAGTGCCAGAAGGTTTTTGTGTTACAACGGTAGGGTATGAAAAGGCCGTCGAGCAAAATGACGAGCTTCAAACTTTGTTGCAGCAGCTAACAAAGTTGAAAATGGAAGAGCGAGCCCAAATTGGTGGGATTAGTAAGAAGATTAGAGAAGTCATTATGGCAGTAGAAATCCCTTCTGAAGTAGTGGAAGCGGTAGCTCATTATCTCTCACGTTTTGGAAATGAACATGCGTATGCCGTACGTTCTAGTGCTACGGCTGAAGATTTACCATATGCCTCGTTTGCTGGTCAACAAGATACGTATTTAAATATTATCGGAGAAGAAGCGATTTTGCAGCATGTAAGAAAGTGCTGGGCTTCTTTATTTACAGAGCGAGCAGTTATGTACCGCATGCAAAATGATTTTGAACATAATCAAGTTTCTATATGTGTTGTCGTTCAAAAAATGGTTTTCCCTGAGGCTTCGGGAATTTTATTTACTGCTGATCCGGTTACTTCTAACCGAAAGGTAGTATCAATTGATGCCAGTTTTGGACTTGGTGAGGCGTTAGTATCAGGACTGGTCTCTGCCGATAATTATAAAGTAAAAGAAGGCGAAATTACTGGAAAGATGATAGCAACTAAAAAATTAGCTATTTATGCTTTAAAAGAGGGCGGAACGGAGACAGGGCAGATTGATCCGGCTCAGCAAAAAATTCAAACATTGTCTGAACAACAAATTTTACAACTAGCACAGATTGGAAGACAGATTGAAGCTTATTTTGGTTGTCCGCAAGATATTGAATGGTGTTTAGTGGATGATACATTTTATATTGTCCAAAGTCGCCCAATCACGACTTTATATCCAATACCAGAAGTAAATGATGGGGAAAATCATGTGTATGTATCGGTTGGTCACCAGCAAATGATGACCGATCCCTTGAAGCCATTAGGAATGTCTTTATTTCAGTTAACATCTTTTGGACAGAGGTTTCAAGCTGGAGGAAGGTTGTTTGTTGATGTTGCACAAAGATTGGCTTCGCCTACTAGTAGAGAACTTTTATTAAATATGATAGGGAATTCGGAACCGCTTATTAAAGATGCATTAACGACTGTAGTCGAGCGAGATGATTTTATTACATTGTTACCAGATGATGAAAAAGAAAAGAGTGTTGGTAAAAGTGGACCACCTGCAAGTTCACAACCAAAAATCGAAAACAATCCAGCGATCGTTACGGATTTAATAAAGATGAATCAAGCATCAATCGAAGAGTTAAAACGAAACATGCAAACGAAATCAGGGGTGGATGTACTTGATTTTATTTTGGAAGATATGCAGCAATTAAAGAAAATATTATTTCATCCGCAAAGTATGGCTGTCATTATGGCAGGTATGGATGCTTCAACATGGATCAATGAAAAAATGGAGCAATGGCTAGGCGAAAAGAATGCAGCAGACACGCTTTCTCAATCAGTACAAAACAATATTACGTCTGAAATGGGGCTAGCATTACTCGATGTTGCTGATGTGATTCGGCCATATCCAGAAGTTATTGCGTATTTACAACATGTAGAAAATGATAACTTTTTAGATGAATTCGTTCAATTTAAAGGCGGAGAAAAAGCTCGAGATGCCATTCTAACTTTTCTAAATAAATACGGAATGAGATGCAGCGGAGAAATCGACATTACGAAAACGCGCTGGAGTGAAAAGCCAACAACCATTATCCCAATGATTTTAAATAATATAAGAGACTTTGAAGCTGGCGCTAGTAAACGGAAGTTTGAAGAAGGGTTGCAAGAAGCTTTGCAAAAAGAAGAAGAGTTAGTAGATCGATTGCAGCATTTGCCGGATGGTAAACAAAAAGTAGAAGAGACGAAGCGAATGATTCGTAACATCCGGAATTTTATCGGTTATCGTGAATATCCAAAATACGGTATGATTAATCGCTATTTCATATATAAGCAGGCAATATTGAAAGAAGCCGAGCAACTCGTGCAAAATAAAGTTATTGATGAAGTAGAAGATATATACTATCTAACTTTTGAAGAACTTCACGAAGTTGTCCTTACGAATAGACTAGATTACGAGCTTATTCATAAACAAAAAAATGATTACAAATTATATGAAAAACTAACGCCTCCACGTGTAATGACGTCTGATGGAGAAATCATTACAGGCAAATATAAACGAGAAAATCTTCCGGCTGACGCGATTGTAGGTTTGCCTGTTTCTTCAGGAGTGATTGAGGGGAGAGCACGCGTTATTTTAAATATGGAAGATGCGAATTTAGAAGAGGGAGATATATTAGTTACTGCTTTTACTGACCCGGGCTGGACACCGTTATTTGTGTCTATAAAAGGGTTAGTTACCGAAGTTGGCGGACTTATGACGCACGGAGCAGTTATTGCACGTGAATATGGATTACCAGCAGTCGTCGGGGTAGAGAATGCTACGAAATTAATAAAAGACGGACAACGAATTCGGGTACATGGAACAGAAGGCTATATTGAAGTGTTGTAATGAAATAAAAGATCATCCGCTATTATAGTGGATGATCTTTTATTATATAGCGGACTTATTTCTTTAAACCAGCCGCATAAAAAGGTCCATGAACTGCGATTGTTGATAAAATACGAGCAATCTCCTCAGGTGTTTCTTTTTGTCCATTATTTAACCATTGTTGAATGACACCTATATGAGCAGATGCCATATAAGAAGCTAAGTATTGGCTTGGGACAAGTAAATTCTCTTTATTAATGAGAGGACCATTCGTATCTTCAAATAGTGTTTTCCACATAAAGTCTTTCAGTTTCGTTTGGAAAGATAAATCTCCTTTTGGGCTTAGTACAGCTTTCATAAAATCACTATTTTCATTTAGAAATTCAAGAATAGAAGCGATAAGTATAAATGGCATTGTTGGGGAAGGGCTTGATCCAAGATCAGCAATAACTTCCGGTAATCTCTGTTTAGCAATGCTAGAAAATTCATACATAATTTCTTCTTGGCATTTTGTCATTAAATCAAATTTATCTTGGTAATGTGTATAAAATGTACCACGATTTATGTTTGCTTTCGTAGTAATATCTTTCACTGTTATGGCGTCAAAACCTTTTTCCTCAATTAATTCCACTAATGCATTTCGTATGGCAGTTTTCGTACGAATAACACGTAAATCTAAATTACTATCGCGCAAAGTATGTCCCTCCTTAATTTTAGCCAACACATTTCAAGGATGTGTCTTATAACCGACACATTCACGACTTTTGATTATTGTATAAGGTTCAACTCGAACATATAATTCAAATATAAATAAACAACACGTTGTTGGTTATTATAAATCAAATTAAAGGAGGAGAAAAGAAAATGTTTAAAAACAAACTTTTATTGTTATCTCCAGTTATTGCACTACTTGTTGTTTTTATTTTTTCATTAACATTATTTCCAACCGTTCAACCTAAGCCGAAAAACTTACCAATCGCAATTGTAAATGAGGATCAAGGAGTAGAAATTCCGAATCAACCGAAGATGAATATGGGGCAAACGATTGTTGATAATATGAAAAAGACATCAAAATCAGAGGAAGAACCTGCGGTAAAGTGGGTAGAAGTGCAAAATAAAGAAGTAGTTCAAAAAGGCTTAAATAATCAAGAATATTATGCAGCATTAGTTATTCCGAAAGACTTTAGCACAAAACAAGCATCATTACGAACACCACAGCCATCTTCGCCAGAGGTAGAAATATTCATCAATCAAGGAATGAATACAGCAGCATCAACTATGGCAGGACAAATGTTAAATGCGATCGTTGATAATATGAACAATACTGTTCGTACACAACTATTAGAAGGATTGAAAGCAAAAGGAGCTACATTAACAGCAGACCAAGTTTCAAATGTAGTAACACCTATTACGAAGAAAGTGACAAATGTGAATGAAATCGGCAAAAATAGTGCGAACGGTAACTCGCCAATGTCTTTATTCCAGCCGTTATGGATTGCAAGTTTAGCGAGCGCAGCAATTATCTTTATTGCGATAAGTAAAACGCAAGTGGGTACAAGAAAAGAGAACTTCGTATTGAAACTAAAACAAATAGTAACAGGAGCAATTGCTACACTTGTAATTGGATTTGGTCTTACATGGATTGCGGATGGAATGGTAGGATTAAATATCCCGAATTTCACGGATACGGCTTTATTCTTATCCATTACTTCTTTTTGTTTCTTCTTAATGATTTCTGCGGTGCTTTCATTAGTTGGACTAAAGGGTATAGGTATATTCGCTCTATTACTTTTCTTTGGGGCACCGCTATTAGCATTAGCGCCAGAAATGATGTCACCATTTTATCAAGATTGGGTGTACGCATGGTTGCCAATGCGATTTATGATTGAAGGGCTTAGAGAAATATTCTTCTTTGGAAAAGGGTTAAGCTGGAGTACACCCCTTACTGTGCTCGTTTGGATTGGCGTAGTAAGTATGGTTATTATTTTAGCGACTGCTTTCAAACGTAGTGTAGTAAAGGAACAAAAAACTGAAGTGAATGTATAAAAATAAGTAAAGGAAAAACCGTTTCACTAGTAGTGGAACGGTTTTTATGTTGAAATACAAGTAAGGGTATAAAATATATTGATATAATGAAAGGAAGTTAGCTGTTTTTTAAACTAACTGTCCATTAGCTAGGCTTGGGATGAAGAAATCCTACTGAAAACTTTGTTGTATTATATAATTATTGTCCCTAATATACTTTATTTTTGTTAGTTTTTCTACATTTTCTACCATAAAATGTGAAATCGTAGAGGGTGTTGCAAAGTTAACAAAACATAAACATGCAAAAAAATGCAGAAGAAATATAGTACTCGAAATTATCTCTAAAAAGTAAGGATCTCATAATAATGTTCTTTTAAGATGATATAAACAAAATAGACTAGTTTAAAATTGGACGTATGAAAAAGGAATGAGGGGAAGAGCAAAATGAAGCAGATTTCAATTTTAATAGCGGATGATGAGGTGGAAATTGCTGAATTAATTGGGATACATTTAGAAAAAGAAGGTTATCATGTTGTGAAAGCTACTGATGGAGAAGAAGCTGTTCTTATTATTCAATCGCAACCAATTGATTTAGTTATTTTAGATATTATGATGCCAAAAATGGATGGTTATGAAGTAACGCGACAAATTCGTGTGAAGCATAATATGCCAATCATTTTTCTAAGCGCGAAAACATCTGATTTTGATAAGGTGACAGGTCTAGTACTAGGTGCGGATGATTATATGACAAAGCCTTTTGCCCCAATTGAATTAGTTGCGCGTGTAAATGCACAACTACGTCGATTTCTTACGTTAAATCAACCGAAAGTAGAGGAGAACAAATCCGTTTTAGAAGTAGGCGGAGTGGTTATTAATCTTGAGCAACGAAAGCTAAATGTATACGGAGAAAAAATTGAATTAACCCCAAAAGAGTTTGATATTTTATATTTATTAGTGAGCCATCCGAAAAAAGTGTACAGTGTGGAAAATATCCTACAGCAAGTGTGGGCGGATGATTATTATGATGGGGGAAGTACAGTTGCGGTACATATTCGTACTTTACGAAAAAAAATTGGGGAGGATACAAGAAAGAATAAGTTAATAAAAACGGTATGGGGGGTAGGTTATACTTTCAATGGCTAACATGATGAGAAGTTTTCGTTTTAAAATGATTGCTTTGTTTGCGCTAAGCATGGTGTTAGCAGCTGGCGGAACATATATAATCTATAAAGTATTACAGCTTTATTATAGAACGATGGTACGTTACGAAGATTACTTAGCCCAATTTAGACCAATCGTAGATATTAAATTCTTTTTAATGTGTTTTATCCCATTATCTGTTGTATTCTTTTTCTTTTTAACAAAACCATACTTAAAATATTTTAATGAAATTTCTAACGGTATTCACCATCTTGCTAACGGTGATTTTACAAAGAAAGTTCATATTACTTCAAATGATGAATTTGGCGAGATTGCGCGTGAAATTAATATAGCGAGTGAAAAATTAAAAGAGGCGGTTGACAGAGGTGACTTTGCAGAAAGTAGTAAAAATCAGCTCGTTGTTAACTTAGCCCATGACTTAAGAACGCCATTAACATCAGTTTTAGGTTATTTAGATTTAATTCTTAAAGATGAGAATTTGTCGAAGGAGCAGATTAAACATTTTTCTATGATTGCATTTGCGAAATCGCAGCGACTTGAAAGTTTAATTGATGAGTTATTTGAAATTACGCGAATGAATTATGGCGTGCTAAAGTTAGATAAAAAAACAATTAATATAAGTGAGTTGCTTATACAGTTAGATGAGGAATTGTATCCATTATTGGAGAAACATCATTTACAAGCTAGATTGAATGTTAATCCTCATTTATATATTTACGGTGACGGGAATTTGTTAGCTCGAGTATTTGAAAATCTTGTAACAAATGCAGTTAGATACGGAGATAATGGACAATTTGTTGATATGAATGGATATATTGATAATGGAGAGGTTATCGTACAAATTATTAATTATGGAGATAGCATTCCAGAAGAAGATTTGCCCTATCTTTTTGACATGCTTTATACAGGTGATAAAGCAAGAACAGGGCAGCAGGGTGGTACGGGCCTTGGGTTATTTATTGCTAAAAATATAGTTGAACAGCATAATGGGACGATTTCAGCAGAAAGTAATGTAATTAGAACAATATTTGAAGTAAGATTGCCAAAAGAAGAGAGTTCAAGAATTTAATAAAAATTTAATGTTTGCCCCACTTTTTATTTAATTAGTTTTTTCTATCCTATACATATGTTAGGTCAAGGAGGAACTGGTAATGAAAAAGTGGGGCTTTTTATATTGTACATAGTATGTACGGGAGCTTTATATATCATTTTCAAAAACGTTCAAAAATTATTAAAGAAAAGGACGTACAGTTTCTAAAAGTAAAACACGTGAAAAAGTGAGGATATTATGATATGAAGAAAGCAAAAAAACTAGTCATCGTTGGTGTGATAACAATTGGTTTAGGAGTAGGCTCGTATATGATATTTGCAGGAGAATCTGAACCAGCTAAAACTTATAAAATATATGAAGTGACAGAAAAACAAATAGAGAATGAGCAAAAATTAGGTGGCGAAGTTATCCCAAATGATATAGAAGCAATTTCATTTGATCCAACAAAAGGTACGTATGAATTAGCTGTTAAAAAAGGTGATGAAGTAAAAAAAGGACAGCTTCTTTTTAAATATAATGACCCTATTACTAAACAAGGTGTAACAGAAGCGGAAATGCAAAAGAAAATCGCACAAAAAGAAGTAACATTGCATCAGAAACAAATGGATGCAGCGAAGCAGAAACTAAAAAAAGATAAAAACGCTGGTCTTCCTGAGGAAGCGTTAAAAGCATCAGAAATCGAAGTGCAACAATTAGAATCGCAACTTGAAATGAAAAAGTTTGAAGTAGAAAAAGCTGATGAAATGATTAAATCAGCAAAAGAGAAAGTAAACACACTTTCAGTAACGAGCCCGGCTGATGGTGTAATTGATGACATCGTCAAAAATAATGATGCTGGAATGAGTGGGATTACGCTTCGTCATGCTGGTCCATTTAAAGTAAAAGGTCAACTGTCTGAATATGAGCTTGCGAGTGTGAAAGTTGGACAAGAAGTAATAGTTTCATCAAAAACTGTATCTAGTAAGACGTGGACAGGAAAAGTTACAGAAATCGGATCCACACCATTAAAAAATATGGATGAAAACAAAACAGTTTCCAGCTATCCATTCACTGTTACATTGAACGATAGTGAAGGATTACAAAACGGTTTCCACGTAAACGTGACCAATAAAACAGGTGAAGCGACAGGTACAATCGTTCCGAAAAGCAGTATGGTGAAAAAAGGTGACAAAGATGTTGTCTTCGTTGTAAAAGATGGAAAAGCGAAAGAACAAGTAGTTACGGTTGAATTTGAAACGGATCATGAAGCAAAAGTTACTGGAGTGAAAAAAGGTGTACAAATTATCTCTGAACCTATGAAAAATGTAAAAGATGGTATGGAGGTTAACACAAAATGATTCATTTAAAAGGCATCACGAAATCTTTTCAAAACGGTACAGAGTCCGTCCAAGTATTACATGGAATCGATATAATACTGAACCAGGGGGAATTCACTTCCATTATGGGACCATCTGGTTCTGGTAAGTCAACCTTAATGAACATTATCGGTTGTTTAGATAAACCAACGGCAGGTACGTATGAGCTAGCTGGTCAAAATATTTCAACCATGTCTGAAACAGAACTTGCACACGTTCGTAATAAAGAAATCGGCTTTGTATTTCAAAATTTCATGTTACTACCAAGGCTTACAGCATTTCAAAATGTAGAATTACCTCTTATTTATGCAGGAGTTGATAAAAAAGAAAGACGTGAGCGTTCGTTAGCTGCTTTAACGAAAGTTGGGTTAGCTGAACGTGCTACTCATCTTCCAAGTGAGTTATCAGGTGGTCAAAAACAGCGTGTTGCTGTAGCGCGTGCAATTGTAAATAATCCGAAATTTATTTTAGCCGATGAACCAACTGGTGCACTTGATACGAAAACGAGTGAACAAATTATGGAGCTCTTTTACGAATTAAATAAACAAGGTTCAACGATTATTATGATTACTCACGATCGTGAAATCGGAGAAGCAGCAGTACGTCAAATTGTAATTCGTGACGGCAATATCGTACAAGATTGGAGAGAATAAATTTGAATACGAATGAAAATATACGCATGGCCATATCTTCTATTTTTGCGCATAAAATGCGATCTATATTAACAATGCTAGGCATTATTATTGGAATCAGTGCAATTATAACAATTATTTCAATGGGAGATGGACAGACTGCAAAGATGCAAAAGGAACTTGCAGAGAATCAGCATATGGATGAACTTAAAATAGAATACTTCAACCCGGATTCTCCGACAGAAAAAGCAAAAATTACACCACATATGGTAAAGCAATTGCAAGTGATACGAGGTGTAAAAGATGTGTATCCCAATGTGCATATGGACGTAAAAGTATATACGGGATCAAAAAATGTTTCCTTTAGTTTAAATGGGGGAACAGGAAACTTTATGCAGGACTCTAAAATGAAAATGGTACATGGGCGAGAGTTAACACCGGATGAACTGAAAAAGCCAATTCCAGTTGTAATTGTAGCTGAAGATTTATTTAAAACACTATTCGATACTTGGAAAGATGATTTATATATAGATATAAAAGGAAAACCATATAAGGTTGTTGGGGTGTACAAATATGAAGACGGTTTTCAACGTCAATTTAAATTGTATGAAGGATATACATCTATCGACAATGCACCTTTAATTGCAGGGATTGAGGAATACGATACAGTGAAAATTAAGCTATCTTCTCCAAGTGAGCGAGAGACTGTAGAAAAACAAGCTATATCTGTATTAGATGAATTGAAATCCCCAGAATTTGAGCATTCTTTTACAGTCGAGGATACGAAAGCATATGGTCAAAAAATAGAAGAGTCAACACGAACGATGAAAATAGTATTTGCTAGTATTGCTGGTATTTCCTTAATTGTAGGTGGTATTGGTGTGATGAATATTATGTTAGTATCCGTTACAGAGCGTACACGTGAAATAGGTATTCGAAAAGCGCTCGGTGCAACGAGAGGAAAAATATTAACACAATTTCTCATCGAGGCATGTATTTTAACGTCATTAGGCGGGGCGATTGGTTTTGCGCTAGGTATGTTTTTTGCTTGGATCGCTTCATCGATAGGTGAATGGCCACTTGTTATTTCTGTAAGTCTTGGATTACTCTCAGTTGGAATATCGATGTCAATTGGTATTGTCTTTGGTATACTGCCGGCTAATAAAGCGGCTAAATTGGATCCGATTGAGTGTTTGCGATATGAATAAGTGAAAAGGGTAGTTTGTTAGTAAAGTGTTTTCAAAAAAGTCATTGATGTAATGTCTTCTATTTCTGGAGGTTCAGATAAATGAATTTATTTGATATAGTTCAACGTAATATACGGCGTAATTTTAAAGAGTATATACTCTATTTTGTATCGTTAGCTTCAAGTATGCTTATCTATTTTATATTTGCATCACTTCGATATAGTACTCAAATAAAAAAAGAAATGGTTAATAATGTGATGATTAATAGTGTTCTTCAATCTTCAAAAGTGATTCTCATTATTTTTATAGCCATATTTATTATTTACTCTACTAACTTTTTTATAAGGAAACGTAAAAAAGAGGTAGGATTATATTCTTTACTAGGAATAACTAAAAAACAAATTGGTACGATGTTATTTTGTGAGACTATGATAATGGGAGGCTTTGCTTTAGTAGTTGGCATATTGATTGGCAGTATGAGTTTTAAGTTATTTTTAGAACTGCTAATGAGTTTAATGAAATTAAATGTACCTATTCATTTCGAGTTATCTATAAAAGCGATAATAGACACGTTCATCGTCTTTTTATCTATTTTATTATATACAGCATGGAAAAACTCTCGCATTATTTATAAATTTCCATTGATTGAAATGTTTCAAGCTAATCATGAAGGAGAACGGATGCCAAAAGGTTCTGTACTTAGGGCGTATATAGGTCTTATTTTAATGGGATTAGGATATATACTAGCAGGCTTCTTCCGTGAAGTAGTAAATATTGTGCGGAATCCCATTGATCCTATGAACCCTATTATAAATCCTATAATGATTCCAGTTTTTATTTTGTTTGTAGTTGTTTTTGGGACATATTTTCTATTCACTTCTTATACAGTTATTGTTTTAAAGAAAATTAGAAGTAAAAGAGAAATATTTTATAGCGGTGTAAATATAATAAACATTTCGCAATTACTATACCGAGTAAAAGGAAACGCTAAGTTACTTGCAACAATTGCTATATTAAGCGCCACAGCTTTAACTGCAATTAGTACAGTCGCAGCAGGGTATTATGTAGGGCAATCTGAAACAAATGGAGATTTTATGCAACTGTATGGAGTTGCGTTATTTATTGGAAGTTTTTTAGGGGTTATATTTGTATTGGCAACAGGTTCAATTATATATTATAAACAATTATCTGAAGCGTATGCTAATCAGAGATATTATGAAACTCTTCGTAAAATAGGTGTTACGAAAAAAGAGGTAAGAAAGTCAATTTCGAAGCAAGTTAGCTTTAGTTTTATTTCACCTCTAATAGTCGGACTTGTTCATAGCTTATTTGCGATACCAATAATAAACAACATGCCTATATATAACATCATTATTCCTATTTTAATTAGTAGTGGTGCATATTGTGTAATTTACTTTGGGTATTATGTGTTAACTGTTTATTCGTATTTTAAAATTGTATATAAATAAGAATCAATAAATTTTTTGATGTGGTGTCAATAAAATAAGAAGAGGAAATAAAACTGAATTAAACATTTAAAAGATAAAAACTTTTCACTAGTAGTGAAGCGTTTTTTTGTGAAATCATTATAGAATATTTAATCGGCAGGAAATGAAAGTAGTGATGGTTAGGCTTTTTCAATGTTTTAAAAGGATTGGAGTAAAAGGGCTATAAGAATGAGTCCATGCTGTTCTTTTATGTATACATGCTCCTACTATTTCGAAATGCATAAAATGTTATGCGAAATAACGGAGGGGATACGATGTATAATTCGAATTATGATGATTGGTATAGACAGAATGATAAGCTAATTAGTGATATTGAAAAAGCTATAAACGGAGAGTATAGCGCTATAAGCTGCTATGCAAAATTAGCTAATATGGCTCCAAATCAAGTAGAACAAAAACAAATTCTTGAAATCCGTAATGATGAAATAAGGCATTTTCATCATTTTGTACAAATCTATACAAATTTAACTGGCAGACAGCCGAAGCCACAGATTACGGAAAATTGCCCCAATACGTACTTACAGGGATTAGAGTTCGCTATACAAGATGAGCAAAAGACCGTAGATTTTTACTTGGAAATTTCAGATGAAGCAGCAGATGCATCTATGAAAGAGTTATTGCGCAGAATAGCTGCAGATGAACAAAATCATGCGGTGTGGTTTTTATATTATTTTGTGAAGTCGAAGTGAGTGTTAAAAATGAATGGCTGATGTGCTGAACATATTAGAAATTATTTTAAAACGCGGTGCAATAATTGAATAAGATATGTAAATGTAAGCAGAAGGAAACCGTTTCACTAGTAGTGGAGCGGTTTTTTATGATGTGCATAGGTATCGACAAAATATAGTAATTAAATTTGATATATAATGTATGAAACAAAAATAAATAAGCTAGGAGCAGACATATGAAAAGAGGGATTACAGTAGATATTCTAGATGGATATGATAATTTACTTTGGAAAGTGTTAAAGCCAATTGATATTACTGCATTTGATTGGCAAGTCATGGGAAGGGAGGAAGCTTATATAATAATAGGGAATGAATTAGGTCCAGAATTATTTTCAGAAGATAACGAGATCATGGAAGGATCAGAATTAAAAAAGCTAATAAAAGATAACATATATTATCTTTTATTTGTAGACTTAAAAGCATATCCAAAAGGGAAAGTACTAGGAGAAATTGAAACATATGAAGAATTTAAGAAGAGTAAGTGTGAAGTAGTCGTATTAGTAGCGGATGGCGATTACATACAAATTTATGCAAAAAACCAAGAAGAGATTGAAATGATATATGAAAACGCACTGAATCAAGGATTTTATGTAGAATATATTACAGATGAAAATGATGGAAGGACTCGTATGTCAGTATGGTAGCAATTTGAAAGGGGAACGGCAATATGGAGAGAAATATAAGTAAAGAATATACAATTCGAATTGCTACTGAAGATCAAAGTGATAGTATTATCATTTTATTAAAAGAAGTAGCACAATGGCTACAATATAAAGAAGTGGATCAGTGGCAGTATCTTTTAGGAGAGGAAGCTACGGCTGAAATACTAGAATGTATAAGAGAGAAATATACATATGTTGTTATGAAAGAAGATGAAATAGTTGGTACGGTTACAGCTTCTCCTAAACAAAATGAATGGGATGAACATATTTTTGGAAAAGAGGAAGTTTCTAATTCATTATATATTCATAGATTTGCGGTGAAACGGAAGTATAAGGGGGATGGAATAGGGGAATGGATTATACGGTGGGTAGAAGAGAATGTGCAACATGACAAAGAGTATTTGAAGTTAGATTGCATCCGGCATAATCGTATATTGAATGATTTTTATAAGAGAAGTGGTTTTGACTATGTTGGCAGTACGGATGGACTTAGTAAGTTTCAAAAGAAAAGAGGAGAGTGAATGAATCAAATTAACGTAAGTTTAGTTGAACAGTTAATACAACAACAGTTTCCAGAATGGGCTCACTTAGAAGTGAAACCTGTAAAATTTAGCGGTCATGATAATAGAACGTTTCACCTAGGGGAGGAGATGAGTGTCAGATTACCAAGTGATGCTGCATATGCACCGCAAGTAGAGAAAGAAAATAAGTGGCTTCCAATATTAAGTAAGGGACTTTCTTTACCAATTTCTACACCAATTGCGAAAGGAAATCCGTCTGAAGCGTATCCATTGCCTTGGTCTATTAATAAGTGGATAGAGGGGGAAACGGTTACGAAACAAAATGTTCGTGACTTAGATCAATTTGCGGCGGACTTAGGCTCATTTTTAATAGAGTTACAATCAATTGATGCGAGTAACGGGCCATTAGCTGGAGAACATAATTTTTACCGAGGCGGGCTTATATCTGTATACGATGAAGAAGCGAGAGTGGCTATTGAAAATAATAAGGGTGTTTTTGATGAGACATTGTTAAAGCATCTTTGGGATTTAGCACTTAGGTCAACATGGGATCGCAAACCAGTTTGGGTTCATGGAGATGTAGCGCCAGGTAACTTACTTGTTAAAGAAGGAAAACTTTGTGCCGTAATTGATTTTGGTATTTTAGGAGTAGGAGATCCGGCTTGTGATGCAGCGATGGCATGGACATTTTTTGATAAGAATAGTAGAAACGTATTTAAAGAAGTATTGCGCATAGATGAAGGAACGTGGAATAGAGCGAGAGGATGGGCACTTTGGAAGGCGTTAATTACATATGATGCGAATAGGGATAGTAATAAAAAAGTGGCAGAAGAATCTTATCGTGTAATTCAAGTAATTGTGGATGATTATAAGAGCTAATAGAAAAAGCTTATTTTGATTGTATATTTCAAAATAGGCTTTTTTGCATGATTAAATATTCAGAATTAAAAGAAGGGATTTAATGTTATTATACAGAATTTTTAGATAATAGGAGGTGTCGAATTTTGAGTGAAATTGAATTAAAAAGGAATGTAATTAAGACAGGGCGAGAGAGGGGGATTATACTTCGGTTTATACTCGCAAGTTTAGTAGGTGTGTTTATGTTTTTCGTACCAGTTACGATAAACGGTGCTTCGTCAATTATGATTGATCATATCGTATCGTGGATAAGAGCTACGGTTCCTTCGGTAGTACCTTATTATGCACTGCTTGTAATGATAATTGGTGCGATTTATCCATTTTATACGAAGAAGTGGAATGCATCTATCGTAGACATTTGTTTTTCTATTTTAAAAGTAGTAGGTGTTGTTTTCGGCGTATTATATTGTTTGAAAGTAGGACCAGCATGGTTCTTTGCGCCAGATGTTGGACCGTTTTTGTATGAGAAGTTAGTTATATCAGTAAGTTTACTCGTTCCAATTGGCTCAGCATTTTTAGCGTTATTAGTCGGGTACGGATTGCTTGAGTTTATCGGCACGTTTTGTCGTCCAATTATGAGACCGTTATGGAAAACACCTGGGCGATCAGCAATTGATGCGGTTGCTTCCTTTGTAGGAAGCTATTCGTTAGCCTTATTAATTACGAACCGTGTTTACAAAGAAGGAAAGTATACGACGAAAGAAGCAGCAATTATCGCTACAGGTTTTTCAACAGTATCCGCAACATTTATGATCATCATCGCAAAAACATTAGACATTATGCATTTATGGAATGTTTATTTTTGGACTACTCTTGTTGTAACATTCATCGTGACCGCTATCACCGTAAGAATCCCGCCTCTTAGTAGAAAACCAGATACATATATTACGAAAGAAGGGTTCCCAGAGCCAGTTTATAAAGAGAAAATGTTAGAGCGAGCTTGGGAAGATGCATTAGAAGTATCAAAATTAGCACCAAGTATTATGAAAAATATCGCAGTGAATTTAAAAGATGGATTTATAATGACGATGGGGATTTTACCATCTATTATGTCAGTAGGATTAATTGGTATCGTCTTGGCAAAGTTTACGCCAATATTTGATTGGATTAGTTATATTTTCTATCCATTTACATGGTTACTGCAGCTTCCAGAAGCGGAACTAGCTGCAAAAGCAGCATCAGTTGGTATTGCAGAAATGTTTTTACCTTCTCTTTTAGTTGTAAGTGCACCACTCGTGACAAAGTTTGTTATTGCGGTTGTTTCGGTATCATCTATTTTGTTTTTCTCCGCTTCAATTCCTTGTATATTATCAACAGATATTCCGTTAAAAGTATCTGAGCTTATTATTTTATATGTGCAAAGAACGATTTTAACGTTGCTTATTATTACGCCGATTGCTTATTTGTTGCTTTAAACATGTAGCGTTAAGTTTCTGAAGTTATGCCATTTTCTGATTATTCAAATCAAAAAATGGCATAACGTTAATTATGTTCCAAAGTAACTCTAGATGATTTTTTCATAAATAACGTATGAGCTAAGTATATAATCATACCAATATGTGTGATTAAAACTCCTGCGAGTAGAACAACTCCGCTTACTTTTATCCATAGGGCTAAAACTGAACCTAATGTAGGTAACCATAGCGCCGTGCACCATTGTATTTGTGGTACTAGTTACTCTTCCCATTAATCTTGCAGGGGTTTGAAGTAAGTAACTATAGCATACAGAGATAGAAGCGATAAATATACCAATAAAAAACCAAATGATTAACGATAAAAATAAATTACTCGATAAAAAGCCGAACCCTCCAAGTCCAGTAAGGATCAACATTCCTCCAAGTAATATAGCTGAACCGTTTAAGATATTCATTTTGTTTACTGTATTTCCCTATTTTCCAATGGTTATAGCTCTGACTAAAGCGTCTAACCCAACGATACTTATAAAGATTCCAAACAAACTATCACGTATGTCCATTTCTTTTGCCAATAAAACAACTAAACTATCAAATAAAAATATGACAAAAAATACTGTAGCGTTAAATAGTATTAAAAGTGTTAAAGCTTTCTTGGACCAAATAAAAACAAAGCCTTCGCGAAAATCGTTCCAAAACCCACTGACTAAAGCATCACTTTATCGTAAAACATAGGTTTGTGAAATGTTTTTAATCCATTCTTATTATTAAGTAACGATGTGGTATTACTTTAGTTTTCGAATATTCCTTGACGGGAATATTCCTCTTTGGTTATAATCGATTCAACAGGAAAATAATATTAGTGATGATATTGATGTGTTATAACCGGAGACCATCACTTAACGAGGTGAGTGATATGTCGGGGAAAATTCCGGGCGTGAATATGACGACGTTGAGCGCTTTATCTGAACCGAATCGTATGAATATCGTTGAACTCTTGCGTGACGGTCCCTTAACCGTTGGGGAAATCGCCGAACATTTGGGATTAAGGCAACCACAAACTTCGAAACACCTAAAAGTGTTAAGCGATACAGGGATTGTGGAAGTGCAGGCTGAAGCTAATCGCCGGATTTACAAGCTCCGACCTGAGCCTTTCCAAGCACTTGATTGTTGGGTGCAGTCATTTAAGCGTGTGATGGAAGAGAGATTCGATAATTTAGATGAGTATTTGAAGGAATTGCAAAACAAGGAAAAGTCATAAAATCAGTTCATATTTAAGGAGGAATTAAAATGTCAAATAATACAATGGTATCGAGAGTAGAGAACGATCGGGTATTAGTACTGGAGCGCGTTTTCGATGCGCCGCGCGATTTAGTATTCAGTATGTTTAAAGAACCAGAGCATTTGAAACATTGGTGGGGACCAAGAGGTTGGGAAATTCCAGCATGCACTGTCGACTTCCGTCCGGGAGGCGTTTGGCACTACTGTATGAAGTGTGTCAATCAGAACTTGGAGCAATTTTTTGGTATGGAATCATGGGGAAAAGCAGTCTATAAAGAGATTATTGAGCCAGAGAAAATCGTCTACACTGATTACTTTTCAGATGCTGAAGGCAATGTAAATGATTCTATGCCGTCAACCGAGATGACATTGGAATTCATCGATTTAGGTGGAAAGACAAAGCTAATAAACCGTGCTGAATATGTTTCCGAAGAAGCCCTTAAGACCGTTATGGACATGGGCATGCTACAAGGTATCACCGAAACTTGGGATCGTTTGAATGAGCGATTGGAGTCGCTGAAATAGATTTTTGCACCGCAACTTTATTTTCGGTGATAATTAGGTGTAAGTGTATGGAGTTTAATAAAAATTGTTTATAAAGGAGCGTTAAAATAAATGATTAATAATGTTGGTCAAATCATGTTGTATGTAAATAACCAAGATGAAGTGAAGGAATTCTGGACAGAAAAAGTAGGATTTATTGTAATTTCAGAGGAAGATAACGGTCAAGGAATGCGATGGATTGAAATTGCTCCAACTAAAGAAGCTGAAACAAGTATTATTCTCCATAATAAGGAGCTAATTGCTAAAATGCAGCCGGAGTTAAATCTTGGCACACCTTCTTTAATGTTCTTCTCAAAAGAATTCGATCGTTTATATAGTGGTTTAGTAAACAAAAACGTTACAGTCGGAGAAATTGTAAATATGCCTTCAGGTAGAATATTTAATTTTGCAGATAGCGAAAATAATTATTTTGCAGTAATGGAAAAGAAGTAAATTTCAATTCAATTTATGAGTGCGATGCTTGAATAAAAGGCATCGCACTTTTTATTTTAAAGATATATTTTATTCCTTGATATAAAAATAATTCCACGTTCTTATATAACGATATAACGGTAAAAGAGTATGATATAGTTACAACAAAGGGGGCTTACAAATGGAAATTATTCACGAAAGAGCAAAGTTACGGTTAATGGATAGCAATGATGTCGAAAAAATGTTTTCAATCGTGGAAGGAAATCGAGATATTTGGGCGTATTTAATCTCTAAAATGGATACTGTTCAAGATATGCAGCAATATGTTCAAAAGGCGATAAAAGCTTATGGGGCAGGGAAGGATTTGCCATTTGTTGTTGTTGATCAAAAGACAAATGAAATAGTAGGGAGTACACGCTTATATAACATTTCAGTTGAAGATAAGACGGTGGAATTAGGGAAAACGTGGTATGACCCGAGTGTGCAACGTACGAGTATGAATACGGAATGTAAGTACATGTTATTACAATATGCTTTTGAAAAGTTGCATATGCGGAGGGTACAAATTAAGACGGATGCACGAAATGAAAAAGCACAAAGAGCAATTGAAAGACTCGGCGCAGTAAAAGAGGGTGTACTTAGAAACGAAAGAAAATTACCGAGTGGGCATGTTAGAGATGCAGTTGTATACAGTGTAATTGCAAATGAATGGCCAGCTGTAAAGGAAAGGTTATTAGAAAAATTAGAGTCATATAAAGAAAAACGATAATTCATATTAAGAAAGGTGTATTGATCGTCAAGATGAAAAATATACCTTTTTTCTTACAAAATAGTTACTTCTTTTGTTTCATCATTCCATTATGATAAAAAATTCGTTACAATGTAGTTGTATGGTAATAAACTTATAAATTACACAAATGTAATGAAAACCGCAAACGAAAAATGAATTGATAATCCTCAATTTTAAATGAAAACCCTTTAATGCATATATATGATAAGAAAAATTCCTTCTTTTAAACAAATTCAAACAAAATGATTTGATATATACGTTTTTATATAGAAGTATGGATGATGTACGGAGGCAGTTATAAATGAAAGAAAATAAGAAAAGTAAGAAAAGAAGAATCTTGCAAGTATTCTTGCTTATGATTTGTTCTATTATTTTATATGTAAGTTATGCAGCTTACGATATTTGGAGTTATCGCTTTAAAACAGATGATGGTGTGAAGACAGATGCTGGTATCGTGCTGGGAGCAGCTTCATGGAACGGAAAACCATCTCCTGTATTTAAAGAAAGAATTAATCATGCAATTTCCTTATATAAGAACGGTAATATTAAAAAGATTATTTTCACAGGTGGTACAAAGTTTGAGGCAGAGCTTGAGGAAGCGCGTACTGCTAGAGTGTATGCACTGAAACATGGTGTGAAAGAAGAGGATATTCTAATTGAAACAAAATCCCTTTTCACAGAGGACAATTTAAAGAATGCAAAGCAAGTTGGAATAGAGAACGGAATACGCACATATACGATTGTGAGTGATCCACTTCATATGAAACGTGCAATGAAAATTGCAAAACATATTAAAATTGAAGCGTATGCATCACCAACTCCAACGTCAGCGTATAAAACGTTAGATACAGAAATCCCTTTCTTTTTTAAAGAATTATGCTCGTATATTGGATATGTAACCTCTTTGCCATTAAAGGCATTGAAAGGGGATTAATATAAGAAAAGAACCTATCTTTTTTATAGGAACTTTTCTTATTGTTCAAAAGCATTGTATTTTTATCGGAATAGTGAAACAATAGAGAAGTAACTTCATATAATCATAATGACAAAATGAACGGTTTATGAATCGGACATAAAGGAGATTATGTATGGCACTCTCATTTGTTGAAACAGAAGAACAATCTTTAGTTATTGAACAAATAAATAAATTGATTCCGAAGTTCATGGAAAGGGAGCATCAACTAAGTGAATTAGGATCATTTCCGTATGAAAATATTAATAATTTGAAAGATATCGGATATACGAAATTAACGTTGCCAAAAGAATTGGGAGGCAATGCGATTTCTTTATATGACTTCGTTTTATTTCAAGAGAAAATAGCAGAAGGCTGCGGTGCTACCGCATTATCGATTGGATGGCACCTTGGCATTGTAAAGGAATTAGCTGAAAATCGTTCTTGGAATGAGGAAATGTTCACTTGGTTTTGTGAAGAAGTACGTAATGGTGCGCTTTTTAATCGAGCAGCGACAGAGCCGAATACAGGTAGTCCTACTCGCGGCGGGAAACCAGAGACGTTAGCTGTCAAAAAAGGTGAGAAGTGGATTATAAATGGAAGAAAAACGTTTACGACAATGGCACCAGTACTTGATTATTTTATCATTTCAGCAAGTATTGAAGGCCAGGAAGATATCGGAGAGTTTGTCATTCCAAAGAATACGCAAGGCGTGACAATTGAAGAAACGTGGGATAGCATCGCAATGCGAGGAACTGCGAGCCATGATCTCGTTTTACAAAATGTAGAGATACCAGATCGCTTTTTCACTGATATAAAGGGTTCAAAAGTTAAAGCTAAGGGTATTGGCTGGTTGCTACATATACCAGCATGTTATTTAGGAATTGCACAATCAGCAAGAAATTATGCAGTTCAGTTTGCGGTATCATACAAGCCAAACAGTTTAAATCATTCTATAAGTTTATTACCGAATGTTAGAAGGTTAGTTGGAGAATTAGAACTTGAGCTTATGCAAGCTCGTGTCTTTTTATATCAAATTGCGAAAAAATACGATGAGGCAGAAGATAAATTATCATTGCAAGCCGAACTTGCGGCAGTGAAATACGCGGTAACAAATGCGGCGATATCTATTGTAGATAAAGCAATGCGTATTGTCGGGGCGAAAAGTTTATCAGAAAAAAATCCGCTTCATCGTTATTATTTAAACGTAAGAGCAGGACTACACAATCCGCCGATGGATGATGCAACACTATCTATGCTGGCGGATGCGGCGTTTCGGTCGTAATGAAGAAATATAAAGTCTGTTCCGTTCAGGAACAGGCTTTTCGTTGTCGGTGAATCGGTGATATAATTCCATGTATTATGTCATTGTTCAAAGAAGAGGGAATTCTCGTTTTACAAAATAAAAAGGCTATCCTTTTGATAAGAGGATAGCCTTTTTATTTTGTTCTATTGTGGCTGCACTTCAAGATTCATACTACTTTCAGAACCGTCTTGATTATGTGCAAATAATGAATACTCACCTGGTAAAGGATTGGCGATGAGTGAACGTAAAGGAAAGGATTCACTTTCATTTGGCTGTAACGTGTGTTTGACTAAACGAACTTCTTTGAATTTAATTGAATAGGTAAAACTGTTTGTACTAGTATTTTTAATTGTAATATGTAAGTCACCTTGGCCACTAAAGTCAAAGCCTGTACCAGTATCGCCTCTGAATACAGTTGAGTTATTAAATGAAGATGAACGAAAGGTTTGAGTTTCTTCTTTATTGCTTGATGAAAGGGTAATCGTTTCTGTTTCTATACTTGAAGTTGAGGAATCTAGTTTTGTATTTTGTTTTGTTAATAAAGTAATCGCACAAAGTGATGCAATTACAATAAATGAACTAGAGATAACGAACCGTTTTTTTGTAAGAATCATATGTTCCTTTCCTTTTATAAGGATATAAGGATGTATAATTTTAAGGGAAACATAACATATATGATATTTATTATCAATTCAATAAATCTTTCTTTTCATTCTTCTTTTTATAGTTTTATAGTGGAATGCTATGTTTCTTATTTCACCTACTGTATAATAAGAAAAAAGTACGAAAAGAGGTTATCTCATGCTAGAGGTTATTGCAACTTGTTTAGAAGATGTGAAGCGAATTGAAAAGGCTGGTGGAAATCGAATTGAACTCATTTCATCATATACAGAAGGTGGTTTAACACCGAGCTATGCTTTTATAAAAAAAGCAGTAGAAGCAGTGCAAATACCAGTTCATGTTATGATTCGTCCGCATGCGAAGTCTTTTACATATACGGAAGAAGAAATTGAAATGATGAAAGAAGATATTGTAGTTGCTCAAAATCTTGGAGCTGCTGGTGTTGTATTAGGTGTGTTAAATGAACAAAATGAAGTTGATGAAGAGAAATTAGTAGATTTATTATCTGTTGTAGATGGAATAAATGTAACGTATCACCGTGCGATAGATGATACAGAAAATCCAGTAGAAGCGATGAAAGTTTTGAAGAAATTCAATAAAGTTACTCACGTTTTAACTTCAGGCGGACAAGGAAATGTAGTAGATAATATTCCAGTTCTTGCAGCAATGCAAAAGGAAAGTGAAGGGAATATACAGCTTGTTGTCGGAAGCGGAGTAACGAAAAAGAATGTAAAACAATTGCTAGATGAAACTGGAATTACGCAGGCGCATGTAGGTACAGCGGTTAGAGAAGGTAAGTCATGTTTTTCTGAAATTGACCTAAATTTAGTACAAGAATTAGTTCAAATAATAAAATAAACACTTAAGAAAGAGGAGAAACGATGAAGGAAAATACGAAGAAAGAATTATTCTCATGGGCTAAAACGATAGGATTTACCCTTGTATTAATCGCTATTATTCGCGGTGTTTTATTTACACCTTCATTAGTACAAGGGGAATCGATGATGCCCACTTTAGAAAATAACGAACGAGTTCTCGTGAATAAGATTGGTTATAGTATAAGTGGATTAGACCGTTTTGACGTTATCGTCTTCCACGGAAAAGAAGGGTACGATTTAGTAAAACGAGTAATTGGTTTACCGGGTGATACAGTTGAGTATAAAGATGATGTTTTATATGTAAACGGAAAAGCGATGGAAGAACCGTATTTAAAAGAATTTAAAGAAAAGGCGTCTGGTCGTGTATTAACTCCTGATTTTACGTTAGAACAAATCACAGGGAAAACGAAAGTGCCAGAAGGCCAAGTGTTTGTTTTAGGAGATAATCGTGAAGTTTCTAAAGACGGTCGTATGTTTGGATTTATTTCAGAAGATGAAATTGTCGGAAAAGGACAAGCTGTTTTCTGGCCGTTGAAACAAGTGAGAGCGTTATAAAGTAAAGCGAAAGTATGGGAGAAATATTCTTCCATACTTTTTTTGTTTGTAAAAAAAATATTGATAGAATTGAAAGAATATTTTATAATTTTAAATTATATGTTTGTTTCGAAAAACGGAATTGAAGTTCCGAAATTCGGAACGAAAAGGAGATAGGATGAGTATAAATAAAACGGCAGTTAAGACAATGGATATTTTAGAGTTGTTTTATGAGCATGAGGAGCTAAGTTTAACAGAGATGGTTCAGCTTACGAATATGCCGAAAACATCTGTTTATCGTTTAATTGGTTCGTTAGAAGAAATGGACTTTTTACAAAAAACAGAAAAGGGAAAGTATCGTCTCGGAGTCGTTTTTTTACGATTTGGTCAACTTGTTTCACAAAGGTTATCCGTAAGAAATATTGCGATTCCTTATATGAAAGAGCTTAGGGATAGTTTAGGGCAAGCAGTAAATTTAATTATTCAAGATGGTAATGACGCAATTTACGTTGAGAAGATGGAAGGAGTTCAGCCAGTACGTGTTTATACGGCGGTTGGAAGAAGGGCACCACTGTATGCGGGTGCATGTCCGAGAATTTTACTATCGTATTTTTCTGAGGAAGAGAAAAGGAAGTACGTAGAGGAAACGGATTTAAAGCAGTTTGCAGATGGAACAATCGTGAATAAGGAGCATTTGTTAGAAGTATTACATATGGCGAAAAAAGAAGGGTACACAATTAGCTACTCTGAATTAGAAAATCATACAGCGGCTATAGCAGCACCAATTTTTGCAAGTGATGGAACGGTTGTAGCAGGCATTAGTATTTCGGGATTAGCAATTGAGTATAGCGAAAGTAACATTTCATATTTTACTGCGAAAGTGAAAGAAACAGCATACCGCATTTCGAAAGAACTCGGCTTTTTGGCATAGAAAGAGGGAGTGGGATGAAATTTTCTGCGTTAGGGGATCAAGCAATTATTGTTACATTTGGTGAAGAAATTGGAATGGATATATATGAAAAAGTACAACGACTATTTCAAGCACTGCAGCAACATCCGTTTGCAGGAATGGTTGAATGCGTTCCGTCGTTTACTTCATTAGCGGTTTATTACAATTTGTACGAAGTATGGAAGGAAAATGATAGAAATATAAGACCATATGATTACGTTTGCCAGTATATACGGGAGCTGTGTGATTCTTATAAAGAAGAAGTGAACCGAGATGTGAAACATATTTCTATACCAGTGTGTTACGGGGGAGAATATGGACCTGATTTAGAAGAGGTTGCACATTATCAAAGATTACAAGTAGAGGATGTTATTCGAATACATAGTGAAACAACATATTTCGTGTATATGTTAGGCTTTACGCCTGGCTTCCCTTATTTAGGGGGATTATCAAAAGAACTAGAAACACCTAGAAAAGAAACACCACGGTTACAAATCGCTCCTGGTTCAGTAGGTATTGGCGGAAATCAAACAGGTATTTATCCGCTAGAAACACCAGGAGGCTGGAATATTATCGGCCGAACACCTATTTCTCTATTTAATCCAAAAGAAGAAACACCAACATATATTGAAAGTGGTATGTATTTACGATTTATACCAATAACAAAGGAAGAGTACGTATCGCTTGAGGGGGCTAAAGAATGGATGTAGAGGTTTTGCATGCAGGAATGTTTACAACAGTCCAAGATTTAGGGCGATTTCATTATCAACAATACGGTGTACCTGTTGGCGGTGCTATGGATAAAGGTGCGCTCAGGATGATTAATATGTTAGTAGGTAATGAGGAGAATGAGGCAGGACTCGAAATTACAATAATGGGACCTAAATTGTTAATAAAGAAAACGACATTGCTCGCGATTGGCGGTGCGGATATGGAACCGTTATTAAATGGAGAACGCATTCCATTATGGCGCCCTATATTAGCTGAAGAAGGAAGCATGCTTTGCCTCGGAAAAGCGAAAAGCGGTTGCAGAGCATATGTGACTTTTGCGGGCGGTATAAATATTGATCGTACGATGGGAAGTAAAAGTACTTACATACGTGCTGCTCTTGGCGGTATTGAAGGGAGAATGCTGAAAAAAGGAGATTATTTTCAAATTGGTACAGGGGCAGAAGTTGCAAGCCGTTTCATTCAAAATTTACAAGAAGAAAAGCGTATAAAAACGAAGTGGGCAATTTGTAACAATGCTTTACCAAAATATAAGAAGCATCCTATTCTTCGCGTCATAACAGACTTTGAATATGATCAATTTACAGAAGAAAGTATAAAGTCGTTTTTTTCGAAAGAGTATAAAGTGTCCAATTATGCTGATCGCATGGGATATAGGCTTGACGGAGATGTTTTAAATAGAGTTGAAGAGATAGAAATTTTATCGAGCCCAGTTACATTCGGAACAATTCAAGTACCAAATGGTGGACAGCCTATTATATTAATGGCGGATAGACAAACGACAGGTGGTTATCCGAGAATTGGAAATGTAATTTCAGTAGATTTACCTCTTCTAGCGCAGCTGAAACCAGGAGACTATGTAACTTTTGAAAAAATAACTATGGAAGAAGCTGCACAATTGTATATAGAACAGGAAACAAGTATGAGTCTATTAAAGAAATTCATCGCTTTACGAAGCTGAGATTAGGAGGAAAACATCGTGACTACGATCGATTTAAACTGTGATTTAGGAGAAAGTTTTGGAGCTTATAAAATGGGGAATGATGATGAAATTCTTCCGTTCGTTTCCTCTATAAACGTTGCTTGTGGTTTTCATGCTGGTGATCCGTCCGTTATGAGGCAAACGGTTGAAAAAGCCCTGCAGCAAAATGTAGTAATAGGGGCACACCCTGGATTTCCTGATTTAATTGGATTTGGAAGAAGGAACATGCATGTTTCAGCAAGTGAAGTATACGATTATGTTTTATATCAAATTGGCGCATTAGAAGGATTTGTTAAAGCTGCTGGAGGGAAAATGCAACATGTAAAACCGCACGGTGCCTTATATAATATGGCGGCAACTGATTCGGAAATTGCGGATGCAATTGCAAAGGCAATTTATCATATTAACCCTGGATTATTACTTTACGGATTAGCAAATAGTGAGGCATTTATAAGGGCAACAGAAAAATATAATATAACTCTCGTACAAGAAGCTTTTGCCGATCGTACGTATAAGCAGGATGGAACTTTAACGAGCCGTACAGAAGAAAATGCTCTTATAAAAAATGAAGATGAAGCAATAAAACAAGTACTTCAAATGGTGAAAGAAGGGTATGTAGAATCGGTTAATGGGGGGAAAGTAGCAGTTCAAGCGCAAACGATATGTTTACACGGGGACGGAGAGAAAGCAGTCCAATTTGCGGAAAAAATATACAGAACATTCGAACTTAATGGTATTTCTATATGCGCACCAAATAAAGTGAAACTTTAATTAGCGGGATTAAAAATGAGAGGAAGTGTTAAAATTGGTGAAATTAATTGGGATTTTACTTGTTGCGGTTGGGTTTTTATTTAGGCTAAATACACTGTTAGTAGTTATGGTTGCGGGTATTGTTACTGGTATGGTTTCAGGCTTAAGTTTTTATGATGTAATTAGCATGTTCGGTAAATTTTTCATAGAAAACAGATATATGTCTATGCCAATCATATTAACTTTACCGGTAATCGGAATTTTAGAGCGTTATGGTTTAAAAGAAAGAGCAGAAGCACTTATAACGAAATCAAAAGGAGCAACAACTGGAAGAGTATTAATGTCATATTTTACGATAAGAGAATCATCAGCAGCACTTGGACTAAATATTGGTGGTCATGCGCAAACGGTAAGACCGCTTGTTGCGCCGATGGCAGAAGGGGCTGCGCAAGGTAAATACGGTAAACTCCCTGAAAAATTGAGAGAAAAGATTAAAGCAAATGCAGCAGCTGCGGAAAATACAGCTTGGTTTTTCGGAGAAGATATTTTCATCGCAACTGGAGCCATTTTATTAATGAAAGGATTCTTCGATTCAGTAGGTATGCATGTCGGTGTATGGGATATGGCGCTTTGGGGAATTCCAACTGCGATATCTGCCCTTATTGTGAGCTGGATCAGGTTTAGAAGGTTTGATAAGTATATAGAGAAAACAATGAAAGCAGAAGAAAAACAAGAGAAAGAGGCTATATAAGATGAACATCATAACAATGGATACAATTTATTATGTATTAGGTATAATCGTTGCATTTATCGCTGTTCGTATTGCATTTGATCGTGAGCATCCAAACCGATTCGGTTCTAGTTTATTTTGGGCATTGTTTGCAGTTACATTTTTATTCGGAAATGTAATCCCTTCGTTTTATGTTGGCTGTATTGTGCTTGTTATGGTTGTTTTGGCTTCATTAAATAAAGTAACAAAATCCGAGGAGAAAGAAGTACCAGTACAAGAACGTGTGAAACATGCTGAGAAATTAAAAAATAAAATTTTTATGCCTGCAATATTAATACCTATTTTTACAATTATCGGAACGTTAACGTTAGGAAAAATCAAATGGGGAAATGTTGCACTTGTTGATCCTGATAAAGTAACATTAGTTGCATTAGCGTTAGGGGCATTACTTGCATTCATTGCGGCGATGCGTATTACAAAAGCGAAAATAACAACGCCTGTTCAAGAAGGAAGTAGGTTACTACAGGCTGTCGGTTGGGCAGTTATTTTACCACAAATGTTAGCAGCACTTGGCGGTATTTTTGCGAAGTCTGGCGTAGGACAAGTCGTTTCGGATCTAGTCGGACAAGTGTTACCGACAGAGTATCCATTCGTTGCTGTTATGGCCTATTGTTTAGGAATGATGCTATTTACAGTCGTAATGGGGAATGCATTCGCAGCGTTTGCAGTAATCACTGGTGGAATCGGCTTACCTTTAATTGTGCAAATGCACGGAGGAAACCCAGCAATTATGGCAGCACTCGGTATGTTTGCTGGATATTGCGGAACGTTGCTTACTCCAATGGCAGCAAACTTTAATATTGTTCCGGCAATGCTTTTAGAACTGAAAGATAAGAACGCTGTTATTAAGGCGCAAGTACCAATTGCTCTTTCCATTTTTATTATAAATATGTTTATTATGTACGGCCTTGTATATCGTTTCTAATTAGGAGAGTGAAACTATGAAAACAGTATTAGTAACAGGATTTGATCCGTTCGGGGGAGAAAGTATCAACCCAGCTTGGGAAGTAGCAAAAAGTTTGCATGAAAAAACAATCGGAGAGTACAAGATTATTAGTAAACAAGTTCCAACCGTATTTCATAAATCAATAAGAGTATTAAAAGAGTATATAGAAGAGTTGTCGCCTGACATTATTATATGTATTGGACAAGCTGGGGGCAGACCAGATGTTACGATAGAGCGTGTAGCAATTAATATTGATGATGCAAGAATTGCTGATAATGAAGGGAATCAGCCGGTGGATATGCCGGTTGTAGAAGAAGGCCCTATTGCGTATTGGTCTACACTTCCGATGAAAGCAATCGTGAAAAAACTTCGCGAAGAAGGTATACCGTCATCTGTTTCACAAACTGCAGGTACATTCGTTTGTAATCATTTATTCTATGGACTCATGCACGAACTAGAGAAGAATGATAAGAAAATAAAAGGCGGATTTGTTCATATTCCGTTCTTACCAGAACAAGCGAGCAACTATCCAGGTCAACCGAGTATGTCACTTTCTACTATTAGTAAAGGTATAGAATTGGCAATTGAGGTAGCGATGGAAGTTGAGGTGGATATTGTGGAAATTGGGGGTACGACGCATTAAATAATAGTAGATTAAAGAGGGCTGATGCAGCCCTCTTTGTGTGTTTGTATTTTGTAATTGAAGATGCAGTATAGAATATAAAGGGAAAGGTTGCAATGGGAGTATTCTAACAAATATGGAATTGTTCCAAATAAAAGGGAACTTTTTAAATAGTTTCTTAATGATGTAGAATTTTCGTCTATATGAATGGATAAAAAGTTAAGTGCTGATAAACTCAAAGACATACAAAGTAATGATTTTAAAATGGTGTGATAAAAATATCACACCATTTTTATGTAAAACAAACAGAGTGAATTTTTTTCCATTAGTAAAGTATAACTGGGTAAGAGATAATCATCAGAATTGTTAATTGTACTATGATTTTTCAAAACTGATAAATTTAAATATAAGTACGGTAAGAATGCGATATTTATCTAACTTTTACAAAAAAGAGTAACCCATTTGGCTACTCTTCACATAGAAACTTGTATTTGTTCATTTCAATAAGAGACCGTTATTGAAGTCCCTTCATGAAATTTTGGATTTTTGATGATAATGTAAACAGCAGGATGCTAACTAAAATGGAGATAGCACCAATAATACCAAAGTAAATTGCTTCTGTTGCAGGATTATACAGTTTAACAACTTGGGCATTTATTGCTTGCGCAGACGCAGTTGATAAGAACCATAAGCTCATGGTTTGCGAAGAGAAAGCAGCTGGAGCCAGCTTCGTCGTTATTGATAACCCTGAAGGAGATAAACAAACTTCTCCAATTACAATTAAAAAGAAGCTAAGGACTAACCACATAGGATTCACTAAAGAGTGAGTACCGTTGATTAAAGCCGGAATAATCATAACTAAGAATGATAAACCTGCAAATAGCAATCCAATAGCGAATTTTTTTGCCGTTGAAGGCTGCTTCTTGCCTAACTTTATCCAAACCCATGCAAAAATTGGGGCAAGCGTTACGATAAAGATTGGACTTAATGATTGGAACCAAGCGGAATGCAATGTAATTCCATTGAACTGTAATTGAGTTCGTTGATCCGCGTATGTGGCTAAGATAATAGCACCTTGTTCTTGTATAGACCAAAATATTGTAGCTGCAATAAAGAGTGGTATATACGCAAGAAGACGAGATTGCTCTACTTTTGTTGTTTTAGGACTACGATACATATAAATGAAATAATAGGTTGGAATAACAATCCCTAAGATACTAATCAGGAATGTAAAACGATTTATAGTTAACAACCCAGTTGGAATTGTAACCACACCTAGCAATGTTAATACAACTAGACCAACACTGAAATACTTAATAGTCTTTTTTCTTTCCGAATCTGATAATGGATTAGGTACTTGCGTACCGACTAGACCAAGGTTTTTCTGTTTTGTTCCAACAAATACCCCTAACCCAATTGCCATACCAATTGCCGCAACTCCAAAACCAAGGTGGAAATTATATTGCTGACCTAATGTTCCGACAACTAAAGGTGCAAGTAAGGCACCTAAGTTAATACCCATGTAGAATATACTGAACCCTGAGTCACGACGCGCATCTGTTTCACTGTATAAACTTCCTACGATGTTCGATATGTTAGGCTTTAACAACCCTGTTCCTAGAACTAAGAAGACCATAGAGATAAATAACGCACTTTTACTACCCGGTAAAGCTAAAATAAGATGGCCAATCATAATTAAAACGCCACCAAAGAATACGGTTTTACTTGGACCAAATAAACGATCCGATATCCATCCACCGATAATACTAGACATGAACAGTAAGGAACCGTAAATTGCCATTATCGAGGTTGCGGTAGATTGTTCAATTCCTAATCCACCTTTTGCGACTGAATAGTACATATAATACAGTAAAATAGCTCTCATTCCGTAATGAGAAAACCTTTCCCAAAACTCAGTGAAGAATAAAGAGAATAATCCTTTTGGATGCCCAAAAAATCCTGTTTGAGGAATACTTTGAACAAGTTCGTTTTTTTCTTTCATAATGTTAATATTACCCCTTGTTAATTTTTTATATTATACAAGTATAACTTAAGAGGCTCCCAGTAGTCCATAACTATCTAAGCCCATCGATGAAGAAAAGCAGCCTTCTGGCTGCTTTCTAAATGATAACTTTATTTTAATTGAACAGTAGTTATCTTTGAAACTTTAATTACACCCAAAAAAGTTGGGGGTTAATTCATGCAATGAAGTAAGTAAAATGAATTGTACAACAACTATTGTAAACAACTGGTATAATAAGTTTAGGAATATACTTAGAGGTGATTTTTGTGCAATTTGAAGAAGTACGTTCAATTTTAGAAAAAGCGAAGAAAATTACAGTGTTAACAGGTGCTGGTGCAAGTACGGAAAGTGGTATCCCAGATTTTCGTTCAGCAAATGGATTATATGCTGATGCGAATGTAGAGATGTATTTGTCGAGAGGCTATTATAATAGAAATCCGAAAGAGTTTTGGAAGCATTATAAAGAAATCTTTCAAATTAATACGTTTCATCAATATAAACCAAATCGAGGGCATCGCTTTTTAGCGGAGCTAGAAGAACAAGGGAAAGACATAACGATTTTAACGCAAAATATTGATGGTTTGCATCAAGTAGGTGGTAGTAAACATGTAATTGATTTACATGGAACACTTCAAACTGCACATTGTCCGAAGTGTAAAACGGGATATGATTTACAATATATGATTGATCATGAAGTACCGCGTTGCGGGAAGTGTAATTTCATTCTAAACCCAGATGTTGTTTTATACGGAGATACACTGCCTCAATATCAAAATGCAATAAAACGTTTATATGAAACAGATGTACTTCTCGTAATGGGAACGTCATTAAAAGTGCAACCTGTCGCTTCATTCCCAGAAATCGCAAAGAGAGAAATAGGCGCAACAACAATTTTAGTAAATGAAGAGTTAACAGGGCAAGAATACAATTTTGATTTTGTTTTTCAAAATAAGATTGGTGAATTTGCCAAAGGGTTATCTTCGATTAAATAAGTTTTTGTTTTCGTAAAGAAACTGAGGTGAATGATGTCCACCTCAGTTTTTTTGCATGAATTATATTCATGTTATTGCGTATAAGGGGAATGGTAATAAATAGGATGATAAAATCGAAAACTGAAAATTAAATCTTTTATTTCTTTTGTAATTAATATAAAATTCTATATATAGCATATAAATAAATTTAATACATAATGGTTCATGCGTAGAAATGTTAATAGAATGAAGCGAGGGAGCAAAATGAGACAGAAAAAGGAGAAACAGAAACAGTCGAAAAAGAAAAAGACTCATATTCCATTTCGGTTAAATGTACTATTTTTTATCGTTTTTCTTTTATTTTCAGCTATTATTATTCAATTAGGTAAAGTACAAATCATCGACGGAGAAACGTATCGAAATGAAGTGAATAAAAAGGAAGATATAACGGTGAGTACGCCAGTTCCGAGAGGGAAGATGTTTGACCGGGAAGGGAAAGTTATTGTAAATAATAAACCGTTACGAACTGTTACATATACGAAGATGAAAGGAGTGGGCTCAAAAGAGGTTTTAATAGTGGCAAGAAATTTAGCAAAGCTAATTGAAATGCCGCAAGAAGATATGGACAAGTTAACAGAGACAGATAAAAAAGATTTTTGGATGCAGTTAAATGAAAAACGTGCAGCAACAAAAGTAACGAAAGAAGATGAGAGTAAATTTAGGAAACAGGAAATAGAAGGGAAAGACTTAGATAAGAAAGTAGAAGAGTTGAGACGAGAAAGAATTACACAAGAAGAATTAAACGAGCTTTCGAAAGAGGATATAGAAGTACTAGCAATTAAAAGCAAAATGAATGCGGGATATAAAATGACGCCACAAATCGTCAAAAAAGATGTAAGTCAAAATGAATATGCAGTAGTGAGTGAAGGATTATCGAGCTTGCCAGGCGTAGATACGACTGTGGATTGGGAGCGCGAATATCCAAATGACAAAATACTACGTTCTGTACTTGGTAGTGTTTCTACTGAGAATGAGGGATTACCAAGGGAGCAATTAGACTATTATTTAGTGCGAGATTATAACCGAAATGATCGTATTGGTAAGAGTTACATCGAAAAACAATACGAAGATGTGTTACATGGAACGAAAGAACAGTCTAAAAATATTACGGATAAAGCTGGAAATATTATTCGGACTGAAAAAGTGACAAAAGGAAAAAGTGGAAATAATTTAATGTTAACAGTTGATATGGATTTACAGAAAAAGGTGGAGGAAAGTCTTGAAAGGAATTTAAGGGCATTTCATTCTTCTGAACCGATGATGGATCGTGCATTCGTCGTTATGATGAATCCGAAAAATGGTCAAATTCTATCATTAGCAGGAAAGAAAATTGTAAATAAAGATGGCGGGATGCAAATAGAAGACTACGCTTTAGGAACGATGATAAGTTCTTACGAGTTAGGATCAACGGTGAAAGGAGCTACGGTATTAGCGGGATATCAAACAGAAGCTATTAAGCCATATACGCATTTCTTTGATGCACCAATGTACTTTAAAGGAAGTTCGAAGCCGAAGAAATCGTGGAAAGACTTTGGAGATATTGATGATTTAAGAGCATTGCAAGTTTCATCCAATGTCTACATGTTTAATACGGCGTTAAAGATTGCGGGGATTGATTATGTACCAAACAATCCGTTAGATATTAGGCAAGAAACATTCAATAAAATGCGCTATTACTTTAGACAATTTGGTTTAGGTGTACCAACCGGTATTGACCTTCCAAATGAATCGATTGGCCAAATGGGTAGAACAGATAATATACCTGGTTTTTTACTTGACTATGCCATTGGACAATATGATACATATACGCCGCTTCAGCTTGCGCAATATATGTCAACGATTGCAAATGGTGGTTACCGAATGAAACCACAAATTGTACAAGAAATTAGAGAGCAACCGAATAGACCAGAGGAAGTCGGGAAAGTTATGCAATCGATGGAACCAGTCGTGTTAAATCGAGTGGATATGGATCTTTCATATATAAATCATGTGAAAGAAGGGTTTAGAAGGGTTTTCCAAGAGGTAGATGGGACCGGTGCTGGAACTTTTAAAGGTTTACCGTATAAACCGGCTGGGAAAACAGGAACAGCAGAAACAGTGTACGGTGGAGAAAGTGATATTGGAAGAGATGAAAACAACTATCGAAAAAAATGTTATAATTTAACTCTCGCCGGGTATGCGCCATACGATGCTGATCCGGAAGTTGCTTTTTCTGTTGTTGTGCCATGGGTAAATAATGATAAATCAGGTATTAATTCTGCAATTGGTAAAGAGGTTTTGGATGCATATTTTGATTTAAAAACGCAGAGATCGGGTGTAAGTCCAGTCCCAGTAACACAATAGCCGAGTAAGGCACAGTAAAAAATTCAAATTGTAGTATATCACTGCGCAAATGAACAGGTGCAGTGATATATTTTTGAGTTAAAAAGTGTTTTGATAAGGTGGGAATGGATATGAAAGAGGAGAATAAGAGAGGTTGGGGAAAGTACATACTATTTATATTTGTCCTAGTAGTAACGTACCAGTCTTTCACTTTATGTAAAGTGGAAGGAAAATCAATGCAGCCAACTTTACATGAAGAAGACTACGTATTTGTAAATAAAGCTGCGGTACATTTTTCTAGCTTACAGCACGGAGAAATCGTCATTATTAAGGAAGAGGATGAGTCGAAATATTATGTGAAACGTGTAATAGGGCTTCCTGGTGACGTAATTAACATAACGAATGGAACTGTATACGTAAATGACAAAAAGCAAGATGAACCTTATATAAAAAAAGATTTATATAACAATACACAAGTGTTTTATAATTTTCAAAAGACAAAGATTCCGCCAAATAAGTTATTTGTAATGGGAGACAATCGTGAACAAAGTAAGGATAGTCGAAATGGTTTAGGATATATTGAAGAAGATAATATAATAGGAAAAGTGGAATTTGTGTACTATCCTTTTTCGAAAATGAAAATCATAAAATAAGTGGGGATTCACAAAACCCCACTTATTAAAGTTTCACTTTATCCCGCATTAACGGGCAGTAAGACTCCCACTTTAAAATTCAGCTGGGGCAAAGAAGTTAGGTGGGAGATCAACTGCCCGTAAAAGCCCGATTGGTGAAGGCTAATAATCAGTGGGGGATGGACAAAACTCCCCCACTGATTAAAGTTTCACTTTATCTTCTTTAAAAAACCTTTTGGATTAAATGATATGAAAAACTTATGTTTAGATTCATCGATTATGAAATTGCTATTTTTAGTTAAAAACTCTTCCACAGCTTCCATTGGGCCAGGGCCCCAATCAGGAAGGAGAGGATTTCCGTTAATACTTGTATCTTCTACAATAATGTAACTGCCAGTGGTTACAATAGATTTATAAAGTAAGAGTTCTTTCGATACATGTTCTTTACTATGATCAGAATCTAAAATAACTAAAATCACATCATCAGGTTTGCGCATACTTAATATTGATTGGACGGCCTGTACAGAAACAGATGAAGCTGTTAAATACGTAATTCGATTATGGGATGGCCGATTTGGTTGCGGAGTTATATCGATAGTAAGTACGTGACCTTTTCCAATTAAATCTAACATAGAAGCTAAAAACAGTGCACTACCACCGTGAAAAGTTCCGCATTCAATAATTAAATCAGGCTTTAATTCGTATAATATTTCTTGATATAAAAAGAGATCAGAAGGAAGTTTGCAGATTGGAACCCCGAACCAGTGTGTACCATGTAGCCAAACGTTGCTGTCGTAATATTGTTTTAGAAATTCGCTACTAATGTTATCGATTTTGAATTCTCCTTTCTAAAAAGGATTCTTTCATACGTAAAGAGTTTACGTATGAAAGTTGTACTATATATTATGTGGTAAGGGATTATAAGGCGAGTGTTTTCACGTGAAAATAAGCCAAATAACACATGTGGAAAATGAATTGCTTACAAAAGAAGATGTAAATGAAAGGAAATGATCGTATGTATAAGTACACAATTTGCTTCATTAGAAAAGGAGATAGAATACTTTTACTAAATAGAAACAAGAAGCCGACAATGGGAATGTGGAATGGTGTCGGAGGGAAAATAGAAGAGTATGAAACGCCATACGAAGGAGTCATTAGAGAAACCTTTGAGGAAACGGGAATAGAGCTTCCAAGTGTAACGTATAAAGGGAATGTTATTTTTAAAGTTAAAGACGAACCTTTGGGTAGTGAGGGAATGTATGTATTCCTAGCTGATTTACCAGATGGAGTACATATTGATACGCCAGTAAGCACTCATGAAGGTATATTAGAATGGAAGTCAATTGATTGGATATTAGATGGTGATAATAGAGGTGTAGTTAGCAATTTGCAAAGATATTTACCGACATTATTAAGTGAGGACAACAATTTAGAGCATATATTCATATATGATAATCGGAATATTATTGATTACAAAACTACACTTTTGATAGAAGATAATACGAAAAAACGATATGAAAAATATCTCGTTTCTCAATAAGAGAAGAAACGTTAAAAAACGAAGAGAAAGCCAAATTCTTTATGGGAATTTGGCTTTTTACAAGGAATGCTAATTCAAATTTTACTCTTCATAATTTGCTTTAATAATAAAGCGGTGTTGCTTCACATCGAAATATCCTTTTTGCAAGATGATCTCATGTATGCGATATAATTCCTCGTTATAGCTTTCTACTGTAAAATCAGGAATTTGCCACGGAATTGCTTGCAAGTAATAGACAACAGCACCGACATCATAAAAACGCTGAAGAGGGAATTCTTCTTTCGCTTCTAAAATAGTAAATCCATTTTGTTCTAATTCACTACATGCCGTTTCGAGTGACCAACTTGAAAATTCGCTATTCAGCGGTGTGCCAAACTGCTCATTCAGTTCCGCACAATCAAGACCACCGACTTGTTGTGTAAGAAATGTTCCATTGATGGAAAGACTTCTTTTCACTTCAGAAGCAGAATAGGATTCATGTTGATTCACAATTAAATCAAACTGACCATCTTGAAATGGTAAAGCAGTATCATCAGTCACTTCTACGACTATAACTCCTAAAGGTTCTAATTTCTTTCGTGCAATTGGGACATTCGGAGCATAGCCTTCAGTCGCATAAATAGTTGGCGGGAACGGTTGTAACATAGATAAAAACTCTCCGCCACCAGTCCCCATATCTAGCATTGATTCTGCATGCTGCATAAGCTGGAAAGCAGTGCTACCGTATGACCATGATAGGGGCTCGCTATTCATACGGCCAGTTTCTGAAATGAAAGAGAAATCCCAGCCGCTAAAGTTAGTCTTTGCACTTTCTAATAGTGCTGAAAATAATGGATCACGTTTCATATTGTTGTCCTCCTATTTCGTTAATAAATGATATAGTAAGAAAAGAAAAAGGGAGGACCTCTTATTAAAGTGGAACGGTTTTATGTTTCGTGTTCGAATAGATTCATATAAATTAGCTCCTTACGAGAATGGTTATTTATATATTCGGGAGTATCGAGTGAAAATCCTTTGAAATTATAGGGGAAGGCAGTTGTTTAATGAAAAATTGGATGGAGTTTACAGACAAAGAGTACGACCAAATATGGGATAGGGTATATAGTGATTTTGAGTTTTCGCCAAGTGATTCTACATTCCCATCATTTAAGGTGCCAAGTCCCTTTATAACATATGATATTTCTCATTACTTCAGAGAGTCGGTAGATTTAGATGTATATGACGACCTGGAAGAAAAAGCATTACTAGTTTTTAAAGAGAATACGGTATCGAATGAATATATAATGGCACTTGATTGGCAACATGAATGTTACTGGGTAAATCCACATTTAAAGTTTGATAGAAATGAATTTGATGAGTGGACAATCCCGATTTTTCCAAATGGAGATTATTATTTCTTTATTCAGAAGGACTTTAAGTGGGGCTATTTAGGGCATCCGTGGGAGGAGAGTATAACGATATTTGGAAAAGAATTAATAGATGCTTTTGATCAACATAAACCGGAAATGTTTCATAAGATTTTAAGGCAGGGTTAATGTTTAAAAGAGAAAAAACGTTTATACTTCCAAATGAAGTATAAACGTTTTTATTATTAGCTGTTTTCATATAGATTGTTGCTTTCTTTACAAATACTTAAAAACAAAAATCTTTTGGCAAAGTCCCACTTTTTATTACCGTTCTTAATCCATGTTTCATAATCCAAGGATTAACAGGATGGTTTTTATCGAGTAATTCTCGCAACCATTGAAAAACGAGTTCGTTATCTTCTTTCGTAATATCATTAATGTGATTGGCTACAGATTTTTGAACATACTTAGAAGGGTCATTCATTAATGGCTCAAGAAGCTTTAAATTATTTCTGAAGTCACCTTTCAAAGCTCCTATTTTTTTTGCCCAAGGAAGTCTTGGTCTAGTACCTTCTGAAACTAATCTCCTGATGTGGCTGTTTTCATCACGTAACCATTGCTGCAATATGTCTAAGGTTTCTTCATGGTATTTTTCAAGATAAGGACGAATGGCATATTCAGCAGTATTTCTTTTTGTTATTTCATACATTGCGTTGAATGAGGAGTCAAAATCGTTAAGCCCATATTTTTCAACGTATTTTGCGATAGGCATATACATATAACCCTTTGTAAATGTGCCGACTTCTGTTGTATTTTCTGGTCCTAATGTTTTCAGTAATATATGTATTGCTTCATTAAAATCTTTTTGTAATGCATTGTGTAATTCATCTGCTATTACTTCTATACGTTGCTTTAACTCTAAATTTTCAACTTTATATGTTACGGAATCTACAAAATTTTTTTTAGAGAAATTAGGAACGTGTTTAGAAATAGAATCAGCCATTTTTTCTGCTAATTCTTCGTTAAATAAAAATTTTAACGGAACATATTTACCCATTTTTTCACCCCATTGGTCGGATAAAAACAATGTTTATTTTTTAATCGACAACCCATACACCAACGTCTCACTTGGAGTCGTAATACTAAAACCAGTTGTTTTATAATCAAGTTTTAACGTACCACCAGTGTAGTCTTTCGTGAATGAGTCCATTTGTATAATAAGCTGTTCATCTTCATATACAACATCATCCGCATTATATGTATCCCAAATTAAATCAACATCAACAAAAATGCTGCAAGAGTTTGTCATAGTTCCTCTAATACGAATGATCTTTTTGTCTTCACGTTCTAGTCTATGTATAGCAGCTTTTGCTTCATCAGTAATACGAATGTTCATGTGATCCCAACCTTTAAGTGTATTTACTTTATTATTGCAAAAAGATAAGAAATAGGGAAGTAAATGGAATTGTAATAAAAAAACGAGCAAACAAATTTGTTTGCTCGTTTTGCTATACTCTATTTCAGTTCACATTTATCAAGTGGAATGACTTTCGTTTTCTTAGTAAATTTATAACCTAACCATAGTACTAAGAAGAGTGGTAAACCGATGTAAGAAACGAGTACACCGTTCCAGTCGATAGATGCTCCTGTAAATGCTCCGTAGTTTTGACCTAAAATAACGATAACACAAAGTGTAAATGCAAAGATTGGACCGAACGGGAACCATTTTGCTTGATATGGTAAATCTTTTAAATCTTTCCCTTGTGCAATATAAGCTTTACGGAAACGGTAATGACTAATAGCAATCCCTACCCAAGCAATAAATCCTGACATCCCAGAAGCATTTAATAACCAAATGTATACAACACCGTCACCGAATAAAGAAGCGATGAAAGCGACGCTACCAACTACTGATGTTGCGATTAATGCGTTAACAGGTACACCGCGGCTATCTAATTTTCCTAAGAACTTTGGTGCTTTTCCTTGGCGAGCTAAATCCCAAAGCATACGAGTTGATGCGTACATTCCAGAGTTACCAGCAGAAAGTACTGCAGTTAAAATAACAGCGTTCATAACAGAAGCAGCGAAGGCAACGCCCGCTTTTTCAAATACAAGTGTAAATGGACTTACTGTAACATCACTTGCTGCAAGGCTATCAGTCGTATAAGGAATTAATAAACCGATAACGAGAATTGCTAAAATGTAGAATAATATAATACGCCAAAAGATAGAACGAATTGCTTTTGGAATATTGCGTTCTGGATCAGCAGTTTCACCAGCAGCTACTCCTAATAATTCAGTTCCTTGGAATGAGAAACCAGCAGCCATAAATACACCGATAATTGCCATGATGCCGCCATTAAATGGTGCATCTGCAACAGTGAAGTTTTTAAAGCCGACAGATTCGCCGCCCATAATTCCAAAAATCATCATAAAACCGACAATTAAAAAGATAATAATAGTAACTACTTTAATAAGTGCGAACCAATATTCAGATTCACCAAAACCTTTAACAGATAAATAGTTTAAGAGAAAAATAATAGCTAAACAAAGTCCACTCCAAATAAGAGAAGGGGTATCTGGGAACCAAAATTTCATAATTAATGTTACGGCCGCTAGTTCAGCTGCAATCGTAATCGCCCAGTTATACCAATAGTTCCATCCAAGTGCAAAACCAAGTGATGGATCAACAAATTTTGTTGCATAAGTACTAAAAGATCCAGTAACAGGCATGTAAGCCGCGAGTTCTGCTAAGCTTGTCATTAAAAAATAAACCATAATTCCAATTGCGGCATATGCGACTAATGCACCGCCAGGACCAGCTGAATGGATAACACCACCACTGGCAAGAAATAATCCGGTACCAATTGTACCACCGAGAGAAATCATCGTAAGGTGACGAGATTTTAATCCGCGTTTTAATTCACCTTGTCCTTGTGTAGTTTGCGTTTTAGAGGTAGATTGATTTGTTGCGCTATTCATGTTCAACACTCCTTTTCTTGTAGGTTAGGAAGGAGCGGGGGAGAAAAATACAAAAAACCGCCAAAGGAATTAGGCGGAACGTTTCACAAATAACCACCCCATCATACCCTTCCGTTAAGATAGCACACCACGTTTACACGGTAATTTTGTAAACGTGACAGTTCTGTTCCTTTCGGAGACAGCCCCAGCTCATATTTCCAGAGAAGAAATATAAACTTCGGCAACTTTTCCTTTCAAACGGAGTCAGTGACATTCGCTGTGTCTCGTCCATTTTACTTTTAAAAGTCGCAACCTCTACCTCATCGGATTGATGAGGATTTATATATTGCTAAGATATTTAATATATGGCAATTGTAATGACTTTCTGAATATATTGCAAGGGATTTTGTTAGGAAAAGTCAAAAAATATCGGTTATTGTATAGGAAACGCTTGCAAAACTCCACCCGAACCTACTTTTATGTAACAATAAGCAAAGAAAAAATTGTTATACAAATGTTTCGCAAAAAATATTGAAAAACCCTTTAAAATTAAAAGAAAATTCAGAAAATATAATTCGACATAACTATTAAAAGGGGATTATTCCTTAAATTCGTTTCAAAGAAATAAGTATAAATCCGATAAATAGAATGAATATTCTTTTTATTTCTGATAAAATTGAGGTATTGTTTAATTGAAAAGGGGATATCATTATGAAATTAGAAACGGAAAGATTATATATAGTACCGTGTACAGAAGAATGGATTCAAATTGCGAATAATCAAGGATACAATAGTGGCCCACATATTGTAGGGCATATAGAAAATGTGAAACGAGATGTGGCTTCATTACCGTGGGGACCGTGGTATGTTATTCGGAAAGAGGATGATGTGGTTCTAGGTGATATAGGATTTAAAGGGAAACCGAATGAGCAACATACGGTAGAAATTGGTTACGGATTTATTGAGAAATATTGGAATAAGGGGTATGCAACAGAAGCAGTTAGTGAATTAATGAAATGGGCTTTTCAAACAGGGGAAGTGAAAACGATTATAGCGGAGACACTCCTTGATAATTATAGCTCCATTCGTGTATTAGAGAAATTACATATGAAAAGAGTAAATAGTACTGAAACGATGGTCAATTGGAAAATAGAAAAATAAAAAATACCGCTCGAAGTAAATCGGGCGGTATTATTATTAATTATGGTAACATTTGTTTTTGATCTTTCGGATAGCCGGCTGTCGATACGTTAGAACGATTGGAATGATTACGAACAGCAATAAAAATAGATATAATAACGACAAGACCAACTGCAACGTAAGAAAGTGAAATAATAGTTGGATCTACTTTAAATGTAGTAAGCAGTGTACGTATATTCGTAAAGATAATAAGTCCGCCAACGAGTACGCCAAGTAAATGAGAAGGAACGATGCGTACTAACCATGCGGCGATTGGTGCGGCAACAATACCACCAAGCATGAGGGCAAATACCCAAACCCAGCTTACTTGTTCCCAGCCAAGTGAAATGAAAAAGCCAATCGTTGCAGCGAGTGAAACAGGAAATTCACTCGTATCTACAGATCCAATAACTTTTCTAGCTTCATTTCCTCTTGCAAGAAGAACAGGTGTCGTAATCGGCCCCCAACCACCGCCGCCAGTTGAATCGACGAATCCAGCGAATAAGCCAAGTGGTACAAGTTGTTTAGCAGACATACGCTTATTTGAAGAAACAATTTGTTTTTGAATGATGAATCGTAATAAAATATAAACCCCTAAAGTAAATAAAAATATGGAAATGTACGGTTTAATTACATCACCAGGTAAATTGCTTAAAAAACATGCCCCAATAAATGCGCCAATTGCTCCTGGTAATGTAAGTCTGGAAACTGTATATTTATCAACGTTTCCAAATTTGATATGAGATGCACCAGAAGCGGCGGTTGTAACGACTTCAGCTAAATGAACTGATGCGGAAGCTACAGCTGGTGCGATACCAAACATTAATAATAGTGAGGTAGACGTTACCCCGTACGCCATACCAAGTGCGCCATCAATCAATTGAGCGAAAAATCCAATAATAGCAAAGACAATTAATTTCTGCATAAATAATCCCCCTGTAATAATAAATGAAAAAGACACTTTTCCCGTATGAGAAAAGTGCCTTTGGTTTTTCCAATCAGCAATAATTAAATTTGTTTTATTATAATACACATTAATCGTATAAATCAACTGGGTTTTAAAATTTTTTGAATTGAACGAAAGAAAAATAAAATATACAATAAAAGGATGGAGAGAAAGGGGAGAAAGACTATGTTAGCATTTGATCATCTCGTTCACGCAGTGCATTGTACACCGGAGGAAGCGGCAAAACAAATGCAGGAGCATGGATTTCATACTGCATTAGGCGGTGAGCATACGACTTGGGGTACTTGGAATAGTTTATGTTATTTTGATTTATCATATATAGAATTTTTAGCAGTTCAGCATGAAGAAAAAGCGAAAGAAGCAGAAAATCCATTAGTACAAGAAACAGTGGTGAAATTAAAAAATGGAGAAGGGATGCTACAAATCGCAATTCGAACAGATGCAATTGAAGAACTAGCAGTTAAATTTAGTAAGCACGGCTTACATACGATAGGACCATTTGAAGGGAAACGGATGAGAAAAGATGGCCGGCTTTTAGAATGGAAAATGTTATTTGTAAAGCAAGAAGAGAATGGACCGAAATTACCATTCTTTATACAGTGGAATGAAACGGATGAAGAAAGAAGAAACGATTTACGTAAAATAGGGACGATCACTGAACATAAAAATAAAGTACAAGAAATTGAAACGATTCATTATACGGTGAAAAATGTTCGAGAAACAGTGCGGAAATGGAAAGAAGTAATGGAGCTAACTGCAAATTCAATCATACAAAATGAAGAATGGAATGCTGAGTGTCAAAGTGTATCGTTTGGTGATGTTCATGTGCAGTTTTGTGAACCAGTTGGAGAAGGGCTAGTACTAGAACGTTTGAAGCATCATGGCGAATATCCATTTGCAGTGGAGTTTAAAGGGGAAAATAAACGAGAGTATGAAGTGTTAGGTAGTTTGTTCGTATATTAATAGAGGTGAGTTTTGTGGAAGAAATGTTAAGGGAGATAGAAAGAAAACTAGAGTGGTCACGTGTTGTAAAATGTACAGCTATTACAAAAGGTTTTTCACATGAAGAGAAGTATAAAATTGACCTAGAGAATCGAGAAACTTATTTTGTAAAAGTGTGTGATTCTTCTAATTATGAACGAAAACAAGAAGAATATATGTATATGAAACAATTGGAGTTATTACATATTCCAACGCCGAAGTTAATTCATTTCATAAAACTTGAGGGATTAAATAAATGTGTTCAAGTATTTGAATGGACCCAAGGTGTAAATGGTGAAGAGAGCTTAAGCAAGCTATCGGTGGAAGAACAGTATAATGCAGGAAGAAAAGCAGGGGAAATATTAAAGAGAATTCACTCGATAGAAAGAGAAAGTGCAAGTAATAAATGGGAAATATTTAGGTGGAATAAGTATGAAAGGTACATAGAGGCATTAGCAGATTATGAGGTGAATTTTCTGGATTTGAAGCCAGTATTAACCTTTGTAGAAAATCATAAAGACTTATTGAAAAATCGGCCTATCACATTTTTACACGATGATTACCATCCAGCAAATAGTATGATTCATAATAATGAATTTATCGTTATCGATTTTAGTGGATATGATTTTGGCGATCCAATACACGATTTTTATAACGTAGCGATTTTTACTACAAGAATAAGCAAACCATTTGCGGTTGGACAAGTTCACGGTTATTGCGGAGGCGATCCGTCAATCCACTTTTGGAAACTGTATTCATTATATGCAGCGATGACATTCCCAGCGGATATCGTATGGACAAACCGAACTACACCACATTTAGTAGAGGATATGAAAGAAAGATTGAACCGAATTATAGAAGATCATAATCATTTTTCATCTTATATTCCAAAATGGTATCAATCACAACATGAGGATATAATAAACAATAAATAACGGAGGGATTCATTTGGATAAAATTGCGGTAATTTCAGATATACATGGTAATATTCCGGCATTAGAATCAGTACTGAAAGATATTAAATTAAGAGGAATTGAACGTATTATTTGTCTTGGAGATTTAGTAGGAAAAGGTCCGCATTCTAGCGAAGTAATTGAAATCGTTCGTAAAGAATGTGAAGGAACCGTAATGGGAAACTGGGATGATTTCATTACAAAACCGACTGAATTTGAATCGTTAAAATGGCATCAAAAACAATTATCAGAAGAACAAAATGACTATTTAAGAAGCTTACCATTTTCAATCGAATTTTTTATGAGCGGCAAACTCATTCGTATGTTCCACGCTTCACCAAGAAGTTTATATGAAAGAATTCAACCACATGCAACAAGAGAAGAGCGTATTAGTATGTTCGAAAATAGTGAGCTCACAGAGAATATAGAAGGGGAAAGAAAACCAGATGTCGTTTGTTACGGTGACGTTCATCAGGCGTATGTGCAAAATTTTAGAGGGAAAACGTTATGTAATGCTGGTAGTGTAGGTAATCCACTTGAAATTACACAAGCTTCCTATTTAATTTTTGAAGGAACATACAATGAAAAAGAAGCAGCAAGCTTTTCGATTCAACTCGTACGTGTACCATATGATATTGAACTAGCCATCCGATTAGCTGAAGAGTTGGATATGCCAGAAATTGAGGAATACAAACAAGAGTTACGGACTGCTTTATATCGAGGTTTTAAGGGGGAATAAGGAAAATATAAATCAATAAAAATATATCTATCATAACTTAAAATATTTCAACGATTTTTTTAATATATCGATTTACCAACAAATAGCGATAAATTTAATTTACTGCAATTATATTATGTAAACAACATACAGGAGGGAATGTCATGCTCCGAAAACAATACATGAAAGAAATTGCTGATCATATTTTAACGTTAAAATTAACCCATCCAATAAGAGTTGGAGTAAATAGTATAACAGCTTCAGGAAAGACAACATTTGCAAACGAACTGGCAGAGGAAATGAAAAATCGGGGAGTGCAAGTAATACGCACCAGCATTGATGATTTTCATAACCCGAGAGTGATTCGTTATGCACAAGGAAAAGAGTCTGCAAGAGGGTATTATGAAGATGCACACGATTATACAGCTTTCAAAGAAAGGCTATTAAAACCTTTAGGACCTAACGGGAATTTACAGTATGAAACGATTTCTCATAACTTAATAACGGACATGCCTGTACATAATACGCCGCTAGTGGCCTCGCCAACTATGGTGCTAATAGTAGATGGAACATTTTTATTGAAAAAAGAAATTGAGTATCTATTTGACTATAAAATTTTCGTAGATACAGATTTTGAGACTGCGAGAAACCGTGGTGCAGAGCGCGAGACTGAGGCTTTTGGAAGTTATGAAGAAGCAGAGAAAATGTTTATAAACAGATATCATGCGGCTTGTAAGATGTATATAGATGAGCATAATCCGAAAGAATGTGCGAATGTTATATTTCAGAATAGTAATTTTGATGATCCGGTAGTTGTATTTAAATGAATTTAAAATCGTTTATATAGCAAAAAGTTCGTGAAAGGGGATGTGTTGGGTGGATAAAAAAGATAATCCGAACGATTGGCCTGTATGGGCGAATGAGTCAGTAGAGATAGTTAATGCAAATCCTGATTGGCAAGATAAAGGACGATGTGAAGAACAGCAACTTTATGAACTGCTTACTCCTCTCGGTATTAGCAAAGTAATACATATAGGAAGTACATCCATACCTGGTTTACCTGCAAAACCTATCATTGATCTAATGGCTGAAACAGACTCATTTGATAGAGTGCTCGATATTTCAGCAAAATTGTCTATATATGATTGGCATTATGTAGGCCCGGAATTAGATGAAAGACCTTGGAGAAGGTTCTTTGTGAAAGTGAAGAATAATAGGCGTGTAGCTCACCTGCATTTAATGGTTAAAGGAACTGAGCGATGGGAGCAACAACTTTTATTTCGTAACCGCTTACGAGAAAATCCACAATTAGTTTATGATTATTCAAATCTGAAACAAGATTTAGCTAAAAGATATAACCAAGATAGAGAAGCATACACAAAAGCTAAAACAGAGTTTATTAAACGAGTTCTAAAATGATTTAATTTTTGATTGTAAATACGTTTGAATACAAATGAAAAAAATACTTTATTTTATAACTTAAACTTACATGAAATGCATGCAAACAAAGTGAGAAGCTTTGGTGTTCCAATGTATTTCCTTTTATTTCTCGGGAGAAATTTATATAATTGAATCAAGTTCATAGAAAGATAGGGACTAAAACTATATTAAAAGTCGACTTAATTTTATGAGGGAAATTACAGGGGATAAGGCGAAAAGAAGTTAAAAAACGTAAAAAGGGGACAGGAAATATAATGACAGGAAATATAATGACAGAAGTACTAGAACTAAAAGAAGAATTACAACAAATTCAAAATAATAATTATGCTGTGCCAGAAGATGTAGATGCATATCCATATGCACAGTGGATGCTAGATTATATCGGATCACCTGATGCTGAATTACGTGATGATTTGATTTATAGTACGCTTCACAAATGGATTACAAATGATGTATTTAGACAAAAAGAATTACGAGGATTAATGTTACAAGCGATTAGTCCTGATTATTTATTTTATAAAATTGGTGAAAAGGGCACAGATTCTGTATTTAAACGTGCGTTCTCCGTATTAATTCCGCCGCTTATTTTATCTGTTCATGAAAGAGAACCACTGTTATCTGAAGAACAACTGTATAGTGTGGCAGAACAAGTTCTGGAATATGTCTATTTAGAAGAAGATGTAAGAGGTTACGTAGAAGGAAAAGGCTGGGCACATTCTACTGCACATGCGGCAGATGCACTAGATGCTTTAGCACGTACAATACAAAATCGTGAGTTTTCATATGCAATACTAGCTGCTGTTCGTCAGAAGGTTCGATTGAATGACTACGTATACATACACTTTGAGGATGAGAGATTAGTAACGCCAATTATGTCGTTGCGTGACCAAAATATTTTAACTGAAGAAGAGTGGAGCAATTGGCTACATAGTATAGCAATTGTTGAAGATATCCCACATCCTCAACATGATATTTTAGTACAAAATATTAGAGCTTTCTTAAGAAGTTTATATTTCAGAGCTTTAGAGAAAGAGGGCGCTACTGCCTTTACAGATGATATATTGGAGACTTTGGAGAAATTGCGTAGATATTAAAAAAGCAGAATATCTAGTCTATCACTAGATTCCATTATAAATGAGCATGTAAGCAAAGAATAAGATTAAAAAACCGATTATACCTGTAGGTTCCCTACAAAAATAATCGGTTTTTTTTAGTTGAATTGAAATTTTAGACTTAAATATACACGAGCTTATATGTAATAACGAATGTATTAAATATGTAGTTGTGGATTTTCCTCATATAAACTATTAACATACTGTTTTAAATTCTTGATGAATAATAGAATCTCTTGACTAGGCATTCTAGCATGTTGAAGATGAAATATGTTTCCTTTTCCGATTTCTAATTCATTTGAAGTCAAAGTAATAGGGATATTCCTAAAGACATGCCATGGAAAATACAAGTGTACAAAAGTTTCTCTAAAATATATACCTGATTGACAAATTAATACTCCATCGGATCCTTTACTCAAATTACCAAGGACAGATGTATCTAAAAAAGCAATGATTTCTTCTTCTTTTGAAACAATGTATCGTGCCCCAATTTCTTTTAATTTTTTGTGTGAAATATGAGTGTCTACAAATAACCCATTATCAGGTTCTAATAATTCATTGTACGTCTCAAACAAAGAACAGGTTGATTTTATCTCATCAACTTTTATAACTGGATGTATATCATTTTGCTTTGAATTTTGGAATGAATTTGTAAGAGTTATAAGTAATTCTTTAAATAACAGTGGAGGATAATCACTTCCGTTAATATTAAAGCTTTTTTGTGCATCAAAAGATAAAAAGCTATCTTTATCAATTTCAATTTTTTGCACTTTATTTAATTGATCCCATTTTATATTTCCTTTACCTAACAGCCAATTTTTCCAGTATAAACCTGAATTTGTAAAGTAAACACCATATTTTCCTGATCCAAACAAGTTACAACTTAAAAAAGCAAAAATTTGGTCATCCGTTGGTATAGAAAAACGTTTTTTGGCAATTGATAAGAAATCTTTAGGGATTTTAGTAACATAAAATCTAGACTGCTGATACTCTAAACAAATATCAGTTAAACGATTAATATCTATATTCAACATAATCATTCTCCATTTCATATTTCTTTTCGATATAAATAAATTATAATATTATCAGGAAAATATTAACACTTAAATTAAGAGATACTCTATAGGATTCTAAAATGAATTTGTATTAGATTGAAAAAATTATGATCCGGGTTATCTCTTTGAGGGAGTGTGTTTTTGTGAACTTGATGGAGGAAGCACATAAAACCAACACCTTCCAAACATACTAATAAAATGTTTTGGAGGTGAGTTTTATGGATAAAAAAGATTTTCAAAAAGTTTATAATGATTATTTACATCAAGGAGAAGAGCAAGCTCAATTTGAAGTAGACCATGAAGTCAATTCAGGAGTAGAACAAATAGTTGCTGTTCGTAAAAATGATGATGGGGATTTGATTGCTTTTAAAACAAGTAGTGGAAGAGAGTTAGATTATATTACTGCTCTTAGTGAAGCAAAATCAGGGAAGTTAGCTCATGTGGACGTATTTCATAAGTATGGTAGGGATATTATACGTAGTGAACCGGATGGAATAAAGGAAAATAACTTAGATAATTTACCTTCATTTTAAACAGGTAAACCTCAAGAAGAGAATGTTCATTTGGATATTCTCTTCTTTGTTTTGCGAAGTTTTCCTTGCAAATAGACGGTTCATTTTTAAAGTGCAATTATACTTTTAAAGAGCGCTCTAAATTTCTCTTTATCTTCTGCTGTAAATGGTTTCGGTCCCTTTGTACGCTTACCGCTTTTTCGAACCATTGCACTTAAATACCGTGTTTGTAACAATTGTTCAATGTTTTCATTCGTATACTTATAGCCTTTATGGTGTAGAACGATACAGCCTTTTGCTAAAGCTAGCGAAGCAAGACCATAATCTTGCGTTACGATTAAATCTTCTTTTTTTGCTAACTGCATAATCCGGTAATCCGCAGCATCTGCTCCGGAATCAACATAAATTGTTTCTACTCCTGATGGCTGTTCCGCATTAGAATAATGAGAAAAGCTAGTAACGAGGGTAACAGGAATTTCAGCATTCGTAGCTTCATAAATAATCACATCTTTTACAGGACAAGCATCTGCATCAACGTAAATTTTCATTTTATCACTCCTAAAACTAGGTTCGAGTTGATGATAATGGTAGATTTTTCTTTTGTCAAACGAGAAAGCTTTATTTAAAGTTATTTTCCACAAACCAAAATAGCCTCACGCAAACGAGAAATACCTTTTTCAATTTGATCAATATTCACTTTCCCGTAAGATAAACGAATATAACCGTCTTTAGCACCGAAAATACTACCCGGCATAAAGGCAATTTCTTGTTTTAAGCTTTGCATAATGAGTTGTTTTTCGTTTATCGGTTCGTTTAATTTTCCCCATATGTATATACCACCGGTTGGGCTTGAGAAAGAGATTTTATCGTGAAGTTGTTCGTTTAGGGCACGAACGATAATGTCTCTTTTTTCTGCTAGTTGTTTTCGTAACGGTACGATATGCGACTGAAATGGTACAGTTTCGAAAAATTGTTGTATAAGCCACTGCGGGAATATACTCATTCCTAATTCCATTTGGTGACGCGCATCTGATAATCGCTCTACGACAGACTGCGGAGCGACAAGCCAGCCAACTCGTAACCCTGGCGCAATCATTTTTGATAAGGAATGAACATAAATGACTGTTCCGTTTTCATCAATCGATTTTAAAGTAGGGCAAGGTTGTTTATTTTCTAACGTAAGTAAACTGGACGGGTCATCTTCAACGATTGCAATTCGTAAGTCCGCACAAAGTGATAAAAGTTTTTTTCTACGGTTTGGATGTAGCATTGTTCCCGTAGGATTTTGGAAATTTGGATTTAAAAAAATCATTTTAATACGATGCTTTCTATACAACTCTTGCACATCATCTGGATTAATACCATGTTCATCGACAGGTAATGGGAAAATACGAATACCTGCTGATTGGAATAGTGGTAATGAGTAACAGTGTGAAGGACTTTCGAAAGCGACTGCATCTCCTGGGTTTAATAAACATTGAACGATAAGGTGGAGTGCTTGTTGGGCACCGGATGTAATCATAATCGATTGTTCGGTCGCTTCAACTTTTAAATATTCCTTCATATATTTTACGACCGCTTGTCTTAGCGGGAGATACCCTTGCGGATGATCGTAACTTAATGACTGTGTTAACGGTTGTTCTCGTAATATCGTTTGAAGTTGATCGTGAGGATAGAGGTTACAACCGAGCTCTCCGTTTGCAAAGTCAATAATGTTTTCATTTTGCTGTACTTCTGCCCGAATATGGCGAAGTAACGGTAAGTTTGGTAAGAAAGTCCCGCCTTCTACGAAACCTCTCCAGTTCGGCGTTAATGTGGGAGAAACACCCCACATATGTGTACTCACACGTGTACCTTTACCAGTTGTACTTTCTACAATTCCCATAGCACGTAGTTCATTATAAGCAGTCGTTACCGTACTGCGGTTTACGTTTAACTGCGTCGCTAATTTCCGTTCTGAAGGGAGGAAGCTACCTGGAGGAAGTTCTCCGTATGTAATACGTTTTTCAATAAAGTCAACAACTTGCTGATAAATAGGGATTTTACTGTCGTTATCTAGCTTCCATTCCATACAAACGCCTCCGCATCTCTTATATACATCAAGTATAACAAATTGGCTGGGTAAAAAAACAGCCAATTGGACGGTGTTATATCCAGCCAATTTTACTATGCTAAATAGGGAAGGGGAGATTCGGATGAAACGATGGCAAATGGAGTGGCTCCTAGTATCAGTAGCATTAGTATGGGGAGCAAATTATACAATTGGAAAGTATGGCGTGGCATATATGTCATCCATTCAATTTAATAGTTTACGATTTTTAGTAGCATCACCGGTATTATTACTTATTACATTTTTAATGGAACGCTCATTACGTATTGAAAGAAAAGATTGGTTACGATTAGTAGCAGTCGGTATCGTTGGTACGGCAATGTATCAAACGATGTTTATGCTATCTGTAAAATATACTTCAGCAACGAACGCCTCATTATTAATTGCGATGTCACCTATTTTTACAGGGATATTAGCAGTATTGCACAAACAAGAACGTTTTTCGATGAAAGTACAAATTGGTTCAATAGTAGCGTTTATTGGTGCAGCATTCGTTTTATTAACAGGGCATACGGGAGGAGCTACATACGAGTATGCGTGGCTCGGAAATGTAATTGGATTAGTCGCAGCAATTGCGTGGGGATGGTATCCCATTTTAGCGCAACCACTTATCACAAAATACTCCGCAATGAGAGTCACATCATGGTCTACTTTAATTGGAATTGTACCTCTCGTTATATACTGTTTATTCAACGTAAATACATTAACGTGGCCAGTAGATACGCCAAGCTGGGGATCACTAGCATATTCAATCGTCTTTGCGACAATCTTCGGACTTGCAATGTGGTATGTCGGTATTAGTAAAATAGGTTCAACGAAAGTAATGGTTTATATGTATCTAGTACCATTGTTCGCAGTTATCTTTGCAGCTGTAACAATTGGAGAGCAAATCAATATGATGCAACTCGTTGGCGGACTTATTATCTTTATCGGCTTATATGTTGTAAAAAAAGGTGGAATGAAAAAGCCAGCTCTCAATTTGAAAAAAGTAAGTTAGTAGTAAAAATGATCTCTTTCATATAGAAGGAGATCATTTTTTATTTCGTAATAAAAGCGCTTGTTTAACAGCCCATTTTTGAACAAGCATTATTAAAAATAACCGCATAGCAACTAGGCCGTAATACATACTGAACAGTAAGCTCTTTATAACTAAATGTAAGTTTTGAAATCATAAAATACGACCTTTCTCTATAAAATACATAAAAGGAATATTAAGGCAAATGTAGAATTATATAAGTATAATCTTATAGGAGTGGAGTGATAACAACATGATAAATCGAAAATGTTCAAGGTGTAAAGAAATAACAGGTACAATACACGGTGGTAAAAAAATTAAGGGAGAATTTTTGTGTGAAGATTGTCTACAAAAAGGAATTGCGAGCGGGGAAATCGAATTATCACAAGTGGAAGAAGAACAAACTTCGTATCTTTCTATAAAAATATTAAAAATAATGAGTGTTATTTATTTAATAGGATCAATTTTAATGGCTTTTTCTGCTGGATCGCTTATACATGATCCAGGATTTGGGGAAGTATCAATTTCAGGATCAGGTGCAGTTGGTGTTATTATTATTGGATCCATATTCCAGTCTGTACTTGTATTTTGCGGTATTTGGGTATTCATCCTATTAGTAGAAACAGTCATTAAAATTTATGAAAAAATGAAGTGAGTGAGAGGGAGAAATACATGCGAGTAAGAAATATTCAAGGGGAAGATTATGTAAATATTCATTCTGTATTAAATGATTGGTGGGGCGGAAGAGATATGGCTAGTATGTTGCCGAAGTTGTTTTTCGTCCATTTTCAAGAAACGAGTTTTATCATTGAAGAAGATGGGAAAACGTTAGGTTTCTTATGTGGATTTTTTTCACAAACGCATAAAGATGAAGCGTACGTTCATTTTATCGGTGTAAATCCGAAGTTTAGACGAAAAGGAATCGCATCGACGTTATATTCTTATTTCTTCGATGTCGCTCGTGCAAATAACCGTAAAGTTGTAAAAGCGATAACGGCACCAGTTAATAAAAAATCAATTGAATTTCATCAAGAAATCGGATTTCAAATTGAAGCTGGGGATGATGAAATAGAAGGTGTATCCGTACATACAAATTATGAGGGGAACGGCGGGAGTAGAGTTTTATTTTTAAAAAATGTGTAAAGTAGGCTAACGTGAAGTTAGTCTTTTTGTTGTGAGGAGGGATAAATATGGAGAGTTCTCAAAGTAGAAACGAGTATTTACGACGTGTTTATAAAGTGCAAGACTATATAGAATCACATATAAATGATTCACTTTCAATTGAAGATTTAGCTAATGTGGCAGGCTTTTCAAAATTTCATTTTCATAGAATTTTTAAAGGGATGATGGATGAGCCGTTATCTCGGTATGTGAATCGTTTGAAATTAGAGAGGGCAACACACCTTCTTACTTATCGTACAGATATGACGATTACAGACATTGCGTATTACTTCGGGTTCACAGATTCAGCAGTTTTCTCCCGGACATTTAAAAGTTATTACGGAGTAAGTCCGTCTCACTATAGAAATCACAATAGCAAGAATTGCAAAGACGTTAGCGAAGATTCTCAATACAATGAGTGTAAGAAGGTTCGAGGAGAGGTCGAAATTGTAACAGCGGACAAAGTAAACGTCGCATACATAAGACATGTAGGTACATATAAAGATTTAGCTATAGATTTTCCAAAAATGATAGAGAAATTATTTCATTACGCAGCGAGGGAAAACTATCATGTATTTGAGGATACGAAAGTATTAACCATTTACCACGATCATCATGAATTTACTGAGGACAATCATTTAAGAACTAGTTTATGTGTAACAATTCCGAATGAGTCCGCAGTAGAAACGAGCGACATTGGAATAATGGTAATACCTTCAGGCAAGTATGCGATAGGTCATTTTGAAATATTCCAAGAGGAATATAAAGGAGCATGGGATTTCTTATACGGTGAATGGCTCCCAAATAGCGGATATAAGCCGAGAGATTCATATCCTTTTGAAATGTATAAAAATGACCCAAGGCAGCACCCGGAAAATAAACATATAGTCGATATATATGTACCTATCGAACCTTTTTAATCATAGATTAAGGGGGAAGAACGATGAAAACAGCTGAACAGTTAGATTGGACTATAAAAGAAAACTATAAAAATATAAATGGTGTATTAGTTGTACAAAAAGGTAATGTAACTTTTGAAAATTATTATAATGGTTACGGTCCAGATGATGCATGTCATGTAGCATCAGTAACAAAAACGATAATCTCTGCGTTAATTGGGATATGTATAGATAAAGGATATATCAAAAGTGTTAATCAAAAAGTAATAGAGTTTTTTCCTGAATATAATCTTAAGGAATCTGAAGTAACAGTTCGGCATCTACTTACAATGACAGCTCCATATCCTTATGTAGACTGGCAGGAACCGTTAGAAGAACTATGTACACAAATGGACTGGGTGAAGTATACGTTAAGTAGGGCAGGAAAAGGTGGAGAAATTGGACCTTTTAAATATTCATCGGCAGGCGCACATGTACTATCAGCGATTATTACGAGTGTAACAGGGAAAAGTGCTCGTGAGTTTGCGAACGAATATCTATTCCAGCCTATCGGCATAAGAGAAATTCCAAACTACAATATGAAAGCATTTGGATTTGATGACTTATTCGGAAAAGATGTCAAAGGGTGGGTTCACGATCCAAACGGTATTTCGACAGGCGGCTGGGGACTAACGTTAACAGCTAGAGATATGGCTAAGTTTGGACAGATGTATTTGAATGAAGGTATTCATAATGGAAAGGAAATTCTTTCAAAATCGTGGGTACAAGAATCAATAGCGATGAATTCAAATCAATACGGTTACTTATGGTGGTTACGAGAAGAAGATGGGGTCTTTTCATACTGTGCCATGGGTGATGGTGGGAATATGATTTGTTGTATTCCGGAGAAGGAATTGGTGGTGGCGATTGCATCTGAGATTATACCGGAAGCGAAGGATATATGGGGGGAGCTAATTTCAAAATATATTCTTTCTAGTGTACAGTCAAATAATTAAATTTAGTTTAAAATATGGTATGAATTGGAATTTTATACCATATTTTTTGCTATTATATATAAGTAAGAGATAGAAAGAGATTTCACTAGATGGATAAAAGACGTTGTTTGAAAGGTGAGGGTATGATGACAAAGTCTAATGTTGTAGAAATCATTTCAGCTTTAGTAGCTATTATCGGTGTGTATGTACTAATAAATGCACCAGAAATGGGGAGTAAGGCAACAAGTGAATCTGTTGCAGAGCAGGGCGGTCATATGGATACAAGTACGTATTTAGCTTTATTACAAGGATACGGAAATTCTTATACAATTCTAGGCGCGACTTGTTTATTTATGGGGTTGCTCAGTTTAATTTCGATCATTTCAATTCAAGTATATAAAAGTAAATAGAGGTTGAAAAAACAATGCTCCTGCCAAATTGACAGGAGCATTGCTCGTATAAATAAGTATTTTCGTAGATGTGTACTTATCACTATGACTTAGTTGAAATGTTTTTTAACCCCTCTTTATCGTCTTCATTACTGTCGAATTCGATAAAAAGTTATGTCACAAGTTGCAAATTTGGATGACGTTATATTAACTATAGAAAAAAATGAAAAATACCCGTAACTTTTTACAAGGGAAAATCGTTAAACAAAAGAAAAGGTTTTTAATCATGCGCTTGATTGAATGGGGGAAAAAGAATGAAGATTCTAATACTGGGCGGTACACGTTTTTTAGGAAGGGCTTTCGTAGAAGAGGCTTTGAATAGAGGGCATGAAGTTACATTATTTAATCGCGGAACAAATAATGAGATTTTTCCTGAAATAGAGCAGTTAATTGGTGATAGAAATGATGATGTTTCAAGTTTAGAAAATCGAAAATGGGATATGGTCATAGATACATGTGGATTTTCTCCTCATCACATTAGGAATGTAGGAGAAGTACTTAAAGATAATATAAAGCACTATACATTCATCTCAAGCCTTTCCGTATATAAAGATTGGATCCCGCATCACATAAAAGAAGATTATAAATTACTACCTGAACCACCAAGTGATAAGGTAAAAGCTGTAGAGAATGGTGAAATATCTCCTTATGAGTATTACGGTGCGCTTAAAGTATTATGTGAAAAAGAAGCAGAGAATTATTGGCCGGGTCGTGTTTTACACGTAAGAGCAGGACTTCTTTCAGGAATGTTTGATTATACTGATCGGCTTCCATACTGGATTGGGCGTGTAGAAAAGGGAGGAAAAGTGTTAGTTCCAGGAAGGAAAGACCGTCCAGTGCAGTTCGTTGATATAAAAGACGTCGCGAGCTTTGGACTAAACATGGCAGAAAACAATAAAGTAGGTACATTTAATGTAACGGGTCCGAAAGATGAGCTGACGATGGAAGAGCTATTAAATACGTGTAAAAAGGTTACAAATAGCGATGCTGCATTCGTTTGGGTTGATGAATCGTTTATGCATGAGAATAAAGTACAGCCATGGACGGAAATGCCATTGTGGCTTCCCGAAACTTTTGCTTTAGAAGGTGAAACAGATCCGTGGAAAGGTGGATTCTCTATTAATATAGAGAGCGCAGTTAAAGAGGGTCTTACTTTTAGAAGGTTAGAAGATACTGTTACAGACGTGTATGCGTGGATGAAAGAGATGCAAGGAAGGGAATTAAAGGCAGGTATTTCAGGTGAGAGGGAGAGAGTATTAATAGAGAAGTGGTATAAAGAAGGGCAAACAAGGGTACTTTTAGAATGATTTGATTTTAAAGGATGTTATAATTTATTGTATATATCATTATTCTAGAAGATATTCTATAAATTTCTAAACTATAGTAATTATTATGAATAGAAAAGAGCACACTTATTCATAGCGAAAGTGTGCTCTTTTCCTTACTTATATTGTGATGGTGAAATGCGGTCTAGCCATAGTATGCCATCGTACTGTTCAATCGGCCTCAAAATTTCTTCGGATTTTTTAACGCCCCAGTGTCTTGCGGTAGTAGGAGTAAACATCCAAGATGTTTCAGGGCGATTGCTTTCTCCTTTTAAATTAACAAATACATTAGGATTTTGAGATGTTCGTAATATATTCTCGATACTTTGTTCAGCATGGTCTGTATCTATAGGGACTATTTTATTAAGGTCACTACTATCCCAACTATTTCCGCTATATGCATATACACCAATTGTGTACATTTGATCTTTTATCCGTTGAGGTAAATAATCAATCATATTGGGTGCTTTCAAATTGTTTTGTTGGAATTTGAACAAGTCGAGTATCATTTTTGAATTTTGTTTTCGGATATGGTAGTTATGTCCCCATACAATGATTTTTTTATTTTTGTATTGAATATCACTTAACCAAGCTAAAGATTGTCCCATCTTTTGATCTCGAATATAAAGAGATAGATCTGTAAGTTTAAAGTTTGTTGGATAAATAAAGTTTTTTTCTTTTACAGTAGCATCTTGGAGTGTTTTAATTGTATCAATGCGTATACTGATAGTCTTTTCTAATAGATTTACATCGTATGTATTTGATGGAGCTATCTTATTTAATTCGGCTTTATGTTGTTGAACAAACGTTTTAATTTTTTCATATTTCGCTATTACTTGCTGAACGTCCGCTTTATATTGTTCGTAGGGGTACTTATTATCTATAGATTCAATTTTCTCCTCTATATTGAGTAATTCTTTATGAGCTATTTCTATATCATTAGCAATTTCAGGATTAATTTTTTCTAACCATTCTTTTGCAAACTCAGGGAAATAAGAATACCATCTGAATTGAGTATCAAACCCTGTTAATATAAGAGGTGTTCCTTTTTCCTTTTGATCTTTTATATATTGAAAGAGCGCCAATATTTCTTCAGTATGCCAAACACCGTATAAAGATTTTTTCATAGCCTGCAAAGCAGTTAATTGGTCGAGATTTTGATTTACAGCATTTGCCTCCGCAAATCCTGTTTCAAATGCAATTACATCATATCCCATTTCTTCATGTAAATACTTAATCATACGTACTTTTGATTGGTTTATTTCCTTAGCACCATGTGTACTTTCACCCAGCAGAACAATTCGTTTATCCTTTATTTTTTCTTTTAAAAAGGATAAATCTTCATTTGTCTGTGCGTTTGGTTCGTTTAATTTTTGTGCATTTTCCTTTATCCATTCTTCCCATTTGGGCTGATCTTTCGGCTTCTCTTCAGCAGAAATCACAGATGTAAATGCTGTGAAAGCTAGAAGAGAAGTAACCATTCCTATTTTCCGCTTAGTAAACACATATTTCCCCCCCATGAAACAATTTTATTTTTTAATAGCGGTAGATACATCCAAATATCTACTGTTCTTCCACATATTTATATTAATTGATAATAACAAAAGAAACAATAAAAAAATTGAGAATATTCAAACTGGAATTAGATGATGAAGATTATTATTTTTATAAATTACTACGAGGTAGTTAACAACAAATAATGAATCAATAGTTAGAATAGTGGTTTTTATCTAAAAACATTGAAAGACTTGAGTGGATTTAGTAACCTTAATTTATAAATAATAGAGTGTAATTAGGTTAAGTGCATGTGAAAAAAGTTTTTTAGTGTACTTACTTGTAATTACAATTGCTTAATATCATAATCCAAAACTATATAAAGGTGGTACAAAATTGTGGATCTTACACTTAAAGTAGAAGAAACATGTTTTAATTACCGAGTCGGAGCAATTTGTAAATATGATAATAAAATACTTATCCTTCAAGATGAAGGTGAAGAGTATTGGTACGTACCAGGCGGAAGAGTGAAAATGCTAGAAAATAGTGAAGATGCGTTAAAACGAGAGCTTGCAGAAGAACTAGGCGTACCTATTGAAGTGAAGAGATTAATATGGTCAGTAGAAAACTTCTTTACACTTTCTGAGCGAAAGTTTCATGAGATTAGTTTTTATTATGAAGTAGAATTGCATGAATTACCTGCAAATGGGGCGGATCAATATATTCTTGAAGAAGAAGGTAGAAAATATTTATTTAAGTGGGTGCCGGTAGAAGAGTTAGATGCATATAACTTACAGCCAGCGTTTATAAAAGATAAAGTAAAGGATGTATCAGTTCATACAGAACATATCGTGTTACAAAAGTAAGCGTGCTTGGAGGGGAAAACGGTGAAGGGGACTAAAAAAGAGATACATATAGATGATAAAGTCATTCGTTACACACATATCGAAAAAGGTTCTAATACAATTTGTTTTATGTTCTCAGGTTCAGGCTACAATTATGACAAGCCGTTATTTTATTATGCAACGATGCTTATGCTTGAAAATAAAATAGATGTAGTACATATTCATTATTCCTACGATGGACAATTAATGGAAAAACCAATGGAAGAAGTAACGAAAGTAATGGTGGATGATATTAATCCTATCATTAATGAAGTGCTAAGAAATGGACAATACAACGATTCGATGTTTTTAGGAAAATCACTCGGAACAATCCCGATTGCGAATGATTTAATGAAGAGAGAAGAATACTTACAGTCAAAAATGATATTACTTACACCTTTATTGACGTTTGATTCGATTTTTGATTCGATCTTACATAGTCGTCACGACGGGCTTTTAGTAATTGGAGATAAAGATCATCAATACAATGCAGGTCAAATTGAGCAATTAGATCAATCGAATTTAAAAATCGAGGTTGTGAAGAACGCAAATCATTCTGTAAATATTGGGGGATTTGAAACGGAAAATTCAATTGAAGCTATAGCGAAAGTAATAGAAAAACTTAAAGAAGTTGTTAGGACAAATTAATTTAAGTTTCAATACATGCAAAAAGAGGTGCAATTTGCACCTCTTTTTTATTTAATAAGCCTTCAACACATGAAGTAAATAATCTTTCCGATTTAGCGGATTAAAGTCAACACGTTTTCGAGTAGGGAAGGGAGCCGTCAGCTTTGTGAAACCAGTTGGCTTTGTTATAAAGATACCTTCTCCTTCAGTAAATGAATGGAGCATTCGTTTAAAATCCTCTATTTTTGCAACAGGTAATGATCCTGTTAAATGGTAAGAATCATTATGCAACGTAGGCTCTGCAAAAGTTGCTGGAATAGCAGCAAGCTTGTACATTGCGGTACTAATTGCGTGCTCCGGTACAGTTAATTCGAACTCGTTTACTGGTTCAAATGCACATGTTTCAGCGTGCTTTAAAGCATCCATTAAAACGAGTGGTGTTAAATTTCTAAAGTCACTTGCTGTTGTAACAGGGCTTGCATAACCAGTATGTGTTAACGTGACGATAATGTCCGTAACTTCCCATCCGTACAAACCTTGTTTTAACGTTTGAAATACAGTATCTTCAATCGCTTTATGAAATGCTAAAGGCAATGATCCAAGCTCAACACCTAACTTATATGTTATGCCAGAATTCAGTTCACCACGTTCAACTTTGAAGCCGATTGTCGCGTAAAATGGATTCGTTTTTTCTCCCATTAATTCAGCAGAATTCCCAATGCCAATTGGTTTCTCAATACATACAACCCGCGTATTTGAGAAAGTAACCTGCAAATTATATTTCTCAAAAAGTGTTGTTTCAATTACTTCTTTTTGTACTTCCCCGAAAAGGCGAATATATAGTTCATTATGAATATCATCTTTCCACACTTTAATGAGCGGATCTTCTTCGCATAGCTCCATAAGTGCAGCGTATAGATCATGAATTCGCTCTTTAGGTACTGCTTCAATAGCAGCTTCCATTTGCGGTTCGGCAAAGTGAATATCTTTTATATAATCCGTCCACTCACCGATAATATCACCAATTTTGATATTCGTAAGTCCCCATACTTTGCAAAACTCTCCACTATGAACAGTAGAGGCTTGAACTGCATTTCCATTATGAAATATGCACATTTTTTTAATCTTTTCCTTATGTGGTAGAGACTCACTACGCTGAATATCAACATATTTTCTAACGTGTAAACAACCAGAAAATAGTCTTACGTAAGCAATCTTTTCGCCAGAAGATTCACGTTCAATTTTAAAAACAACACCGGATAATGTTTCATCTTGTGCCGATTTAGTAGCTGGAATTAAGGATGAAATATTTTTAAGTAATTCAGTTACTCCTATACCTGTCATTGCTGAACCAAAAAAGATAGGAAACACATTTGCTTGCAGTATTTGCTTTTCGAGTTCTTTTCTTAATAGTGCATCCGGTATTATTTCGTTATTTACATATGACTCAAGCAATGATTCGTTAAATGGTGCTAATCGTTCCATACAATCGTCATAGGATTTATATTCAATAATCCGTACTTCCTTTGTACCTTCGTTTTCTACAGAGTAGAAGGGGTATGCTTCATTTGAAAGAAGCTCTTTTATTTGTTTCACAACTTTTTCAGTATTTGCGCCACTACGGTCTATTTTATTAACAAATAATATAGTAGGTATGTTTAATTTCTGTAATGTCCGCATTAAAATCTTCGTTTGTGCTTGCACACCTTCAACGGCAGATATAACTAAAATGGCACCGTCTAAAACACGGAATGATCGCTCCACTTCAGCGATAAAATCAGCATGTCCAGGTGTATCAATAACATTTACTTTTAAATCATCAATAAAGAAAGAAACGACAGATGCTTTAATCGTAATTCCGCGTTGTCTTTCTAATTCCATTGAGTCAGTTTGCGTATTGCCACTATCTACTCGGCCAACTTCTTTAATCACATTCGTTTCATAAAGAATACGCTCAGTCAAACTCGTCTTGCCAGCATCTACGTGCGCGACAATCCCTATATTTATTGTTGTCATATATAAATATCCTCATTTCATTTTCCATTTTCATTTCCTCATTTCTATTTGTGTATTGCCGCATTACAATCACTCTCCAGTCATTTGAATTATTACTATTATAATGTAATTTACATTTTTTGTAACGCGACAAAGCGCCTTAATTTGGAAAAAATAAAAATGAAAACAAAATGCTTGCATTATAAATCGATATAGATTATATTAATTGACATATCAACTATTGATACATCAAATGTTTTTGTTTTGCATGTAAAGGAGGGGTAATTTGACAAGTTCATGCTCAAAAGAAGCAATAATTTTATATAAATTACACTTTCTAAATAAAGAAGTAAGTTCGAAGTTTGAAGGGTGTACGGGTATGAGTCAATCTAGACTAGAGCTTATACTTCAGTTATATGAAGTAGATGAAATTAGTCAAAAAGCACTTCAGCAAGAAGTGAATATTGATAATGCCGCGATTACGAGGCATTTAAAACAGCTGGAAGCAAACGGAATGATTACAAGACGTAAAAATCCAGATGATAACAGAATTACGTTAGTTTCTCTTACAGAAGAGGGGCGAAATAAAATTCAAGTGTATCAAGAGGAAAAAGAGCGTTTCGCTACTTCAGCATTTAAAGGATTAAGTGAAGAAGAACGCGACAATCTTTTAACGATGTTAGACCGCATTCAAGAAAATATAAAAGAACTTTAAAAAAGGGAGAATACAACTATGACTAACTCAGTAAAAACAAATGATTTTAACGAAATTTTAACAGGACGCCGTTCAATCCGTAAGTACGATTCTTCAGTGAAAATTAGCAAAGAAGAAATGACTGAAATTCTTACAGAAGCAACACTTGCACCATCTTCAGTAAACATGCAACCATGGAGATTCCTTGTTATTGAAAGTGACGAAGCAAAAGCAACACTGGCTCCACTTGCGAAATTCAATCAATCTCAAGTAGAAACATCTTCAGCGATGATTGCTGTATTTGGTGACTTAAACAACTTTGATAACGCAGAAGAAATTTACGGTACAGCAGTAGAGCGCGGACTTATGCCAGCTGAAGTAAAAGAAGATCAAATGAAAAAACTTTCAGGTTACTTCTCAATGGTTACACCAGAAGTAATGAAAGATACTGTACTAATTGACGGTGGTCTTGTAGCGATGCAATTTATGTTAGCAGCACGTGCTCACGGCTATGATACTTGCCCAATTGGTGGATTTGAAAAAGACCAAATCGCAGAAGCTTTCGGATTAGACAAAGAGCGTCACGTACCAGTTATGTTAATTTCAATCGGAAAAGCTGCTGACAGTGGTTATCCATCAGTACGTCTTCCAATTGAAAAAGTTGCTGAGTGGAAGTAATTTTATAACAAAACAGAAATAAGTGAGATATGAGAGGGGAAACACCATGATTATTATTCACGCAATATTTCAAGTAGATCCAGCAAAACAACAATCATTTTTAGAAGAAATTCAGCCACTACTTCATGGTTCAAGAGAAGAAAGTGGAAATGTATCTTACGATTTATATAAAGATACTGAAAAAGAAAGTGTTTATACGATGGTAGAAGTATGGAAAGATGAAGCAGCAGTTGCGAGTCATAATACGAGTGAACACTTTACATCTTTCGTTAGTAAAGCATCACAGTTTTTAACTGCTCCGCTTGATATAAAGGTTTATAGCGGTGAACTAGTAAAATAATATGGTTATAGAAGATGACTTTGGCCTATGCTGAGGTCATCTTTTTTATTTACTTATATTTAATTGCATGTTAATGTATACTTAATTTTTTAATATCTCTACCAATGGAAAAAGAATATACAAGCTATATGGAACTCTTTGTAGAGTATTGCTTCTTTAATTGTTCATGAGTATATCTTTGTTTTATTAATATAGAATGAAAAAAGGATACGTTAGAGCTAAACGATTAATGGGTAGCATGTTAATAAAAAATTACATGAGTTTAGTAAAAACTTATAATTTATTTTTAAGGGTGTGAAAATATAATGAAACCGGTATTGAAAAGCATACTTATTTCCTTTGCTTTTTCTGCAGTAGGGATGTGTTGGCTTCTGTTCATATTATTTAGAGGAGGCGGAGACTGGTTATTGTCTTGGATAGGTGTATTAATGGTATATTTATCTTTATACACTTTAATAGATTTATATTGTAAAAATACATACGAAAAAACATTAAATATAGTGCTTATAAAATCAACAGTTACTACCTTTAGTTTTGGAGTATTAGGAATCATATTTGGTATAATACACGAGCTATTAACACCATGGAGTCTCAGTTTAATGGTTTGGTATTGGTTGCTAACTCTACTTTTATTTTTAACGACCATAATATTATTAGTTAGTTTAGTATTTGTAAATCGTAAAGATCAAAATTTCCCCGGGGTATATAGATTACTTATACTTCTAAATTTACTTCTTACGTTAGGACCAGTATTGTGGCCACTATTTCTTACTATTATTGGAAATGGCATGAACGCTAGTGCAGGATGGTAAAAGTGAATGAAATAAAAAGTTGATATAGGGTTTTAAGTATGTAAGTGAACGTGTTCTGATAAATTGAAAACACGTTCTTTTTTATTGTTAATCTTAATATGAACTCCTTAAATTTATAAGATAATTCGATTGAGAAAAAGATATGTTACTGGAACAAACATATATGTACCTTTGAAACGAACACAATTAATGAAGCATCTTAAAAATAATAAAGACGAGGTGAAATGAAAATAAGGGCAGTTAAGTGGCTGTCCTTATTTTATATGCCCTTTTTATTTTCATGCATAGCTCTTTCTCAGTTTATCGTATCAAAATTTGAACGTAAGTATTTCGTAAGGAATGGATAAGAAAAAAGAGAGTTTTATCATATAGGATTAAAGTATAACTTGAATTAATCTTATATTAATAGAGGAGAGGGAGCCTTATGAAAAAATGTAATTCAATTAAGTTAGCAAGTTTGGCAGTTTTATTAGCGGGTACTACTCTATTCACACCAGGTTTTACTGTGAAAGCAGAGTCTGTTCAAAATTTATCTAGTCCGTCACAATCACATGATCAAAAGAATCGGAATGGTTGGAAACAAGTAATGCAGGAAACAGTACAGCTTGGAACCCCAGGAATATTAGCGAAGACGTCTAACAATGGAAAGATTAGTAGTTATACTGCTGGCGTCGCGGATTTAAATACAAAGAAAACAATGAAATCGGATTATCGTTTTCGGATTGGGAGTGTAACGAAGACTTTTACCGCTACGACTGTTCTTCAATTAGTAGGAGAAAATCGCGTGCAACTTGACGATCCAATTGAAAAGTGGCTACCGGGTCTCATTCAAGGAAATGGGTATGATGGCAATCAAATTACGATACGTCAACTTTTGAATCATACGAGTGGTATAGCTGAATATTTAAAGTCAAAAGACGCTGACATAATGAATTCGAGAAAAACGTATACAGCAGAAGAAATAGTGAAAATAGGACTTTCTCTACCTCCAGATTTTTCACCAGGTAAGGGATGGCTGTATTCAAACACAGGATACGTAATATTGGGAATGCTTATTGAAAAAATAACTGGAAATAGTTATGCGGAAGAAATTGAAAAGCGAATTATTGAACCTTTGGATCTGTCAAATACGTTTTTACCAGGGAATTCACCCGTTATTCCAGGAAAGGATCATGCTCGTGGGTATATGAAAATAGACGAAACAAGTGAATTGAAAGACATGACGTATTATAATCCGAGTTTAGCTAATTCAGCTGGAGATATGATTTCTAATGCGGACGATCTAAATAAATTCTTTTCATTTTTACTTGGTGGTAAGTTACTGAAAGAACGTGAGCTAAAAGAAATGCTTACTACAGTTCCTATAGAAGGAAAAGGTGTTGGTGATGGATATGGCCTTGGGATCTATGAGACTAAACTACCAAATGGTATTTCAGTTTGGGGTCACGGAGGGGCAATTCCTGGATTTACAACTTTTGTTGGCGGAGTAATGGGAGGCAAACATACATTAGCTGTCAATATTAACTCTTTAGGTGCGATGGATGTTGTTACACAGTTTAATAAAATGATGCAAATTGAATTTAATAAATAGATGAAAAGAAAGCGAATGGGATCCTGCTTTAGTTGTAAATAAAAGAGATGCTTTTTAATTTCGCAAATAAGGACAGTATTAGCATTCATGGTATGGCAGCAATCAAGTATATGTAATAAATACGGATACAAGTGTAATTCAATCTTATAGTTTAGTATAAAAAAGATGTCAGTTGTATGACATCTTTTTTATTTTGGATCAAAGAGATATATTGTGAATTTTGAAAATTGTTATTTTTACAATCATTCCATATAATAAAGGGTATAGGGGATATACAGGGGAGTTATGAATGGAGAATACTTTAGTTAGTTAATTATTTTTGTTTTAATAAATAAAAGTAAATTGATGTGGAGTGAAATACATTGGGACAAAATCAGTTTAGATGGAGTAACACACAATTACGAGAACATGTTGAAGTAATAGATGGAACAAGAAGCCCGCACATTTTATTCAAGAATGCAACATATTTAAATTCCTATATGCGCGAGTGGGTGCAAGCAAATATTTGGATCTATGATGACCGCATTATATATGTAGGAGAAAAACTGCCAGAGCAACTACACGAATGTGAAGTCGTTGATTGTAATGGAAAGTATGTAGTTCCTAGTTACATAGAACCGCATGCACATCCATATCAATTATATAATCCAGAGACGTTAGCGAATTATGCGATGCAATTTGGGACAACGACTTTCATTAATGATAATTTAACTTTATTTTTCACATTACAACGTGAAGTAGCATTTCGTTTATTAGATGAATTTGAAAAGATTCCAGCAAGTATGTATTGGTGGTGCCGTTTTGATGGACAAACTGAGCTGCAAAATGGTGAATCTTTATTTAATAGTGAAGAAATAATAGAGTGGCTAAAGCATGAAGCGGTTCTTCAAGGCGGCGAGTTAACAGCATGGCCAAAACTATTAAATGGCGATGATGAGATGTTAAATTGGGTACAGGAAACAAAGCGCTTACAGAAAAAAGTAGAAGGTCATTTTCCCGGTGCGTCTGAATCAACGTTAGCGAAGTTAAAGTTACTAGGTACTGATTGCGATCATGAAGCGATGACAGGACAGGAAGCATTAACACGCCTTATGCAAGGTTACACCGTTACTCTTAGGAACTCTTCTATCCGTCCAGATTTAGAAGTTTTACTGAAAGAATTGCTGGAATTAGGTGTCAAGCAATTTGATAGATTCATGTTCACAACAGATGGTTCACATCCGTCATTTTATGAAAACGGAATGACGAATAGGATGATAGAAATCGCGATAAAGCAAGGAATACCAGTAATTGATGCCTATAATATGGCAAGCTATAACATTGCTTGTTATTATAATATGGAGCATTTACACGGCGCGATCGCGACAGGAAGAATTGCAAATATTAATATTTTGGAAAGTAAAGAAAATCCGATTCCAATAAGTGTAATTGCAAAGGGGAAATGGATGAAGCGTGACGGAATAAACAAAAAGGCATCATTACATATAGACTGGAGTAAATTCAAAGTAACTCCATTATCATTAGACTGGTCTTTAAAGAAAGAAGATATGATTTTTTCGGAAACAACAGGTATAAAATTATTAAATGATGTTATTTCAAAACCATATGTAACTGAAATCGACTTAAACGGTGAGGAACTTTCTCTAGATCATGATGAGTGTTTCCTTATGATGATTGCTCGTGATGGCACTTGGCGAGTGAATACAGTTGTGAAAGGTTTTGCGAATGGATTAGGAGGTCTTGCTAGCTCTTATTCCGGTACAGGTGACATCATTCTTATTGGAAAAAGGAAAGAAGATATGCTTACAGCTTTTCATAGAGTAAAAGAGCTTGGCGGGGGAATGGTAATAGCGGAAAGAAATGAAGTGTTACACGAAATTGCATTACCATTGCTCGGGATTATGTCTAATTTGAAAATGAGTGAATTAATACAGAAAGAGAAAAAAATGGTGGAATTACTACAAGAGCGAGGGTACACCTATAATGATCCAGCATTTACGATTTTATTCTTTTCTGCGACGCACTTGCCTTTTATACGGGTAACACCTATAGGATTATATGATGTGAAAAGTAGTAAGGTACTTGCTACGCCGATTAAATGTTAAATATAAATCCCCTATAAAAATCAATTTTATAGGGGATTTATTATTTTCAGTATAAGAATAGAATCACCTCAAAAACAAATAATATAGTATCTAAATCATTTGAGGTGATACTTAAATATGAAAAAACTATTGTATGTTTTAAGTGTATTTATTTTGTGCGTATCTATACAGCATGTGGTACATTCTCAGTCAAATGCACCAAGGTTATCTTCAGATTGTCTGGAAGAAAGTAAAATTCGTGATGAAAAGTATGTGAAAAACATTATGAATGACATTATATCTACATTTGATTTAAAGATTGATGAAAATAGTTTTTTGGAAGTTAGTAAAAGAGACCTAGAGGCTGCGCATTTGATGTATGGCGGAAGGGAAAATGATTCTTATTATAATTCGCTAACTAAAGTTTATGATAGTGGTGGATATAGGGGAGAGCCTAGATTATTTGTGAAGGCGCAAGAAGCATTTTTACTTTATAAAGAAATAGACGATACTAATGTAATGAAACGCCTAAACCTTGAAAAAGGGGAATGGATTGTTACCGAAACGAAAAAGAAGCAAGGGAAAATCGTGGAATACAGACCATTACAATGTGAAAAAGATTATCTGAAAAAGAGAAATGAATACCATAATATAAAATGATGTAACGAAAATCTTGAATGGGAAAGTTTTCGTAAATAAATGTAAATTAATCGGTAGAAATCACTAGTAAGTTCGCCATAAAAAAACGTCATTTTAATCATTAAAAATGACGTTTTTTTATATTCTTAAAACCTTTGCATCACACTCTCAATCCTCTTTTCCAAATCAGCTGACACTTCATGGAAATACCCCATAACTATTTTTCTAATATCTTCGGATAAAACTTTCAAATCATTAGCTAAATTTTCAGCGAGATGTTCTTTTTCAATATGTGATAATTTAGCATAAAATTCACCAGGCTGCCCAAAGTCGTCTTTCTTAGTTATAGAAGCTCTTTCAAGTTTTCCTTCAACGTATCTTCCGTCACCGCTAGTTGCTTGATTAGCAGGTGTCCAATCTTGCTGTTGGTTGATCGCTATTTTACGAAATTCAGGTCCAATTCTTCTTCTTTGAGAATCACTATAAATGTTAGCACGACCTTGTAGCATTTTATCATCTGATAGTTCTGCACCGTCTAGTAAATTAGAAGGGGAGAAAGCGACTTTTTCTACTTGTTCTTTATAGTTTTCAGGATTTTTATTTAATACCATTTTGCCTACTGGTATAAGAGGATACTCCTTTTCATCCCATACTTTTGTATCATCTAAAGGGTCATAAGAAAGGTGTGTTTCATCTTTAGGATCCATGAGCTGGACATATAAACCATATTCCACTGCTTTACCAGCCTCAATTGTATCGTATAAATCTTTCCCGCTATAATCAGGATTTTCGGCGGCCAGTTTATTTGCTTCCTCACTAGTAATGAATTGTACACCTTCAAATGGATACCAATGATACTTTACATACTTTCGATAACCTTGAGCATTTCTCCAAACATATGTATTTACACTATGTCCTGGGATGTGGCGAAGACTTTTTGCCGTACCAGCATCAGAGTATAAACGGACAACAAAGTGAATGGATTCGGGTGCTCTAGCAACAAAATCCCAAAATCTATCAGGGTCTATTAAGTTATTTTTAGGTGAAGGCAATAACGCATTAATAGTTTCAGGGAAACGCATCGGATCACGAACAGAAAAGACAGGAAGGTGATTACATAAAAGATCAAATACGCCTTCTTTTGTATAAAATTTTGTAGCAAAACCCCGTACATTTCTAGAAGTATCAGGTGTTCCTTTCGTACTAACAGCTAATGAAAATCGAACCATAACAGGAACTTTCTCATTTGAATTTTGTAAAAAGCTTAGTTTTGTATGTTCAGACATAGGATATATCGTTTGAAAATAACCGAATGCACCAAATCCTTTTGCATGAACAGGTCTTTCTAAAATTTTTTCGTGAATAAATTCTTGTAACGCCTCGTGCAGTACATTATCTTGTTTTAAAATAGGTCCACGTGAACCAACTGTTTGAGAGTGAAGTATAGCTTGTTCATTACGTTCTCCATTTTCATTAAAGCCTTTCCCTAGTAAAGATTGTCCCTGTTTATCATAGTTTTCATCCATCGATATAGCCTCCAAATCTTTTTTTCCATTGTTACTAAATATGATTTTATAGCCTTGATTATGTATGACACGCAAAGTTCAAAATAGTAACAGACCGCTAGATGAAAAAAACGTGTATGTAGTGGACCTGTTGAAATAGAAGAAATTATGGAAAAATGAATATCGGGAAGAAAATTACTATTAAAATTACAATCTTAAAAATGAATTTATACATGACTTTATAGAGAATAAACATAAAAAAAACAGGGAAAATAACTAGGAGGAATTTAAAATGTCGGATTGGTTTCAATTAGATAAAGAATATATGATGCCTACGTATTGTCGTACGAAGGTTGCAATAGAAAGAGGAGAAGGGTGCAAGCTTTATGATGTGGATGGTAAAGAGTATGTAGATTTATTTTCTGGTGTCGGAGTGAACGTATTAGGGTATAATCACCCGAAAATCGTGCAAACGACAATGGAACAAGTTACGAAATCTCTGCATCTCCCATTTCATTTTTTAAACCCAGTTGCGATTGAGTATGCAAAGAAATTAGTTGATTGCTCTTTAAAAAATGGAAAAGTCTTTTTTACAAACTCTGGTACGGAAGCGACAGAAACAACGTTGAAATTAATTGATAAATATAGAGTGAATACGCATGAGGAACGTGAAGGAATCGTAGTGCTGAAGAATAGCTTCCACGGGCGTACGTTAGGGACACTTCATTTTACGAGACAAGAAAGTGTATATCAAAATTTCCCTAAAACATCGATTCCAGTATATGAAGTAGAGCGCGAGAATATAGAGCAATTAGAAGAAACAATTGTTAAAGAAAATCCAATTGCGATTATGCTAGAGCCTGTATTAGGTAGCGGGGGGATATACCCTTTATCGGGTGAATATTTACATGGTGTTCAAAACTTATGTGATAAATATAATGTCATTCTTATCGTTGATGAAGTTCAAAGTGGTATGGGGAGAACTGGTAAACTATTTGCTTATCAAAATTTCAATATTACACCGGATATTATTCAAATTGGTAAGGGAGCAGGAGGCGGGATACCGCTTGGCGGAATTATTGTAGGTGAAAAGTTATGTGATGTATTTGCACCAGGAGATCACGGCACAACGTTTGCTCATTCTTCAATGGGAACGGCTTTAGGGTTAACGGTTTTAAATACATTGATTGACGATGGTTTAATGCAAGAAGCGTATGAAACATCACACTATCTAAATGATAAATTGCAAGAAATTCAGAAAGAAAATTCTTATTATATTCAGGAAGTACGTCATGCTGGAATGATGTTTGGAATTAGTTTGAATGATAAGAAAGAAAATGTTAAGAAATTACAGGTGGAGCTAATGGAGAAAGGAATGTTAGTTGATGTTACACAAGGGAACATCATCCGTTTACTTCCTCCATATATAATTACTAAAGAAGAAATTGATGCATTTATTTATGAGTTTATCTCCTGTATTCATAGCTTATCAGCTATAGCGAGTGTTTAAAAAACTTTATAAAAAAGTACCTTATTTTTAATTCAAATAAGAAGAAAATAGGGGTGGAAAAAATAAATTTACATATTAAAATAAAAAGCTGAAAAAGGTACTCGTATAGCGCCTTCTTCAGCTTTTTAAAATAGTAAATTACTTAATCTAGGAAGCATCTCGTTGGACAAATAATTAATTATGTGAAACAATAATAACAGATAAGGAGACGTTGCTTTTCCTTAAGTGCTTCGTATTGAATTTATTCTAGTAAGAGAAGGTGTGCTTAAAGAAGTTAAATTAAATAAGGGGCTGTTTTACTATATGCAACAAAATAATGATTTAAATTTTGAACCTCAAGACGTTAATATTGTCAATTCTAAACAAGCGAAAAAAGCAGTTATTGCTACTGGCATTGGGAATGCAATGGAGTGGTTTGACTTTGGATTATACGCGTATTTAGCGGTAATATTAAGTCAATTATTCTTCTCAGGTGTGGATAATAGTGGTTTGCAACTTGTACTAACATTTGGTACATTTGCGGCGGCCTTTCTCGTTCGACCAATCGGAGGTATTTTCTTTGGTAGAATAGGAGATAAATACGGCCGAAAGATTGTTTTAAGTACAACTATTATTTTAATGGCACTTTCTACATTATTCATCGCATTACTACCAACCTATGAACAAATTGGTGTATGGGCACCAATACTACTTTTAATTGCTCGAATGATTCAAGGCTTCTCTACAGGCGGCGAATATTCAGGAGCAATGGTTTATATCGCAGAATCTTCTCCAGATAAAAAGCGTGGTATACTCGGTAGTGGTCTTGAAATTGGAACACTCTCAGGTTACATTGCTGCCTCGGTAATTGTTACCATTTTGACGTTATTATTAACAGATGAGCAAATGCTCAGCTGGGGATGGCGTATTCCTTTCTTAATTGCTGCACCAATTGGTTTGGTCGGTTTATATTTACGACGTCATTTAGATGAATCTCCAATCTTTCAAGAGATGGAAAAAGCACAAGAGGAATCTGAAGACAACGAACAATTTTCATTTATGGATATATTAAAATATCACAAAAAAGACTTCTTATTAAGCACAGTAATTGTTGCCTTCTTTAACATTACAAACTATATGATCCTTTCGTATATTCCTTCTTATTTAACACAAGTACTAAAAGTCAAAGAAACAACGGGCTTATTAATTATTTCAATTACGATGGCACTTATGATTCCACTGGCACTTTATTTCGGTAAATTAAGTGATAAAGTAGGTAATAAACGCGTAGTACAAATTGGCTTACTTGGTTTAGCATTATGTTCAATTCCAGCATTTTTATTAATTGGTAACGGACATATTGTAGCCATGTTTGCGGGTATTTTCATTTTAGGTTTCTTCCTTAGTGTATATGAAGGAACATTGCCTTCGTTATTACCAGCACTCTTTTTCACCGATGTACGTTATCGTGCGCTTTCTATCTCCTTTAATATTTCTGTATCTATATTCGGTGGTACAACACCGCTCGTATGTTCATACTTAGTTCATGCTACTGGTAATCCACTGGCACCAGCATTTTATTTAACAGGTGTAAGTGTAATTGGATTAATTGTGTTTAGTGTACTGTTTGTCACAACCTCAGGACGTGCACTAAAAGGTTCTTATCCTACTGTAGAATCGAAAAAAGAAGCACATCAAATTGCTAAAGAGGATCCTGAAGAAACACTTTGGTGGCATGAAGAATCTTTAGAAATTGAAGCAGGAAAAAAAGCATAATTTGTGAAAAGCAACGTGGACTTTTACACAAAAAGACTCCTAGTTTAATAGGAGTCTTTTTGTGTACATCATTTTCTCTTCTTCTTCAAACTCTTCTGATACGCATAAAGCTTATGAACCTCTTCCTTAAATTCATGCAGAAGTACAGTGTTTTCACCATTTGAATAACGCACTGCATTATACGCGTCTATAATAATATGACTCTGAATATTTACCTCTTCTTCATCATTAATTCTTTCTAGCCAAGCTTCAACAGTTTCTCCTCGTTCTCGGTTTAAAGGAGGAGATAGCTTGCTCTCGAGTTTGAAAATTTCTTTCCGAATTTCGTTATTTGGTGGTTTATTTCGTTTGAAGCGTTTTTGGCTAATGCCTTCTTTATCAGTAATGATTGTAGATTCAAAGACAGGCATATTTGGTAAACTTAAATGTTTTCGTTTTTTTACTATTTTCCAAACGACGTAAATAGCGATGGCTGTACAGGCTATTATTGTAATGCTATTTATGAGAGTTGGATCAAAAGGACGCTGCCCCAATTCCTCTTTAATTTGAGGATCTTTTAAATTTCCTTTATTCGACCAAAAGTCGTCTGTATCTTTTAATGCAGCTGCCGAGAACAATGGATTTAAAGCATAACCAAATCCTAAGGCAACTACTTGTATGATATAAGAAAAAAGAAGCCGAATATAAGGAAATACCGGAATAAGTAAAGCGCTAATTATTCCAATCGTAATAATAGAAGTGAAACGTAATAGCTGTTGATTACGATTGGAACCTGTTAACCAAAATGTAATCATAATGTGTAAAGTTAATAGTAACAATTTCCACAATGGCGGAAAGGGGGCATAAAATATAGCTGAAACGACAAACCATACAATACCGCCTAACGATTTTTGTACTGGATATCCCGGTCCAACAGAGTGTACGATAAAGAAAAACAGTGGTAATAATATTGTGCCTAAAATAGAGAAAGGTAGAAATAAAGAACAACCGATTATTTGAATAACTAACAGTAGTACAAAACCTGTTGTTTTTTTATTCATAAATTTATGAATAAAAAATACTCCTACATAACCGGTCACTAAAAATATAGCAATACCAACTAGTTCGTCCCTTTCTGTTAATAACGAAAGGAGGAGGAGCAGAATAAAGTCATTAACGTGATAGAGCCAAGTTTTCAAGCTTTTCCACCATCCCTTCATTATTAATGAGGAACGTAGGCTGAGATAGAAGAGGGAGCTCCTTTTTCTGCAAACCAATGTATATCATTGTAGATGAGCGTTCCCTTTTTCTCGTTACATAATGAAGAAATCCTTGTTTCGGAAGTAGCGTACTATCATCTGAAATACGTGCTAATTCTTCTAACGCTTTGGCGTAATGTGTTTGTCCTTCGTTTAATGGTAAATGCAATGCACCAGTTTCTGCTAAAACACTAATAAATAACTCAAAAGGAATTTGATGCTTCGCTGCATATTGACAAATGTACGTTGTAAATGAAATAAGGTCTTCTATATTTTCTTTCCAGCCGAATCCGCGATCAGCAGCTAAAGAAAGACAAATCGTCCAACTATAATTTTTTACTGGTTCATATTGCTTCGCTTGTAACGCCTGCATTTTAGCGGATGCTTTCCAATGGATAGAGCGGAAAGATTCGCGTTCATATCGTTTAACACCGATAATGGATGTTTCATCATTGTAAAAAGAGAAATTCGTTCGATACGAACCTGTTAATAGTTGCTGGAGTTCTTGTAAACCGGCTACTTCTTTAGGAGTAGGGTATACAATAATTTCAGTCTTTAATTTATCAAAAACAGGTAAATGTACAGTTAATAAATGAAAAGGGTCTTTTAAAACACATTCAAATTGTTCAATTTGAAAGACACCACGCTTCGTTGCGGTTAATGTTAAATCCCATTTTTGTGCCGAATGAGCAGGTTGTGAAAATGGGAAAGAAAATAACGTTTTTGATATTTGTTCAATCCCTTGATCTTTATGTGGTATAAGGGAAGAATCTAAATGAAAATAACAAACACCATTAACGAGTGGTATATTTGCCCCATTTTTTAAATGAATAAAAAACTGTCCAGATTCATCAGGGAAAAGCCGAGTTGTTTGTTTCTCGTTTATTACTTGAAACTTTTTCTCTATGTAAGCGACATATTTATAAATAAAAATCGCAAATAAATAGTAGAAGAAAAAGAGAAACATAATAATTCGTTGCGGCAGAAAAAACGTAAATAGTATAGCGCCTGGCACAGTTAATTGAATAATATGGAGCTGAAAAAATAAAGGTACAGTTACAACGCGCTGTCCATTCATGCTTGTTCAATCTCCACAGGTACGTCTACTTCTTTTAAAATCCTTTGCATTAATTCATTTTTTGTCGTACGTAAAGCTCCTTCCATTGACAAGACGATACGGTGATTCCAAACAGAAGGAACTAAAAATTGTATATCTTCAGGCGTGCAATATTCTCTCCCGCGTAAAAAGGCTAATGCTTGAACGGCACGTACTAAAGCTAATGTAGCACGCGGGCTTACACCGTTAGCAATGTAATCATGATTTCTTGTAGCGTGAGCAAGCTTAATAATGTAATGTTCTAACGGTTCTGATACGAAAATTTCTTTCACTTGTTTCTGTGCTTCTAAAATGTCTTCTAAAGAAATGACAGATGTGACGCTTTCTAACGGTGCATTGTTACGAAAACGGCGCATCATTTTTAATTCATCTTCAGGAGATGGATAACCAATTGAAATCGTCATTAAAAAACGATCCAGTTGTGCATCTGGAAGCGGGAAAGTTCCTTGTGATTCAATCGGGTTTTGCGTCGCAATAACAAAGAATGGTTTCGGAAGAGGAGTAGACTGCTTTTCAAGCGTTACTTGTCGTTCTTCCATCGCTTCTAACAAACTAGATTGTGTTCTCGGCATCGCGCGGTTAATTTCATCTGCGAGTAGTATATTTGTCATAACTGGTCCAAGTCTTAATTCGAATTCACTAGTTTTTGGATTGAAATATTCAATACCTGTTACATCACTCGGAAGTACATCAGGGGTAAATTGAACGCGAGAAAAATTACCACCAATGCTTTTAGAAATTGTTTTTGCTAGTAATGTTTTTCCAGTACCAGGTACGTCTTCAAGCAGTACATGTCCATCAGCAAGTAATGAAACGAGGAGTAAATCAATTACATTTTCCTTACCGACAAAAACAGATCCTATGTTTTCTTTCAATTTAGTTATCATATGTATCATTCCTTTCAAAATAAAAGCGGATATTTCTATATTTTAACAAATTATTCAGAAAATTGATATGATTTTTTAATTTGAAGAAATGGATATTTAATTTTAAAATTCCGCTTGCATATTTTGGAATATGATTATACAATATCGGTATACGATATATCGAATGTCGATATATCGCGAAACGATGTATCGGAGGTAGTTATAATGAATGGGAAAGCGCAAAAATACATTCCATTAACTGAGGCGACATATTACATATTGTTGTCACTTGTAAAGCCAATGCATGGTTATGGAATTATGCAAATGGTAGAAGAGATGACAAATGGGGAAGTAAAGCTCGGTCCTGGTACTTTATATGGGAATACTACGAAGTTATTAAAAGAGAAATTGATTGTTGAGGTTGCCTCTACAGACAGAAAGAAGTGCTATGAGTTAACACCGTTTGGGAGAGAAGTGTTAGAGCTAGAGTATAACAGGTTACAGAGATCTGTAAGAAATGGAAACAGTATATTAGGGGAGTGAATGGAAGATGGAGACAAAGAAAGTATTTAAATTTTTTACGGCATGGAATTTAGAAAAAGAAGAAGTTTTTTTACGAAAGATGCATCAGCAAGGCTGGGCGTTACAAAAATATAATATGATGTATACGTTTAAGAAAACCGAGCCGAAAGATGTAATATATAAAGCGGATTTTAGATTGGTTTATAGAGATTCAAAAGAAAAACAACAAGAGTACTTCGAAATATATGAAATGTCTGGTTGGAAACGCGTAACGAGTTTTACAAGATGGAATTATTTTTGTAAAGAAGTAGAAGAGGAAAATGAGTTACCTGACATATATTCAGAGAAGGACACGAAGGTGCAAAAAATGAAGGAGTTATTACAATTTTTTGCATTTATTTCAATAGCTATGTTACCGTTAATGTTTAACACATTTTTAAATTCAACAGAATCAATAGTGCCAATGTGGGCGAAAGTTATGATGGGGCTTGTTAGTTGTATGTATGTTTATTTCTTTATAAGGATCTCTTGGAAAATTAAGAAATTGAAAAGCGAAATATTATAATAAAGAGTGGATTTTAAAAGAAGATGATTTCGTAGATATTATACGGGAATCATCTTCTTTCATTTCTATGTAATTTTATTTTGTTGACTCTTTTTTACATAATAAAAGACTGTATATTTAAGGCATAGAACTAACAGTTACAAAGATAATACTAGTAATAATACCTAAAAAAGTCATAAATGATGAAGAAACGATTAATAATAATGAACTACTGATTAATACTATTTTATTAGAGTTTTGATGTTTAAAGTGGTAATAAAGTAAAAAGCCGCAAACAGTAGAAACAATCCATATAGCTAGACCGTAAGGAGTTGTTATCTTCTTTCAATCGAAAATCCAAAAGTAGAGTATGATCATGTGGCAAACTAATCTCTTATGTAAATATTACAAGAAGAGTATGGAGTTTAAAATATAATAAGGAAGAAATACGTTTTGTACTACCTCATTAAAAGGAAAAATCCCTTAAAGAAAAATCTATTTCTATAAGGGATAGTAATGATTTTATGAGAAAGACTGATTTTGCGCAGGTTTTATAAATTGCTCTGGGTTTTCAACAAGCCCGCATACAGCACATTGGACGCGGTAAGTAGGTCCTTGATAAGCCATATGAAAAGCGTTCATCGTTTCATTTGTGTATTCTTCTTCTACTTGACCAGTTTGCGGATTTAATTTTACTGGTTTTACTTGTTGCTCGAGAATATTAAAGCGCGTTCGGTTCGTTTTACAGCTTGGACATAGCATTGGTTCCATATGTATACACCTCCATTTGTAGCATTTCTTAAGCGGTATGATTTTATGCAAGTAAAAAAACTTTCTCAATATAAATAGGTGTTTATTATATTTAAAATTCAGAAAAAATAAAATATAATAAATGTAAGAACTGGTTATGTCCAAACCAAATCTCCTGTTTTATGCCAATAAGCTGGGGGGCCGAGAAATCGGCCTCATTTTTTTGTGCTCATCTCAATAAGGTACAAGGTTTTTAAAAACATTTGTCGAATTTTTAGAGGTGAAGGTTAAGGGGGAATAATTATGAACTTAAAAATGAAATACATTATTTTATATGTAGAAAAGTTTGAGCAATGTCTTCAGTTTTATAAAGAAATTTTAAGATTGCCAATAAGAGCAGAGCACGGTACATATATTGAATTTGAAACAGGAGCAACAATTTTAGCGATGAATACACGAGAGGATGTTAAGGAGTTAACGGGACTACCTCTTACAGAAGGTGTACTACAATCTTCCCATTTTGAGTTAGGGTTTGTTGTAGAGGATGTAAAGGAAACGATTGAGAAATTAAAAGAACAAGGGGTTAAAGTTCTAGTTGAGCCAATCATAAAACCGTGGGGACAAACAATTGCTTACATTGCCGATCCAGACGGTAATTATATTGAAATTTGTAGTTCATTAGAATAGAAGGAGAAAAAGAGGATGGGGTTTCCAAAATTAGAAACAGAACGTTTACTATTAAGAGAACTTACACTATTAGATGCAGAAGCGATGTTCCATTATTTTTCAAAAGAATCCGTTATTCGTTATTTCGGAATGGACTCTTTCGAAAATATTGAGCAAGCGAAAACGACTATTCAAACGTTTAGAAAGCGTAATGAAGAGGGAAGCGTATTTCGCTGGGGAATAGAGAAGAAAGGCACGGATCAATTAATTGGTACGTGTGGGTTTCATTTAATTAACAAGCATCATAAACGAGCTGAAATTGGTTATGAGCTAGATGATACATATTGGGGACAAGGATACGCAACCGAAGCACTGCAAGCAATGTTAGCTTACGGATTTGAAACGTTGCATTTTATAAGAATTGCAGCTGTCGTATATATAGAAAATGAAGCTTCCCGTAATTTATTAAAAAAATCCGGATTTCAAGAAGAAGGATTACTTCGAAAATATATGATTCAAAATGATGTTGCTCATGACACGGTCGTTTATTCATTATTAAAAGAAGATTGGCAAAAGTAATGAGCACAAATGAGATAATGAAGGTTATTAAGGACCATAAAGATGAGCGATTTATATTAGGTATAGACGGACTAAGTCGTTCGGGTAAAACAACGTTGGTTAAAAAATTAGAAGAAAATATGAAACGAAATGGAATCCCGTTTCATATTTTTCATATTGATGATCACATAACCGAGCGTAACAAGCGATATAATACTGGATTTGCAGAGTGGTATGAGTATTACAACTTTCAATGGGATATCGATTGCTTGCAGCAAAACTTATTTCAAAAGTTACAAAGTGACATGCAATTAGAGTTGCCATACTATCATGATGAAACAGACTCATGTGAAATGAAAGAAATACAGCTTCCTTTAGTAGGTGTAATAATTGTAGAAGGAGTTTTTCTTCAACGAAAAGAATGGAGAGATTTCTTTCATTATATGGTGTATTTGGATTGTTCAAGAGAGACAAGGTTTCTACGTGAAAGTCCGGAAACGCAGAAGAACATTCCAAAGTTTCAAAGTAGGTATTGGAAGGCTGAGGAGTATTATTTGGAAGTGGAATTGCCGAGGGAGAGAGCGGATTTAGTAATTACAAAATGAAGCTAAGTATCAAGAAATGCATGAAAAATTTGATAGCAAGATGAAAACCGCATTATCAGAGGGGAAAATGAAAGATCTTACGCCTGTAATGTTAAGCGATAATAAAGTTGTTTAAAAAATAATAAAGTTCTTTAATTCTTATAGAACTAACCATGCAGGTTAGCTCTATAAAAAAATTCAATTTATTACAAAGTGTAGAAAAGCATAATTTTTCAAAGGCAAAGCAAGAATGGGTATATTATGGAATGGTAGACAATAAGTTAACTGTCATCTATGTTGCCATGAAAGAGTTTAAATGGCATGAACTACAATTTGTAGGGCAGTTTATGAGTTCACAACAAAGAGAACGTTATAATATCATATTAAAATAAAAGAGGGGTAGAACATGCCATTCCATATAGGTAGTGCAAGAGCAGGTTTTACTAAGGTAAGTGGTACTAGGGGTAGGTGCATTCTATAAGTATTTAGGATATAGAGAAAACGGTAAAGATGTAATGGAACGACACGAAGCTTATGTTGAGGATATTCATGTAGAAACTGTAACGAAATACGGTAAAGTATACTGGAATACGATTGATAGTGAACTAGAATATGCAAAAAAAAAGATTAGTGAACTAGGATATACAGAAAAGGAAACTCTTAGAGATGTATTACTTAGGGCAGATAGATGTTTGAGAGACTATGGTTACGCTATAAAATAGTAGACTTTAGGAGAAATAAATCTATTTAAAGGGGTACCAAGGATGGGGAAATTCAAGAAAGACCAAAAAGTAGTTGCACTTACATTTGAGGGGTTAACGCCATGTACCATTGTAAGAGTTGGTTGGATTTTTATTACGGTACAGGTAGAGGAAACAAAACATCTGTATTCGATTACAAAAGGTAAGATAGTTCCTTTAGAAGAAGACAAATACTACTTATTAGAAGAGTGTATAAATGAAGAAGGTAACTTTAAAATAGGCGATGTGTTTGGTATTATTGATTCATCGAACTTAGAAAGTGTAAAGAAAGAATTTGCTAACAACGGTGAATTCGAGAAGAAAGATGGACAATATTATACAAGACTTAAAACAGGTAGTGAGTTACTGAAACAATACTTCAACTAATATTTCACAAAGGAGTATGCAATATGATTGAGATGAAACAGGTAAAAGTAGGGAGAGACCAAAAGGAGTCTCTTTTTGTTTTAAATGGTGAAGGTGACATTATATTAAGTACAGAGAAAAGGTCCATCTTAAACAGTTGGTGTAATCTATTAGGGATAGAGATACCGACTAATGTAAAAATAACAGAAGTAGACAATGTACATATAACTACATATCAAGTAGAGAAGACTGTCATGTGTAAGGAATTTATAGATAAGAAAGAAGTACCTTTAGGGGTATCTCCTTGTCTAACCTTTGTACCTATGAAAGACTGTGATGAATACATGGAAGTAATTGCTTACGTACATATTGACGAGAAAGTCACAACAATCTATATACCGCATGAAACTTCAAATGTATTTGTAGAGTTGTATACAGGAGAAGTAGACACTAGTGTAAAGTTACCATTTTTAAATTATAATTTCTAATTTCTAATAGGATGGTAGGAACATGATTCCAAATATAGAACTAGGTATCAAAACGGTAAAGGGTCAAGACTTAAAATTAGGTGATATATTAAGTGCAGATGGGTTAATAGACACAGTTGTAGTAATAGACGAAGAAGGTAACTTACATACACAAGTAAATAGTGAACCATCAATGGCATTCGAGTTAGAAGGTTTTATCATAGTAGAGTCAAAATGACCTAATTTTGATATTTACGGACATATTTCAAGTGGGAAAATATGCTCAACTCACCCTATCAATAATTACAATGGGATTATCTGCTTACATTTGCTTGAACAAAAAGATGAAATGAGGCTTTCGATAAAAGTGAATAATCTTATTTATGTTAGGTATATAGACTAATAAAAAAATTTTATATTTTATTATTGGGAGGACGAAATAATGGATTTGGTAAACAAATTTTTAAACGGCTTGAGAGCAGCATTATCAACAGATGATCTCGAGGCACTAAATAAAGCGTACGGTGCTACAAAAGATGATATTGATACATTAAGGTCAGAATATCCAAATTGTCCAGAATCACTAATCTCTTTACTTGAAAATATTGATGGTACATATTGGCGGAAATATGGAGAAAACAAAGTTGCGGTATGTATTTTAGGCTCAGATGTTGAAGAGTATCCATATTATTTGCTTTCTACACAGCAGATGCTCGAAAGTTCAAAAGAAGAAGAAGACGTCTCTTATCTTTTAGAATACCAAGATGACGAGGATACTGTTGATTCTAAGATAAATCCAAAAGGACTTCTCCCTGGCACTTATATTCATTTTTCAGACTGTATGAACAATGGTGGAACATCAAGACTCTATATTGATTTTAACCCTTCTGATGAAGGTGTATGTGGTCAAATAATTCGTTTTTTGCACGACCCTGATGAATATGAAGTGATTGCAAACAGCTTTGATGAGTATTTACAGGATCTTATTGATGGTGATTTTAATTTTCTAGAAGAAGAATCTCAATAATTTGTGAAGAATTACACTTCAACTAATGGGAGCTTTAGTTGAACAAGATTTAAACAAATTTATTATTTATATTTGTCTACAAACTCATTTAAAAGGTTAGAAATTAAACAACTTTAAAGAGCCTTACTACAATATGATTTGTAGCGAGGCTCTTATATTTTTAAATCAGAATTAAATAACATTATTATCACTTTACATGTAATTGAAAAAGCTGGTATATTCGAAAAGATTGAAAAAAAGTCGATTGAAGAAAAAGATGGTTTATATACTGTTGTTCTTGTAGCAAAATATAGTAAAGAACAACGTACCTTTATCATAACTTATAACGCTAAAGAAGAAATAGCTATATATTAAATAAAAAACAGATACAGTGGAAGTTTCCACTGTATCTGTTTTTTTGTTTTAACCAAATTATGGTTATTCGCGCTAATATGAACACATAGCTATATAAAAAGGGGGGGGTATTATGAAAACCGAAATAGTTCCCAAAAAGAAGTACAGTATAATAAGCTATATATCTTTACTTATCGGAATTATGTGTTTTTTATTCGTTTTTATAACTCCGACGAGAATAGCGAATGCGGGAAATATAGTTGGAGATTATGTAACGATTGCTCTTACAGGTGTAGGTATTATACTTTCAATAATCACAATGACGAAACAAACAGAGAAAAAGGGGATAGCTATTATTTCATTAATACTGTCCTCATCATTTTTTATATTTTGGATTATCGCGATTATCTTATTGTTTACTGGTCAAATAAATTTTGCGCCGTAATGAGCAATAAAAAGAGTCCTTCATTAATAGAAGGACTCTTTTTTATTCGGTATCTTCAGGTTGATATTCTAAAATATCCCCAGGTTGGCATTCTAATGCTTTACAAATAGCATCTAAAGTTGTAATTCTAATTGCTTTTGCTTTTCCATTTTTTAATATAGAAAGGTTAGCCATTGTAATTCCAACCTTCTCCGAAAGCTCTGTTACACTCATTTTTCTTTTAGCTAACATTACATCAATATTAATTATTATTGCCATGTTATTCACCTCAGACCGTTAAATCATTTTCTGATTTTATATCTATCGCATCTTTTAAAAGTCTTTGGAGAACGGCAGCAAAGACTGCGATAACCATTGAAGCAAAGATTAGGAGCATGCCAAGTATAATAATACCAGGTGCATCATCTCTCTCTGCTACAAGATAGAAGAGTGGCATACCTACCACATATAAAATACTGATTGTTACTGCACAGTTTTTTATCTTTTTTAAAGCTCTAACAGATAATTTCGAGAAAGCGTTACCCTTGTCAATAAAGCTTACAAGTTTAAAGGCTTGATATAGAGCAAAATAAAAAGGTATCACGGTTGCATATAGATTGATTAAAACAAGATATTTTATAAATGCAATATCCGGGAACAATTCCGCTGCATATTTCCCTATGTTAGGAACTAAAAATATACATAAAGCAAGAACAGGGATTCCAATCAGAATAATAGCTGTCTTTAAAAAGAGTGTTGATCCTTGTTTCATATAAAGCACCTCATTTAAATATTATCTATTTAATCTAACATGAAATTTATCGTTTAACAATAAATTTTTATTTATTATAATCTTGTTTTTATTGTTAAACCAATTTTGTATTTTAATGAAGATAATCATTCCTTCTTTTTGTAAATGATGTTATGTTAAAAGTAACGATTAAGTCGTTCTTATCCCGCTATTTGTGGGAGTCGGGCTGCCCGTAAAAGCCCGATTGGTGAAGGCTAATAATCAGTGGGGATGGAAAAAAAACCCTCTGATTAAAGTTTCACTTTATAGATAATAATTAATATGATTATACTTTTAGAATTTCTTCAACTACTACAAATAAATGAATAGTAAAAAGCCGATTATCCTTTAGATTACAAGAAATCGGCTTTTTTATACAAAAGATCGCTTAGCGTACGAAAATCGCTTTTTGTTGGCAGTGCCCTGTCACAATCAAGCTGAGAAAAACAAATAATCCAAAACGAGAAAATTCTTAAGTTGATGGATGTGTAATGCTACTCCTATGTTAAGGTTCGAGTCATTTGAAATAGCACCCTCTATATTGAGTGGTGTTAAAGCGACGTATATGATAAAAAAGATGTATCGCTTGTAAAAAAAATGCATCACCTTGAATGAGCTAATACGACAAGAATCCGTTTCGGGCCTAATTAGGGAATGCAGTACAGATCAGTATATAGTATACAAGCATTCCCTTTCTATAAATACGGTATGTTTTTAATATAATTAAAAGAAAATTTTTGTGTTCTTTAATATGATGTCACATAATACCAGTTTTTTTCTATTTTTGTGATTTCTTTATATTCATTATTAAAGTCGTATTTGTTTGGTCTAGTATCATTTGGTGTATAAATAAATCCTGAAAAATTATCTAATATACCACGATAAGTAAAAAAGAAAACAGAAATACCATTTTTATTTTGTTGAATAATTACATCCCCACCGTTTTTGGAAGTGGATGCAAACTGTTTAGGTAAATGAATTTGTCTACTATCATAATGAACATTAGGAGTTAACTCTTTATGTTCTATAAGTGTTATAACTTTTTCACGGTCTTCTTTATAGATAATAAAATCTAAATTTATATAAATCTCATTAAATGGTATACATATCCAAGTAATTATTATGATTAATTGAATAATTAACGGTTTCCAATTTTTGTATTTGATAAGATGTATGATTGTGAAAATTAATATTAAGAAAAACAATCCATGAACTATTATTGAAAGAAATGGCATAACAAATGGGGTAAGGAATTCAACTAAATACCATTTGAAAAAATGATAAAGTATGAGAGCGAGACCGCTTATTAATGTAATTTTGGTTAAATTCTTATTCAAATTTTGAATCTCCTTTCTATACTAAAAACTATGTGATTTTAGTATGAATATAAAATATATTTTTTCATAAATTTCCCTTGTTTTCATTTTATTAACTTTGTGTGATTAATATTTTGAATATATCATAGATTTGAAATTAAATAAACGGACATTAAATTTTTACATTTTATATAGAATAAAAGTGAGGGAAGTTTTCAAAATAGACTAGTTTTTTATTTGAAATGTAATTTGATTAGTTTCATGAAATAGATCCAGTTCCGGTAAAATCAATTGCAACAAGTGAACATTACGAAACTAAGAGGAGCATATCAAAGTCGGTGACACTGACTTATGGGACAGTTCACTTCTGATTGTGGAAACGGGGCAGTACAGAAGTGGAAAAATTCTGTGTTTCTTTTTAATTAATATATTTATTGGGAAAAACTTCGGAATTTCAGGCACAAATGCTCCTTCTATCCTATAATAGAAGCTATTCTGGACGTAAGCAATTTGTAAGGAATGAGTAAGAAAAAAGAGATTTTCATAGTATAAAATATTTATTATACCTGCGTATAACACCTACTACTAATAATGTGTTATAATACGAATTAGCAACATAAAGGAAAGGAATTAGAAAAAATGACCTTACAAAATACTAAAAATTTAAAAAAACAAGTTGCTCCTTTTGAAAAATCAACGGCAAAAAAAAGTGTTTGGCAAATCATCAATACGGTAGTGCCATTTATTATCTTATGGTACCTTGCTTATAAAAGTTTGTCCGTTTCTTATTGGTTAGCATTAGTTCCAGCTGTGTTAGCCGCTGGATTTATGACACGGGTTTTCATTATTTTTCATGATTGTACCCATCATTCTTTCTTTAAAAGCCGTCGTGTAAATAGAATAGTAGGGACATGTATGGGTGTTTTAACTTTATTCCCGTTTGATCAATGGGGGCATGAGCATTCCGTTCATCACGCTACAAGTGGTAATTTGGATAAGCGAGGTACAGGAGATATTTGGACACTTACAGTGAATGAATATTTGGCAGCGCCATTTAGACTCCGTTTAGCATATCGTTTATATCGCAACCCATTCGTTATGTTTGGATTAGGCCCGATTTATGTTTTCCTACTTAAAAATAGATTTAACAGAAAAGGTGCTAGAAAGAAGGAACGCATGAACACCTATTTGACGAATGTGTTAATCGTTGCTTTAGTAGGGTTACTTTGCTGGGCACTCGGATGGCAATCGTTTCTTTTAGTACACGGTTCCATATTCTTAATAGCAGGTTCAATAGGTATTTGGCTGTTTTACGTACAGCACACATTCGAGGATTCTTATTTTGAAGAAGATAAAGATTGGGAATATGTGAAAGCGGCAGTGGAAGGAAGTTCGTTTTATAAACTTCCCAAAATCCTGCAATTTTTAACTGGTAATATTGGATTTCATCATGTTCACCATTTAAGTCCAAGAGTACCTAACTATAAACTAGAAGAGGCACACAATAATACGCTTCCTTTAAAAAATGTACCAACGATTACTCTTGCTACAAGCTTGCGGTCAATTCGTTTCCGTCTTTGGGATGAGCAAAACAACAATTTTGTTACCTTTAAAGACGTCAAAAAATTAGTAAAAAACAATGTTTCTGTTCCAGTAAAATCAGAACTATAACTTCACCACATATAACTGACTCCCCTTAATCATTTTTGACTTAAGGGGAGTTTTTGTTTAACTAGTAGATGTACGATATGGAGAAAACTTAAATGATTTAAATTGTAATGGTGGTGGATTAGGAAACAGGCATTAATAAAGGAGACAGTAAATATGTTATGTTAACAATGTGAAGCGTTTGATACCACAACTTTTTTAATGAATATCATGCTTCGTCTCTGAGAATATTTCAACAGACAGGAAATGATGTAAACGTAATACCAAAGTATCTTAATCTGCAAAACAAATAACAATAAGAGTTATGAAGTTATTTTGAGATAATAAAGTGCAAAACGGACAAACTCAATTATTCATGAATTTGTCCGTTTATCTTTTAGTGGAAACAGGGGAGTATGTAAACCACATGTGCATAAAGTGTAAAGCTGTTTAAAGATTTGTGTATTCAGCTAATCTGGTCTTTTTTGCAGTTGTTACTTTTTAGTTTGACCGGATAGTTCAACAGACTTTTGCGTACAACGCTGCATAGCTGAAATGATGGCTGTTCGTAAGCCTTTTTCCTCTAATGTTGCTACAGCTTCTATAGTTGTTCCGCCAGGGGAACAAACCATATCTTTCAATTCACCTGGATGTATGCCTGTTTCTAGTACCATTTTTGCAGAGCCTAACACAGCTTGAGCTGCGAATTTATATGCTTGATTTCTTGGCATACCATCTAATACAGCTGCATCTGCCATTGCTTCTATAATCATATATACATATGCTGGCGAAGAACCACTTACAGATGTTACAACATCCATTAATTTTTCACTTACGATCTCCGTTTGACCAAAACTATTGAAAAGGATTAATACATCTTCTAAATCTTTTTCTGTCACCATTTCATTAGGACATAGCGCAGACATTCCTTCTCCAACAAGAGCAGGTGTATTAGGCATTACTCGTACAACCTTCAACTTTTTATCAAAAGCATCTTCAGTACTTTTAATGCTTTTTCCTGCAGCGATCGTTACGACGATAACATCGTTTTTTATCACTTCTTTTATTTCGTTAATTATTGATGCGTATAGGTCTGGTTTAATTGATAAAATTAAAATATCAGCATTTTTAGCTACTTCATTGTTGTCAGTTGTTATAGTTAGTCCATATTTTTCACTAGCATTTTTTAAATTCGTAGTGTTTAAATCTGAACAAATGATTTTATTTGAAGACACTATATTTTTGTTTATCATCCCGCCAATCATAGCCATTCCCATATTTCCGCATCCGATGAATCCAATTTGTTTGTTCATAATAACTCAATCTGGCTCCTTTTATCATAAATTATATCGGTTTCAAATTATTATTCTAAAATAACAATAACATCCAAGTGCAATATAAAGAAACATTCTAAGAGAATACGTTCTTTTTTGCAATACAAAAAATAAAGAAATCAATTTTATTCTGTACTAAACAAGTGCATTTTCAATTATTTAATATTTTATGTTATTTACTATTTGGTAACGTTTAAAAGCATGTTGGAGAATAGGTATAGTTATATCAACTTTTTCTAGATATGGTGATATTCATAAGTGTGTACATAATTTCATACTTAAAGCTTGTCGCTCTATTCATTTTGCAAAATACCTCTTGACACAAAAACGAAATATATAGCATAATATAAAAAATCAAATGGAAAATCGTTGAAGGGAAATAGTACATATGTCTTCTTACGAAAGAGAGTGGAATTCACCGGCTGAAAGATTCCTCGTATAGAATGTATCGAACCTATCCCCGAGTCTTAAATGAAAGTTTAGGCGTACGCCTGCGTTATAGGCGCCAAGTGGATATCTATGTATATCAATTAAGGTGGTACCGCGGAACAATGACCGTTTCGTCCTTTTTATTTTATTAAGGGCGAAGCGGTCATTTTTATTTTGCTCTTTAATAGGCTAGGTGCAGCACTGATAAGAATAGAAGCCGCTGTAAGCTGTATGAATAGAAGTGAAATTAATAAAAAACTTTGATTTTAGACTTGGGGGATACAAAAGTGAAAAAACAACGAATTGTTGTAAAGATTGGGAGTAGTTCCTTGGCAGATAGTCACGGAGGCATCTCTAAAGAACAACTTTCAGATCACGTTGCTGCATTGGCACGATTGAAAGAGGAAGGGCATGAAGTTTTACTAATTACATCTGGGGCAGTCGCTGCAGGTTTTTCTGCTCTAGGGTATTCTAGTAGACCTGTTACAATTAAAGGGAAACAGGCTGCTGCTGCTGTCGGACAAAGTTTATTAATGCAGGCATACACGGAGGAATTCCGTAAATATGGTATCGTTACTGCACAACTTTTACTAACGAGAAGTGATTTTTCTAGAAAAGAACAATACAGTAACGCTTATGCTACTTTAGGAGAGCTACTAAACCGTTCCGCTCTTCCAATAATCAATGAAAATGATTCCATTTCTTTAGAAGAGCTGACGTTCGGTGATAATGATATGCTGTCAGCTTTAGTAAGTGGACTTGTTTCGGCAGATATGCTCATGATTTTTACCGATGTGAACGGTTTATATGACCAAAATCCTCAGAAAAATGCGGATGCGAAAAAATATCATTTCCTTCCTGAGGTAACGGAAGAAATTGCTTCTCTTGCAGGAGATGCTGGCTCAAAACTCGGGACTGGCGGTATGAAATCAAAAATCGATGCTGCAAAGACGGCACTATCTCTTGGAGTGAGTGTATTTATCGGAACGGGATGTGGACAGGAGAAGTTTTTAGATGTTATGAAGGGCAAAGGTGATGGAACATATATCGGGAATGCTCCTCAAAAAGTGATTAAGATGAACAAGCAATGGATCGCCTTGCATTCGCTTGTTAGCGGACAAATTGAAGTAGATGCGGGGGCAGCCACTGCCATCATTCAACATGGAAAGAGTTTACTTCCTGCTGGTGTTACTAGTGTGTCTGGATTTTTCCAAGTGGATGAAGTCGTGGAAGTAATTACGCAACAAGGGCGCGTAATAGGAAAAGGACAATGCACATATAGCGCAGAGGAACTAAGGAATTTAAAAGGTATGCAAAGCCAAGATATTCAAGCAAGAGGCGAAAGGCATAATTATGAAGTCATCCATAGAGATCACTGGGTTTCATTGTAAGCTTTAATTCTAGTACAAGAAAGATTTAGATACTGGTGTTAAAGGGCTCTCAAACTGTAACCTTTAAAAAGGAGGAAATAAAATGAATGAAGTATTGGCAAAGGGAAAAAGAGCAAAAGAGGTTGCTCGAGAACTTGTTCTTAAATCTACGAGTCAAAAAAACGAAGCACTTGCTGCAATTGCTGAAAGGCTAATAGTAGAAACAGCTTATATTTTAAAGGAAAACAAACGAGATATTGAAGAAGGTAAGGCGAAAGGATTTTCCGATTCTCTTCTTGATCGTCTTATGCTCAATGAACAGCGTATTATTGATATGGCAGAGGGGATTAAGCAGTTAATTGAATTACGCGATCCTGTTGGAGAATGTGTAAGTGCATGGGAGCGACCAAATGGATTATCTATTCAGGAAATGCGTGTACCACTTGGTGTTGTCGGAATGATTTACGAGGCAAGACCGAATGTAACGGTAGATGCTGCTACAATTTGTTTGAAAACAGGAAACGCAGTCATATTACGTGGTAGTTCTTCTGCTATCAATTCTAACAAAGCCATCGTTAGCGTTATTCACCGAGCGCTCAAACAAACAAGCTTGCCTCCAGAAAGTGTACAGCTCATAGAAGATACAACGCGAGATAGTGCAAAGCAGTTGTTTACATTGAATGAGTACTTAGATGTTCTTATCCCAAGAGGCGGCAAGCAGTTAATAGATACTGTAGTGAGAGAAGCATCTGTTCCAGTACTTGAAACAGGTGCGGGAAATTGTCATATTTTCATTGATGAAACAGCGGATAAACAAATGGCATTTGATATTATTATAAACGCAAAAACGCAGCGTCCATCTGTATGTAATGCAATAGAAACGATTGTACTTCATGAGAAGTGGGCGCAGCAATTTGGTAGCGAGCTGTTTTCTTCTTTGAAGGAAAGAGGCGTGGAGCTACGTGGAGATAGTAAAGCATTGGCAATTGATTCTTCTATTGCATTAGCTTCAGAAGAAGACTGGGAAACAGAGTTTTTATCTCTCACACTGGCAGTTAAAGTGGTTTCCACTACGGAAGAAGCGATTCATCATATAAATACGTATGGATCCATGCATTCCGAAGCGATTATTACAGAGAACGAGGAAAACGTCAGCAAATTTTTCACATCTGTTGATGCCGCGGCACTTTATCATAATGCATCGACTCGTTTTACGGATGGATCTGAATTCGGATTCGGCGCAGAAATTGGCATCAGTACACAAAAGCTACACGTAAGGGGACCAATGGGGCTACCTGCATTAACTTCCACAAAATATGTGATTCGTGGAAATGGTCAGATTCGGAGATAAGAATTATAAAAGAACAAGTAATAAGATGAAGACACCCAATTCAGTTTAAGTGTCTTCATCTTATTACAATTATTCATTTACCATACAAAAAGCCCCACAAGCATAGCGCTTAATAAGGAAACAGCCATTCCGCTAACAAGAAGCTTCCAAACATTTTTTCCGATTATTGATGATTTTTCCCCGCCAAATAATGAATTGTAAGTTCCATAAATCATACCTACTGTACTAAAGTTTGCAAAAGAAGCTAGAAATGTAGTTGCAACTGCAATTGTATGTGGCTGTAAAGATTTTAGATTTGATTTTAAATCCATCATTGCAACAAATTCATTCGTTGTTATTTTTATCCCCATTAATTCAGCTACATACATAGCATCTTTGCCTGATAAACCGAGTAAAAAAGCAAAGGGACTAAAGATAATCGAGAAGATTTTTTGAATTGTTAAACCTGTTACAAAAAAGCTTAAAATACCATTTAAACATGCTGTTAATGCTACATAGCCAATTACCATCGCTAAAATAACAATAACCATATTCATCCCAACTAACATACTGTTTGAAATAGTAGAAAAGAAATCTTTTTTTTCATTTTTTGAAGGTGAATAAATAACATCCTCTTCTTTAGTAACTTCTACAGGATTTAAAACATTAGCCAAGATTAATGCGTTAATACAGTTTAAAGGAATAGCGCTGAAAATATATGTTGCTGGAACCATTGATAGATAAGCACCAAGAATGGATCCGCTGACGCTACTCATACTCATAATTCCAAAAGTCAACAAACGATTTTCTTTTAACACAGATAATTGATCACGAACAACTGCAAGTGCTTCCGTATTTCCTAAAAACATCATTTGAATGGAAAAGAAGCTTTCTAACTTTGGTAAACGAGAAATCTTTGAAATGATTGCACCAACTTTATCAATAATCCAAGTTAAGATTCCAAAATACGAAAGAATATCAAAGAAAGTGATAACAAAAATGATAGGAAGTAAGGCGCTAAAGAAGAAATCAACTGTTTGATTTTCCATAGCTGAAGGAAATACAAATCGAATTCCTTCATTCGCACATGATAGTAGCCAACTGAAAAATGACGCAATTTTATTAATGATAATACTGCCCAATTTCGTGCCTAACATAAACCACGTAATAAAAAGCTCCAATATTATTAGAATAACGATGGGTCTCCATTTTATTTTTCTTTTATTAGGCGAACATAGGAAAACGATTAATATTACAACGAAAATCCCTAACATATTTAATATGAAATGCATGTCAACAACTCCTTGAGGCTTATTATTTGTATATAAAAAAGCCCCTATTCTTCCAAATTTGGATTATGATCAGAAGTTATGAAGAATGTAAATTATGTTTGGGATTAATCTATTTCAATTTATGTACTAAAAATTAATGTTTTTTCGCTTTATAAAGGATATGTATTAATAATGTAAAGCAACAAAATAAATCTATTGGTAGAACGAAGGACAACAATTATTGGAAGTATGATAAAATTTTCTAAACTAATAACCGTATCCATTTTTAAACTGTTTAGGTGAAATACCAGTATGTTTTTTAAAAATCTTTGTAAAATGACTTTGGTCGTGAAAATTTAATAATGTAGAAATTTCGGATATAGAATGTCTCGTATAAGTCATTAACTTCTTTGACTCATCTACTTTGGCACGCTGAATATATTCATTTAGAGAAATTCCAACTTCTTTTTTGAAAAGGGAAGATAGATAACTAGGGTTTAATGTGACTATTTCTGCAAGGATAGTTAGTGTAATATCACCATAAAGATGAGTAAATATATAATTTTGGCATTCGTTTATAGGTTTGGAATGTTGCTGCATTGTACCATTTTTGACACGTTCTACAAACTCAAGTAAAGCATTCTCCAAAAAAGGGGCAATGGCTTCATTTTTATGTATTTCTTCGAGTTTTTGTATAAATAAATCGCTAAGAGTATATGCGATTTCAGGGAAAAGTCCTCCTTCTATCGCAGATCTAGTTGCAAGTGTAATAGCTGCAATGGCAGAATTTTTTTGGCTTCGCAGGTGACTCGTCTTTGATAACACCCCAAGCTCTCCTGATTCAGGTAATCTCCTTAGATTTTTAATTAAATCATCCTTTTTCCCTTGCTTAATACACTCAAATATTTTCCTCTCAGCTAGTGGATCGATATGAGTTAATGTACTTTGTCGTTGCTCCGATATATGTATTTCGGGCTGTTCAATTTTAAATTCCACCTTTTTTACAAGCATGTTTTTTTGCAGAACATCTGCTATGTTCAATTGTTTCTGATACAGCATGTAATAAAGCACTAAACTTATATTTAAAAAACTCAAATTATTTAATACGGGTAGAGAACGATAATATCGAATCATTTCTTCTTTGTCTATTTTTAGTTGAAGATCATTAACGATACCTTTAATTGATGTTTCTGATAGCCTGGAATAAAGGACGGGTCCAACAATGATGTTCCCACTAATTTGGTCGTTCAAAAGCAGATTAATTGCGAAAAAATTTTCAAGAAAGGCTGTCTCTTCTAATGACGGAAAAGTAAAGGGAGGCTGTTCTTTAAATATTTCATTAAGTATCGCCTCTTTTGAAGAATACATAGGGTTATGCTGAATATTGGACGAGATTTCAAATACTAAATCTCCATTGTTATTAAGAAAATAGACAGGTGTTTTATGTACGTCAAAGACTAGTTTACAAATATAATATAAATCCTTTAGTTTGGAGAGACTCATTATTTTAACCCCTATTCTTTAAAAATTAGCTAAATTTTTTACCAGTATTCTAAAAAATATACCATAACATCTAAAGAATAATAACTATAATGACATTAAGAAAGCGTTTACTTAATTATTTTTTAGGAGGGCTATCATGAAAAGGGATATTAAGAAAATCATTTCACAAATGACATTAGAAGAAAAGGCAAGTCTATGTTCTGGATTAGACTTTTGGAATACAAAAGGGATTGAGCGATTAGGAATTCCTTCAATTATGGTAACTGATGGACCACACGGACTTAGAAAACAGGCAGAGGGAGCAGATCACTTAGGGATTTATAACAGTATTCCAGCGACTTGTTTCCCTTCAGCAGTAGGGTTAGCTAGTACATGGAATAAAGAATTAATAAAACAAGTAGGAGTTGCATTAGGAGAAGAATGTCAGGCTGAAAATGTAGGAGTTCTCCTTGGACCAGGTGCAAATATTAAACGTTCGCCGCTATGCGGAAGAAACTTTGAATATTTTTCAGAGGACCCATATTTATCATCACAAATGGCTGCAAACCATGTTAAAGGTGTACAAAGTCAAGGGGTTGGAACGTCATTAAAACATTTCGCTGCTAATAATCAGGAGCATCGTAGAATGTCTGTAGATGCAATTGTTGATGAAAGAACATTGCGTGAAATCTATCTTGCTAGCTTTGAAGATGTTATTAAGGAAGCACAGCCTTGGACAGTAATGAGCGCTTACAACAAAGTGAATGGTGAATACGCTTCGGAAAATAACTATTTATTAAATGATATTTTAAAAGATGAATGGGGATTTGAAGGTTTTGTCGTTTCTGATTGGGGTGCAGTAAATGAGCGTGTTGCAAGTTTAGCTAACGGTTTGGAGTTAGAAATGCCTTCAAGCTTTGGAATTGGTGAGAAGAAAATTGTCGACGCAGTTAACTGTGGTAAGCTATCTGTAGAAAAGCTTGATCAAGCGGCAGAGCGTCTTCTTTACATTATTTTTAAAGCTTATGATAACCAATTAGAAAACGCTGTGTATAGTAAGGACGCGCATCATCAGCTTGCAAGAGAAGTTGCAAGTGAAAGTATGGTTATGTTACAAAATGAAGCTTCCATTCTTCCGCTGAAAAAAGAGGGAACGGTAGCAGTAATTGGAGGATTTGCAAAGCAACCACGTTTTCAAGGTGGCGGAAGCTCTCATATTAATCCAACAAATCTTGAAAGTATTCTCGAAGAAATTGAAACGGTATCAGGTGAAAAAACGAACATATTATTTGCCCAAGGCTATGACATTGCAAGTGATGATGTAAATGAAAGCATGGTTAATGAAGCAAAAAAAATAGCAGAGCGAGCAGATACAGCGGTCCTTTTCGTTGGACTTCCAGATCGTTATGAATCTGAAGGCTTTGATCGAAAGCATTTACAAATGCCAGAAAATCATGTGCAATTAATTGAGGCTATCGGTGAAGTTCAAAGTAATATCGTTGTAGTTTTAAGTAACGGTGCTCCAATTGAAATGCCATGGATAGGTAAAGTAAAAGGAATACTTGAAGGCTATTTAGGTGGCCAAGCATTAGGCGGGGCGATTGCCGATATATTATTTGGTGATGCGAATCCAAGCGGGAAATTAGCGGAAACATTCCCGAAAGTGTTAAGCGATAATCCTTCTTACTTAAACTTCCCTGGTGAAGGGGACAAAGTGGAATACAAAGAAGGTGTGTTCGTCGGATACCGTTACTACGATGCGAAAAATATTGAACCGTTGTTCCCATTTGGTTTTGGATTAAGCTATACAAATTTTGAGTATAGTAATCTTTCAATAAATAAGAAAGAGATAACGGATACGGACACTGTTTCTATCAGTATGAACGTGAAAAATACTGGTAGTAGAGCAGGGAAAGAAATTGTTCAGCTTTATATAAAAGATATTGAAAGCAGTATGACTCGTCCTGAAAAAGAGCTAAAAGGATTTGAAAAAGTAGAATTGCAACCGGGAGAAGAAAAAACGGTTAGCTTTACTTTAAATAAAAGATCATTTGCTTATTATAATGTTGAATTAAAGGACTGGCATGTTGAAACAGGTGAATTTGAGATTTTAGTAGGAAAGTCTTCAAAAGAGATCGTTTTACATGATAGCATGTATGTTCAATCAACGACTATAACTCAAAAACCAGTGCATCGTAATACGTTACTTGGGGACATATTTACGGACCCAATCTTAGCACCAATCGCAAAAGGGCTTATGGAAAAAGCAGTAACAGACAGTCCGTTTGGTAGTATGACTGAAGGGGATAGTGATGCATCTGAAATGATGGACGCTATGCTGAACTATATGCCATTACGAGCATTAGTGAACTTTAGCGCAGGTGCTTTTACAGAAGAAATGTTAAGTGAAATAATTGGGATATTGAACGATGCGCAGATGAATTGATAAGCGGCGAATGCGAGGAAGTTAGGCGGGAGATAATGGCCCGGAAATGCCTAATTAAAGTTTTACTTTATCCATTGAACATTCTTTGTTGAATATTAATTAAGCTTAATAATTTATTGCAGGATGTTTCTCCAGCACGCAAAAAGGCAAATGAGAGTTAGAATCTCATTTGCTTTTTTTGTACTTATTTTGCTAAATGTAGAATCATATGCTTATCTATCATCTTTAATCGTTGCTTATAAATATGAACGATGAGATGGCCATGAACCTTGGAGTTTACGAAGTTGTATAATTTGACCTGTATGATATGCATCGTGCAATAGGATATTCATATATTGTTGCCAAACTGGTAGAGACGGACTTGGTTGATCCAGTTCTGCTTCTTGAAGGGATGTTAATGAAGATTGTAAGGCATCATGTACTTGGAGCGTTCGCTTCACTGTTTGTTGCCAAGCACCATCATCATTAGGTCCACCTTGGACAAAAGTGTCATCATTATTTTGTGGAGCAACAAATGTGTCATCCTGATGTAAGCGGGAAAGTAAGCGCTCTTTAAAGATTAGTAAATGGTTTGCATTTTCCCAAATCGTATTACTGGCCGTTCCTTCTGGGTACCAACATGCTTGTGCAGCAGTAAGATTCTTTAACGCTTCTGATATCGGTGGGTACCATTCTTCTTCGTAAAAAACTTGCTTGACTCCATTTTGTAATATTTCTTTTTTACTCATTCGTATAGCCTCCTTAACTATGAGATAGACCAACAACAAGTGTTAGAGAAATTAGAAACGTACCTACTTATCATCTGATTGATGTTTGGAAGTTTTTAAAAGAACAATACGGCGCCGTTGTAGTAATTGCAGAAATAAACTTATGCTTTCCAAATCATTTTTATAAACGTAATAAATTCTCCTTTCTCTTCAATAAACCTGCCTCATAGTTGAACAAGAAAATTAACTGCAGCTTAAATTTAAAAACTTGTAGCAATATAAAGTTTCAGAGAGTTTTAAAATTCTAAAAAGTTAGAAGGTATAATTCGATGAATATAGAATTTAATACATAGCAAATAAGGAGGGGATAAAATGGAAGTCTTTCACGTGACGAGTAGAAAAAGGGAAACATACAACGTTCAAATGAAGTATTCGATACTTTTCGAATGCGCACTTGGCATTGCGGCAATTACTCATAAGAGGTTAATCGACACGCTTGAAAAATCTCAAAGCGAATGGGAAGAAATAAGACAATCTTTATCACATGAAATGATAGAACATTTACAATTTGTTGAGAAGCATAATACGTGGAAAGCGTTGCTACAGTTACTGTATGATGGAGATTTTACGGATTTATCTCAGTTTGTTCACAATATCAATTCGTTATCGGAAGTAGATTTTAAATATGTGTGCTTACCGTTTTTAGGAGAAATGCATCAAGGAAAAAGACGTTTAGCAGCAAATGGAGACGTAACTGCAATACATGAATTAAAGGAACTGGCACATGATCACCAGTTTTTCTCTACTTATATTGGCTTTATATGTGATGCAGATGTACAAGAACTAAAGGGTCATTTAATCGCGGTTATGACAGGATGGTATGAGGGTGTTATTAAGAAAGAAGAGGAGCAACTGCTCTCTATATTAAAGCGAGATTATGAAGCGAAAAATGAAATGAATAAAAAGATGAAACCGGAAGAGTTTGTCGAGTGGGCTACAGGTGGCGTTACATATATGCCAGAGCCAAGTGTGCATCACGTACTTCTTATCCCGCAAATTACATACAGACCGTGGAACATAGAAGCTGATATTGAAGATACGAAAGTGTTTCATTATCCGGTCGCAAATGAAAGTATACATCCGGAAGATCCATATGAACCGAGTTATTTTTTAGTTCATAAACATAAGGCGCTCGGGGATGAAGCGAGATTACGAATTGTAAAAATGTTGTTTGAAAAAGAACGTACATTGCAAGAACTAACGGAAAGATTACAACTTGGAAAATCGACAGTACATCATCATTTGAAATTGTTACGTTCAGCAAAGTTAGTAGATATTCATGACGGAAAATATGTATTGAGAAAGAAAGCAGTACAGTCGTTAGCGAAAGAATTAGATGCATTTTTGAATAGATAATATACAACGGGAATGTACATAAAGGGAGGAATTTAATAGAAAAGTTGGTGAGCTATAGTGAATAGTGTATTGAAAAATCGTTCATTCTTTTTTATGTGGATTGGCAGTGCAATTTCAGAATTAGGCGGGGCTTTCGGGACGTTATGTAATTCAATTCTCGTTTATGAATTAACAGGATCAAAAACAGCATTAAGTAGTATGTGGTTACTATATTTTATCCCGTCACTCATACTGCAACTTATAAGCGGGCCATATATTGATAAATGGAGCAGAAAGTGGATTATGATTTTTTCGCAATGGATGCGGGCCTCTGTTTTCTTCCTGCCTTTAGTAATGCTAGTTACTAACAGTGTAGAAGTATGGCACATTTACGTTGTTCAAATTATAGTAGGGCTCATTACGCCGCTGTATACACCCGCCAGTCAAGCGATTACACCGAGCATTGTAAGTAAAGAGCAGCTTCAAGATGCAAATGCGTATATAGATGGAATGACTCGTCTTATGATGTTTCTAGCGCCAGTATTAGGTGGTATCGTCATTCATTTTATTGGAATGAAGCTTACATTATTTTTTGTGTGCGTTTGTCTATTAATAAGTGGAGGATTATTACTTTTCATTACAGAAAAGAGGATAAAGCAAGAACTTCGAAAAACGTGGCTAGAAGAGTTTCTTCACGGCTTTACATATTTTTTCACAAAACCAGTTATCGTTTGGCTTGGTATCTTTCTAACATTCGTTCAATTTGGAGTAGGAGTAACGATGGTTACGAATCTTCCTTATATTAAAGATGAACTATCGGCAGGGTATGCTGAATACGGTTATTTTATGGCAGGATTCCCACTTGGCTATGTAGTTGGTTCCATATTAGTTGGGAAAGTGAAGTATAGGAGCCGTAGATTACTTATGCTTGGAGGATTATTCGTAGGGGGCCTTACTTACATTTCACTAGGTTTAAATAATAGTATTATTATTGCGATTGTAATCGAGGTAATTGCTGGTATATGTATTGCATTTTTCAATGTTCATAACACGACGATATGCCAACAAACTGTCCCAAGTAATATGATAGGAAAAGTATTTTCAGTGCGATTATTTTTCATACGATTGGCAATGCCATTAGGTGTGTTATTAGGGGGAATACTGAGTGAAATGTGGGGAGTGAGAGTACTATACTTTATCATTGGCTCGATTATATGTGTCACTTCTTTAATAGGAATATTGGTTCCGTATTTCAAATTTTTAGATGAGGCAATTGAGGAGAAGTCAGCATAATTCTAAAGATTTGAAACTTTATAATTGAAAACAATTATCATAATCAATTATAATAGAAGAATACTAGTATTCGTATTACAAAGAGGGAGTGGAATATATGTTTATCGAAACGAAGACATTTACAGTAAAAGAAGGTACATCTAATATAGTTGTAGAGCGTTTCACAGGAGAAGGCATTATTGAAAAATTTGAAGGATTCATCGACTTAAGTGTTCTCGTTAAAAAAGTAAGACGCGGAGATGAAGAAGTTGTAGTTATGATTCGCTGGGAATCGGAAGAAGCATGGAAGAACTGGGAAACGAGTGAAGAGCACTTAGCTGGACATAGAGCGGGCCGCGGTAAGCCAAAACCAGATCATATCATTAAGGTTGAGCACGGAGTTTATTATGTGAAATCATCGAAATCGGCTTATCAACAGTCGTAAAAATACATTTGTTTAATTATATTCTTTCGAATAAATAACCATCTATCTGCTTACTGATAGATGGTTATTTATATTGAATAAAGAGAATGATTCGCATGTGATGTAAGAATAATTAACGGATAAGTTAAAACTAGAAATGTTATAATATAAACTCGATCAGTGAGTAAGATTAGGAGGAACAATAATGGTTCAATCGATAGTTCATATCGCATTAGTAGTAAAAGACTATGATGAGGCAATAGAATTTTATACAAAGAAACTAAATTTCACATTAGTTGAAGATATTTATCAGCCAGAAGAAAACAAACGGTGGGTAGTGGTATCTCCTCCAGGTTCAGTCGGCACCACAATATTACTAGCCAGGGCATCTAAACCTGAACAAGAGCCCTTTATTGGTAACCAATCAGGCGGTAGAGTATTTCTTTTCTTAAATACTGACGATTTTTGGAGAGATTATAATGAAATGATTTCAAGAGGAATAGAATTTGTGAGAGAACCGAAAGAGCAATCATACGGAATTGTTGCAGTATTTAAGGACTTATACGGGAATTTATGGGATCTACTGCAACTAAAGGATGATCACCCAATTGCACAAAGAATTAAGTAGATTACTACGATTGACAGCCTTTATCGGTAAATCGAGATTCCGTGTCGAATTGTTCATATAATTTCATTCATTGTATTCCAAATGTTGCATTTTAAAAACGTTCTAGACTATAGGGGAAAGCATTAGACTATTAAAAATAGTCTAATGCTTTCCCCTTGAATATTTAAGTGTTATTAATATGAGTATATATACCCTCTGCTTAAAAGGAGATGAGTGAATGAAGTTGAATCATTTAAATCTATGTGTTGATGATTTATCAGAAGCTAGACATTTCTTTGAAACATTTTTTGATTTTCAATTTTTGGAGCAAAAGGGAAAGGCACTTGTAGTAATGAGTGATGAGAGTGGATTTATACTTGTGCTAAGTGATCCAAAAGCATTTAAGGGGAATAAGGAAGTTATGTATCCTGAAGCTTTTCATATTGGTTTTCTAGTGGAAACTTCAAGTGAAGTTGATCAATCATATAATCGTTTAGTAGCTGGTGGCATTGAAATAGACAAGAAACCGTATTCAATGAGAGGTAGTAGTTATGGTTTTTATTTTACAATGTTTAATGGATTGTTAATTGAAGTATCTTGCCTTGACTATAGAGATGGTAAGAAAGTCTCAAAACTGAATGGCACTCATCAAGAATAATTCTTTGAAGGTGTATATATAGCCCCTTATCCAGTTTGGAAAGGGGCTTGATCATTTTATTCGCTTATTTAATGGAACACCAAAGTAAAAAATAAGCATCTTTTAGTCAAAATCCCCACTGATTAAAGTTTCACTTTATTAATCTAACCGAATTTCAAATTCAAGCACATCTGGATCTTTCATAAATGGCATACTTTTCTCTTTAAATCGTAAGCTTATTCCAGACAAATTATCAGGAAGAGCAGGGGAAACTACAAATTGGTAGCTCACATGTCCATCTGTTCCAGTCCATCCTTCTGCCCAGCAATCGTATGTATCATTTATCGATAATTCAACAAGGCTATGTGTATTATTCTCATTAAGTGTATTGTTTTTTGGATCCCATTCCATATATAAATTAATTACACTAGCGTTAGAATATTGACGAATAAAGGTTACAGTATACACAGTTTCTTTATGTTCATAAGTTTTTAAAACGGGTATATGTTTTTTAAACTTAGTCGGTTCGACGCGAGGTTTAAACTCATTTTCGTCCATCATAGATGAGAATAATGAATTTAAATAATCGGGATATAACCCGTTCTGCTTTGCCCAATTAGAAATGGCTTCATCTGGTGGGAAACCCGGATTCCCATTCGAAAGTTCTTTCCGTTCTTTTAATAAAGAGCAAATTTTTTCATCAATAGAAGATAAGCGGTCATCATAATGATCAGTAGGGCGTTCAAAAGGCATTCGATTCATCGTCATTCCTCCTTTTCTTTTAGTTTAACAAAAAATGACAGACTACTGTAATACATAGTCTGTCATTTCCCCCTTAATTTTTCACATCATTATATAGTTCCAGCGCCTCTTTCACATTCAATCTATTTTTCACAATGCCATGAATTGCTTGAATCATCGCAGCTGGATGTTCGGATTGCCATATGTTTCGGCCCATGTCTACTCCGATTGCGCCTTCTTGCAGCGCATTGTACGTAATGTTTAATGCGTCTTCGATTGAATCTAGTTTCGGTCCGCCCGCGATTACGACTGGGGCAGGGCATGTGCTCGTAATTTTTTCGAATCCTTCGCAGTAGTACGTTTTAATAATGTCAGCTCCCATTTCAACACACACGCGGGAGGCGAGTGCTAGAAAGCGAGCTTCTCGTTTTTGTAGTTCTTTCGCAACGGCGGTAATACCGAGTACTGGCAGGCCGTAATCGTGAGCTTCAGATACTACGTTTGCGAGATTTGAAACAGTTTGTGTTTCATAGTCTGATCCAACAAAGACAGAAACGCCGACGCCAATTGCGTTTTGTTTTACTGCTTCTTTCACAGGTGTAACAATTGTTTCATTCGCTAAATCTTTGCCGACTACAGTTGCCCCGCCTGATACACGCATAACCATCGGTGTGCTGCAGTTTTCAGGAATACAGGAGCTGAGTACACCTCGTGTTAAAAAGAGGGAGTCTGTATATGGCAGCAAGTTTTTAACTGTTTCTAGCGGTTGTTCAAGTCCGTGAATTGGTCCTAAAAAATAACCGTGATCTATTGCTAACATAACTGCTCTGCCATCAGGTAAAATTGTGTTTAATCGATTTTTAAATCCCCAAGTCATTAGGAATCACTCCTTCGTTAATGTTGGATTTTCAGTTTGCACTGTATCTTTATTTTGTAAATGTGGTGATTTTATAAAAACAGCTTTAAAAGGTTTGTCAGAATGGTTAATAAGATAGTGAGATTCATGAGGGCGAACTTGCAAGACATCACCTTGTTTGATTGGAACTCTTTCGTTATTCACATAGAAATCTATTTCGCCTTCTAACGCATAGAAGACTTCTTCGCACGTTGTATGATAGTGATTTTGAAACTCTTGCCCAGGCTGAATCACGACTAGGCCAAGATCGATATTTGGACCTTGTATTAAATATTTAGGCCCGTTATCACCGAAGCGATAGGAGAAATCATTTTCATTCGCTTTTAACATACATTTCACTCCTTTATCCCGCGTTAACGGGCAGTAAAACTCCCATCTCAAAATTTGGCTGGAGCAAAGAAGTTAGGGGGAGATCAACTGCCCGTAAACGCCCGATTGGTTCAACTAATAATCAGTGGGGGAGGAACAAAACCCCCATTGATTAAAGTTTCACTTTATGTAATGTGTTACAGAGCACCGGGTGCAATCCACATATGTGAGGTGAGCCCTTTATCGGCTAAAGCGAGCTGACTGTTATACACAGTTTTCCATGTTTCATAGAATTCCTTATATAGTTCATGATTTTCAGTGACTGGCTCAAATGTTTTTTCCCACTGTACAAACTGTTCGGCAGTCTCTGCCATAGATGAATATATGCCAGCACCAACCCCAGCAGCAATTGCAGTTCCTAAAGCTGCTGCTTCTTTTACAACTGGTACTTTCACAGGAATTCCGAGTACGTCTGAAAGAATTTGTGGCCATAGTTTTCCTTTAGCAGCACCGCCAGCAAAGATTACTTCAGAAGGGAATTTACCAGTGAGAGCTTCAATTAATTTCAAGTTGCCAAGTGTAACGAAGGCCGCATTCTCTTCAATTGCACGAAACATCTCTTTCTTCCCACATTTATCAGCATCTAAGCTCAAATTTAAAAAGGATGGTGCAGCATGTCGCCAAGAAATATAATTCATTACATTTGAAAAAATAGGGATTATACCGTGAGAGCCTATAGGAACATCTTTTGCTTGTTCTTCTAGTAATTCATAAGCATCTACACCGAGTTTTTCAGCGAGCCGTTTTTCTTCATGGCAAAAGGCATCTCGAAACCACCTCATAACAAGGCCAGGGAAGAAAGCGATTGTTTCGTATTGCCATAGGTTAGGAGCGACATGGCAATTTACGCGAAGTGCCGCATTTGGATCAGTTTCTGGTTTTGTTATATTTACTTCTTGTTGCCAAAAACTGCCCCCGCATATAAATGTTTGTTCAGGTTTTACAACTCCAGTTCCAAGCGATGCCATTTGTGCATCTCCGCCGCCAGCAACGACCGGTGTTCCTTCATGTAATCCTGTTAACTCAGCACTTCGTTTTGTGATATTCCCGATAACTGTACCAGCTTCATTTACTTTTGGAGAAAAGGCTAGAGTAAGACCGCATTGCTCAGCAACCCAGTTATCCCAAGCTCTATTTTGTAAATCGAATATACCGGACGTACATCCGTTTGAAGGATCAATTTGTAGTACGCCGCACAATTTATATAAAATCCAATCGTTTAACATCGTGAAAGAATGAATGTTTCTGTACACGTCTGGTTCATGCTTTTTTATCCAAAGTAAGCGAGGTAAAGCACCTAACGAAAAAGTTTGACCGGATTTTTTATATAAATCCTCTTCAATTTCGGAACGAATTTGTTTTAGTTCACTAACTTCCGCTGACGCGCGACCATCAACATTTGCACAAGCCCATATTTCCTGCCCGTTTTTATCGTATAAAACAAAGCCTTCACGCATACTCGTTGCACTAATACCTTTAATAGAAGAGGAGGACGTATTACTTTTTTGAAGAACCTCTTTCGTACATTGTTGAACGAGCTGCCAGTTTTCAGTTACATCAAAATTCATAGAACCAAGGTAACGACTATCTGATTTATGAATCCATTCTTTTTGACTAACAGCAAGTTGATTACCGTTTAAATCAAAAAGAACTGCTCGAATGCTCCCTGTACCAGCGTCGTAAGCTAATAGAGTAGACATTAAGAGTCACCTTCCTTTCTTAATAAGGAGAGGGCAGTTTCTTCATCGGTAATTAATGTATGAATGAACTTTCCTTTTAAGGCGCCGTAAATTGCAGCTATCTTTTCCGTACCGCCAGCTACACCAACGACATGTTTCATATTTTGAAGAACAGAGAGTGGTGTGCCGATAAGACGGTTATGATGGGGAAGTTCTAATTGTTTTCCGTCAGTATTATAAAATTGCCCTAAAATATCTCCAGCCCCGTGTTGACTACGTATATAAGTCATTTCACGTAGTGTTAATTTTTCTTCTTTCACAATTGTGGCGTCTTGAGATAAGCTGCCAATGCCAACTACTGCTGTATGAGCGAGTGAAGCGACGTGAAGCATATCTTTCACGCTCGGTTCAGATAGAATAATTTGTGTCATTTCGTTTGTAGATGTAAGAAAAGGGGTAGGAATAATATGAAGATCGCCTTGCATGTAGTTTAAATAGCTTTGATTTCTTGGAATATAGTGATTTACGCCTCCTGTAAGAGTAACGATTGAAAGACTCATAGAGCTATCAAAATGAATGTTTTCTAGCATTTTACTTATCGTCTCTCCCCAGCCAATCCCAAGTAAATCACCTTGTTGCAATTGAGTTTCTAAATATTGTGCGGCAGCTTTTCCGAGTGAAAATGCATAATTCTCAGTTGGCGTTGGAATAACGAAAGCATCTTTTAGATGGAATTTTTTTATAAGGTCACGTTCGATGCTTAAACAGTGTAAACCAGTACCTTTTATGTGAAATGTGACGACACCTTCCGTCCGTGCTTTATCTAATAACCGAACGACTTTATTTCTTGAAATGTGAAGAAGTGAAGCGATTTCTTGCTGGGTTAATTGATCTTTATAATAGTACCAAGCTACTTTTGTTAACAAATTGTCTTCAAAGTTCAGCTGTGACATGCTCTTCATCCCTTTCAACAATTGACCACTGCTTAAACATATGTGCTCGTTATTTTGTTTATTCCAGTTGAGGCGATAAAGTGAAACTTTAATCAGTGGGTAACGAAGGCGCAAGAGATTATTAAAGAGAAATATCCGAATTGGGAAATTGTAACGACGCAATATGGTGAAAATAATGCGCAAAAATCTTTATCAGTAGGGGAGAGTATTTTAAAAACGTATCCAGATATTAACGCAGTAATATGTCCAGATGCAACAGCACTACCAGCAATGGCGCAAGCAGCTGAGAATTTGAAAATGGATAAGAAAGTAGTCGTAACGGGATTTTCGACACCGAACGTTATGCGTGATTATGTAAAACGAGGAACAGTACAACAATTTGGATTATGGGATGTAAAACAACAAGGTGCCCTCGCAACGTATGTTGCAAATGAAATTGTTGTAAAAGGGAAGAAGTTAAAAGTCGGGGATAGCTTTGAAGTAAAAGGAATCGGAAAAGTGAAAGTAGAGCCGAACTCTATTCAAGGGTATGACTATGAGGCAGAAGGAAATGGTATTATCGTATTACCTGAACGAGTTGTATTTACGAAGGATAATATTGATAAGTATAATTTCTAGTAGAAAATAAAAACGTCCGAATATATCGGACGTTTTTATTATGTTGTTTTTTTAATCTATTCATTAATTGTGAACAGCTTCTTTTTCATTTAACCCAAGTGTGCGTCCTGTTGAAGCGTGAAGCTCTTGGAACAGTCTTGGATTTTCCGTAAGTGACACGCCGTAAGAAGGGACCATTTCTTTTATCTTTGGCTCCCATTCTAGTATACGTTCTGGGAAGCATTTTTCTAATACTTCAAGCATAACGTGAACAGCAGTAGAAGCACCTGGAGAAGCGCCAAGTAACGCAGCGATTGATCCGTCATTTGCACTAACAACTTCTGTACCAAATTGAAGTGTTCCTTTCCCACCTGCATCAGTATCTTTAATTACTTGCACACGTTGTCCAGCCACGACAGTATCCCAATCTTCACTTTTAGCGTTCGGAATAAACTCACGTAATTCTTCCATACGCTTTTCATGTGATAACATAACTTGTTGGATTAAGTATTTTGTTAATCCCATTTCTTTTACACCGGCTGCTAACATCGTTAAGACGTTATTCGGTTTTACAGAACCAATTAAATCAAGGTTTGAGCCAGTTTTTAAGAATTTAGGTGAGAAGCCTGCAAATGGTCCAAACAGTAAAGCTTTTTTGTTGTCTATATATCTTGTATCAAGGTGAGGTACAGACATTGGCGGAGCACCAACTTTAGCTTTTCCGTATACTTTTGCATGATGCTGCTCTACAATTTTTTGGTTTTTACATACCATAAATAGTCCACTTACTGGGAATCCTCCAATATGTTTTGACTCAGGAATACCAGTCTTTTGAAGTAGAGGTAGGCTACCGCCACCGCCGCCGATAAAGACGAATTTTGCAGTATGGTGTTCGATTTTACCACTATTCATATCATGTACTTTTACTTCCCACAAACCGTTCTTCGCACGTTTAATATTTTCGACACTATGTTTGTAGTTAAGCTCCACATTTTTAGTTTTTAAGTAATCAAATAACATACGTGTTAGCGCACCAAAGTTAACATCTGTTCCAGAATCAATTTTTGTTGCAGCCATAGGTTCATTAGAATTACGACCTTCCATAATGAGTGGAAGCCATTTTTTTAATGTGTCAGGTGCATCAGAAAATTCCATTCCTTGGAATAGAGCATTTTTTGAAAGCGCTTCAAAACGTTTTTTTAGAAACTCTACATTTTTTTCCCCTTGTACCAAACTCATATGAGGTAGTGGCATAATAAAATCTTGTGGATTACGAATTAAATTTCTTTTTACAAGATACGCCCAGAATTGTCTTGAAAGTTGAAATTGTTCATTAACTTTTACAGCTTTACCAATATCTATAGATCCGTCGGATTTTTCGGATGTATAGTTAAGCTCACATAGCGCAGAATGTCCTGTACCGGCATTATTCCATTCGTTAGAACTTTCTTCTCCGGCATTTGCGAGTTTTTCAAATACTTTAATTTCCCATTCAGGTGCCAATTCTTTCAGTAATGATCCTAACGTTGCGCTCATAATTCCTGCGCCAATTAAGATAACGTCTGTTTTTTGCTGCATGTTGCTCATGATAATCTCTCCATCCCCTATATTGGCAAAAAAGAGTAGGTGTTTTTATATCTAAGCCGTAAAAAGAAAACACCGCCTAGGCCCCACCTAGGTATTTACCTTTTTTGTCTCAATTATATAACCATCTCATAGTCTATTATAATAATTAATAGACTAAAATATCTAGTGTTATCTGATAATTTTAAACTATTTAACGTTTTATTTCATAGAATTCTTCTGTCATAAGGGTAAAAAGCATAGTAGTAAAGCGGAATTTGGAGAAGAATTCCATTTTGATGTTATCTCAAAAAAACTTCTATTTTTATGTTTTATCTTTGAAAACTAGTAAAATTCTATTTTTGTAACATCTAATTTGAAAAAATAGAGTAAATAACAAATAAATGATAAGATTATTCTGAAAATAATCAAGGAGGGATACCAATGCTTACAAAAGAACAAGTCGCAAACTTATTTCGAAATTTTTCAATCCAGGAATGTAAAGGATCAAGTGATTTATACGAATACTTATCAATGAAGATTTCTGAAGATGAGGAAGTGCTTACACTATCTTCCTACGCTCAAGTAGGACAACCAATCCCAAACTTATTATTAGGTGCAGTACATTATTTATTGCTAAAAGGGAAAGACCATCATTTAAAAACGTATTATAGTAGCTTAGTTGAAAATGCTAAAACAAATTTAGATAAAGCTTTTGAACAATTTAAAGATTTCTGTAATGAGTACCGAGAAGAAATCATTACTTTATTACAAACGAAACTCGTTCAAACGAATGAAGTAAGACGATGTGCATACTTATACCCAAGTTTCTGTTACATATTTAACAAAGTGAATAAACCGTTAGTGGTAATTGAAATTGGTACAAGTTCTGGATTACAACTGTTCTGGGACCAATATAGCTATTCGTACGGAACAGATGAAACATATGGAAATATAAATTCGAATGTACATTTAACCTCTGAAATAAGAGGGGAGAATGTGCCCCGTTTTCTAAAACAAAGTCCACCTGTCGTAGAAAGAATCGGGCTTGATTTACATGTGAATGATTTACATAATGAGGAAGATTATTTATGGATACGTGCACTAATTTGGCCAGAACATAAAGAAAGACTTGAACTGTTCGATCAAGCAGCATCTTTAGTTAAAAATGAATCCGTCCGATTAATAGAAGGAGACGGTGTAGAGCTGTTGCCATCTATTATTGAACAAATAAGTGAAGATGCTGTTATCTGCATTTTCCATACACACGTCGCAAATCAAATACCTAAGCAAGTAAAACATGCGCTAGAAAAACAAATTAAAGAAATCGGTGCAAAACGTGATGTATTCCACCTATATAACAATATGTGGGACCGGGACCTTCATATTGATTATTATATTAACGGAAACGAATATTGTGAAACTGTTGGGGAAACGGAAGGGCATGGGAGATGGTTTAGTTGGGGATTGGGGGATAAGAAGCTATGCTAAAGTAAATCTAATAATTATGGGTTTCATCACCAAAATTCGTAATTAAAATAGCTGATGGAAGACACTCCATCAACTGTTTTTTACTTTTCATAAAACTCATTAGGTATCTAAGGTAAGCGTCAAATATTCCTCACCTACAAGTTGTAAATAGCCCATGAGATTCATCTTCTTACATCCAAGGATTTAAAGAAATTGGATTATTAAAACCTGACAGGTGTCAAAAAAGAACCTACCGGTTAATCAGCTATATTACTGGTTCAAGAAATTATTACTTCAAACGGAAGAGCCGAAGGAAAGTAAATGTTTAAAATGAATATATAATACATGCGAGAAAGAGCACAATTTGATAGGGGGGGGCTTCCAAATGCATATGGATGAAAGAATGAATTTGCAGTTAACAAGCCAGGCTCTTCAGGTAATGAATAACGGAATTGCTGTCATAAGTCATGATGGAATCATCACATTCAGCAACCAACCATTCTGCAGCATGTTACATAAAAAAGAAAATGAAATAATAGGTAAGCATATATCAACGATTATTCCTGATCGTAAAAAGCTAGTAGTGAATCAAAATGATAGTTTGTACAAGTACGAGTGTAAGGTGGGCAACCAAGTATTGATTATGAATGAATCCCGTGTATATCAGAGCGGGAAAGAAGATGGATCAATTGCCATTTTGGAAAACAAGGAAAAAAGTATACAGTCCTTGGAAAGTATCATCAGTCGGTATGAAAATGCCTTGAATTTACTGTCGGAGTGTATTCTAGGGGTAAATGAACAAGGGATTGTCAATTTTTTAAGTGGTTCTTATGCACAATTTTTAGGGATTGATGATCCAAAGGAAGCGATAGGTAAGCATTGTACGGAGGTTGTTGAGAATACGAGGATGCATATTATCGTGAAGACGGGACAGGTGGAAATTGGGCATATCCAGCGTATAAGTAATCGGAATATTATCGCAACTCGCATACCTATTGTTAAGGACGGTGAGGTTATTGGTGCGATTGGTAAAATTATGTTTCATGATATACAGCAGTTTAAAGCTTTGGGGGATCAGATTAGTGCAATGGAATCAAAGTTATCTTACTATCAAACTGAATTACAGCGGTTGCAAGAAGGTAGGTTGTCCTTTCAAAGTATTATAGGAGAGAGTGCGAAAATGAAAGAAGTTAAAACGATGGCCTTGAAGGTTTCTAAAAGTCGGTCTACCGTTTTGATAAGAGGAGAGAGCGGTACAGGGAAGGAGCTCTTTGCGCATGCGGTACATCGTGCAAGTCCGCGTGCTAGGGGTTCATTTATTCGTTTGAATTGTGCTGCGATTCCGAGGGATCTTTTGGAGGCTGAATTATTTGGATACGAAGAGGGGGCTTTTACAGGAGCGAAAAAAGGTGGTAAGCCTGGGAAGATTGAGTTGGCCCATAAGGGAACGTTGTTTTTAGATGAGATCGGTGATATGTCTTTGGACATGCAGGTGAAGTTGCTGCGTGTGTTGCAAGAGAAAGAGATTGAAAGAATTGGTGGTACGAAAATTCAAAAGATTGATGTCCGTTTCATTGCGGCGACACATCGAAATCTTCGTGAAATGGTGCAAAGAGGGGAATTTAGGGAGGATTTATATTATAGGTTGAATGTGTTTGCGATCGATATTCCTCCGTTACGAGAGAGAAAGGAAGATATGATACATATAATGGAATTTTTAATTCGGAAATTGAATGGGGAGCTGGGTAGTAGCGTTCTTTCATTGGATGAGAGAGTAAGGAATATATTCATGGAGCATGATTGGCCAGGCAATATTAGGGAGCTAGAGAATGTGTTAGAACGAGCGATGAATGTTATAGAAGGAATGATTATTCAAGTGCATCATCTTCCTGTATATTTGCGGAAAAAAGATTTGGAAGAAGAGTTATATCATGAAATATTTGCGGTGGATCAAGAGAAGAATGAGATGAGTTATTCACTGCAGGAGGAAGTGGAATCGGCTGAAAAACGGGCGATTACAAGGGCTTTGGAAAAGACAGCTGGAAATATAAAAGAGGCAGCCAAGCTTTTAGGGATTCATCGGGCTAGCTTATATCGAAAAATAGAAAAATATGGAATTCAGTGAAAGGAAGCAAAGGGCAAACAGGCCCTTTTTTTGTTTGGTTTGCAGTAATACATACTGTCTCTTTTTTGCGACACTTTCTTATAGATGCGACATGATCGTAATCATTTGTAGCGCAAATGCGACATGTGAAGGTGGACATGTAAGGGAGACTTGGGGTATGTCCCTGAAGGAATAAGGGAATAGAGAATGAGTCGATTTTTGGCATGTTTCTTGCTATATAAATAAAAAAGATTATAGCAAGAAGGGATGGAATTCAATGCTGGAAAATCACAGTTTGCCACATTTTATTATGCAAAGTATTGAAAAAACACCAAGTAAGGTCTATTTACAATTTGAAGAACAAAGAGTTACGTATGAGGAGCTCTATCATCGAATTACAAAAGCTGCAGCGGGATTTTGTGAGCTCGGTATTCAAAAAGGGGATAAGGTTTGTATTATGCTTCATAACGCTCCTGAATATCTGGATGTATGGTTTGCTTTATCTTTTATAGGAGCAATTGCGGTGCCTCTGAATGTGCATTTAAAAGGGGAAGGTTTGCAGTATATTTTATCTCACTCTGATTGCAAGCTGATTATCGTTGATAAGGAATTTGTTCCTCAAATTGCTTCTTGTTTGCCATTTATACAAAGGGACATTCAAATTGTCGTTTACGGAAATGATGAAAGCGCAATCATTTTGAACGATGGTAAAGAACCGCTGGTAATCGAATTGAAAGATGTACTGAATACAAATAATCATCACCTTCCAACTGAATTTGTTTCCTCCTCTTCTATTAACAGTATTCTTTATACCTCTGGAACGACTGGATTACCTAAAGGGGTCATGTTAAGTCATTCTGCCTATGTAAATTCTGCGCAGTCATTTGCCACCTATATGGTTGGCGCAAGTTCGAAAGATATTTTATTTACAGCGCTGCCGTTATTCCATATTAACGCCCAGGCCCATACAGTACTCGGTGCTATTTCTTCCAATGCGACAATTGCTCTTGGCAAGCGGTTTAGTGCTTCTGGATTTTGGGATGAAATTCGCGGTCATGGCGCAACCATTTTTAATTCTTTAGGATCTATGATTCCTATTCTCTGCAAGCAACCAGAAAAGGAAAACGATAATGAAAATTTTGTAAGGGTGACGGCTTGTGCTGCTACGCCTAAGGAATTTTGGAAGCCGTTTGAGGAGAGGTTTGGCGTCCAGATTGTAGAAGGTTACGGATTAACGGAAACGACGGGTTTTTGTGTAACGAATCCATTGAATGCCAATAAGCCGCCTTCTATTGGAAAGCCTTATTCTTACGTAGAGACGAAGATTGTCAATGAGGATGGAAATGAAGCGCGGACTGGTGAAATTGGAGAGATTTTTATACGTTCCTTACAGGGACAAGCATTCATGGAAGGCTACTATAAAATGCGGGATAAAACAGAGGAGGCGATGAATGAGGGATGGTTCCATACAGGAGATCGCGGTTATCTAGATGAGGAAGGTTACTTATATTTTTGCGATCGAATCAAACAGTGTATCCGGAGGCGTGGAGAAAACATCTCCTCTTGGGAAATCGAAAAAGTCGTGAATAATCACCCGAAAGTACTTGAATCAGCGGCCATCGGTGTTCCATCGGAAGTGGGAGAAGAGGATGTCAAATTATATGTGATTGTAAAGAAAGGAGAAACGATGTCCCATGAAGAGATTATAGATTGGTGTCAAGAACGTATGGCTTACTTCATGGTGCCGCGATATGTTCAGTTCAGTGAAACTTTCCCAAAAACCGCGACGGAACGGATTCAGAAGTTCAAGCTGAAGGAGGAAGGAATCAGTACTGCTTGGGATCGCGAACAGGTCGGCTATGTAATTAAAAGAACGAGTTGATGTGTTGAAGGGTAGTAAAACAGTTTGCTTTTTATCTCATTACATATTGGAAAGAAGGGATTTCATTGGAAAATAAGCGGGTTGTTACATGGGCGAAAGAAAAAGGAATCGCGACGATTATCATTGATAATCCTCCTGTGAATGTACTGAGCTGTGCTGTGGTTGAGCAACTGACGGTGGTGGTCGATGAAATCGAACGGGATGATGAAGTAATTGCTGTACTTCTAACTGGCGCTGGAGAAAAGGCCTTCGTTGCAGGAGGAGACATCAAGTCATTTCCGGAATGGATTGGGAAAGGGAATGAATATGCAGAGGGAAAATCATTGTGGCTTCAAAATCCATTAAATAAAATAGAAAGATTGTCGAAGCCTGTAATCGCTGCTATTAACGGATTAGCGCTTGGGGGCGGGTGTGAATTAGCCTTATCATGTGATTTACGGATTATAGAAGAACATGCCCAAATCGGACTTCCAGAGGTGAAGTTAGGATTGTTTCCAGGTGCGGGAGGCACGCAACGTTTGCCTCGATTAATAGGAACTGCAAGTGCGAAAGAAATGATGTTCACTGGTGAACCGTTCACTGCCGAGGTAGCTTGGCGAGTTGGTTTGGTGAATCATGTTGTTCCGCGTGGCGAAGCGCTGAATAAGGCGAAGGAACTAGCCGCGAAGATGGCTCAATTTTCCCTTCCTGCTTTATCTTTGATGAAGCAATCTATCAATAAGGGATTATCTTCTTCTCTTGAGGACGGGCTAAAAATAGAAGCTGAAAATTTCGGCCATGTATTTCAAACGAGTGATGTAAGAGAGGGAGTGGAGGCTTTTATAGAAAAGAGGGTACCGCTTTTTCATCATAAATAAAATAACAAAAAGTAATGCCTGCCTCTGGCAGGTGTTGCAATAATATATATAAATATAAAAGGGTGTAAAGTAAATTTAAGAGAATCTATTTTATTGAGGGGGAATGCGGTTATGGATTTATTGATTGTATTGCTATCGCTTGGCTTGCTTATATTTGTAGCTTACCGAGGATTCTCAGTCATTTTATTCGCTCCGTTATGTGCTTTGTTGGCTGTATTTTTAACGGAACCGGCGAATGTTTTACCATTCTTTTCTAATGTTTTTATGGCGAAGATGGTCGGATTCATAAAATTATATTTTCCTGTATTTTTGCTTGGAGCGATATTCGGTAAAGTGGTAGAAATCACTGGAATAGCAGAAAAAATCGCGAAAATTATCATCCATTTTATAGGCGTGAAAAGAGCTATTCTTTCCATCGTGTTAATGGGAGCGATTCTTACATACAGTGGTGTCAGTTTATTTGTCGCAGTATTTGCGATTTATCCGTTTGCGGCGCAATTATTTCGCGAGGCGGATATTCCGAAACGTCTCATTCCAGCGACAATTGCATTCAGTGCATTCACGTTTTCGATGGATTCACTTCCTGGATCACCTCAAATCCAAAATGTTATTCCAACTACGTTCTTTAAAACAGATATTTATGCAGCTCCTACATTAGGGATTATCGGAGCACTGTTTATCTTTATATGTGGCATGCTGTATTTGGAAAGGTGTAGGAAGAAGGCTGCTGCTAAGGGAGAGGGGTACTTCGGAAAAGGCGGTGCCACTTCTGAACTGGCTGCCACAACTAGCGCACAATTGGTGCAAGCGCCTATTGTTTCCAGCGATGTTATTCCAGCTAGTTATTGGGTAGCTTTTCTTCCGCTTGTACTGGTCGGAGTGATGAATAAAGTCTTTACAGAATTCATCCCGGTTTGGTATACAAAGGGATTTGATTTTGCATCTATAGGTTTGAAGGAGTACGGAACGATTGATATGGGACAAGTCGTAGGTATTTGGTCAGTGGAAATGGCACTTCTTATCGGAATACTTGCTGCTATATTATTAAACTTCCAAGCGGTAAAAGAACAGTTTCAATCTATTACAAGCGTGGGCGTAAGTGGTTCAATCTTAGCTGCCATGAACACTGCAGCCGAGTATGGATTTGGTGCCGTTATAGCAGCTTTACCCGGATTTGTCATGATTCAAAATTCTTTGACAGGTACATTTTCAAACCCTTTAATTAGCGGAGCGGTCATGACGAATATTTTGTGCGGTCTGACGGGATCAGGTTCGGGTGGAATGAGTATTACATTAGGTTTAATGGCAGATAAATATATTGAAGCGGCAGCGAACTTTGATATTCCGTTAGATGTGCTGCATCGTGTAATTGCAATGGCAGCGGGAGGTATGGATACTCTCCCTCATAACGGAGCAGTTATAACTTTACTTGCAGTTACAGGATTAACACACCGAGAAGCTTATAAAGGGATTTTTGGTATTACGATAATTAAGACATTAGCCGTTTTCTTCGTTGTTGGAGTGTACATGATGTTTTCTATTGTATAGTAGGAAGGTTGATCGGCTGTTATAAATAACGCAGCCACCAAGTTAAGATTATGTATAATGGTAAACAGAAACAGCCATCATTCCATGAAACGATGGCTGTTTGTATGTTTTTAATGAATTTCACAAAAAACTTCAATTGTAGATTGGAATTGAACTATCCCAACCTTCACTTGGTCTAGAGGAGGAGGGCTTCTCGGTTAAAATGATAAAGTCGGTAAATTTACTTGTTACAACAATGCTCTTCTACTCATCCATTGCGTCATAACCCACTTTTCACCTTTGATAACAGGTGCAGCAACTACAAGAAAATCCTCACATTGGACCCCAGCTGGCCAACATTCATAATAGTCGTGAAAACCATTTACAAACATGATTTGTCCGTTCTCAAATAGGATAACAAATATGGAGTTTCCTTACCTAATTTTATAAAAGGTTAAAAATAAACCATAATATTATTATGTAAACAAAATTGATGAATGTACAGCTTGTTAAATAGTTCAATATTTTTGATTTTTCTCTGGCTGCATAAGTATGATGTTTGTAGGAGGGGATCATATGAGTATACACAAAAAAATCATAGCGATTTCAGGAAGTATTAGGGAAGGATCATCCAACACAAACATATTAAAAACTTTAGCAGCATTTATTCCAGAAGGTATAAATTACACTATTTATAATGGGATAGAGGAACTACCTCATTTTAATCCGGATGTAGATCGAGTTGGAGCACCGGTTGTTGTTGAAGAATTTCGAAAGACATTAAGTGAAGCACATGCACTTATTATTTGTACACCAGAGTATGCAAAAAGTATTCCAGGAGTTTTGAAGAATGCTTTAGAATGGCTTGTTTCATCAGCGGAACTTTATAAAAAGCCAGTGGCTATTATAACAGCTTCACCATCAATTGCGGGAGGGGATAAAGCCCATGAATCTTTATTACTTACACTAGGTATGCTAGATACAATTGTCGTTCAAAATGGTTCGCTATTAATCCCATCTGTGCGCACTAAATTTAGTGATGATGCAAAAATAACAGATGAGGATACAAAGAAAGCTCTTATCTCTTTAGTTCAAAGTGTAGTAGACGAGATAAAGAAATAATGATTTAGTTCGTATTAAAGTGAAAATGGACTTTTATAATAATAAAAGATAAAAGCAATGCTACGGCTAGTTCAAATGTAGCATTGCTTTTTTATATATTTAAATATATGTACTCAAAATCTCCCCAGGTAATCCATCAATCTCGCAAACTTTTTCAGATGTAAAACCAACGTTTAGTAAAATCTTCCGAGAGGGGGTATTGCTCGGATCGATAATTGCCTTTAGTACGTTTACATCTGTCTGCTTCGCTATATTTATTAATTCCTTTGCAATTGCACTACCATATCTTTTTCCCCAGTGCTCTGGCAAAATCATATACCCAATTTCAGCTTCTTTTACATTATCTTCATTCACTGTTACATGTCCAAGGCCGATAAATTCATTTGTTGCACTGTCATAAACTTTATAAGACCCAAACAGTTTATGCTTTTCATTGCGCCTTAACAATTTTTCATAGTCGTTTTGTGCCTCTTCTAGCGGAATAGCACGCTCTGTAATTTGTGCCATCACTCTTTCATTTGATACGAGCTGGAAATATGGACTAAAATCTGTTGCTTCAAATTTTTTGAAATGCAGTTTATGCATAGGGTTCCTCCAAACGAATTTTTATTAGTTCTTCAGAAAAGATAAACGATAGTTAAATAGTGATCTCTATTTGATTGCCTTCCGGATCACTAATTACACTTTCGTAATAGCCATCTCCAGTGAAACGTGGTCCATTTAATAAAGGAGAACCAGCTTCTTTTAACGTTTTTGTTAGTTCATTTACACGTTCTTCACTTTCAACTGAGAATGCCATATGTGCATAACCAGTAATATTAAGGTTAGGCTCATTTTCTATACCTTTTTTACGCATAAGTTCAAGCCTTGCTCCAGATTCGAACGTAATAAAATAAGATTCAAATTGCTTTGCTTCGTTATGATATAAAGAGTTTGCTTTGCCGTTAAAGTACTTTGTATAGAAAGTACGCATTAATTCTAAATCATTTACCCAAATTGCTATATGTTCGATTTTCATTCGTTTCACCAATCCATTCTTTATGTAAATTAAAAAATATGTACTCTGTAATAATTAGCGAAATTCAACAACACTAATTAGATGTTCACTTTATTAAATTTGCATGCATATTGCAAGAAATAAGAATGGACGTTAGGAAAAAGCGGATTGTAATGAAAATTTTTATTAATGGTATTAGATAATTTTTAAGTCATAACATGCATACAATGTCTAATTAAGTGAATTACGTACGTCAAAATTTCAAATAAGGAGGGACATTTGTGGGGCAATTTGAACAAATGGTGATTGTCGGTATTTCCATGTCTTTTATACTGTCTATTATGATATTAGGGTCTACATATTATAATCCTCGCCTTTGGTTAAATGATTATCCGACAGATATTCAAAAAGTAGTATTGCCAAAATCGATAAATGAAAAAAAACAAACATTTTATTTCGGAATTATTTACAATATTATTCTCTTCGGAACGCCTTTAGTTTCTACATATATACTACATCACCATGGGAAATTATTGTATATTGAAGCCTATTTACATACTTTTGGGATTGTAATGATTTTCAATTTAGTAGATTTATTAATAATCGATTGGCTTATATTTTGCTGGATTACTCCAAGATTTGCTGTTATTCCTAGTACTGAGGGAATGAAAGGATATAAAGACTATAAATTTCACTTAAGAGGTGCAATAGCTGGAACGCCATTTTTAGCAATTGTAAGTTTATTTTTGGCTGGAATTGCGACAACTATCTAGTGTGAAGTAGAAGGTCATGAAGAGTTTATAGAAGATAAGTAGATTTATAATGTATAGAATTAGAAATGAAAATTTGATAATATTGGAGTAGGAAGTTTTAAAAACAGTATATTAAGTGGTATTAATATACTGTTACAAATGTTTTGATACTCTGTGGAACCCCCTAATTTTATGGAAGGATTTCATAGAATTCAAAAAAATGTAATGGAGGCTATTATGAAAAAAATAATTGGCGCAGCAACAGCAACAGTTCTTGGATTGGGGGCTTTTACCACATCTGCTATCGCAGAAACTATCGTAACAGCGGATGTACTCAACGTACGTGAAAAGCCAACTACGGAATCAAAAGTTGTCGAAAAAGTAAAAGAAGGACAAAAGTTAAAGGTCATACATACTGAAGAAGGATGGTCAAAAATTGATTTAAATGGTAAAGAATTGTTTGTAAGTTCGGAGTATACAAAAGATATTTATCATGTAACAGCAAACCTATTAAATGTACGTACTGAAGCAAACACAGAATCAGAAATTCTTGGCAGACTGAAACAAGATGATGTAATTGAATCAACACATCAAGTAAAAGATGGATGGCTGCAATTTGAGTATAAAGGAAAAACAGCCTATGCAAATGTTTCTTTCCTATCAAGTACAGCACCAATTGAAAAGAAAGCTGAAGAGAAAACGGAGCGAGTAGCGAAAGTACAAAAAGCAGTTAAAGCAAAGGAAGAAGTAAAAACGCAGAAAGAAGTAAAAGTACAAGAAATAGCAAAAGCGAAAGAAACAACAAAAGAGCAGAAAGAAGTGAAGGTAAAAGAAATAGCAAAGCCTAAAGAAGAAGCGAAAGTAACAGAGAGAGTAAAAGTTAAGGAAGAAACGAAAGCAGAAGAAATAGTAAAGCCTAAAGAAGAAGCAAAAGTAACAGAAATAGAAAAAGAAGAAGCGAAAGCGCAAGAAATAGCAAAGGCTAAGGAAGAAGCAAAAGCACAAGAAATAGCAAAAGCTAAGGAAGAAGCAAAAGCACAAGAAATAGAAAAAGCGAAAGAAGAAGCGAAAGCAAAAGAAGCAACAAAGACACAAGAAGTATCTAAAAATAACACACAGTCTGCTAAACGTGAATTAACGGTAGTAGCGACAGCATATACTGCTGATCCAAGTGAAAATGGTACATATGGTGGACGCGTTTTAACTGCGATGGGTCATGATTTAACGGCAAATCCTAATATGAGAATTATCGCAGTGGATCCGAAGGTAATCCCATTAGGATCTAAAGTATGGGTAGAAGGTTATGGAGAAGCTATTGCTGGTGATACTGGTAGTGCTATTAAAGGAAATCGTATTGATGTTTTAATGGGTTCAAAAAGTAAAGCTATGAACTGGGGAAGACAAACTGTTAAAGTAAAAGTTCTATAATAATTATAGTTATCAAAATAGAAGTCAGTTCTCTTTATTGAGACTGGCTTTTATTTTTTACCTTAATGTGATTCGTTGGGAAAATTTGAAGGATATGTAAAAGGATAAAACCTTAATTTTGCTGCTGAGTACCGTGAGCAGTAAAAGTAACCCTATTGAATTATATAATCCTTATTTGTATTTCTGACAACCATATTGTTCTTCTATCACTATTAAAATACAATTAGATAAATAGGAGAAAAATATTCATAAAATAGTAATTGTTTTATTTAGTCTTATACTAGGGTTTATAACGTTCCAAATCCCTATAGTGTCAGAATGGATACAGAACTCAGTCTTCTTGTAAATTGTTATTATTTTATTATCGTATTCATACTAAAAAGATAACGGTGATAAGAATGAGAAAAATGATGATTAGCAACAATAAAAAATGTTTTATGTACCGAAAGTTATTAAAAGATTAGTATCGAGGATTACCTTTATAAGCGAGAAGAGGATAGAATATGACAACAGAATTATATGGCGCACATTGCAATGAAATGAAAGGGTATAGAGTAATGGAAGGGAAAGGTTCATATAATCATTATTTCGGTGGTCAAGATTGTGAAGTACCATTGTGTAAGTTATGCGGTGAGAAAATGCATCAAATTTTTTGTTTTGATTTGAAAGATGAGAAACTTGCTGAACTTAAAAATGATGAATTGATTGTATTACCATTCATCTCTTGCTTGAATTGTGCGATGGTGTGGGAGCCGCAATATTTTCAATTAAGTAATGGGGGCAAAACGGTACAAATAATAAAACAAGACAATACGGAAGAGTGGATTATGGAAGCTGAGTATAAGCTACCGGTCAATCTTCCAAAAACTAATGTAAAGCTAACGAATATGAAAAATGAAGATATACCTACTGATGAAGATAGTTACTGGGAAGCTTTTGACTTATTCGGTTCGGAATATGTATGTAGATTGTTAGGAGCGCCCCTATACGATGATGTTCCAGAAGATTTAGGATGTCCAACTTGTTCGAAAGAGATGAAATATGTTGCTACAATTACACAAGATCTTGAAGAACGGGAACTTATTTCAGTAGTTGATTTTCTGTTCGGTGAGATGAATATATATTATTACTTATGTAAAGATTGTTCCGTTATGAAAACTGAAATACAAGGAACATAATAAAATAAGACTGACAAAAAGAGTCAGTCTTATTTTTGTATCGTAATATCAGTAATAATCGCATGAAATATATCTCTTTGCGTGAAATCATCTGTAAAAACAGTCTCTCTATTAACCTCAATTGTATCGTGTGGGTTATACCATTTACTCAATAAATCTTTTCCAAATTCAAGTCGTTTTTCTCTAGTATTATGCCGTCTAATCGTTTCTTCAAGTGATAAGTCAAAATAATATGTATAAGCGTTTCCTTCGAAATAATGTATTAATTCTCTTAACATTTCACTGTACCTACGACTGTTTAGTATTCCTTCTAAAATAACAAATTCACATTTTCCTTTTCCGTACTTCGTAATTTCAAATAGTAAATCATGAGATAAGTTACCCATTGTATCGTGAACTTTTAGCATATCTCTGCGCACGACATCTTGAGAGACTAGTAGTGTCCCTTGGCCAAAATGTTCTTGCAGTTCCTTTGCGATTGTTGTTTTGCCACTTGCGGAGTTTCCTCGAAGAATAATTAATGTTGATTTCAAATTCTCATCTCCAAATTGTTTTAGTTTTTTAGGTCCTGTTACAAAAGAACTTCATTATGGGAAACATTCTTTTAGTTAGTTAAATAATAGTTTATGATACTCAGTATAGGTTGAACAGAATAATTTCTTATTGTGGGATTATGCAAGTAAAGCTGTTTGAAAAATTTACTATCCGCATATAGAAAAGTTATTATAAGAGTAACTAATAAGGAGGTGACCTATGTTATTCCAAAAGGGACAATTATTAGTTAGATACGTAATAAAAAACGATGCACCTATCATTTCAAAATGGTTAACAGATCCAGAAGTCCTGCAGTATTACGAAGGACGAGATAATCCGCAATCTGTAGAAAAGGTGCTTGATCATTTTATACATCATCCAAACGGTCATGAAAAAAGATGTTTAATAGAATTTGATGCCGTTCCAATCGGTTACATTCAAATGTATCCAGTTGATTCTGAATGGAAAGCGTTATATGGATATGAAGAATCGCAGAATGTATGGGGAATGGACCAATTTATCGGTGAACCAATCTTTTGGGGAAAAGGAATTGGAACGAAACTTGTTCAAGCAGCAATTACATACATTATGGAAAACTTAGGAGCAGAAGCGATAGCGATGGATCCTAGAGTAAATAATGAACGTGCGATAAGCTGTTATGAAAAATGCGGGTTTAAAAAGGTGAAAGTACTAGAGAAACATGAACTGCATGAAGGGAAATTAGAAGATTGTTGGATGGTAGAATATAAACAATTATAATAAATATGCAGGGGCTTATAAAAATAAAGGGAGCTGTGTGGAATGAAAAAGGCATTACTAGTTATTGATGTGCAAGCGGGTATGTATACAGCAGGAATCCCAGTACATAATGGGGAAAAGTTTTTAGAAACGTTGCAAGAGCTCATTGGGGAATGTCGTTCAAATAGTATTCCGGTTATTTATGTCCAACATAATGGACCTAAGGATCATCCATTAGAAAAAGGTACAGATGGCTGGAAAGTGCATGCGGCGATTGCACCGCGAAAAGGGGAGCTTGTCGTTGAAAAGACGACTCCAGACTCATTCCATAAGACAAACTTAAACGAAGTGTTACAAGGAAAAGGGATTGAGCATGTTATTATTTCAGGAATGCAAACAGAGTACTGTGTTGATACGACAACGCGAAGAGCGTTTAGTGAAGGGTATAAAGTAACATTAGTAAGTGATGCACATAGCACATTTGACACAGATGTATTACGCGCTGAAGATATTGTAAAACATCATAATGTTGTATTTGGATCATTTGCAGATGTTATTACGTTAAAAGATTTAAAAGTAAAAGCGTAATTACAGAAGTTGCTGTCTCTTAATGGGGCAGCTTTTTTATTTGAAGATAGGCTATCAAACGTTGTCGATAAATCGATATTTCTTGTCGAATCGTTGATATAATTTCATTCACCGTATTGATAGTACAAAAAACAAAAAGGAGCGCCACATCGTCAAAAATTCGACTGATGAGACAGCTACTTTTTTTGCATCAGTAATTATGGCTTTATTTCTTCTTATCTTTATCCAACACATTCTGTTCTTCAGCAAACTCCGTGCCATATGCAAACCGGCGATTAATTCGAATGTTATCATTGCTGTGCCTTGTGTGGGAATTAGAAAAGCGATGGACGATTACTTCTGATAATGTAAAGACGATGGCAGAAAGGATACTGCCCCATGCAATTTGCATGTAGTTGTCTAATAAAATATTACCGAAAATCCAAACACTTAAATACGTAAGTAAGAAATCCGTCATAATGGCAGCGGAATTGCCAATTCGATTTAAAATAATTTTATCAACAAACATATAAGAAACGATTGTGACGAAGAGACTAAAAGAAATGATTTGGACGAGCGTTGCTGGGAAAAATAGAGCTAGTCCGATACTAAAAGCGATGATGCATGATATAAATTTGATAAGTATTACAGTAATATCACTCAATATTTACACCTCCCATTTATACATAGTTTTACAATAAATTCAGGAGTTCATACATTGGAACGGTTTAATTTATATAAAACTTTATCATGCTGGAATTTTATCTAAATATTAAAAAAACAATTAAAAAATGTTATAGTGAAATGAGAGCGTATGACATTTTTAGGTAAGGGGGAATCCGGGATGTGGATAACTTCAGAAGTAGAAATTCCAGATGAGTTAATCGATCACCTTGAACAAGGTAAGTTAGTATTATTCGTTGGAGCAGGAGTTTCTATGAAGGGGAAATCAAACTTACCGAATTTCGATGATTTAGTTGATGAAATTTCGAAAGCTTTATATGTCGAAAGGCGTGAGATGACAGAACCCCACGATTATTATCTCGGTAAAATTGCGAAAACGAAAGATGTGCATCAAGTTGCAAGAGACCTCGTTAATATAGAAAAATCAAAACCAAATCCATTACACTATGCGATTCCAAGGCTGTTTCCGTTAGATACGGATGTTCGAATTGTAACGACAAACTTTGATCAACATTTTACGTCTGTAATTACAGAAATGAATAGAGAGCTGAATATTTATTATGCACCTGCTTTACCGACAGGGAGAGCGTTTAAAGGGTTGGCTTACATACATGGGAATGTAGAACAAGAGAAAGAAGCTTTAATTTTAACGGATGGTGATTTTGGAAGGGCTTACCTAACAGAAGGATGGGCGAGACGATTTTTAGTTGATTTATTCTCAAATTACACTGTTTTATTCGTTGGGTATAGTCATAATGATCCTGTAATGAAATATTTAGCAACAGGCTTACCACCGAGTACAAGGCGTTATGCTTTCGTCGCACAAGGTGATAATACATATCATTGGGAGCATTTAGGGATAAGACCGATTGTGTATCCGAATAAAGCAAATAATCATCAGGCGCTTGTGAAAGCGGTGAAGCGGTGGGCGGAATTAATGGGGGATAATTATATTACGAAAAGAATGCGTATTCGTGATATTGTAACCGTTCCTCCATCAGTAGAGCAGGAGCAATTATCCTATATAAAACAGTCAATAAAAAAAATTGAAACCGTTCGGTACTTCGTTGAATTTGCTCGTGATTATGAATGGGTGGAATGGCTTGAAGCAGAAGGGAAACTAAGAAATTTATTTCTGCTTACAGCAAATTATGATGAAGTAGATGAATTGCTTGCGGAATGGTTAGTGGAGCAATTTCTATTTAGTCATCAAAAAGAACTATTTCAATTGATTTTTAAAAATCATTCTAAAATATCTCCGTTATGGTGGCGAACAATTTGTACTTACTTAAACGAAACGAAAGAAACGATGGACCCTTTGTTGTTTGCAAGATGGACATTGCTTTTATTAGAAACAGCAGAGAAAGATAGTAGCTCTATTGAAATGATTTCATACTTACTGCAAAAATGTTCTTTCCCAGAGCATAAAGAAATTGCTTTATTGTTACTAACGTTTATTTTAGATGGAAAACTAAAATTGAAGCGTGTAAGAAAATGGGGAAATGATACGCAAGAGTCGATTGAACTCGAGGAATCGAGTCGTATACCGATGCCTATTTTTTCTCATGTGGAGCGAATTTGGAAAGAGAAAATGAGACCACATATTACTTACTACGCAAATCCAATTATGGTTACGGGGTTAGAAAAAATACAACTATTGTCATTAAGACAAAATGCACTGAAAAAAAGAGATAGAGAAATTTCAGAGCAGGAGTTACAGCAAAATGATTTTACATTTTTAATTCAAATTGTAAAAGAGTGTCTTACATATTTATGTGAAAACAATGAGAAAAAAGCAAATCATTATATTACAGAAATGATAGAAACTGATAGTGTACTTCAAAAGCGAATTGCAATTGAAGCAATGATTAATAATGTATTCGTTACAGCGGATGACAAACTGAAGTGGCTGTTACATGTAGATGTTCTGTTAGATTTCACATGTAAACATGAAGTGTTTCAACTTTTAAAGAATTATTACGCAGATGCTTTAGAGGAAACGAAAGAAGAAGTAATTCAACATGTATTAGAGTATCTTGCAGAAGAGAGGGCGTTTGATGCTTGTCTTGTATTAGACTTACTATTCACGTGTGATTCGAATAGTAAGTGTACGGCGGAAGGATACGAGCTAATGAAACAGAAACACCCCCATTTTTCTTCAGATCTATACAGTGTTCCAAAGAAAGAGGAAAATGAACAACGTATTACATGCAATGTAACAGCTGATGGATTACTGCAGCTGAAAGACGATGAAATAATGGAGCAAGTTCGGCAATTTTCAAGAGACGGTGTTTTTGAACAACGCCATTTTTTAGAGATGTTATCAAAAGCGTGTAAATTGAATGTAGAGTGGAGTATTTCGTTTGCTTATCAACTAGTAGGCGTGCACGAAATTAGTAATGAAGTATGGTTTGTGTGTATTAGAGAGTGGCGAAATAACCGGAATTTGGCGAATGAACAAATTCAAAAAATCATTCCGTTATTGCAGAAATTTATTAGAAATACTGCTTTTCATTGGTTAATTAGTAGTTTTCTATATGAAATTAGTAATCGATTAGAAGAGTTAGATGAAAATAGTATAAGGATTGTAAAACGCTTTGCTTTTTCTGTACTTCCACAAGTTATGAGAGGGGAATCGGATTTTAAGATTGGAAAACAAGAGTTTTACAATGAATCTATTCAGCATCCTGTTGGGAAGATGACTGCTGTATTACTAAAACTGCTAGCATATGATCATTTATACGATCGCAACGTGTATGAATATTTATTTTTATTTGAGGAGCAGGTAAGGGTTACTTCGGAAAGAACGAACTTCATGTTTGCGCGTTTAACAGCAGATATTACGTTTTTATACCATATTGAGAAGCAATGGTGTCGGAAAAATGTATTACCTTACTTAGATTTAAAGAAAGAAAGTGAGCTTACGAAATATGCGTGGGCGGGATTATGTTATACGCAAATTAATCTACCTTTGTTTACAGAAATAAGGCGATATATTAAGTATGCAGTAGAACATTTAGATGCACTACATCCATATACGAGAGAAGCATTTTTAAAATGGCTTAGCTTTGTATTTATTAAATGCGTATTATATTGGGAGCAAAAAACAGATTGGTTATATCCACTTTTGATGCAAGAAAACGAAGAGAATAAAATTAAATTTATGCAGTATTTATGCTACTACGTAAAAACGTTAAGTGGTAAGGAACAACAAAAATTTTGGACAGCGTGGCTTAGTGTGTTTTTAAGAGAACGTCCGAAAATGGGCGTAATAACAACGAGAGAATATATGATGCTTTTACGTATTGTTTTATGCATGGATGAGGTTTTAGAAAAAGGATTAAATATTATTTCTAGTAAATTTCAAGGTGTGGAAGGACAATCTAATCAAGAAGAAATGAAACAGTTGTTTATAGAGATACTTGAAAAGAAAGAGCGTATGAAAGCGTATAAAGAATTGTATGCAAATGTGTTTTTCACTTTACTGCAGACGTGTCAAGAAGCCGATTTACTTGAAAGTGAGATCATACAAATAAAAGAACTATTAACCAGGTATGAAGTAGAAAGACATGTATTAAATTTAATAGAAAATGAAATAATTCGCATCGGAATCGTAACGGAGAATTTACAAGAGGAATCATAGGGCGGAAGTGGAATTTTTAAAAAATATATAAAAAGTTATTGACAGTGTTTTGAAAAGCGTTCTATAATACGAATCATACTTATTCAATTTCAAAAACATTTGAATAAACAAAGTGCAATGAAGAGATCACAGTAGTGGTTAGTCTTACTGTAACAGAGAGCTGGTGGTTGGTGTGAACCAGTACAGGGATAATCATGAATTACAGTCTTGGAGCATCTTTTTCGTAGTAAAGATACTATTGTCTTTATGAAGGAAAAGCGGTCAATTGATCGTTAACAGTGAAGAGAGGTAGACGGAAAGTTAGTCTACAACTAGGGTGGTACCGCGATAAATATCGTCCCTACTGATTTATTCAGTAGGGACTTTTTGTATTTTAGTGGTCCAACTTGAAAATAAAATAGTCACGCGTTGAAAGGAAAAGAAGTAGTTGTTGTTTCCCTGTAACAGAGAGCTGGTGGTTGGTGCGAACCAGTACAAAAACAAGAGCGAATTACAGTCCTGGAGCATCTTTTTCGTAGTAAAGATAGTTATTGTCTTTATGAAGGGAAAGACGGTCAGATGATCGTTAACAATGAAGAGAGGTAGGCGAAATAAGTCTACAACTAGGGTGGTACCGCGATAAATATCGTCCCTACTGATTGAATCAGTAGGGCTTTTTTGTACAAAAAAGTGGCTTATTAACTAGTAGTTAGTGTCTTTATGGTAATTATTAGTTTAAAATAAGAAGAGGTATCGATTCCACTTTAAATTTGTATAATTAACCAGTTCAGAAAATAGAGAATTTTTTATTCTCTTACTATACTTTTAAAACATTAGAGGAGGATTTCCAAATGGCAAATCACGAATTAGATCAATTACGTAAACAGGTAGATGAAATTAACTTACAATTATTACACTTATTAAACAAACGCGGTGAAATCGTTCAAAAAATTGGGGAACAAAAGCAAGTACAAGGTACGAAACGCTTTGATCCAGTACGTGAGCGTGAAGTACTTGATATGCTTGCAGAGCATAACGAAGGACCATTCGAAACGTCAACGATTCAACATATTTTCAAAACGATTTTCAAAGCAAGCTTAGAATTACAAGAAGATGATAACCGTAAAGCATTACTAGTTTCACGTAAAAAGAAAAAAGAAAATACAATTGTTAATGTTAAAGGTGAATTGATTGGAAACGGAACACAAACGTTCATCATGGGACCTTGTGCGGTAGAAAGTTTAGAGCAAGTTCGCCAAGTAGGGCAAGCTATGAAAGACCAAGGCTTAAAATTAATGCGCGGTGGTGCTTTCAAACCGAGAACATCTCCATACGATTTCCAAGGTTTAGGAGTAGAAGGTTTACAAATTTTACGCCAAGTAGCAGATGAGTTCGACTTAGCGATTATTAGTGAAATTTTAAATCCGAACGATGTTGAAATGGCGCTAGAATACGTTGATGTAATTCAAGTTGGAGCACGTAACATGCAAAACTTCGATTTACTACGAGCTGTAGGTAAAGTTAATAAGCCAGTATTATTAAAACGTGGTTTAGCAGCAACGATTGATGAGTTCATTAATGCAGCGGAATACATCATTGCACAAGGTAATGACCAAATTATTCTTTGTGAGCGCGGTATTCGCACATACGAGAGAGCGACACGTAACACATTAGATATTTCAGCAGTACCGATTTTAAAGAAAGAAACACATTTACCAGTTATCGTTGACGTAACACATTCAACTGGACGTAGAGATTTACTATTACCAACAGCGAAAGCAGCACTTGCTATTGGAGCAGATGCAGTAATGGCGGAAGTGCATCCAGACCCAGCAGTTGCGTTATCAGATTCTGCGCAACAAATGGATATTCCAGAATTCCATAGATTCATGGATGAGTTAAAAGGTTTCAAAAATAAATTATCTTAATTCCATATCATAAATGCGCTGAAGAGGAAACAGTAGTGCTTATCTCACTGTTAAAGAGAGCTGATGGCCGGTGTGAATCAGTACAAAGGTAAGCATGAATTACAGCCTTGGAGCATCTTTCCCGCCAACTTTTGGAGAGAAAGACGGTCAAACGATCGTTAAAGAAGAAGAGAGGTAGACGAAAGAAGTCTACAACTAGGGTGGTACCGCGATAAACATCGTCCCTACTGAGCGCTCAGTAGGGACTTTTTTGTACAAAAAAATAGTAAAGGGGCAAGAGAAATGAGATATATTACAGCTGGAGAATCACATGGGCCGCAGTTAACAGTTATTTTAGAAGGTGTACCAGCAGGTTTAACATTAACAGCGGAACATATTAATAAAGAATTATTAAGAAGACAAAAAGGGCATGGGCGCGGAAGACGCATGCAAATTGAAACAGATACAGTTGAAATTGCAAGTGGTGTACGTCACGGAATGACACTTGGTTCACCAATTACGTTAATCGTAAAAAATGATGATTTCAAACATTGGACGAAAGTAATGGGTGCTGAACCAATTTCGGAGCAAGAAAGTAAAGAAATGAAACGTACTATAACGAAACCACGTCCAGGACATGCGGATTTAAACGGGGCAATTAAATACGGCCATCGTGATATAAGAAACGTATTAGAGCGCTCTTCTGCAAGAGAAACGACAGTTCGTGTTGCTGCTGGTGCAGTTGCGAAACAAATTTTGAAAGAACTAGGTGTGGAAATCGCAGGACATGTTCTTGAAATTGGTGGGGTACAAGCGAAGCGTATTTCAAACTTACCAATTGAAGAAATTCAAACGATAACTGAAAATTCACCAGTTCGATGTTTAGATAAAGAAGTAGAACAAGAAATGATGAATGCGATTGATGATGCGAAAAGTAGCGGGGATTCTATAGGCGGTATTGTCGAAGTCATTGCAGAAGGAATGCCAATTGGAGTTGGTAGCTACGTTCATTACGACCGCAAATTAGATGCAAAACTTGCCGGTGCTATTATGAGCGTGAATGCGTTTAAAGGTGCTGAGATCGGAATTGGTTTTGAAGCGGCAAGACAGCCGGGAAGTAAAGTGCACGATGAAATTTTATGGGATGAAGAAAAAGGATACACGAGAAATACGAATAATGCCGGCGGTTTAGAAGGCGGTATGACAACAGGTATGCCAATTGTCGTAAGAGGCGTAATGAAGCCAATTCCTACATTATATAAACCGTTAGCAAGCGTAGATATTGATACGAAAGAAGCGTTCCAAGCGAGTATTGAGAGATCTGATAGCTGTGCAGTACCAGCAGCAGGTGTTGTAGCTGAAGCTGTCGTTGCATGGGAACTTGCCGGTGCACTAGTCGAGCAATTCGGAAAAGATCGCATGGAATTACTAAAACAAAATATTTCGCAACATAACAAATACGCAAAAGAATTTTAATGAAAAGGTGGATTTAACATGCGAGTAAAAGATCAACTATCATCATTACAACCGTATAAACCAGGTAAATCACCAGAGCAAATGAAAGAAGTATACGGGAATCATTCATTTGTTAAGTTAGCATCAAATGAAAATCCATTTGGCTGTTCACCTCGTGTTTTAGGAGAATTACAAAAATCGTGGCAGGAACATGCTTTATATCCTGACGGAGGTGCTGAAGTACTCCGTCAAACAATTGCAGAGAAATTACAAGTGCAAATGGAACAAGTGCTTTGTGGTAGTGGACTTGATGAAGTCATTCAAATTATAAGTCGTGCAGTGCTCTGTAAAGGAGATAATATCGTAACTGCTGGCGCGACATTCCCTCAGTACCGTCATCATGCAATTATTGAAGGCTGTGAAGTGAAAGAAATTACTTTAAAGAACGGTGTATATGATCTCGATGAAATTTCTTCAGCAGTTGATGAACATACAAAAATCGTATGGATTTGTAATCCGAACAACCCGACAGGCACATATGTGAATGAGCGAAAATTGACTCAATTCATTGAAAGCATTAGTGAAAATACGTTAATTGTCATTGATGAAGCGTACTATGAATACGTAACAGCAAAAGATTTCCCTGAGACATTACCGCTTCTAGAAAAACATAACAACATTCTTGTACTTAGAACGTTTTCTAAAGCGTACGGATTAGCTTCTTTCCGCGTTGGTTATGCGATTGGACAGGAAGAGTTAATCGAGAAATTAAATGTCGTACGTTTGCCATTTAACGTATCTTCATTAGCGCAAAAAGCAGCGACGATTGCTTTTAACGATGAAGCGTTTATTGAAGAAATAGTTCGTGTTAATACAGAAGGATTACAACAATACGAAAGTTTTTGTACAGAAAATGAAATTCCATTTTATCCGTCGCAAACGAACTTTATCTTCTTGCCGGTAGATGATGCTGGGGAAATTTATGAAGCTTGTGCGCATGCAGGGTTTATTATTCGTCCGTTCCCAAATGGTGTCCGTATTACAATCGGAACTAGGGAACAAAATGAAGGAGTGATTTCAGTGTTAAAACAACACTTTGAAAATAAAAAAGGTAAGTCTCGAGATGAGGCAAATGTGTAAAAAGGTAGTATTAATCGGTACTGGATTAATAGGAGGCTCTCTTGCATTAGCGATTAAAAAAGAGCACGATGTAACGATTATCGGTTATGACATATTTAAAGAGCAAGTAGAGCGCGCAAAAGAATTACATGTAGTTGATGAAGTAGCAGTAGATTTACAGCGTGCATGTGAGGAGGCAAATTTAATTGTATTTGCCTCTCCAGTTGAAGAAACGAAAAAGTTGTTACACAAACTTGCATCATTTCATTTACGAGAAGATGTCATTGTTACCGATGTAGGAAGTACGAAAGGGACAATCATGAATGAAGCGGAAGCTTTATTAACAAAGAAAGTTTCATTTATCGGCGGTCATCCGATGGCAGGTTCTCACAAAACAGGAGTTGAAAGTGCAAAGGCACACCTTTTTGAAAACGCATTTTACATTTTAACGCCAATGAATCACGTGCAGGCGGATCAAGTAGACGAGCTAAAAGAATGGTTAAAAGGAACAGGCTCTCATTTTCTTGTATTAAATACAAAAGAACATGATTATGTAACAGGAATAGTTAGTCATTTCCCACATTTAATTGCAGCAGGATTAGTAAAACAAGTTGAGAAACATGCTGGTGATAATCCGCTTATTCATCAACTAGCGGCAGGCGGATTTAAAGATATAACACGTATTGCATCAAGTAGTCCGAAAATGTGGAGTGATATCGTAAAGCAAAATCGCGGGCATTTATTGGAACTATTAGAAGAATGGATTTCAGAAATGGAAGAGCTATATAAGACGGTTTCTAAAGGAGATGCAGGAGAAATACAAAGTTATTTTGCAGATGCGAAAGAATATCGTGACTCTTTACCAGTTCGAAAAAGAGGGGCGATTCCTGCCTATCACGACTTATACGTCGACGTTTTAGATAAAGTAGGGGCATTAGCCCATATCACAAGCATTCTAGCAGAAGAAGAAATTAGTATTACGAACTTGCAAATATTAGAAGCGCGAGAAGGATTGCTCGGAGTTTTACGAATTAGTTTCCAAAGAGAAGAAGATCGAACGCAGGCAAAAATTGCGCTCGGAAAAGAAGAATACCAAACGTATGAAACAATTTAATGAGGAGGGTGACAACGTGAAAGAAAAAACAGTACAAACTGTAAATAACGGATTGAATGGTACAATTACAATCCCTGGAGATAAATCAATTTCCCATCGCGCTGTCATGTTTGGCGCAATCGCGGAAGGTAAAACAACAATTAAAGGATTTCTTCCTGGTGCGGATTGTTTAAGTACTATTTCTTGTTTTAAAGAAATGGGAGTAGAGATTACACAAAATAGAGACGAAGTTACGGTAATTGGAACAGGATTAGAAGGTTTACAAGAGCCAAAAGCTGTATTAGATGTTGGTAATTCTGGTACAACGATTCGATTAATGTCAGGAATACTTGCAAACACACCATTCTTTTCTTGCGTGCAAGGTGATGCTTCAATTGCGAAGAGACCGATGCAACGTGTAACAAATCCACTAAAGCAAATGGGTGCAAAAATTGATGGCCGAAAAGAAGGAACGTTTACGCCGCTCACAATACGAGGCGGGAATTTAAAGGCGATTGAATATACTTCACCGGTAGCAAGTGCACAAGTGAAATCAGCTATTTTACTTGCAGGCCTTCGCGCAGAAGGTGTAACAACTGTTACAGAACCTCATATTTCCCGCGATCATACAGAAAGAATGCTTGAGGCGTTTGGCGTTACAGTAACTCGCGTGGGGAAAACAGTGAAACTAGCAGGAGGACAGAAGTTAACCGCAACAGATGTTCAAGTGCCAGGTGATGTATCATCAGCGGCATTTTTCTTAGTAGCAGGTGCAATTATTCCAAATAGTAAACTACTATTACAAAATGTGGGAATGAATCCGACTCGTACAGGTATTATTGATGTTCTTGAGAAAATGGGCGCTACGTTTACTGTAGAGCAGATTAACGAAGGAGCATCAGAACCTGCTGCAAATATTACAATTGAAACATCGCCGCTGAAAGGAATCGAAATCGGTGGAGATATCATTCCACGACTGATTGATGAAATCCCAATTATCGCTTTAGCGGCAACACAAGCAGATGGAATTACAGTCATTAAAGATGCACACGAGCTAAAAGTGAAAGAAACGAATCGTATCGATACAGTCGTTGCGGAACTAACGAAACTAGGAGCTCGTATTGAAGCGACCGACGACGGAATGATTATTTACGGTAAATGTAAGCTAAAAGGAAATACAGTACATAGTCACGGTGATCACCGCATTGGAATGATGCTTGCGATTGCCGGCTGTATAGCTGAAGGAGAAACAACGATTGAAGATGCAGAAGCAGTAGGTGTATCGTATCCTACATTTTTTGAAGAACTGCAAACGTTAGCTAAATAAAGTGATGAGAAGCAGATATGCAATGTATCTGCTTTTTTATGTTGGCTTTTTTCGTAAATAATGTTGCTTTATTGCGTAAGAATTTTATCCTTATTGATTTTATGAGATTTTTACGCATAATTGTAACTAAGGGAGATGGTTCCAAGTTGAGTAAACAGAATATCAGCACAACAGTTTCAGGGGATTTAATTGTTACCCATCTAATTGGCAAGATTAATACAGCTGATGTTTATGAATGGTTTAATGGCTTCGAGCAGGTTTGTCAGCAATTCATTTCCGAGGGTCGGAAATACAAATTGTTGGTGGATAGAAAAGGATACACGCCAGATCATTTTTCTGTTCAAAAAGCATGGAAAGATAAGTTCTTCAATGAAACCATTTTGAATCACAGTAAGGCAATTGCGTTTCTCCTTGAAGAAGGGGAGACAATGAATTATTTACAACAATCCAATACAAAAGAATCCGTAAAATTTTTCGATGATTATGAACAAGCATTAATTTGGTTGAATGAATATCCAATATAAACCTTTATTGAACCAGTTTCTCTCAATCAACTGGTTTTTTTATGTCCGTAATGTTGCCGTTGTCATAAGTTTCATCACTTTCAATGGTACCTCTTAGCTTCGCAAACCCAAGAGAACGCAAGGCTTTTAATATTCTTATGCCGCCAATAGAAAGCAGTTGAAAAGAGCCTTTATGTTAGAGTGTTTCTAAATCGATATCTTTTGTTGAAACATCCTCGTAATTTCACTTACCGAACTGTAATAGTTTGAATTATGATATAATTCAAACGAGGAATGGAGGAGAAATATATGAACGTTATACAATTAAAAGAAGATAAGTTTAGAGAAGCATTACGTTTATCAGAATATGCTTTTCAATATAAAGCAAATGAAGAATGGATAGAGCAGAAAATTGCAAGAATGAAGGAAAGCCATCAAATATACGGTATTATGGAAGGAGAAGAGTTAGCTGCAAAGTTGCACTTAATTCCTTTTCATATTTACATAGGAAAAGAAAAGTTTAAAATGGGCGGCGTTGCGGGGGTAGCGACGTATCCGGAATATAGAAGAAGTGGATATGTAAAAGAGTTACTTCAGCATTCACTGCAAACTATGAAAAGAGATGGATATAGTGTATCGATGTTACATCCATTTGCCGTTTCATTTTATCGTAAATACGGCTGGGAACTTTGTGCGAATCGAATCGTATGTCAGATGACAAAGAGCGATTTAATAATTAAAAAACAAGTGAATGGTACAGTGAAACGTTTTAGTAAAGATAATCATCCAGAAGAAGTAGAGAATCTATATGAAACATTTGCAGAACGATTTTCTGGTATGTTAGTTCGCGGACGTAAATGGTGGCTACAAGCGGTGTATCATGATTTAACATTGGCAGTTTACTATGATGAAAATAAAACGGCGGCTGGTTACATTTTATACAAAATAGAGAATTCTAAAATGAAAGTAGAAGAATTTGTCCCATTACATAATGAAGCAAGAATTGGTCTTTGGAACTTCATCTGCCAACATGATTCTATGATTAAAGATCTAGAAATGATACTAAGTGAGACAGAACCACTTCTTTACACATTACAAGAACCACGAGTAAAAGCAGAAGTAACTCCATATTTCATGGGAAGAATTGTAGATGTAGAACAGTTTTTCAAACAATATGAATGGAACTGGAACAACGAAGAGCAAGAAGTAATTTTACATATTACAGATTCATTTGCACCGTGGAATAACGTAACGGTTCAACTTAAAAATAACGAAATAACAATCGTTAAAGAAGAAACAGCAAAAGAAAATGGAATTCAAATCGATATTAATGCGTTATCTACTATTATGTTTGGTTACAAGCGACCGCTAGAATTAAATGAAATAGACTTAATAAGCGGTAGCGAAGAGGAGATATGTGCATTTGAGAATGTAGTGCCGGTGCGTAAGCCGTTTATTTATGATTTCTTTTAATTTTGTAAAGCTTTGTGCGGCATACTAATGTGTAAATAGCAATGTACTATAATTAAACATAATTAGTTATAGTACATTGCTGCTTTTAACGAAGCATTATGAATGTTAACCCCTTGACTTTTAATTCATGTAATTTATAATTAAAAACGGAATGAATTTTCATTCCTGGAAATTGAGGTGAGAAAAATGGCTAAAAATAAACAAGAAGACATTTTTGATGCTGCTATAAAACTTTTCGCAGAGCGTGGTTACGATGGTACGACAATTCCGATGATCGCTGAAAAAGCAAATGTCGGCGCTGGTACTATTTATCGCTATTTTGAAAATAAAGAGGCACTCGTTAACTCATTATTTTCAAAAAGCATGCTACAGCTATCTGAAACAATAAAGACTGATTTTCCTGTTGAAGCAAATATTCGAGAACAGTTTAGTCATACGTATAACTGTTTATTTGAATTTGCGAGAAACAATGTGGATGCTTTTCTTTTTACAAATTCTCACTGTGATAGTTATTTTCTTGATGAACAGAGTAAGAAAATATTTGACGATTTTATAGGCTTCTTTATGAATATTATTGAAGATGGAATCGAAAAAGGTTTTCTTCGTCCATTGCCTATAATTGCTTTAATTATTATTGTATATCAACCACTTGAAAAATTAATAAAAGTAATGGCGACAGGGCAGTTAGAATACTCAAAAGAATTAGTAAAAGAATTGGAAGAAAGCTCTTGGAATGCTATTAGAATCATTTGATTCTATAGCCTTATAAGGACAGGAATGAACATTCATTCCTAAATAAATATAAAAAACGATTACAGGAGATGATATATCTGTACAATTAAAGGAATGAATATTCATTCCGTGGGTAGTGATTTGATAAAATTGAAAAATAATTTAATAGGATAATAGGAATGAACGTTCATTCCTAAATGATATTTTCAAAAATAGGGAATGAATATTCATTCCCTATGCACCATGAAACTCTAATAACAGGAGATGATTCAAATGAGCAAGCTAAAAAGTTGGAGAAGTTTATCTTTTCTATTATGGATAGTTATTACTATTGCAATGATCGTAACGATGCCTAATATGGATCAGTTAGTGAAGGAAAAAGGGCAAATCACGATTCCTAATACAGAACAAAGCAGTATTGCTGACAAGATGATAAAGGAGATGGATAAAGAAGGGGCTGAAAAGTATGAAATTATAGCTGTCTTTAATAGTGGAAGTAAGAAGGCTTTAACAAATGAGCAAAAAGAGGAAATAACGAAAACGATCAATGCCCTGCAAAATGAAAAAGAGCAATTAGGAATTAAGGAAGTCGTTTCACATTTAGATAATAAAGAACTGCAGAAACAATTAGTTTCTAAAGATAATACGACTATTTTAACGCAAATATCGGTAGATAAAAAACATGGTAAAATGTCAAAAATTGCAAATGATCTTCATGAAAAAGTGCAAACGAAAGGAGTTACAACGTACTTAACAGGAAGTGATTTAATAGCGGGTGATTTTCTTACATCCTCTCAAGAGGGCGTGAAAAAGACAGAAGTTATTTCGATCATTTTCATTCTTGTAGTATTAATCATTGTATTCCGTTCACCAGTTGTTCCGATTATTTCTCTTCTTACAGTTGGTGTTTCGTATTTAATTTCAATGGGGATTATTGCCCATCTTGTAGATCAATTTAATTTTCCGTTTTCAAACTTTACGCAAGTGTTTGTAGTAGTCGTCCTGTTTGGAGTGGGAACAGACTATAACATTTTATTATATACAAGATTTAAAGAAGAATTAAGTAAACAAGAAAATGCATTTTTGGCTACGAAAGAAACGTTTAAATCGGCAGGTAAAACCGTTTTATATAGCGGGATAGCAGTACTAATTGGCTTTGCATCTCTTGCTTTAGCGAGTTTTAAATTATATCAATCTACTTCAGCGGTAGCAATTGGTGTCGCAGTACTACTACTCGTATTAACTACTTTAAATCCATTTTTCATGGTGCTTTTAGGAAAAGGAATGTTTTATCCAGTTAAAACATTTAAAGGTCATGAGGATAGTCGCTTATGGGGATTCTTTGCAAAAAATTCAGTAGCAAGACCATTTATCGCTTTAATTATCGTATTCGTGATATCGATTCCATTCGTATTAAAATATTCTAACACGCTTAATTACAATGATTTATTTGAAGTGGATAATAAATATGAATCAAAAATGGGGATTAACGTAATAGAAGAGCATTTTCCGCCTGGTTTTTCTTCACCAAGTACGTTAGTCATTCAATCGGATAAAAAGTTAGATGAGGCGACTTCTTTACAAACTTTAGATGAACTTACTGATAAAATCTCGAAAGTTAAAGGAGTCTCAGAAGTATATTCACCGACGCGTCCAACTGGAGATAAGATTAAAGAATTATATATAAATAAACAAGCCGGAGAATTGAATACAGGCTTAGGCGATGCAAATGGTGGCATAAAAGAAATTAATGAAGGATTAACTGATGCGAAAGATAAAATGGGTAGTAATGACTCAAATAGTCTTGCAAATGTTCAAAAATTAATTGATGGAACAAATGAAGCGAAAAATGGCGTATCAGCCTTAGGGACAGCTTTAAATCAATTATCGAATGGAATAAACAATGGAGCACAAGGAGCGAAGCAAATAGAGGATGGGCTAGCATCATTAAACGGAAATATCAATGCCCTGTCAAATGCAACTTCGCAGCTTCATGCTGGTTATGCTCAGTTAGAAAAAGGTTTAAGTTCGTACGATCAATATTTCGGAAGTATTTCTCAAGCGATTGATGGTGCGAAAAAAGGATATGAACAAATTGAAACGTTAATGAACAATTTCATTCAAACAAAACCAGAATTAGCAAATGATCCTAATGTGCAGCAAACATTAGGAATTGCTAAAGAAGCTCAAAAACAATTAACTGGACTTTCAAAAGAATTAAATCAATTGGCGGTGCAGCATAAAGCAGCGATGAATTCATTTAAAGAAGCGAATCAATCGTTACTGAAAGTAGATAACGGTTTAAAAGAAATGAACAATGGAGTTACCAAGTTACAAAAAGGGGCTGCTGAGCTGAACAAAGGATTGAGTGAAGGGGCTACAGGTTCAAAACAAATTGCGAACAAATCGGCTGACTTACAATCTGGATTAACGAAAATAAACGATGGGCAAGGACAGTTATTAACTGGACTGAAAGATTTACAAGAAAAGATGGGGCAATTGCAATCAGGTTTATCTAAAAGTACAGAGGGTTTAGGAAAAGTAAGTAACGGTCTAGGTGATGCTCAAAAATATTTAGGAGAGCTAAATGAGTCGAAAAGCTCTGAGAAATTTTATATTCCGAAAGAAGTTTTAGAAGGAGAAGATTTCCAAAAAGCATTGAATACGTACATGTCACATGATAGAAAGACTGCTAAAATGACAATTATTTTAGACGTAAACCCGTATTCAAAAGAAGCGATGCCTATCATTCAAGAAATTAATAAAACGATAGATGGTACGTTAAAGGGAACAGAACTAAATGGTGCGAAAAAAGCAATTGGCGGGACAACAGCTAGAAACGTTGATTTAAAAGAAGTAACCGGGCAAGATTTCCTACGTACTGCTACGATTATGTTATTAGGGATTTCGCTTGTATTAATCGTGATTACACGCTCATTCTTAAACTCAATCTTTATTATTGGGTCCTTAATTTTAGCGTACTTTGCATCACTTGGTATAAGTGAACAAATTAGTGCACATGTATTAAACGTAGAGTCATTAAGCTGGAATGTTCCATTCTTTAGCTTCATTATGATTGTCGCTTTAGGAGTGGATTATAGCATCTTCGTTATGATGCGATACAATGAGCTAGAAGGGGATTCAGTAACGAAAATTGTAAATGCATCTCGTCACATAGGAGGAGTCGTATTATCAGCGGCACTTATTTTGGGAGGGACATTTGCAGCGTTAATTCCTTCAGGAGTATTGACACTTATACAAGTAGCATCCGTTGTTGGTGTTGCTCTTTTACTATTAGCTTTAATTGTAATGCCGATATTGTTACCTGCTTTAATAGGATTGACGAGTAAATTGAAGAGTTATAAAGAGAAAATAATAAATACGAAATAAGAAAAACCTGTAGGGAATGTTTTCTCTACAGGTTTTTTGTATATAAAATATGAAATGAAAAAATGATTCAATGTATTACAGAATGAGTAGCGAATAGGGATATTAGAAAGAGGTCGATGATATACAAAAAATAGCTAGGGGAATGGATAAAAACTATTCGATTTCGTTGTAGAAAGCTAATCAACCGTTGCTATTCATCCAGCTTCTACTATATAATAGCTATAGTCTACAATAATTGAGTCGTAATATGCGATTTTTTAAGACAATCGGTGAGAAAACGCTGAAATAAGCGGTATTAGTAGGAGGACACAAATGATTACAGTAAGTAACGTTAGTTTGCGTTTCGCAGATCGCAAATTATTTGAAGATGTTAACATAAAATTCACGCCAGGTAATTGCTACGGTTTAATTGGAGCAAACGGTGCTGGTAAATCAACATTTCTAAAGATTTTATCTGGAGAAATTGACCAATCAACGGGTGACATACATATTACGCCAGGTGAGCGTCTAGCAGTATTAAAACAGAATCACTTCGAATATGAAGAGTTCCCTGCACTAGAAACAGTAATGATGGGTCACACACGTCTTTATAAAGTAATGCAAGAGAAAAATGCAATTTACATGAAAGAAGACTTTAGTGATGAAGATGGCATGCGTGCTGCAGAACTTGAAGGTGAGTTCGCTGAGCTAAACGGTTGGGAAGCTGAGTCAGAAGCTGCAATCCTTCTAAAAGGATTAGGTATTGGTGAAGATATTCATGATAAAAAGATGTCTGAATTAACAGGGGCAGAGAAAGTAAAAGTATTACTTGCTCAAGCTTTATTCGGTCAACCTGACATTCTATTACTAGATGAGCCTACCAACCATTTGGACTTAAAAGCGATTCAATGGTTAGAAAACTTCTTAATGAACTTTGAAAATACAGTTATCGTTGTATCCCATGACCGTCACTTCTTAAATAAAGTATGTACGCACATGGCTGACCTTGATTTCGGTAAAATTCAATTATACGTTGGTAACTATGACTTCTGGTATGAATCAAGCCAATTAGCATTAAAACTAACGCAAGATTCTAACAAGAAAAAAGAAGAAAAAGTAAAAGAGTTACAAAACTTTATTGCACGCTTTAGCTCAAATGCATCTAAAGCGAAACAGGCAACTTCTCGTAAAAAATTGTTAGATAAAATTACATTAGATGATATTAGACCATCATCACGTCGTTATCCGTTCGTTGGTTTCACACCAGAACGTGAAGTAGGAAATGACCTATTAACAGTTGAAGGTATTTCGAAAACGATTGATGGCGAAAAAATATTAGATAATGTGAACTTCACTTTAAATAAAGGTGATAAAGTTGCATTTATCGGACGTAACGATATTGCGATGACAACATTATTTAAAATTCTTATGGGTGAAATAGAGCCAGATAGCGGTTCATTCAAATGGGGTGTAACAACATCTCAAGCTCATTTCCCAAGAGATAACTCTGAGTACTTCGAGAACAGTGATTACACTTTAATTGATTGGTTACGTCAGTTCTCTCCACAAGATGAGTCAGAAAGTTTCTTACGTGGTTTCTTAGGCCGTATGCTATTCTCTGGTGAAGAAGTAAAGAAAAATGTTTCTGTTTTATCTGGAGGAGAAAAAGTTCGTTGTATGTTATCTAAAATGATGTTAAGCGGTGCAAACGTATTAACACTTGATGATCCGACGAACCATTTAGACCTTGAGTCTATTACAGCATTAAACAACGGTTTAATCACATTTAAAGGAACATTACTATTCACTTCTCATGACCATCAGTTCGTACAAACAATTGCAAACCGTATTATCGAAGTAACGCCAAACGGTGTAGTTGATAAGGTAGCAACGTATGATGAGTTCTTAGAAAGTCAAGAACTTCAAAAACAAGTTGATGCAATGTACAAAGGTCAATAATAAATGATTAAAACCCTCGCTTTCTTTTATGAGAGCGGGGGTTTTTTAAGTAAACAAATATTCGGTTTAATATAAAGTGGGGGGGAGGATTAAAATGAATAATTATTCAAAAATAACATTAGCGATGGTAAGAAATTTTTGAAACGTGGATAAACCCTGAAATGATGAAGAAATGGTTTTTTACATTGGAAGGGACGGATAAAGTAACGGGAAATACTCCTGAAGTAGGAGGGAGTTGGGAAACTATTGATCATCGTGGCAGAAAAGATTATGGAGTAATTGGGGAATATATCGAAATGAATCGTCCTAAAAAAAATTAGTATTTATATTAAAAACGCCGCAGTTTAGTGAATTATTAGATAAAATCACAGTTGAAATAAAAGAGAAACAACAAGGATTTAAAATGATATTTTCACAAAATATAATCGTTGCTCATGAAGAAGATTGGACAAAATATGATGTTGAAAAAGCTTTAAAGGGGTGTCAGGATGGCTCTGATCATGGTTGGAATGTAATATTCATGGGACTGAAAGAATTGGTTAAAAGAAGAGGGGATAGCTACAAAGGATGATAAACAGTAGTCGAAAAAGTGTAGTTTGAGCAAATTGCCCAAACTACATTTTTTATTTTATGAAATTGGGTAGTTTACATGAATGTACCAAAATTGGAGATAGGTTAGTTTGCAAATGAGGAAATAAAGGATTATAGTTTGTGGAGTCATAATTAGTGGATGAGCCTTGGGAGAAAACAGGAAATGTTACAAATGTGTTTTGTTAAATAGAAACCAAGGTCAAAATGTTTAAAAAGAAATAGTTGAATAAATAAAAGCTACAAATTATAATTACTAATATTCTTCATATAGTTAAACAAATAAAATCTATTTGAAGAAGAAAAATTGAATAGAGAGACAGACTTATATAAAATAAGCCTTGGATGATCAAAAGAGGTGGAGAGATGCAACAATTTTTATTGAAGAGTAAACGAGTATTAAGTAATCATTTTGGATTTTTCGTATTTGCTGTTATTTTACTTTGGTTAAAAACATATGCCGCATATGTGACAGAATTTAATTTAGGGATATCGAACACAATCCAAAAGTTCTTACTGTTTTTCAACCCGTTAAGCTCAGCAGTTCTATTTTTAGGGCTCGCATTATTCGCAAAAGGGAAACGAGCTTACATTTGGTTAATTATTATTAATTTGCTAATGTCTATACTTTTATACGCAAACGTAGTATATTATCGCTTTTTCAGCGACTTTATTACGTTCCCGACATTAACACAATCGAATAACTTTGGAGATTTAGGTGGTAGTATTTTTGCATTGCTACACTTATATGATCCACTATATTTCTTAGATACAATCATTTTAATTGTTTTAGTCGCAACGAAATTTGTAAACCCTAAACCAATCCGTGTTGCGAAGCATAAATTATCTCTAGTATTTGTAGCAGGTATTTTATTATTTAGCGTTAACTTAGGTCTGGCAGAATCTGACCGTCCTGAATTGTTAACAAGAACATTTGACCGCAATTATATCGTGAAATATTTAGGGGCGTACAACTTTACGATTTATGATGGTATTCAAAGTGCGAAAGCATCAACAGAACGAGCATTAGCGGATGGAGATAATATGACAGAAGTTAGAAACTATCTTTCATCAACTTATGCAAGTCCAAACCCTGAGTATTTCGGTAAAGGAAAAGGAATGAACGTAATTTATATTCATTTAGAGTCATTCCAAAACTTTTTACTAAACTACAAGCTAAATGGTCAAGAGGTTACACCATTCTTAAACTCATTTACAAAAGATGCGAATACGTTATACTTTGATAACTTCTTCCATCAAACAGGACAGGGGAAAACATCTGATGCGGAGTTCATGTTAGAGAACTCAATGTTTGGATTACCACAAGGATCTGTTTTTACAAATAAAGCTCATAACACGTATCAATCAGCACCGGCTATTTTAGGACAACAAGGATACACATCAGCAGTGTTCCACGGTAACTACAAAACATTCTGGAACCGTGATGAAGTTTATAAATCATTTGGTTTTAATAAATTCTTTGATGCGTCATACTACGATATGAATGAAAAAGATGTAGTAAACTATGGCTTAAAAGATAAACCGTTCTTTAATGAATCAATTCCGTTATTACAAACGTTGAAACAACCGTTCTATACGAAGTTCATTACGTTATCGAACCATTTCCCTTATCCGATTGATAAAGCGGAAGCAACGATTGAACCAGCTAAAACAGGTGATTCATCAGTAGATACGTACTTCCAAACAGCACGCTATTTAGATGAATCTGTAAAAGGATTCATTGATTACTTGAAACAATCTGGTCTATACGATAACTCAATTATCGTTATGTACGGTGATCATTACGGTATTTCAGATAATCATAGTGCAGCAATGTCTCAAATAATGGGTAAAGAAATGAACGCATTTGAAAATGCTCAATTACAACGTGTACCATTAATCATTCGCGTACCAGGAATGGAAGGCGGCGTACAACATCAATACGGCGGAGAAATTGACGTTCTTCCAACGTTATTACACTTACTAGGTACAGATACGAAAAATTATGTCCAATTCGGATCAGATTTATTATCACCAGAGCATAAACAAGTCGTTCCGTTCCGTAACGGTAACTACGTAAGCCCAACAGTTACTGCACTTAACGGCAAATACTATGATACAGCGACTGGGAAACCTGTAGAATTTACAGATGAAATAAAACAAAATGAGCAAATGGTTCAAAAATCACTAAAATACTCCGACCAAGTTGTTAACGGTGACTTATTGCGATTCTACACACCAGAAGGATTTACACCGGTAGAACCTTCTAAATATAACTATAACAATCGTGATAAAGATAAAACGAAGGTGAAGACGACTGAAGACGGGGAAACGAAATAAATAATAAAAAATCCTACTCGTATAGAAAACGAGTAGGATTTTTTGTTTTAAGATTTACTTTCGGATTTTTGGAGTGCTACTTTTTTAGGCATAAAACATGCAATAATCAAAGCTACAAAGGATAAGACTAACATAAATACGTAGGCATCACTTGAGCTGAAGATAGAAGCTAATTTCGTTACTTGCATAGTTGATATGCTTCCGTTCTCACTAGATAACTGTGAAGTATGTGAAGTGGATTGAATTGTATATACAGTGATAATGACTGCTGTTCCTATAGCACCTGCTAATTGACGTACGGTATTATTCACTGCGGAACCATGTGAACCCAGTTCTCTTGGTAAAGCGTTTAAACCTGCTGTATTTAAAGGCATCGAAATGAAACTTAGTCCAATGCGTAGAATAATGGTACGAACCATTAAATACATATAAGTGGTGGATTCGGTCAAATCAATTACACCCCACATCGATATAATGATACATATTAAACCTATAATAAAGAGTGGTTTTGCCCCATATTTATCAAACATTTTACCCGTGATAGGTGATAAGAATGCATTAATTACAGCTCCAGGTAATAGAAGTAAACCTGATTCAAAAGCAGTAAAACCTCGTCCATTTTGCAAGTAAATCGGTAAAAGAATTAAATCAGCATACATAATCATCGTAATGAGTACGTTAATGACTGATGTAAGAGTGAAAATTTTATACTTAAATACGGATAAATTTAATAGTGGATCGCTAGACTTTATTTGACGTAAACAGAATAGAGTTGTAACAATTATTCCGATGATAATTGTAGTAATAACAACTGGATGATCCCATCCTTTACTTCCTGCACTACTAAATCCGAATATAATACAACCAAAGCCAATCGTTGATAAAATGACACTTACGATATCTAATTTTGCTTTTGTTGTCTCAGCAACATTCATTAAATATTTTAGCGCGAGAATAATAACGATTAATACAAATGGAGCGAATCCAATAAATAACCATCTCCATGATACATATTCAATAATAAAGCCAGATAATGTTGGAGCGATGGCTGGCGCAAAAATTATGGCGAAACCGATGGTTCCCATAATACTTCCACGTTTTTCACTAGGGTATAAATATAAAATAACTGTCATCATTAGTGGCATAATAATTCCTGCTCCAACTGCTTGAATCATTCTTCCTGTTAACAAAATACCAAAATTCATGGCGCATGCACAAAGAACAGTCCCGATAAACAAAGAGAGCATCGAGCTAATAAACAGCTGCCTTGTTGTAAATCGTTTCATTAAAAATGCAGTAATTGGCACTAGAACGCCATTTATGAGCATAAAGCCTGTTGATAGCCATTGTACGGTTGCAGCTGTAACATCAAATACTTCCATTAAATTACTCATCGCTACATTTAATAGCGTCTGATTTAATGTTGATAAAAAACAACCGGAAATGAGCACAATTAATATAATTTTTTTATTTCTTTCTGATATTTCCTTTTGCATTGGTAAACTCCTTCATTGTTGTCTTGATTTATCGACATTGTGTCGATAAAATTAATGGTAACAAAATAAATTTTCTTTGACCATGAACAGTTTTGTTGAAAATGTTCACTACTCGACATAGAAGGTATGCACTGTCGAGTAAGTAAAGAGAAAATCTATAAAGGAGTTTCAAAATGTCTACACCTAAAAAAGAAGATCCTCGTACAGTTCGTTCAAGAGAAATGTTTAAAAATGCTGTTTTTTCTCTCCTATGTGAGAATCCTAGTATTTCAAGTTTAACGGTTCAGAAAGTCGCAACAAAAGCAGGATTAAACCGAACAACCTTTTACTTACATTATCAAGATATTCAAGATTTACTAGACCAAATCACGAATGAGATTTCAAATGAACTTTCAAATAAAATAGCTGATTTAATACATGCAAAAGATTTATCAGAAAAACAAAAGCTAACACAATTACTTGATTATTTATATATCCATCGAAATTATTTATTTATATTATTTAAAATGAATCAATTTGAGGAGCAACTATTTTTATTTTTAAAAGAGTTAATAGAAACGAGAAGAGAGAATACGAAAAAGGATTTGCCTGATGATTATGTTGCGGTTGATATTAAAACAGCTTCATTGGTAGGTATTATCATGTGGTGGATAAGGAATGGACTTCACTTTAGTTCAGATTATATCGCAAATCAAATTTATTTTATGTATAAAGGGTAATAAATGCAAACAATTTATCCGTATTAAAAAAAGATTAAAATAACCTAGTATAATTTAAAGTATCGGGATTAATAAAAATTTATAAAACAAAAGATCCAGAGATAGAAGGGGGATATGCATGAATTTTCAAAATGAAAAAATATCATTACATTTAGAGGTTGTAAATTACCAATATGCAGATGCAAAAGACGAGTGTGATAGAAATTGGTTAAGAGTAAAAGCGAAACTATCAGAAGAAAATAAAGTTTTTGAAACGATGGATCCTTTTTTACAAACATACGATTTACAGTACATGATAAAATGGTTTGAATCTTTACCAAACCCTACATATAACGAACTAGATTTCATAGAACCAAATTTAGCGTTTGAATTTATGGGGGGAAAAGCAGGCGAGTTTAATATTGTTATTCGCTTATCGCTGGAACTTAACCCCACATGGTGTAAGGAAGAAGAATACGAATTTTCTATCGGTATAACTCAAGAGGATAGGGAGAATATTATTCGTTCTATTGAAGAGCAACAAAGGAAATTCCCAAAACGATAAAAAAAGACTTGATAACCTACAAGAGGGAATCAAGTCTTTTTATTACATACGATTATCATGCCAGAAGTTTAATGGGAAGTGTTCGTTCTCATTATAGGCTTCTAATTCATATCCTCTTTCTTTCAGCCCTTTAATAATACCAGGTACTGCTTTAACTGATTGTGGATGAATATCATGCATTAGAATAACTTCTGTTGGGTTTGTAGCACCATGTAGAACGTTTTCTACGATTTTAGCAGATGCAGCGTCTACTTGTATTTTGTTGTATTTCCAGTCTAATGAATCAATTGTCCAATCCCAAACTTTTAAACCATTTTCAACAACTTTGTTGCGAAGAGCTTCATTTAACCCTGGCATTGAGCCGTAAGATGGACGAGTTAATACTGGAGATTTTCCTAGAACGCCAGCGATTAAGCCTTGGTCTTCTTTCATTTCATCAACGTAATGACCTTCTGTGTAAAGTTTCTTGTAGTTATGAGTCATACTGTGCATCCCAACATAGTGGCCTTCAGCATCTTCACGTTTTACAAGATCAGGGAAAGCTTTTACGTTTGAACCAATTAGGAAGAATGTTGCTTTTGCATTTTCACTCTTTAACATATCTAAAAGCTCAGCTGTGTATTTTCCAGGACCATCGTCAAATGTTAAGTAAGCGACTTTTCTAACTTGCCCGTTATAGTGCTTTGGAGCTTCTTTCGGAGCAAGGGACGTTTGAATTTCACTTACAAGTTGAACAGATTTCGCTTCATCCTCTGTACTTGCTAGAGCGATATGTGTTGATCCGTAAGCAGCTTCGTATGTAAATAATACCCCAGCGCAAATCAACAGAGCCCTTTTCACTAAAGTTGTCATCCGAATTCCATTGTGCATAATTTTCCTACTCTCTATAAAAGTTCTACTCTACTATATTAGCAATTTTAGAGGGGGAAATGCAAAAAAACTTTTTTACAAGCGCAAAAAAGTTTGTTAAAAAGTATGTAAGATTTCACTGTTTTGCAGGTTTGAAAAAATGAAACAAGAATTAAATGAATGGAACTGCATGTAAAATGGTTCATTCACGTTTTTTGTTTTAGAAAGGGAGGATAAGTATGAAAAAATTAGCTTGTTTACATGCTCATCATTCAAATATTGAATACATTGACCGAGCGTTGCAATTTTTTGAAATAGAAATACTCCATTTTGTAGATCCAATCTTATCACACAGACTAAAAATAGAACGAGAACAAGCACGAAATAATTTAAAAGATATTATAAAGTATATAGCTGAAAGTGATGTTGATACACTTTTAATAACTTGTACAGATTATATCACGTTATTAGATGAGAATTTCAAAATAGACATACCTATATTGAAAATTGATGAACCATTCTTTGAAATGATTTGTCAGGTTGAAGAGCCACAGACAATACTATTTACAAATAACCGTACTGTTTCAGGAACGATGGAACGTTTAAGACTATACGCTCAGCAGAATAATAAATCCATACAAGTAAAAGTAGAAGTGATAGAAGGGATATTTGAGTTAATTATGCAAGGGCGTAAAGAAGAGCATGATGTTAAATTAGAAAAATATTTATATGAAATTATGAAAGATAGAAACGAAATGCTTTCAGTTGCACAATTATCTATGGTAGACGCTACTACAAGGGTAGAAAATATAATAGGAAGGAACATAATAAATCCGTTGAATGCGCTTGTGGAGTATTGTATACAGAGTGTGAATGAACAACCGTGTGAAAAATAAGGAAGAGGATGTTTGTTGTTTTAAAGAAAATCAATAAAAATTTCACATACCGTATTTAAAAAATAAATATAGGAAAACCAAAAAATAATGTAGAATATATCGTACATACATATATGAAGTGAACATAAAACATAAAAGAGGTGGGCATATGTTACTTGAAGAAGTAATGCAGCAACTAGAAGAGTATGGGACAGAACAAACTCGTAAGACGTATAAAAACCACGGAGCGAAAGAGCCGTTATTTGGAGTTAGTTTTGCAAATTTAAAATTGTTAAAAAAGAAGATAAAAAAAGATCATGATTTAGCAATTTCATTATGGGAAACAAAAAATATGGATGCAATGACTTTAGCAACGATGATTTTAGATCCGAAGAAACTAACGTCAGAACAACTAAATAGATGGGTTCAGGATGTTGATTACTATTGTTTAATGGACGTTCTTATGACAGCTATATGTACGTCACCAATCGCGATAGAAAGAATGGAAGAATGGACGAAGTCTGATGAAGAATGGATTGGAAGAGCTGGTTGGTCATTATTAGCGAATATAGCGATTAAAAATAAAACGTTACATGATGAATTCTTCACTCCGTATCTCGAAGAAATTAAAGCAAATATACATAATGAAAAAAATAGAAAAAAAGAAGCGATGAATAGTGCTTTAATCGCGATAGGAATTCGTAATGAAGACTTAGAGCGAAAAGCGATTGAAATTGCACGTGAAATTGGGAAAGTACAAGTTGATCACGGGGCAACGTCATGCAAAACACCAGACGCAGAACCGTATATAAAAAAAGCGAGAGAAAGAGCTGAAAAAAAGAAAGTAAAATAAGAAGGGGTAAGATTATGAAACCAATTGAAGCGGCACAAAGCATAATTACATCACAATTTTCGAATTGTGATGTTGCTTTACTAGGGGGAAGTGTGGCTAGAGGAGAGGCTACGAAAACATCTGACCTTGATATTGTAATATTCGACCAAAGTTTGTCATCTTGTTATAGAGAATCTTTCTATAGTAATGGCTGGCCTGTTGAAGTATTCGTACATAATTTTGAAACGTATAAAACCTTTTTTAAAAGTGATTGTGAGCGCGGGAGACCTTCATTACCTCAATTAGTTTCAGAAGGGATTGTGCTAAAAGGAAAAGATGAAATTGTAGAGACACTTAAAAGAGAAGCGAATGGTTTATTAAATAAAGGACCAAAAAAATGGTCAGAAGAAACGATGAAGCAGAAACGCTATTTTATTACGGATACCTTGGATGATTTCATTGGTGCAACAAAGAGAGAAGAAGAATTGTTCATCGCCAATTTATTAGCTGATTTAGTACATGAATATGTTTTAAGGGTAAATGGTCAATGGCTTGGAAATTCAAAATGGTTTATTAGAGTGTTAAGAAGGTATGACGAGCGATATGCAGAACATTTTGTAGCGGCTTTTGATCATTTTTATAAAACAGAGAAGAAAAATGAATTAATTAGTTTTATAGAAAATACGTTAGAGCAGTATGGAGGAAGAATGTTCGAAGGATTTTCTATAGGGAAATGAAAAGGGGATAGCAAAGTGAATGTACCATTCGTTCAATTAAGAGAACTGACAATAGATGATGTAGAAGATCGATATCAATGGTCATTAGATACAGAAGTAACAAAGCATTTAGTTGTACCAGATCAATATCCACCGTTCACTCGTGAAGATACGAGAAGGTGGATTGAAGCATGCATAAGTCGAAAGAATGGTTATGAACAACGAGCTATCGTTACAAAGGAAGGTATACACATTGGATGGGTAGACCTAAAAAACTTTGATAATACAAATAAAAATGCTGAACTAGGGATTGCAATTGGAAATAAAGAATATTGGGGTAAAGGATATGGAATGGCGGCCCTATACAGTATGTTACAAATCGGTTTTTCTGAATTCAAATTAGAAAAAATTTGGCTACGAGTAGACGAAGATAATTTACAAGCTAGAAAGAGTTATGAAAAAGCAGGATTTGTTTGTGAAGGAATAATGAGAAATGATCGGTTACGTAAAGGGAAGTTCATTCATCGTTATCGCTATAGTATGTTAAGAGAAGAATACCAATCTTTAAATAGTAGCTTATAAAAATATTATGTTAACTTAAAGGGGCAGGATAAATATGATTCGATTACTTACGAAAGAAGATGCGGAAAAATATTGGGACTTACGTTTACAAGCTTTACAAGTAAATCCAGAGGCATTTGTAACAACTTATGAAGAGGCGATTCGCCAGGAAAATCCTATTAAGAGAGTGGAAAGTAATTTAACAGCTACTACTAGTTGTACATTTGGTGCATTTAATGAAGAAAATCATTTAGTTGGAGTTGTCACTTTACTAACAGAAGAGAGAGAGGCGTATAAACATAAAGGTCATATCGTTGCGATGTATGTAGATGCACAAAATAGACGTAACGGACTGGCACGTGAGTTAATTGCAAATGCAACTCAAAGAGCGAGAGAAATAGAACTAGAGCAATTGAACTTAGGTGTTGTATCCACAAACGAACCAGCAAAAAAATTATACGGATCAATGGGCTTTAAAACTTATGGAATTGAAAAGAGAGCTTTAAAAATGAATGGTGTGTATAGTGATGATGAAAATATGGTGTTGTTTCTTTAAAGAATACATATATAATAAGAATTGCGAATTTTAATTATATTCATTTTGTTGTATCGTATAACAAGAAACTAAACAAGGGGTTTTAAAATGAAAGCTATTGCAGTAGGGATATTGGCATCGTTTTTCTTTGCCTTTACCTTTGTGTTAAACCGGTCGATGGACTTAGGGGGCGGGAGTTGGATTTGGAGTGCATCACTACGGTATTACTTTATGGTTCCAATGCTACTACTTATTGTCATGTATAGAGGGAATTTAAAACAACTCTTGCAATATATGAAAAACAATCCGAAAGAGTGGTTGTTATGGAGTATTGTAGGGTTTGGTCTCTTTTATGCACCGCTTAGTTTCGCGGGTGCGTTTGGACCGGGGTGGCTTGTCGCTTCGACTTGGCAAATTACAATAGTTGCAGGGATTTTGTTAACACCATTTTTTGCGGTAGACCCATTACATAAAAAACTTCCAATGAAAGAATTAGTAATGTCAGGCATTATTTTATTCGGTGTTGTTCTTATGCAAGTAGAACACGCTTCTTCTTTAGGGATTCGTGAAACCATTTTATGTGTGGTTCCTGTACTCATTGCTGCGTTTGCATATCCACTTGGAAATAGAAAAATGATGCAAGTATGTAAGGGCGAATTAGATGTCTTCCAACGAGTTCTCGGTATGACATTAGCAAGTTTACCATTTTGGTTTTTACTATCTGGTTATGAAGTATCAACAGGCGGATTACCGTCAAGTAGTCAAGTTTTCCAATGTTTTATTGTAGCAGTTAGTTCAGGGTTAATCGCAACGGTATTATTCTTCTTTGCGACAGATCTTGTAAAAGATGATCCGCAAAAATTAGCAACAGTTGAGGCGACACAGTCTGGTGAAGTTTTATTTGCATTAGTAGGAGAGCTGATCTGGTTATCGGCTCCAATTCCGTCTTCTTTATCGTGGGTTGGAATGAGTCTTGTAATTGTCGGAATGATACTTCATAGTTATGTAGCTGTAGTTGTGAAAAAAGAAGAGAAAATAACGGCGTAATGAGATTAGCTCTTTTTCAATAAAGAGCTAATCTTTTTTCATGAGAAAGGATGGAGATAGGATGTTACAACGTGTTGAGTATTTAGAAATAGATCCCATTAAAAAAGTATTAAAGCATGCGACCGGTCCGAGTGAAGCGAGCTTATTTAAAGCAGTTTCAATGTATAAAAATGATCAGGCAGTGCTATATAAATATGGGAATAAGGGTTGCATAGGTATAGTGCTAATTCATACAAATAGAGCGAGAATGTGTCACATAGCTGTTGATGAAAAATATCGTAATCAAGGAATTGCACTTCAAATGATTAAAGAAATAATTAGGGAATATGAGTTAACATATATTGAGGCTGAGACAGATACAGAGGCAGTCGGATTTTACAAGAAATGTAACTTTAAGATTGAAAGCTTGGGAGAGAAATATCTGGAGGTAGAGAGGTTTTATTGTTATTTAGAGAATGAATAAAATAAATAGCTCATCATTTGTGATGGGCTATTTCATATTAGTATAAATTAAGATTGCTAGATTGAAAGTTTTTGATTGTGTTCACCTTTCTATATTAATTTTAAATAAATACACCATAATTTAACTGTTTCCGATATGATAAAAACGACAGAGGTATAGTAATTGAAATGATTAAGTTAAAAATTAAGAAAAATATGATAATATATGTATGTATTAGTTTAAAGCAAAATGGGGGAACAATCGTGAAAATGAATGACATAGTGGCGAATACACAATTTCCAAATACAATCGAAACAATTACAAATGATTTAAAAGCATTAGGGATAGAAAAGGGAATGACAGTTATTGTACATTCTTCATTAAGTTCAATCGGTTGGATATCAGGCGGTGCAGTGGCCGTAGTAGAAGCGTTAATGAAAGTTGTTACAGAAGAAGGAACGATAATTATGCCGACGCAATCTTCGGATTTATCCGATCCAAAACATTGGTCAAGACCACCTGTACCAGAAGAATGGTGGCAAATTATTCGGGATAACGTCCCAGCATTTGATCCACGTATAACACCAACAAGGGCAATGGGAGAAGTAGTTGAATGTTTTCGTACATATCCGAATGTATTGCGCAGTAATCATCCACTCAGTAGTTTTGCAGCATGGGGGCAACACGCAGAAGAAATTACAGCGAATCATTCACTTTCCATAAGTTTTGGTGAAGAATCGCCATTACGAAAAATATACGATTTAGATGGATACATATTATTACTTGGTGTTGGTTATGACTCTAATACGTCTATACATTTATCTGAGGTACGTACAGGTGCACGCGAGTTAATAAAGGTAGGAGCACCTATTATAGAAGAAGGTGTAAGAGTATGGAAAGAATTCGTTGAAATGGATTACGATTCTGATACGTTTGTAGAAATCGGAGTTGAATATGAGCTTAAAGGAACAGTTACGCGTGGGAAGATAGGGAATGCGACGTGCCGTTTTATGAGGCAGCGTGATGCAGTTGACTTTGGAACAGAGTGGTTTCGTGCGAAAAATCAGTAAGGGATGGTTATTATGCAAGGGAAAAAAGTATTAATTACGAGCGGCGGCTGCCTAGAAAAATGGGATCAAGTACGTGGGCATACAAATTTAGCAAAAGGTACGATTGGAAGAATTATTGCAGAAGAGCTAATGAAAAAAGGAGCAAATGTTATATATTTGCATGGCTATTTTGCTGAGAAGCCAATGGATGTAAATAACCAATTAGAATTGCACCCATTTGAGGGGATTATTGATTTACAAGATAAGATGAAAAGTATTATTACACATGAAAAAGTAGATGCAGTTATTATGGCTGCTGCTGGCTCAGATTGGGTTGTCGAAAAGATTTGTGATCAAGATGGAAATGTTCTTAATATGAACGGAAAGATTTCAAGTGACATCGCTCCAATTATTCATTTTCAAAAAGCGCCAAAAGTATTAAAACAAATAAAGAGTTGGGATCCAGAAACGATACTCGTTGGCTTTAAACTTGAAAGTGACGTAAATGAAGCAGAACTTATTGAAAGAGCAAGTAAAAGAATGGAAGATGCAAAAGCAAGTGTAATGGTAGCAAACTCACCGCATTCTTTATATTCTCGCGGTGCTGTGCATCACGTTATTGGACAAGACGGTAATGTGAAGTTATGTAATGGGAAAGATGAAACTGCAAAAGAAATTGTCAATATGTTAGAGCATTTATGTAATCGTATCACTGCGATGTAAATTTAAGCTTTTAGAAAGAGATGCAGTCGCATAGTATGTAATGGAGTTAATATTAAATTAGTGGGGGAACTTAGCCCTCACTGATTATTAAATTGAATCAATGGAATAAATAGGCCATTAGCTGCTCGTAAATGTGTAATACATGATATATGCATAATGAACATTTTGTGAGGAGTGGATTGTATGGAACATTTATTAAAGCAAGCTATTAAACTTAGAAATGAAAAGAAATATGCGCAGTCTAGAGAGATACTTATAGGATTAACAAACTTTACGAGGGATGCAGAAGTACTATATCAATGCGCTTGGATACATGATGTAATGGGTCTTGAAACGGAGGCGGTTCCGTATTATGAACAGGCAATTGCGAACGGACTTGATGGTGAATCTCTTTGCGGTGCGTATATCGGTCTTGGCAGTACGTATCGTTGTATAGGGGAATATGATAAAGCGATTACTGTATTAGAAGCAGGGATAAAGAAGTTCCCGGAAAATGACGTGATGAAAGTGTTTTTATCATTAGCAAAATATAACGTAAACGAACATGAAGAAGCGATGAAATTACTGTTAGAGACAGTTGTGAAAGTAGATGAGGTAAAAGAATTTGAACGTGCTATTTCATTTTATAAAGACCATTTAAATGAGGTTTTTGAATAGAGGAGAGAAGGAATGAATCCATCAATTTCACGAAGGAAAAAAGGCATTTGGATTGGACTCGTATCTTTAATTATGTTATCAAACTATTTATTGTATGCCCTGCCAATAGTGCCAGCTGCCCCGAAAGAAGTAGTCCTCGGTTCATTATTAGATTTTATGTTTGTAATTCCAGTCATCACATATTTCTTTATTATACGGAAAAGATATTCGTTAACGTATATGTTTCCTGTAGTTATAGCTGGATATGTATTCGCAAGATTTATAATTCCTAGTGATTATTTACAAGCTTTTTCATTTGTTTCGTATGTAATAGTTGCTGGAGAAATTGTGTTCGTATGTTTTGAACTGTTTCTTATATTTAAAATTATAAGAGTACTTCCTAAAATAATAAAACGATATAAAGAATATAGAAGTGAGTATTCTTCATTTTCTTATGCGATTGATGCAGCATTTGATGCTAATATGAAGAGAAGTAAGACAGTAAATATCATTCTAACAGAGTGTAAGTTACTCTATTATGCTTTTTTATCGTGGCGTGAAAAAGTATTAGAAAGTGAATCCACATACTCATATCATAAAAAGACCGGTGCAATAGGTGTTTATATCATGATTATTCATGCAACATTAATTGAAAGTATCGGTTTTCATTATTTACTTCATCAATGGAATCCAGTAATAGCTTGGGTTTTACTCATCTTAAACATATATGCGATATTTTATTTTTTAGCTGAAATACAAGCGATGCGTAAAAATCCAATTATCGTTGTGGAAGAAAAAGTGATCATTCAAATTGGATTAGGAAAGAAAATCGTTTTACCATTTACACAAATTGATAACATTGTGTTTTATAAAGGCGAATCTTTAACGAAAGAAGAAGAGAAAGAGGTTCTTGACGCAACTGTTATGGAATTTATAAAGGAACCTGCAACTTTTGAAATAACGTTAAAAGAGCCAATTAAAGCGCAGTTGTTATATGGATTTTCTAAAACAGTAAGTCGTGTCCATTTAAATGTTGATAATGAACGGGAATTTTATGCTGCGGTTATGGAGAAGTTGAAATAGGAGTAAAATGCTAAAGTATCACCGTGCGTTTGGTGTATATGGAGTTTGTATTGAAAAAAATAAAAAACCATATATGAATTGTGGTTAATAAAATAGTAGTAGTTCATTAACTCCTTCCATTATAGAAGGAGTTTTTATGATGCGGAATACGGTATACTTTCTTAATCAGGAGCGTAAAGGATATAATTAAAAACGGACTATATGATAAAAGGGGTAACTAAAAAATGAATTGTTTACGTACATCAAGGATTGAAATTATAGAAAGAAAAATACGTTATGATTCTACAACTGTAGATCACGTTTGTTTATTAGTAGAAGCACAACCGAAGAGAATCGTACTATTTCATGAGGTACAGTACCCTTTTACTATGACAGCAAACGAAATAAAATTAACTATTCCTAAAGGTAGTTATACAACCGCATATTATTGGGAAGATCGTCCGTATAACCTATACATATGGAGAGATGATGCTGGACATTATTTAGGGTCATATTTTAATATCATAAAAAACACACATGTAGGAAATGAGTTAGTAACATTTGAAGATTTAATCATTGATATTATGGTTCTTCCTAATGGTGAGTATTTCATATTAGATGAAGTCGAATTACCTGAGTCATTAGATCAATTTGAAAATGGTTATGTGAAAGAAGCTCTTAACGTATTAACGGATACAATTCATGTCTTCTTACCTCAAATGATTTTAGAAACGGAGACTATATTTAAACAGAAAGAGATTTTTTCTACATGAAAAATAAAAAAACTCGCAGCTTACTAGCTTGCGGGTTTTCATCGTAAACTATTAGAAAATATGATAAAATTAAGAGGTAACTTATGGTACGGTTGGTTGTTCAATTATCACTTCTCCAAAGTAGGAGGGGGGTGATAATAAGTGAGTGAAATTGCGTTGTTATTGCAAGGTGGACTGTTTCTCATTGCATTGTTAACGTTTATTGTTGTCTTAATTGACAAGCTCAAAAAATAACAACCCACCTATGCCTATAGAATGTGGGTTGTTGTGTTTGTACGAAACAAATAGGATAAATGAACAATCCAATCTGCTAAGTTACGTGGACTAGTGTGTAGCCGCACACTAGTCTTTTTTATTTATATACAGGTTTTAATTGTTTTATGTGATTGTATTGTTCTTTTCACACTCATTATAACACAGTGTCTTTTCATGAAGAAAGGAGACCGTATGTTCCCATATGGATTAAATAGAACGTGTAGTTTCTTTAAATAGCCCATCCATATACTGTTTTAAACTTTCCACAAAAAATCCTTTTTTGTCTACATTATTTACGCCGACAATTGGTGATGGAAGATTGTATCTTTTTTCTGATAAATGAACAACAACATCAAAAATATCAAATAGGCGAATGAAGCAGAATAGCCCGTCTTTATCACTAAGTAAAATAAAGTAATGGTTTTCGCTCGTTGTATTTAATGTATTCCATAAAGAGCTTTTGCTTAAGTCACGAACGATACTCTTTTCCTTTAATTCCATGAAATCGGCATTTAATAGAATGGTAGAAATATCAATCGCATCTGGATCGTCAAAGTAGCCATCGATTGTTTGTACAGCAAAAGTATAAGCCATTTTTAATACACTCATTTTATATTTACGGTTATCTAAAAGCAATTCACGTTGAATAGAACTAGCTACTTTTGTTACGCGCTCTTCTTTCCAAATTTCATTATGTAATGAAATATCGTGCTTTTTACATAGTTTCATAATTAATGCATTGGAATAAAGTATCTCATCACTTACTTCGACTACATCTGTCTCAGCGGCTGCTAGCTCCTCACCATGTTCATTCGTATAGAGAGGGGAATCGATTTGTTTTTTCATTTGCTCAATCTTATATTGACTTAATTTATGTCTAATTAAAGGACGATCAATATTTGTTGTCATATGTTCATGACATGAATCACAAATTGAATTTATGAAATAATATCCACATAATATCTCTGGAATGACATATTGTTCACTAAGTTCTTTCGTATCTTTTCTGCAAATGATGCATTGTGTCATATTTATCACCTTTACCTGCAAATTTGTCTGTAATCTCATTGTAGTGTATTTAATGGGATTTTGGAATATTGTAAAGGAAAATATTATGTGAAATCTAAGTTTAATTTGGTACAATGAAGAGAAGTGCTAGTTTAAAGGAGGACGTTTTTTTGAAATCGAAAGTGCACTTTTGGACATTAGAAGTGCTGATGGTTGTAGGAATTATATTTATTTGCACAAAAATATCGTTTCTATTTCAACCGATTGGTATCTTCATATCAACATTATTTTTCCCAATTTTAATCGCGTTATTTTTATACTTCATATTTAACCCATTGTTAGTCTTTTTGGAGAATAAAAAAGTACCTAGAGGTTTAGCGATCTTACTACTGTACCTTTTTATCATTACATTAACTGGAGTTGCTATTGGAGTAGTTGTTCCAACCATCTCACAACAGTTAATGGATTTAGTAAAAAATATGCCGACTTACATAAAAGAGGGAAAAGTATACATACAAGATCTATCCCATCATAGATTATTTGAATGGCTATCTACACAAAACTACGTTTCCATTGAGACAATTGAGAAAAATGCAATTGAATACTTAAAGGAAATACCAAACACACTTACGTCGAGTGCAACGGCTTTATTTGGTATTATCACGAACGTGGCGTTAGTTATCTTTACAGTACCGTTCATTTTATTTTATATGTTTAAAGATGGACATGCATTTCCAGGAAAAGCTGTTAGTGTATTACCAGAGTCTTACCGTGAAGAAGGACTTCGTATCATAAAGGAAACGAACGAAACATTATCTGCATATATTCAAGGTCAAGCGCTCGTTTGTATGTTTATTGGTGCCTTTACATTTACTGGTTATTTAATCATCGGTTTACCGTATGCTTTCGTTTTAGGAATTATCGCAGCATTTACAAATATAATTCCGAACTTAGGTCCATTTATCGGAGCAGCACCAGCTGTCATTATAGGTCTGTTCGTATCTCCGATGCAAGCTCTGTACGTAATTATTATAGTAACAATCGTACAACAGTTTGAAAGTAACATCATTTCACCGCGTATTATGAGTTCAAAATTAAATATCCATCCGTTGACAATTATCATCCTTATTTTAGGGGTAGGTAATTTCGCGGGAATTATCGGAATGATTTTAGCAGTACCAGCTTATGCGGTAACAAAAACAGTTGTTTCGAACTTAGTGAGATTGTTTAAGACGAAACGAAGTAAACGGAAATAGAATATGTTGAGAAAGATACACCGCTTAATAAAAAAGGGGTGTATCTTTTATTTTTTAGTGTATGAAATACTTATTATTGTATATTTTTTACACATCAAATCAGGCGGTGAATTTTTGTTAAATAAACTTTATCCCGCTATTTGTGGGCAGTAAAACTCCCACCTCAAAATTCAGGTGAAGAAAAAAGAAGTTAGGAGGGAGATCAACTGCGCGTAAACGCCCGATTGGTGAGAGCTAATAATCAGTGGGGGATGAACAAAACCCCCACTGATTAAAGTTTCACTTTATAAACTATGTGGAATCCCTCTGAACTATCCAAATCATTTCTTTACACCGCGTTATTAACATCATAATCGACTCCTTTCATTTCTAATATAAGTTCAAACAATTATAGGCGAGTGTAGTACTTGCTTCTACGATCACGAATTTCATCTATAATCTTTTTATACTGTTCCTCTTGTTTTACTTCATTTGCAGATATAGTTTCTTTTTGAATCGTAATGGTTAAAAAGAAAAGGTGAAACCTCATACATGAATTCCTCCTTTCGAATAGGAATTACAGGTGACTACAATAATGACTTTGTCGCTCTTTTACGTTGTACATAGCCTGCTCAATTTGTCGATCATGAAGCATATCAGACTCAGACAGTTTATTTTTTTGAATGGTAATCGTTAAAAATAATACTCTGAATTTCATTGGATTTTTACCCCTTTATAATTTATTTAGTAAAGACGATTGTAATAAGAGGACTGGCGCTCTTTCACATCATCCATAATATTTTTAATTTGTTGTTCACGAGAAATTTCATCTCTTGAAAGTTTACGCTTTTGAATGGTAATCGTTAAAAAGAAAGCTTTGAATTTCATTAGGATATTACCCCTTTATAATTTATTTAGTAAAGACGATTGTAATAAGAGGACTGGCGCTCTTTCACATCATCCATAATGTTTTTAATTTGTTGCTCACGAGAAATTTCATCTTTTGAAAGTTTGCGTTTTTGAATGGTAATCGTTAAAAAGAAAGCCTTAAATTTCATTAGGATATTACCCCTTTATAATTTATTTAGTAAAGGCGATTGTAATAAGAGGACTGACGCTCTTTTACTTCGTCTATAATAATTTTAATTTGTTGTTCACGTAAGATTTCAGCTTTTGAAGATTTACGTTTTTGAATGGTGATAGTTAAAAAGAAAGCTTTGAATTTCATTAGGAAATTGCCCCTTTAAAAAATATTTTTAATACATTTGTGTATAATACGAACTTTTAATGTCCGTTATTTTATCCATAGTTTGTTTTAATTGTTGTTTACGAAAGATTTCAGCTTCAGATAAAGTTTTTTTCTGAAGTGCTGTCGTAAAAAAGAAAATATGAAAAGTCATAGACGAATTCCTCCTTTCGAAAAGGAATTACAGGTGATCGCAATAAAGCACTTGGCGCTCCTTAACATCATTCATAGCTTTTGTAATTTGCTCATTATGAAGAATTTCAGCTTTGGAAAGTGTATTTCTTTGAATCGTAATACTTAAAAACAATACGCTAATTGTCATCGAATGTTGCTCCTTTCTTTAAAAAATAATGTATGAGACTAAAAAATCGCACAAAAAAGCCACAGGAAGATGTCGTTCTCCTATGGCTGGGCGTGAAAAAGCCACAGGAAAGTATACGACCTCCTGTGGCGAATTTATGAATTAAAAGAAATAAAGTACGATTTTTAATTCTCCATTAGGGTGGTCGAATTCATATTTAATTGTCCGAAAAACACAGATGCAGTTAACGCTAAAGTTAAAGCATGTAATTGTAATTTCATCATTTCCTTCGACCTCCTTTTAGAATATTTTTCTTACGTTAGTAATTATATACAATTAATGGATAATTGTAAACAAAAAAATTGAAAATTTTTAATTTTGATTAAAATGCGTATATTTAAAAGGGTTTTTTAAAGGATACATTGTATAGATTGGATAATAAATAGAACTTGGTGGTGTCTAATGAACTATATGAATAGAATAGCAGGTATTATGCTAACAATTTTATTAGTTATTACTGCTTGTTCTAATGGGGAGCAAATAAAAGAAATGTCACATATTGAACCTGGGGCTTTTAAAAAATATACGGGGACATACGTTGGAAATAATTCCGACGTTATTGCGATTGTTACAAACTTACCCGGTGGTGAAACAGTTCAAAGTTTAAATTTAGAAAATGAAAATATTAAAGTGGAATATGGTGCAAAAGAGAATGGAAATCTTACAGAAGAAATGATTGAGACGTATTGGTTTGATGGGAAGGATACGATGAAGAAGAATTTACTCTTTAATGCTATTTATCTTGCAGTTTTAGTACCGAATGCGAAAGGGTATGAGTTTCAGATTGAAAATCAAAGTTTTGCATTAAAAAGAGAAGAACTTTTACCCATACTGTATAAAGAATTTAATGATTTTCCCAAGGATGATCTTATATGGAATAAGGGAATCGTAATGAATTTCTTTTACGGTAATCAAGAAAAAATAGAAAAGCTAGTTAATAATAAAGATTTTCGAAAGCAATTTTTTAATGAACATCCTGTGCGGGAATCTAAGTGATATGGAGGAAGATGTGGTTATTTTACGATTGAAAATACGGACATTTTTTAAAGGGAGTCATTCAGTATCGAATGATTCTTTTTTTTTGATGAAAATTATGGAAAAAAATATAACGTTGTGCTATGGTTAATTACACAAGTAATGAACCTATGAACCTAAGGTGGTGAAATCGTGAAACCTACTCTAGAACAAAATAAGTTAATATACATACAAATTGCAGAAACAATTGAATCTGATATTTTAAAAGACATATTACTTGAAGAAGAACAAGTTCCGTCGACAAATCAATTTGCGAAGATGTTACAAATTAATCCGGCTACAGCCGCAAAAGGAGTAAATCTACTAGTAGATGAGGGGATTTTATATAAAAAGAGAGGGATCGGGATGTTTGTTACAAAGGGAGCAAAAGAAGTCGTACTAAAAAAAAGACAGCATGTTTTTATGACTGAGTATTTACCTAAAGTGTGGGAAGAAGCCAAAGTACTAGAAATATCAAAAGACGAATTGATGGACATGATACACAAAATTACGAAGGAGGGGAAAGAGGGATGATTGCACTTGAAACGAAAAACTTGTCTAAAAAATATAAAAAGAAATTAGCTGTTAACGAAGTAACTATTTCATTGGAAGAGCATAAAATATATGGTTTGCTTGGAAGAAACGGAGCGGGGAAAACGACATTATTAAACATACTTGCTGGTCAAATTATTTCAAGTAGTGGAAGCGTAGCTGTATTTGGTGAAAATGTTTTTGAAAATAGTAAAGCGATGCAAAATATTTGTTTCGTAAAGGTGAAAGAAAACATTAATTTAAGTAGTAAGGTAAAAGATGTTTTTTATTTGTGTAACATGTTTTATGAAAATTGGGATCAAGAATATGCTGAGGAACTTATTAAAAAATTTCAATTGAATGCAAAAGAAAAGTATTATGATTTATCCCATGGTATGCAAACAATTGTTGGTATTATTAAAGGTTTAGCTAGTAGAGCACCAATTACTATTTTTGATGAGCCGACTACCGGTTTAGATGCAGCACATCGAGAGTTGTTTTACGAATTACTATTGGAAGATTATAGTGAATATCCACGAACAATCATCTTATCAACACATTTAGTTGAGGAAGTGTCCCATGTTATAGAAAATGTAATCATATTAAAAGAAGGATCATTAGCTGTTCAATCCTCTGTGGAAGATTTTTTAGAAAAAGGACACATAATATCAGGACATAAAGATAAAGTGACAAATTTTTTAATGGGGAAAAATGTTGTAAAACAAGAGTTGTATGGGAATAAAGAGATTTCTGCGATATGGGGAGATCTTTCTGCTAGAGATTATGAGCTGATAGAAACTGAAGGGTTAGAAATAGACAGAGTAACACTGCAAAAACTATTTATTTATCTAACAGATAATGAGGTGAAATGAAAATGCTTTTAAAACAATTAAAGTTACATATGAAATTTCATTATAAGGCTATTCTTATCTTTTGGTGTGTGGCATTACTTATAAAATGGACAACAACTGCAACTGATATAAAGGGACTAAAGGTAGCATTTTTACATGATATCTTCAATAATTCATCTATTGCAATTGCAATATTTATTGTGGCAAGTGTTTTTCTTGTTCAAGATGACATATTTCGTACAGTTGTCTCATTTGGCGTTACTAGATTACAATTCTTAATTGGTTCAGTATGTTTTATCATATTACAATCAGTAATTTTTTCATTTCTACAAGTTTTGCTTTTACAAGGTACATTTTATGAAACGAAACATATAAATTTAGGAGCACATACAATCGAACAATTCTTTGCACAGTTCGTGTTCTATCTATTATTAGCTAGCTTATTTCAATTAACAACTATTTTTCAGAAAAGATTTAATTGGATAGGCTTTGCTTTTAGTGTGATTTTTTTCTTGGGGTTGACGAGTACAATTTATGGTAAGGTAGGTTTGAAAGAATTGGTATTTATTGATAGTAAATCGTTACTTGATATACCCAATTTTATATCAATTTCGATAGTACTTATTTTAATATACTTTATAATTAGCGCTCTATTTATTCGTAAAGTTTCTTTTGAGGATACGATTTAAGCACAAATACTTTAAGAGAGAAGGAAGACTGTATGGGAGATACTTCTTCACTAATAACCGTCTTTTTATGCGTGGCACTGCTAATTTTTTGGCGACGATATCGTTCTATGTATAAGCCGATAAAGGGAACGGGAAAACGTATTTTGTGGCCATTACTATTTTTAACACCGGGTATTTTATTGTTTTTTGGTACAGTACATCCAGCTATAGTACAAGTGACTATAGCAGCATCCATTGGGGTGATTTTCGCAATCCCACTTATATTTCTAACAAACTATGAGCGAAGAGAAGACGGAAACATTTATACGAAAAAAAGTGCTGCCTTTTTAATTACTTTTATCGGAATTGTTATTTTAAGATATGGTTCAAGACAATATATTGTTGACTTAGATCAGCAAACAATAGGTTTATTATTTTACGTAGTTGCGGTGTCTTATATTATTCCGTGGAGAATTGCTTGTTATATAAAGTTTAGGAAAGTTTGGCACGGGAATAGTAATCATGTGATATAAAAATAAAAACTTCTCATTTGAGAAGTTTTTATTTTTATAGGCTATTTGCTTGTAATACAAGTTTCGAAACATCTTTAACAGAACCTATTTCAAATGCTCTCATACGAGCATTTACTGCACGTTTAAATTGCTCTGTTTGAGGTGTCGCTCCTGTAACAGTTGGGAGAAAACATAGCACAGAGTTAGCAACTGAAATAGCGAAGGATATTCCTAGTTTTCATGAGAAGTTAAATTGTGTAATTGATAGAATTAGTGTGGAACGAATTGGTGAGAATGGAGAATCAATTATTGAATTTGAAGTACCATTGCAAAAAAGCTGACAAAAGTCAGCTTTTTTATTTCGAACTATGAAGTAAAGCACCAATTGCACCACTATAACCGCCGTCTTGTAAAAAGACTGGTATTTTGTTTTGATATTCTGTATAGCTACTAATAATATTTTGAAGATGTACGTTATTACATAGAGTAGAACCGATGTAAATGATATGGTCAATATTTTTTGCTTCGGCGAATTGAAGACTTAATGCTGTGATGACTTCACCGACAAGTCCTTGAACGGTAGCTAGTATATCTGAACTACTATAATTTGAGTCTGGAATGGTCGCTTTTCCGAAATTGCTAGCAGTTAAGTTATTATCAAGAGGGGAGAGAATCCCACCATAAATATCTCCAACTGTAATATCTAGACTGTTTCTTGAACCAATTTTCGTAAGCGGAATCACGTCTTCAAAATGATCTATATTTGTTAATAGTTTTGAAAGTCCCATAATAGTACCACCGCCAACTCCAGTTCCACCAGCACGAACATATTGATTGTCGTGAACATAGTGAATGGAAGTACCTGTACCGATATTTGTTAATACAAAGTTGTTTATAGCACGTTTTTCTTCTTTTAGTATGTATCGTACTCCTGCTAAAGTAGCTTCAAACTCGTTTAATTCTACTACTTTATATGAACTTGAAAGGAGTTGTTCTAACTGCTTAGCTTTACCACCTGTAATGCATAATTGTGTAATTGAATTATGATTTTGCAGCCATTCTTTAATTCTTTCTTGTTCGTATGAATAAAATTTTTCAAAACATAATTTTTTCTCTAGGTTAAAGTAAGCAATCTTTGTTAATGTTCCCCCAGCATCAATACCAACAACATTCCGCATTTCCCTACCCCTTACTATGTAATCTGTTTAATCAGCTTGATATATTAATAGCTTTTCAATGGTAACGATTGATTGACCGTTTACAGAGGCAATTCCTTTCCCAAGAACAAAACCTCGTCTGTTACGTGTTAATTCATAATGTAAGTCAAGTTTATCACCGGGATACGCATTTTCATGAAATTCCACCCCATCTAAAGAGGAGAGGAAACCAAGTCCTTCAGATTCACCTGTACTTACAAAAGCACTAAGTTGAGCGAGTGCTTCTACAATTAGCATATGAGGCATATAGTTTTGATTTTTATTAATAAACCACTCGTTATTTGTAATCAGTTTGTATCCTGTAGCCGATTGAGATTCTTTAACGTTTGTAATTTTATCAATCATTAAAAATGGATAGCGATGGGGAAGAGTATCTTTAATATTCATATCGTACCTCCAGGAATAATAATACCCCTGCTAAAGTTAAGCAGGGGGGTATTATTAATTCTTAACTAATTCTTCTATTTTTTCAATAGAGAAAATACCGCTGTTTTTAATGTTTTCAACTACTTCTTGTAATACTACTTTATCTTGAACAAGTGCAATACGTACAAAACCTTCGCCATGAGGACCAAATGCATGGCCTGGTGTGACAACGACATTTGCACGATCCATAAGTGCATAAGCGAACTCTAGCGAAGTCCATCCTTTCGGAATTTCAGCCCAAACGAACATACTTCCAGCTGGTTTATCGACATTCCAACCGAATTTGCGGAATCCGTCCACTAAAGTATCTCTACGTTCTTGGTAAATTCCACGGTTTTTTTCGCAAAATGCAGCGCCGTGTCGTAATGCAGCGGATGCAGCTTTTTGAATTGGTAAAAACACACCGTAATCTGTATTAGACTTAAATTGCGTAAGCGCGCCGACAATTCCTTCGTTACCAATCATATAACCAATACGGCTACCAGCTAAACTATAACTTTTAGATAAAGAATTAATTTCAACGCCAACTTCTTTTGCACCAGGTACAGATAAGAAGCTAATTGGCTTTTGACCATCAAAATAAAATTCAGCATAAGCAAAATCATGGACAACGATAATATTATGTTTTTTCGCGAATGCGATTACATCTTTAAAGAAATCTTCATGTGCCATTGCTGGAACTGGATTTCCTGGGAAGTTCAAAATCATCATCTTTGCTTTATTGGCGATTTCTTCAGGGATAACTTCTAAGTTAGGTAAGAAATCATTTTCTTTTTTTAATGGCATGTAGTAAGATGTTGCACCGGCCATTTGAATTCCTGTTTCATAAGCTGTATATCCTGGATCAGGAACTAGTATTATATCTCCCGGGTTTGCAAAAACCATAGGTAAATGAACGAGTCCGTCTTGTGAACCCATTAATAATAAAACTTCTTTTTCAGCATTTAATATAACGTTATGAGTGTTGTTGTAATATTCAGTTACAGCTTCGTGAAATTCTTGAATACCAGATAATGTATATCCGTAACTTTCTTTTGCACTTGCTGTATGTACCATTTCTTCTCTCACAAAATCAGCAGGAGGCATATCAGGATTCCCGATACTTAAATCAATCATTTTATGACCTGCTGCAATTTTCTCTTTTTTATAGGCCCCTAATTCACTAAATATAGAAGATTGGAATGCTTTCATTCTAGTTGCTAAAGTGTAAGTCATCAAAACCCCTCCTAAAAACAGTGTTTTCTTTCTGTATTTTTAATTATTCTGAAAACACATGTTTACATTTTATCATTTTTTTATGAAAATTAAAACGATTGACAAATTTAGAGGGAGGATAATAAGGGGAAATATAAAAATAACGTAGAAAATATTTTCTACGTTATAAATGAAGATTAATTGTTTGTTTTTTTATATGTACATGTGTTTTCAGTTGTAAAAAAGTATACATTTAATTCATTATCGACAACTTTTAAAGATTGATCCGATGTAAACGAGTTGCCATAATCAATACGATACACGTTAGAATTTTTAACAAACGATCCTTTAAATAAATCCTCTTTTTTATTTGTTGTTTGCATTTCCACTAAATTGTGAACAACCTTTTCTTTCTTTTCTTCTTTCACAACTGTTTCAAATTTATAATATACAGGGCATTCACCTTTTTTATTATCAATGACTTCCCAAGAGCCGTATATATCATTATTGCTACATCCACTAAGTAGAACGATTAATATAGGGAAAATAAGTGGAAACTTTTTCATTGTGTACTCCTTTCTTATTAGTTTTTATAAACGTGCGAATACGATAGGAATATTGTAATGAATAAAGTTTAAATTTTTATAAAGAATTATTTAATTTCACATAAAAATTTGGAGAAAGGTGAGATTTTTAAAATGAAAAGGCATGAATCTAGTGTAATGCTAGATTCATGCCTAGTACTCTATCTTATGTTATGTTTTTTGAGGATAAATGAAGCGGAAAGAAGAATGACAATTCCATTTACAATATATACATTTAAAATAACGAAGACTAGGTTAGCTACTCCCAAACCACCTTTATCGAATATAGATGTGAGTGCTGTAGTAGTCAAAAAGATAATGGGAGTTAACAATAAAAATAGGAAACCTGCAACAATCCTTCTTTTAAAGTTATTTTGAGATAAGGAAATGGCTAAAAAATTAAGGACGCCAAACATGACCAATGAAAAAAGAAGGATAATTAATAATTGGATGCCATAAGACATTTCCACAGCTCCTTTTTGAAAAATCTATAATTTATTTTATTCGAAAGTAGTAGGGGATACTCCTTTAAATATTTGAACTACATAAAGAAAATAGATTTTAATCCTTGAAATTCAAAAAGAATGGACCCAGTAAAATACGGGATCCATTCTTAAGAAGTATTAGTTTTATATATTCGCAGATTGTGACGTTTGTTTTTTAAATTGTTTCTGCTTAGATAAGGAAATAAAAATAATCAACAACGAAATAACTCCGAAGATGAGAACCATATATTGTAACCCAATCGTATCTAAGAAGAAGCCAGTTCCAAGTAAGACAATTTGGAACATAACTCTTTCAAACATATTACGGAATGAGAAGAGACGTCCGTGATAGCTTTTTTCGACTTTCGTTTGGAAAATTGTCGACATAATAGGGAAGAAGCAGCCTACACTAAATCCAAACAAACCAAATGAGGCAAGTGCCATCCATTTAATATCGCTAAAGAACAACGAAAGGTGTGCAAAAGCGGTACAAATTGCGAAGAAGTATAGTAACTTTTCAGGTTTGAAATGATCAGATAAACGTTTAATAACGAAGGCACCTAACATAAATGCTACACCTTCAATTGTATATATGAATCCTTTAATCGTTGGGTCATGTTGCATTTCGCTAATGTTAATAACCATTAAATTGAATCCAGCTATAAATAATAGAGGGATAATACTTAATATAAGTGCTGTAAAAGCAATAGGAATTCCTTTTAAAATACGAAATACTTCCATAAAACTATTATCTTTAGCTGATTGTTTACTTGATGTAGCGGATTTTTTATCTTCAAATTGTAGGAAGAAAGTTGAGAGGAATAATAAAGCGTATGCTGCCATTGAGAAGGCATACATATACTGTAAACTCATTACAACTAAAAGAATGCCACCTAGTGAAGTACCTGCAATACGAGCGATTGTACCGATATTCATATGTACACCGTTCATTTGTAATAGCTCATGTTCATTAACGATGAGTGGAATTACAGATTGTAATGCAGGGAAATAAAATGCCGCGGAAATTTGAAGTGTAATCATAAATGCAATCATGAAAGCGATACTTTCATATTGAATAGCGAAAAACATGAAAATAACACTAATCACACGACCAAATCCAGCGTAAAGAAGAACTTTCTTTTTTTCATATTGATCAATGACACGCCCAGCCATTGGACCGACTAGAACACCAGCTAACAGTCCGATAAATAATATAACGGATTTCATAAAATCAGAAGGGACGTATTTTTGCATAAATTCAAGATTACCAAGAATACCAAGCCATAACCCTAGACCAGCAATAAACTCCCCAATTAACACAATCCAAACATTTTTATTACGCCACATAATGTAAAACCTCTCCGTCTTTTAAAATGAAAAACTCGTATATAAAACCTCCTTATTTTATGTATTATTTTTAACGAACTTTTTTAGAGTCAGAGTCTATATTACGTGTTTCATTAGTGAATTTCAATCTTTTTGATTTGTAAAAAAATGATGAATTAAGTGATACAATGGGTAACTAAAAATACAAAAAATTCACAAGTAAATTCAAAGGGAAGGTAAGTGTGGGGAAAATAAAAAAAGTAAGAACGCAGATAATGCGTCTTACTTTTCTCAAAAAACCAAAATAGATTAAATTAGCAACACTTATGATCTTGTCCAATAGCTAAGCCGCTAAAAGACAGAGGACCAACAATGTCTGCACTTGCACCACTAGTAAGGTTTTCTACAGTTAATGAATACTCGTGAGTCCCGCAGCTAACATTTTGATCTATAGCTTGAAATGTTTGCGCGTAAAATTGCTCAGAATCTGTAGATTCAATCCCTACTTGAGCGTTGAAGATTTCTGTATTGTCACGGAAAATTCGGAATAAAACTTGTGAAATCTCAGTTATACCTTTAACCCCAACTGTAGCGATTAATTCTACTCGATTATTACGTGAATCTCTTCTTGAAATTTTTAATTTAATACTTGCTAGAATTGCTTTTTCTGGGGAATGGGGAATTACAAAAGTTGTTTCACCTGTTTTATTTAAGGGTTGAGTAGCTTGATAATCAATGATATGAGTCATATTCGTCACCTCCTCATATACTAAAATATGAAGGTAACGATGAATTAGCTTGGACATATACTATAAGATTTTAAGAGAATTGAGGAGTAATGTTGAATAAAGGGAGATAATATAAAAGCATCAAGAAAAAATCCCAATTATGAGAGTCATTTTTTGATGCTTTTCATACTTTAGGCAGAATATTCTTCTTTACGTACTTCGAAGAATTCATTCCGGCGTAAGTAATTAAAAATTTTTTCTGAAACCTCTTCTTCATGAGACACTAAGAATCGATAATCAAAAGCATAGAAAGATTGACCTTTAATTAATTTTACGTAGTATATTTTACACGCCTCCTTTAAATTAGGATTCTTAAATACTTTATATTATGATGACCTATCTGGTTGTTAATAATACTTAAAGTTTCAAAGGGGAGAAGTATAAATTCAAAAAACATTGAAATAGCTTACAAATCTGTAATGTTTTTGTCACCTTTGCCGATAGTTAAAATTAACCAGTATCTTCTATACTACAAATAGGTTCCATAAAACAAGGGGGTAGAAAGATGGAGGAAGTAATTGGAGAAGTTGTAGCAGGGATTTGTGAATTTGTAGTTGAAGTTACGGTGGATGTTTTAGGAGATTTAGTTTCCGGAAATGATGAAGAGAAAGAAACATTATAAAATTTGTAAAAAGTTTAAAGATAAACAATGTGTAAAAGCTGATTTCTAAAGGGAAGTCAGCTTTTATATTTTTTACATTATATTAATAATATTTAAATATTAACCTGTTGCGATAGTAATGAAATCAATAAAGGAGCTGACCGATATGAATATGCCGAATTCTAGATGTGATGTACCTGATTCTAATACGATTGTAGCGAATATAAATGAAAAAGAATATCACTTTATAGTTCGTATACATCCACTTGCAGGAAAGATGATAGCGCTATTTGAAAATGGGAAAGAATATGGCTTGCTTGATAAGGAAATCGCTAGTAGGGATAAATTTATTAGGACAGAGCTTACTAAGTTGAAGCATTTCAACATAGATATTCTTTATGATAGTCCTGGGTGGATATGGATTGGCATGGACCAATATGGATTGCATGCAAGAGAGGCTACTAATAGCGAAGTAGAAGTTATTGTGAAGTTACAGGGGGATTAGACGTGTAAGAAGATCCTCAAATTTAAGAGATACTTTGTGGGGGTGTGGGATAATTCCCCATAACCTTTTTTGTTTTGTGCTTAAAAATAAAAGAGTTAAATTTTTTTGATAGAAGGTCTCTAATACAAGAGACGAGATTAAACTAAAAGAGGATTTGAAATTATATAAAGAGAACTTATAAATTAAATATAATACTTTATAGAAAGAAGATGATAAAAGTGAGTAAAGAAGAACTTGTGAAACAACAATTTGGTAGTAATGCAGAGAAGTATGTGAAAAGTAAAATTCATGCAAAAGGACTGGATTTACAATATGTAGTTCAGCAAGTTGAAACTCGTCATAATACTCGTCTTCTTGATATTGCTACTGGTGGTGGACATGTTGCTAATTTGTTAGCCCCAATGTTCAAAGAGGTAGTCGCTCTTGATTTAACAGAAAAAATGTTAGAAAAAGCAAAAGGTTTTATAGAAGGGAACGGACATGAAAATGTATCATTTGTAGCAGGACATGCAGAAAGGTTACCATTTGCTGATGATTCCTTTGATACAATTACATGCCGAATTGCAGCACATCACTTTGTTGATCCTTTGCAATTTATTTTTGAAGTAAATCGAACGTTAGAAGATAATGGATTATTTATATTAATTGATAACGTTTCACCAGAAAATAATGAGTTTGATACATTTTATAACTTTATCGAAAAGAAGAGAGATCCAAGCCATGAACGAGCTTTGAAAAAAACAGAATGGATTACTTTATTAGAAAAACATGGTTTGCAAATGCAGTCATGTCATACTTTTGACAAGAAGTTCGATTTTGATTGGTGGTGCGATATGATGGATGTTCCTATGCAAAAACGTGTAAAGTTAACAGAGTGTATGATGAAAACATCAAATGAAATGCAAGAATTTTTCAAAATTCAATTTGGAAACAATAAAATAGAATCGTTTTATACTGAAATGGCACTGTTCGTATGTAAAAAAAGTTCAACATTAAAAAGATAAATTTCTTGCAGTCTTTCTGATGTACGATATACTTAGTACAGAGAAAATGAGAATTGAGGAATAGTAATAATGATTCGTGTACGTATTGAGGGAACTGAGGAAGAGATGCTTGAATTTTTAGAGAAAATGCCTGACATTCCTGGGTTTGAAAAAACACATATGAGAGAACCGAGAAAAGGGAATAATCCGAAATATGATTCAAGCAAAAGTGTACTAGCATATTTATCTTATAAAAAGATTGAAGTCGCCAATAAATAGGCGGCTTTTTTAATTATCTCTGTTTCACCGCCTTGTCTTTTTCGCATAATAATAATAATAGTAGATTATGCTGGAGAGGGGTGAGGAAAGTTAATAAAAAAATAATCTTTTTCGGAGATTTTGGTATTGATGATGCAGTAACGTTAATTTATGCGAATAAAACATGCAAATTAGATATTATCGGTATCGTTGCAGAGTATGGAAATGTATCAAGAGAAATTGTTACGGAAAATGTTTATTTTTTAGAAAGATACTATGCTACAAAAGTGAAGATTATTGAAGGTGCCAGTAGACCAATGACAGCTGAAGAACCTTTGTTTTTCCCTGAAATTCATGGGGATCACGGTTTAGGTCCAATTATTCCACCGAAAATGAGAATTTGTGACAGAGAAAATTTTTGTGAATTGATTAAATTAATTGAGCCTTGTCCAGAAGATATTATTATAGTGGCGACGGGACGATTAACAACACTTGCAACATTATTTTTATTGTACCCCAATTTAATGAATCGAGTATGTTCTTATTATATAATGGGCGGTGCTTTTCTATTTCCGGGAAACGTTACACCTGTATCAGAAGCTAATTTTTACGGCGATCCAATTGCCGCGAATATCGTTATGAAATATGCGCAGAATGCTACAATATATCCGTTAAATGTAACGCAGCGTGCTCTTATTACCCCTGAAATGGTCGATATTATTGATAAAGAAGGAACAGGGCAGGCGAAACTCATAAAGCCAATGATCGATTTTTATTACGAGAACTTTTACAAAAAAGAATATCCAGGTATTGCTGGGAGTCCGATTCACGATTTACTTCCGTTCATTTCATTTATAAATGATGATATTTTTGAATATAAAAAATCAGCAGTTTGGATTAGTACGACGAATGATGTAACGAGAGGTCAAAGTGTTGCAGATTTTAGAAAAATAGCTGAGCCAACGACGTTTGATAATCGTCCTATACAAAAAATTGCCGTTGAATTTAATTATCAAGCGTTTAAAGACGAATTTATGAGAACAATATTGAAGCCAGATTGTCCTTAAGAGGGTGAGCAGATTTGAATGATTTTCATAAGACGAATAACTTACGAAAAATGTAACATAACTAATGGTAAGCAATTGTTTCTGATTATAATTTTTATTGGTCAATTATAAAGGAGGAAATGATATGATTTGGTCTTTAATCGTTGGTGGTATATTAGGATGGTTTGCAAGTTTAATTACTGGGAAGGATGTACCTGGCGGTGTAATCGGTAATATTATTGCAGGTATTGTCGGTTCTTGGCTTGGTACAGCGTTACTTGGTAAATTCGGACCTGTTATAGGCGGATATGCGATTGTTCCGGCTTTAATAGGCGCGATTGTTTTGATTTTCATCGTAAGCTTTATATTCCGTGCAATGCGGAAATGAATATAGGGGACTGTTTACATTTGTAAGCAGTCCCTTTGTATTATGTTGTCTAATCTGTTATGCTACTGTTATACAATCAGGAGGTGTCAGCATTGAAATCATTTACAGTAAATTTTCATCAAGAGGATAATGCAAAGGCAACAACAGTACATAAATTAAGTGAAGAGGACTTCGAGAAAGCAACAGAAAAAGGTACTCGTCATCTATTTGATTTAGATACAAACGTTGGTTTCTTCGTATTCTTTGATGCTGAAGATACAGAAGGAAACGAGCAATACTTAATGTTACAATATGAAGGAGATCATGAAGAACCAAGTGCTTGCTACGGATTTGATTTGAAATTGTTCTATCAATTTTTAGCACTATACTTAAATGATCTTGAATTCCAAGGTGAGACAAATGAAGAAGAGGAAGAAAATGGTCCAATTCATCATTTAGCGCACTTACTTTACCATATCGTTGAAGACGGTAAATCTATCGAAGTGTAAAAATACATATTTGAAGCTGTCCTTTAATAGGGCAGCTTTTTTAATTATATAAATAGGTAATCTTAATGGATTTCTGATCATGACAAATGATTTGAATAAGATTCAGAAGGAACAAAACATTAAACCAGCAGAGAATGAGTATTCACTTTCTGCTGGTTTTTTGCATTTAAAGGAGATTTTGTAGCAGTTTAATTCAAGTTACAAAAAGGATATAGCGAGTATGGAGAGAAGGTGTATACAAGGAGATGAATAAGATGATTAACAATACAATTCCAAGCTTTTTGAAGCTTTTGGAAAGCGATGATATAGGATTACATGACTTGGACAAATATTATGATATGTATCCAGAAGCATTTGAAGAGTATTTTAATTATCATTGTCCTAAGACGGAAGAACGTCTTTCTAGTGCAATTAAAAAATATCCTGAAAAACTAAAAGACATCCGTATTATTTCGGAAACTTTACCATCTATTATTCAAGAAATTAGTGAGGAGTATCACATTCAATTTGGTTTTAATATAGATTTGACTTTTCATCTATTTGTAGGTGGGTTTGGCTCCAATGCATTTGTAGAAAGAGATATTATTGGGGATATATTTCTTTCGGCAGAAAAATTATCTCCTGAAAGGGAGCATCTTCGTGTTATCGTTGCTCATGAAATTGGTCATATATATCATAATTTCGTATTGCAAGAGAGTGGAATGGATTGGACTAAAGCACAATGGACTGATGCAGCGGTTAGTTTATATCGTGAGGGAGTCGCGACATATTTATCGCAAAGAATAGCTAAAGGATTAAGTAAATCAGTCTATTATTCATATGATAATGATGGTGACGATTGGTTGTATTGCTATGAAGAACATAAAGATCATATTAAGAAACATTTTTTACAAGATTATGTTAAAGGGTGGACAGATGAAAAAGAGAAAGAATGGTTCCGTTTATCAGGAGGGACTTATTTCGGATGCAACCGACTCGGTTATTTTTTAGGAACATCGTATATGGAGTATATTGTGAATACTTTCGGGGAAAGCGAAGCACTTACTTTTTGGACTAAAAATAATTTAAAGAGTAGTGTAATGGAATGGTTACAAAAGTGAATATGTTGAAGAAGGAGGCTGGAAATAATGAAAGTATATATGAAAGTACTTATATTTTTTCTAACTTTAACGTGTGTAGCGGCTTTAACCGCATGTACTAACGCTGAGGAAAAGAAGCAAACTAATTCAACATCAGAAAATAGTACGGAAAAAAAGAGTGATACGTCAGAAACGGGTAAAAAGAATGAAGAGACTGCTCCCAAAAAAGAGAAAGAACCTGTGGAAAAACCAAAAGGTCATGATTCTGTAAAACCTTCAACGGAGTCTAATACGAAAAATACAGTGCTTAATCAAAAATCAATTAACCATGTAAAAGATTTATTTGAGCAAGCGAAAGAAGGTAAAGTACCTAACGTACCATATGCAGCACATACAGGTGACATCGAGGAAATAGAAAAAGAGTGGGGAAAAGCAGATAAAACTGATCAAGCAGGCAACGGGATGTATGCAACTTTTACAAGTAAAAATGTAGCATTTGGCTTTAACAAAGGATCTCAAGTCTTTGACGTTCGCTCATATCATTCAGAACTCAAATCGATTACGTTGCAAGAAATCGAAAAGGCTTTAGGAAAACCAGCGTCTGTTAAAGTAAATGGTAATGACAAAATATACGTTTATAAAGTAAATGACCAATTTGAATTGAAATTCGTTATTCCAAAGTCAACTGGTAAAGTACATCATATTTCTGTGTTCTCACCGGAGGATAGTATTAATAAAATGGCAGGTTAAATGAAGAGCTGTTCCTATAGGGACAGCTCTTTTGTTTTGTTTCTTTCTAACGATTGAACAAAAAAAGCTTGAATGATACCACCGATTATTAATAAGAAGGCGCAAATATAAAATAGAGTACTACCGTTTAATTTACTTAATAACAATGCACCTACAAAAGGCCCGAAAGTTCTTGAAATATCCCAATGTATACCGTATATAGAAAAATATAATCCGCGTCTATGACTTGGAGCGATTTGTGAAACGAATCGTAGTAAGTGATTCAAAGCTATACTTTGCCCAATTACTAAAAAGAGCAATGTGAAGAATAATGACCATATTGTTGTGGAATAACCGTAGCCAATCGCAGCTAACGTATAGCAAGTATAGGAAATAACAATGATTTTAGGCATAGAAAATCGTTCAGACCATTTCACAAGGAAAATTTGGAGCATAACTTCCATGATTGCTTTACAAGTTGAGATAAATACGAGTATGAATAAAAAATTTGGAAATACACTTTCGGCGAATATACGATAATTTGATTCGGTTTGAGCGTAGAAAAAACTAATAGGTAGTGTAGAAACCATAAGTCCAAACACAGCATAATGCTTTGAAATAAATTGTTTTGGCGAATATACTTCTTTAGTTTTATTAACGCTTTGTCTGAGTGGGACCGTTTCAGGAAGCTGCGTCCAAACGAGAATAGCATATAGCGTAAGGGCTACACCTTGCAAAATAAATAAATACTCAGGGTGACTAGTATAGAAAAAGGCGCCGATTAATGGGCCAATTACAGAGCCGATTGCTCCCGTAGTATGCAGAACAGCAAATATTTCTGCCTGTTGTTCTTCCTTCGTTAAGTCAGCGATTTGTGCTCGCTGTGCCGGAATATATAAAGAGCGTCCAATACCATTTACTACATACAATAAGGCGAAAAAGGCGACCGATTCAGCAAAAACGAAGCCGCTTACGGCAAAAGCTTGTAAAAGTAATCCGAGTAACATTATTTTCTTTCGGCCGTATTTATCTGTTACACCCCCAGCGATTAATGTAAACACAATATCAGCGAGAGGCTGTAATCCGAAAAGAAGCATTGTAACGATGACATTACCATTTAACGCTTTATTAACATGAACGATAAAAATGATAGCTAACATCGCTTCAGTCGTTCGAACTAACAATTCACCGAACAATCGAATGAGAATAGGCTTATTATAACGTTTTAAAAGATACTTCATTTTTATTTCCTCCTTTCTATATTGAAATGATAAGATGGAAGCCAGAAATGAAAAAGGGTAGAATGAAAGAGGAAGATTTTTCATCTTTTAGGGGGCGTTTTATGATTATTTTGGAGCAATATATGCACCTGTGGCTCCAGTATGGAAATGGGAGAGCAGAGGGAGAACAATTAGAAATAACTATACAAAATATATCTGAAACATTATTTTGTACAGAGCGAAATAGTAAATTAATCATAAAAAAATTAGAAGAATTTAATTGGATTATGTGGTTTCCAGGCCGAGGGAGAGGAAATCGTTCAAAGTTGTTATTTCAAAAACATCCACTTTCTTTAATTTTAGAAAGAGGAAAAGAAATAACGAAACAAGGGGACGTAAAAAGTGGAAGTGCATTTATTGAAAGATATAGCTCGTATTTTCCATCACTTCAAACGCAATTTCAAACGTGGATTGATTCGATATTCGGTTATCAAGTCGAAAGGACATCTAAAGGGAGAAGAGATGTGCTACGTTTGCAAGTCCAAATGAATCTAGATATTGCATTAGATCCTGTATACGCTACGATGCGTTCGGAATGTCATATGGTAAAACATATATACGACACGTTAGTGTATATAGACGGAAATACAAACAGTGTAGAGCCAAGACTTGCGTTTTATTGGGAATATGATGACCAGAAATATATATGGACCTTCTACTTACGAAAAGGTGTTCAGTTTCATAACAGGAAAGAATTTACTGCTTATGACGTTGTACATACATTTAAACGATTTATGAAAGAGAAAAATAACCCGCATGCTTGGGTGTTACAGCACGTTGAAAGTTTACATATTCTTGATGACTACATTGTGCAGATCCGTTTATCTACAGATAATAAGTTGTTTTTACATGCTTTAAGTACAGAACAGTGTTCTATTGTAAATGAAGATGGAGATGGAAGGTTAATCGGTACTGGACCGTTTCGATTATGTGAAAAGAATGAGGATGTATTCGTATTAGAAGCAAATGGTTTATATTTTCGCGAGCGAACATTTCTCGATCGAATTGAATTATGGAATGTAGAGCAAAGCGTAAATACGTGCGATATTTTAGCGAAAGCACACTATAACAATATAGAAAAGCATCATAAAGAACTAACTAGACTTGAGTCGAATGTAACATACATTACATTAAATATCGCAAAAGAAGGACCTATGCAAAACACGATGTTTCGGAAAGCTCTATATAAAATCATTCATAGCAATGCGCTTATCGAGGAATTGCAAGGAGCGCGCGGAGAAATAGCAGAAGAATTGGTTCTAACAAAGGGTGGCACTATACATATAAATGAGGACATATATACGCTTATTAAAGAGAGCTCTTACCGTAATGAAACACTGCGACTATATACATTTACAGAACAAGATCATGTTGAAGATTCATATTGGATACAAAAAGAGTGTGCGAAGTATGGCGTCACTATTGAAGTCGTTTTTCTTGAAACAAAAGAGTTATTGCAAGCAAGTACGATACAAAAGGCTGATATAATACATGATAGTGCGACAATTAGTGAACGGATAGAAGATAGTTTACTATATATGTTTCTTACAAAAAACAGCTTTATTCATCAGCATAGCAATATAAAATTTAACGAAGTATTGCAGTCTTATTTTATAGAGAATCAATTAGAGAAACGGATGACACTGTTACACGATATTGAAGACACATTGTTACGTCAAATTCATATTATTCCTTTATATCGTAACAAACAGCAAGTAAGTTCACACGAAAAAGTGCAAAATATAATGATCAATCCACAAGGTTGGATCGATTTTTATCAAATATGGTTTAAGCCTTGATATATAAAGGTTCTTATGCATTTTAGTAAGATGTGTAAGAACCTTTTTTGTATGGAAATGAAGTTTGTTTTGCACATTTTTACGCTACATGTTATAAAAGTTCATTTACAGCGTAACAGTGTTATGTTACATTGTTGTTAGGAAGGAGTGATATACAGTTGATTACAGATTTAATTTCAAAAAAAGATTTATTAGAGTTAACTGGTATTTCATACGGACAGTTATATAGGTGGAAGAGAAAAAATTTAATACCGGAAGATTGGTTTGTACGGAAGTCAACGTTCACAGGTCAGGAAACATTTTTTCCGAAAGAAAAGATATTAGAGCGTATTGATAAAATTCAAACGATGAAAGAGGATCTATCGCTTGATGAATTGGCAAATATGTTTTCACCAAGCGTAACAGAGATTCTTTTAGCAAAGGAAGATCTCATTCGTAAAGAAATTACATCAGAACCTGTTTTACAATTTTTCATGGAGCAAACGAACAAAACGGCAGATTTTCAATTTGCAGATATTCTTTATGTATACGTGTTAGAAGAACTTCTTCAATCAGGAGACGTTAGCTTAGAAGAAGGGAAAATGGTTTTACAAGTTTTACGTGAAAATTATGAAGCGATTAAACATAAAAATTGTGACTTAGTTATTATTCGGAAGTTAGGGATTTCTACATGCTTCTTAGTATCAAGCGTTGAGGATTTAATTTTTGAAAAGGGAACAAAGATTGTTTTACGTGTAGCAATTATGAAATATACCGAAGCATTAAAAACTAAACTGTTGTAGTGGAGGAGAAATAATGCGTACAGAAAATTTAATTATAAACGGATATGGTTCATCAAACGGTGGAGAGTTTCATAAAGTGCAACTAAATGGAAAAGGAACTGTTAATGGAAACGTTGAGTGCGACCAATTTGAATGTAATGGTTACGGAATTGTTACTGGTGATTTGAAAAGTAGCGATGCGAGAATTAGCGGATCAGGTAAAGTTGAGGGTACAGTTAGTGCGGAAATGATGCGAATCGATGGGAAAGGGACAATTACACAAGATGTAAAGGCGACCACTTTAAAAATTGCAGGAAAAGGGACGATAGGTGGTAATGTAACTGGTGAAGAATTTAAAATCAATGGTCAAGCGACGATTGATGGTAATTGTGAAGTTGATATTTTTTCTTCAGAAGGGCAATTTACAGTTGGTGGATTATTAAGCGCAGATGAAATTAATATAAATATTCATGGTACATGTAGAGCGAAAGAAATTGGTGGCCAAACCATTAAAGTAAAACATAGATTGAGTGCTTTTAGTAGACTATTTAAAACAGTATTTGGCTTACAGTTAGAAGCTGAACTGCTAGAAGGTGACAATATCGATATTGATTATGCTCACATTAAAACAGTAAGGGGAAACAATGTTACTGTAGGGCCGAACTGTGAGATTGAACTAATTGAATATACTGGGGTTCTTACTGTTGATAAAAGCGCAAATGTAAAAGAAATTAAGCAAGTTTAAGTTTAAAAGGGAGAGAGGAATCGGTATGGAAAATCAACATAGTCTTATTGTAAATGGATCAGGTAGCTCAGCAGGTGGAGATTATAACAAAGTAAAGATACGCGGCGAAGGAACAATCTCTAATCATATGAGTTGTAATGATTTTAAAACGTATGGTACGAGTGAAGTACGTGGCAATATGAAAGCGAAAAATTATGTCGTGTATGGAGATAGTGAAGTACAGGGGAATATGGAGGCGGAATATGTAAAAGTATATGGCAATGCCCAAGTACAAGGCGACGGACAAATTAATAAAACAAAAGTTAGAGGTATGATAGAGTTTAAAGGGAAGCTATCCGGTGATTTCGTAGATGTGAAAGGCGCTTTAAATGTAAAGGGAGATATAGAAGTAGAGGAATTATTACTAACTGGTGGTCTTGAAAGTGATGGTTTGCTTAATGCTGAAAATATTGAAATCTCACTTCGTTATGAAGGAAGTAAAGTGAGAGAAATCGGTGGGAAAAAGATTACAGTACGTAAAAAAGCGAGATTTATTCCTTTTACAAGTCATGCAGGAAGCCTTCAAACATCAATTATTGAAGGGGATGATATTTATTTAGAACATACAATAGCAGACGTAGTAAGAGGAAATCATGTTATAATTGGCCCTGGCTGTGAAATTAGTGTAGTAGAATATCACACTAGTTTTAATCAGAAAGGTAATGCAGTCGTAAAAGAACATAAACAAATATAAGTAGTATGAGGGAGAGCAAGGTTATGGTTGAGAAGAATAATAAGCTCGGTTTTGTTGTGGCGGGCTTATTGCTAGGGATTTTAATGGCATCAATGGATAATACCATTGTCGTAACAGCGATGGGAACAATCGTTGGTGATTTAGGAGGCCTTGAAAACTTTGTATGGGTCGTTTCTGCCTATATGGTCGCAGAAATGGCAGGTATGCCGATTTTCGGTAAACTATCAGATATGTATGGTAGAAAGAGATTCTTTATTTTCGGTTTAATCGTATTTATGATTGGTTCGGCACTTTGTGGAACTGCTGAAAATATTACACAGTTAGGTATTTATCGTGCCATTCAAGGTATTGGCGGCGGGGCACTAGTGCCGATCGCATTTACTATCGTTTTTGATATTTTCCCTCCAGAAAAGCGCGGGAAAATGGGTGGTTTATTCGGAGCAGTATTTGGTTTATCAAGTATTTTCGGGCCATTACTTGGCGCATATATTACGGATTATATTAGCTGGCACTGGGTGTTTTATATTAACTTACCACTTGGAATTTTAGCACTTATTTTTATTACATTATTTTATAAAGAGTCACGAGTTCATAGAGAACAAAAGATTGATTGGTTTGGCGCAATTACTTTAGTTGGTGCAGTAGTTTGTTTAATGTTCGCCTTAGAATTAGGCGGACAAAAGTATGATTGGGATTCTAGCTTTATTTTAAGTTTATTTGCTGGGTTCGCTATTTTAGTAATTGCTTTTATTGTTATTGAACGAAAAGTAGAAGAACCAATCATTTCATTTGAGATGTTTAAACAACGTCTATTCGGAATGAGTACAATTATTGCCTTATGTTACGGGGCGGCATTTATGTCAGCAACTGTGTACATTCCGTTATTTATTCAAGGTGTATACGGTGGTACGGCAACAAACTCAGGATTATTGTTATTACCAATGATGTTAGGATCAGTAGTTACAGCGCAGTTAGGTGGATTTTTAACATCGAAACTTAGCTACCGAAACATTATGATTATTTCTGCTGTAATTATGCTAATCGGATTATTCTTATTAAGTACATTAACGCCAGAAACAAGTCGTATATTATTAACAATTTATATGGTTATTATCGGTTTTGGAGTTGGTTTCTCATTCTCTGTACTAAGTATGGCTGCTATTCATAACTTCGGTATGGAGCAACGCGGTTCTGCGACCTCAACGAGTAACTTCATTCGTTCATTAGGTATGACACTTGGTATTACAATCTTCGGAATGATTCAAAGAACTGGTTTCCAGGATCAATTAGAAGAATCGTTTAAAGATATGAGCGGGGGAATGAATACAAACGCTTTAGGAGATTCAAGAGCTATTCTATCAGAATCGGCAAGATCTCAAATTCCGCCGCAAATATTAGATAAAATTATTGAAGCTCTCTCTAGTTCAATCGTTCAGACATTTATGTGGGCGTTAGTCCCCGCAAGTTTAGCGTTCGTATTCGTTTTCTTTATGGGAAATGAGCGCATGGTATATAAAAAAGAACAAAACAAGGTGAAAAGTGAAACATCAAAAGCATAAAGAAAAAGCTCCTTTCAATTTTGAAAGGAGCTTTTTCTTATGTACGGAGTCGAATTAGCCTTCGATAATTTCGTATTCTTCGTCTGCTAATAATAAAATTTGTGTTTTCTTACCTTTGTTTTGAACTTCGATTACATCATATGTACCTAAGTCTCTTAGCTTGCTTTGAGAAGCGTTAACCATAACTTCCATAGAATCAATTAAGATATCTTCTTCAACGTATGATTCAGGTAATGCCATATCTTCAGTATCTAATACACATGTATATAGATTTTGTAAGTTCTCAGCAGTTGGGTTTTGTTCCTCAACATCAATGATGTTTTTTACTGCTTCCATATTTTCTTCTTTTACTTGATATACTTTAATTTTAGTCATTGTTTTAATCTCCTTTATTACGTAATCTTAGAGGCTGCAATTCATCCCGCAATAACGAGCAGTAGACTCCCGCCTCAAGGTGAAGAAGCAAATGATGAGGACGGCAGGAGATAACTGCCCGTAAGAGCCCGATTGGTGAGGGCTAACCATTAGTAGGAGATAAAGCTCCCCGCTAATAGAAGTTTCACTTTATTATAACGCTTTTTTGTTGAAAGATGAAATTGTTATATGCATTTATAGTGAAAAATATATTTTATTACTTATTTGAGGAACGATGAGTTTCTTAATTTGACAGGCATATGTCTGTATACTTATCTAGACTAATATTAGAGTTATATTGTCCAAGCTTTTCTTACATACCTTTCATATTATATTTATTAGGTAAAACATATAGGAAAGGAATGGAGAATCAGTGGATTGTGAGCCGAAACGTGATTGTCAATGTTGTCAAAATAGTATATGTGAATTTTTGAAAAGTTTACATCCTTATTCTAGGGTTGAGAGTATTGTAATAGACGGAAACGAAATAGTTGTATCCTATTTTATTTCATTTAATGAGATAAAAGGTATAGTGTCGTTTGCACAAGAAGACAGTGAGGTAATATTTGTAGATTGTTCAAGAATTGATGCGATTCGAATAGGGAAAGTTTGTAGTTGTAAAACGAAAGTTAAATTTATTGAAGATGAATTCAGTTTACTTGGAAATGTTTGTCCACATTGTTTAAATGAGGGAAGTACACTATTCTTCGATTTTAATAATCCTGAATTAAGTTTATCTTTACAGGCAACAACGATTGATCCACCTAGATGTATTGAATTTGTAGATGAGCTTGGGAATGTAGTAAAGCAAATTACTATAGTAGGTGAAGCGATTGTTTCTAAAGATTTCGTTCCGGTACCTGAACTGTTAGATTTTCGATTAATCTTATCGGATATAACTGGAAATCCATTGAAATTTGGATTACTGTTTATTAACTTCCCTGATATTACGTTTATCATTCTTTTCGCATCAAATGGATACCTCAACATTTCAAACTGTTTAAAAATAGAGAGTGGAACTGGAAATGCCGAAATAGAAGAGATGAAAAAAGAGATTATTAACGACAATAGTATGATGTACAATTCAATTATTAAGTTAACTAGAATATATAAAAATGGTGAGATGGAATCTTACATTTCTAAGAAGGAGTTATAACGTATTTATCGTAATTAACCCTCGTACACTATAATGAGGGTTTTTACATAAAAATGATTAAATGAAATATTGTTACATTTGAATTTAGCCATTTATTGTGTGGAATCGGAAACTTTTTAGCTTCTCTTTAGATACACTAATGAAAGTAAAGGTATTTATTGTTTTCTATACTGTATAGGCCGTAGTAGCGGGAAATAGGCTGGTTTGTACTATCAATTGATACGTGTTAGTCCTTAATGCGTCACTGCCATAAACATGCAAATTAGGTACCCTGCTTACGTAACAAAATATGAAAGAAGTCAATTGCAAGGGATATTTATTTAAGTGTAAATAAATATAGCGGTGGAGTAGGCGATTATACAATATTAGTAAAATAATTAAAAAAAGGGCTGCTACGACAGCCCTTTTTTTAATTATGTAAGTACCTGCTGTAAGTTTTTTTGGGAGTGAATTTTATTAGGAATAATTAGTCATCATTGTTACCATATATCGCCATCAAGTTAACGAAAATGCAATACCAATTCTGATTTTATATTAAGATTTTACTTGCTAAGCTCTCTTTGAGCCCCCATATAGCTTCCAATGATATTTTGATAACTTGGAAGATGCTTAGCAAGTAAAGCTCCGAAACCTTCAACATCATTTCGCCAGTCACGTTGTAATTCTGCTGCAACGCTAAACCAGTTCATTAGTTGCACCCTTCCATGAGCCATACGCATAAGAGCGGCATCAGCAACTTGTTTACTAAAAGTTCCAGATGCATCCGTTACAACAAATACCTCATACCCTGCATTTATAGCTGATAGAGCTGGGAACGCAACACAAACATCAGTAACGACACCTGCGATAATTAACTGTTTTTTACCCGTTGCTTCAATAGCTTTTACAAATTCATCATTGTCCCACGCGTTAATTTGTCCAGGACGCGCTATTTTAGGCGCATTTGGAAATAGTTCGATTAATTGCTGCATGAGTGGACCATTAGGACCGTCTTCGAAGCTAGTTGTTAAAATAACAGGTAAATCAAAAAACTTAGCGGTATTCGCAAGAGCTAAAACATTATTCTTGAATTCATCAACACCATAGTCACGCACTAGACTGGAAATAAGACCTGTTTGATGATCCACTAGAAGAACCGCGGCATCACTTTTTGAAAGACGAGAATACAAATCAGACATTTTATAATCCCCTTAATAAGCTTATTTACAAATCAATCTTACAGTTATTTATCTTGATTTGGTATACATGCAAAAATTTATCAACAAATAGTTTTCATTAGAATATCGGGATGTATGTATTTTCATATTGAGGAATTACAAATTTTTCGTTTTGGGAAACAATGTATTAATTGAGTGGATAGCTATGTGGTATGGTCCTAATGCTATCTATTATTTGTGAATAATAATGTTTTTACCTGTAAATAGAAAATGAGATATGAGGACTAAAATGAATCTGAAAATAGCAATTCTTGATTGGTAAATCATTTCAATGAAATTAGATGTTATAATAAAATTGAATTTACGTATAATTTATAATTATTTGATATTTTAGAGTTGAGTTTCATAGACATTTACTTAGATAATAAATAAGTGTGTATAAGAATACTAATAAAAGTTAACTCATGAAAATGTTGAGTCTAGTTGATTTTAAAGAAAGCGGGAATGTAAATGATATATGAGGCAAAAATACATACAAGAAAAAAATTAGTTTCTATGTTCGAGGATTTTAATAATGTTGTTCTACTTTCTTATTTACAAGGACATATGGGCAATGCCTGGGTGAACGATCTTGAAAACCCGACAGTAGCGCAAATTACGGTAGGGATTTTCACATTTTACGCTGGGGATCCAAATGCAAAAGAGACAGAAGAGTTATTACGTAACATCCCTGAAAGAATTTTAGTAATCGTAAATAGTGATCAATGGAAAAAGCGTTTAGAAACATTCCATGAAAGAAAAATAGATAAGTTTTTACGATATAAATTTAAAAGAAATGCAGAAGTGTTTAATCGCTCAAAATTACAATCTTTTATAACTGCACTTCCAAAAGGATATGAATTAAGAAAAATAGATGAGCATATCGCAAATAATCCAACATTACACAACGTTTCTGAAGATTTTACAAGTCAATTTCGATCAATAGATGATTATGTAAATCGAGGTATAGGTTATAGCATTTTGTATAATGGAGAAGTCGTATGCGGTGCATCATCATATAGTATTTATAATGATGGTATTGAAATTGAAGTTGCTACTGATCTTGATCATAGAAGAAAGGGATTGGCAACTGTAGTTTGTGCGACCTTAATATTGGATTGTTTAGAAAAGGGGAGGTATCCAAACTGGGACGCAGCGAATAGTACTTCTGTCAAATTAGCAGAAAAGCTAGGGTATGTTTTTGATAAGGCATATGATACTTATTTTGCAAATAATAAGTGAATGAACGGGAGCGTGTACGGATTGTACAACGTCATAAGACTAGTAAATTAACGTTTAGTAGTCTTATTTTTTATAATTGCAAACAAAAACTAAACTATCCAAAGATAAAAAGGTATTAAAAGAGATGTTAATAAATGAAATTAAGGGAAAAGAATGACGACAAGATTGGTTTCCTAAGAAGAGTTGATAAATTTTAGTGAAAAATTTGAGAATAAAACAATGATATTAATGATAAGGATGAAGGGATTCCGCAAGAATTTGGGTATAAAAACCGACTTTTTTTAGTCGGTTTTTATTTTTTTCAACAGTAGAGTGATACTAATATTGATTTTTCTTCTATTACTAGTGAATATAATTAACACATCAGTTCCTACTTCCACGATGAGGGTTCAGAAATTCTCTTTTTATATAGATAGATAATCATAAAGGCTTAATATATTAAGTTATGTGTGTTTAACTAACACTAAATTTGCTATTTTTTTGTAAATGATGAAAGTAACTATTATACAAACCCACGCATTAATAGAAGAGATACATATACAGTATAGAGAGTTAAAAAACTCCAAAATATTGTATAAAGGAGATTATAAAATATGAGCGAACAATGCCCAATTAATGTACCATGTCAGGTAGATGGACAAACTCAAACGCCATTAAGTGATGCAGCTGCAACACCAATTCTTACTCCAGGAACACCGATTGTAAAAATACCAGTTGTATTAGCAGAAAGAACAATTCAAATTGTTGTAGAATCTGATATTTCATTAGATCCTCCAGCAACTGAGATTAAACGTGTGTTAAAAAATGTATTTTTAACACAATGTAAGTTAGTTCCTGTAGCATTTACTCCAGTACCAGGTACAAATTACCGCCGAGTTACAAGAGCAAAATTATTTGTACAAGGATATATTCGTAAAAATATTGAATATGCAAATGATGAGTGTAATGGAGTGCTATATGATCGTATTGCAAATGTTCCATTTTCTGGTTTTGCAGATTTAACAGCAGCTGATTTTCTATCACAAGCTGTAGTAGCTTCTTCCTCAGATACTACATCTCACTTTATTAATCCTAAAAATGGTGATTTACCACGTTTAGACAAATACTTCTTCGAAAATACAGTTTTTTATAATGAACAACCATATTGTGAATTAGTAAGCGCACAATTTTTCGAATTAGACTTTTCACCTTGTCCAACAGAATTAAACGAGCCATTTGGAACTCTTCGTGAAAAAATTGTACTAGATCTTACTTTAAAAGTTTTACAAGTACAACAAGTACAAGTATAAGACTAAAAAAGCATTGTCTTTAATAAAAAGACAATGTCTTTTTTATTATTATAAAACATATATAATGATGGAATGGTCGCGTACAAAAAGCATATTTTTATGAATTTCATCAGATGGGGGGATGGTGATGAATAAGCCATGGGTTGGTAAGGAAATATGGAACAAAGTTTACAAATGGAAAATGCTGAATGTTCAAGATGATTCGCGCGAAATAAGAGAAAAAAAGGAAAGTAAAGAAACAGAGTCAAAAAAAGAAGATAAAGCAATGGGAATAGAGAAAGAAAGTAAAGAAACAGAGTCAAAAAAAGAAGATAAAGCAATGGGGATAGAGAAAGAAAGTAAAGAAACAGAATCAAAAAAAGAAGATAAAGCAATGGGGATAGAGAAAGAAAGTAAAGAAACAGAGTCAAAAAAAGAAGATAAAGTAATTGGAATAGAGAAAGAGAGTGAAAAAACTGGATTAACAAAAGAAAATAAAGCGATTGGATTAGAGGAAGAAGAGGTGAAAATTGAATCAGTAAAAGAATATGAAGAAAGAGAATTAGAGAAAGAAGAAATAGCAATTGAATCAAACAAAGAAAGTGAAGAGACTGAACCAGCAAAAGAAAATAAAGTGATTGGATTAGAGAAAGTAGAAGTAGCAAATGAATCAGAGAAAAAAAGTGAAGAAACTGAATCAAAGAGAGAAAGTATAGGTTTAGGATCAAAAATAGAGACTTCAGTGCATTCAATGGTAGTGAAAACGCCATTTTCTATTATTTCAGAAGTTTCTAACTTTAAAGTATTTCCAAAAATAAATGTGAAAAATCAAGATGCATTTGTATTTCGAAATGAAAAAGATGCGGAGGGGCGTGAATTAGATTCTAAGTTATTAACTACAGTGCAACAGTATCATTCGGAGGCTTATTGTAAATTAGTTTCTTTAAATCTTCATGAAAAGAGAGTGCTTGTTGAATTATATAATCAAAAAGTTAAAGGGAATAATGAAGAGAATAAGGTAGAGACATCTTCATGGATTCCTATTCACAGCATAATATTAGAGAGTGAAAATGGGGGAGAAGTAAGTAATTATATAACAGCCAGACTACCAATAGAAATAGGAAGATATAAAGGTGAAATTAGTTTACGAGAAAAAGTGGTATTTACAGAAAAAGTCATAGGAATAAAAGAGGTGGAACAGGAGATTGTTTTGACAAAAACCGAATTTTTAGTACCAAAAGTAAAAAAGAATGGACAAAATAAATTTACAGTTGAAAAAGGGAGCTTATTGGTAGAAGGATATATATATCAATGTATTGAATACATATCAGAACAAAGTACATTTCATGACAATGTGTATCAGTTAGTACAAAATATTGTATTGGAATTAATCATTCAAGTGATACAAGAACAGGAAGTACAAGTGCGAATTACATAAAAATGATTATATTCCCTTGATTAGCTCATTATTTTTATTCGTAGCGTATCAATGCGTAATCTTTTGTAAATCATTCAGTGCTATAGAATATCCTCCAAACGGTTTATCCTCAATGAATTCACTTTAATATTTATGAAGGATGATATTATTGCTAGCTAGGATAGTTACTTAATTGTATGAATTTCTTCAGGTTTAAGTTTTGAAAAGGTGCTAACAAGTTTGTCAACGAACTTGCTAACACTTATTAAAAACGGGTATAAAATGTGGCGTATATGTTGTTTGAATAAAGAAGCTAATTCACAGATAATTGCTTGTATAATCTGATGTGTAATACAAAGTGCATTGACTCCTTTTTTACAAAACTCACAACTTAAATAGTAAAACATGTTTATCGTAATTTTCCAAACACCAATTATATTTTTTTAGAATAATTGGGTGGACAACTTCTTTCGTAGTATCGACTTCAGTATAGCCATATTTTTTATAAAAGTTTTCTAGTTCCTCGAAAGGAAGACAATACACATTTAGTATTTGTAATTTTTTTGCAGTTTGTACTAAAAATGAAACGAGTTGCCCAGCTAATTGTAGACCTCTAAATTTAGGGAGAATAAAAATTCCACCCATTTCAATAGTACCTTCATCTATTTGGACTAAACGTCCAACACCTGCATACTCGTTGTTATATGTAATGATCGCAACTGTGTCTCGTGTTAAATCACTTGGTACAAATCCTATCGATTCATAATGATTATTAACCCATTCTAAATCATTATATGCAGCTAGTTGAATGCTCATATGTATCCTCTCTCAGAAAAAATGTAATATTCTCATTATACACAGTGTAATAACTTGTAAAAAGAGGTTAAAATGAAATCATTTTTATTTGCAGTTCAAGTTTTGAAGAATAGTGCATACAATATAAAGTCTTTTCCTTTCTTCATTTAAGTTTTACGTATATAATTTAAAAGTAATATTTTTATTTTATTTTTTTATATATTTATAACAGAATAGAGGTTTAAAAATGGGCGTTAAAATCATTACGGATAGTGCGGCGGATTTACCGGTAGAATTGCTGCAAGCATATGATATAGATTTAATTCCACTCCGTGTATATGATGAAGCAGAAACAGAGTATTTAGATGGGGTTACATTAAAATCAGTTACATTACTGCAAAAAATGAGAGAAGGCGTAGTTTATAAAACGTCATTGCCTTCACTTGAAACATTCCAAGAAAAATTTGTTTCCTATGCAAAAGAAGGTAACCCTTGTATATATTTAGCTTTTTCATCTGAATTGTCTGGTACATATCAATCGTCAGTTCTCATAAAAAAAGAAGTGAAAGAAACATACACTGATTTAGATTTAGAAATTATCGATACAAAATGTGCCTCACTCGGTCAAGGTATTGTCGTATTAGAGGCTGCAAAAATGGCAAAAGAGGGTGCATCAAAAGAAGAGATATTAAACCGAGTCGCTTTTCTAATGGAGCATATGGAGCATATCTTCACTGTAGCTGACTTACAGTACCTTGTTAGAGGTGGACGTTTAAGTAAAGTAGCCGGTTTCATCGGTGGTTTATTAAACATTAAGCCAATTTTAAATGTGGATGAAGGAAAACTTGTACCACTTGAAAAGGTAAGAGGGAAAAAGAAAGTATTAAGCCGAATTGTTGATATTATGGAAGAGCGCGGGAAAGACCTTAAAGGTCAAACAATCGGTATGACTCACGGTGATGATTTAGAAACTACCGAAGCATTAAAAGCATTAATTACTGAAAGATTCGGCTGTGAAGTATTTATCGTAAATACAATTGGAGCTGCAATCGGAGCGCATACAGGACCTGGTGCGTTAACATTGTTCTTCTTAAATGAAGTAGAGTAAAGGATTGATCTTTTGATCAATCCTTTTTTAATTCTAATATAATTGTTTTATGCGGATGAAAAATATGTAATTTTATATTAGTTAGTAACTTTCTTTTTAGTAGGTAAGAAGGTAGATAGGAAACCGGTGAAGGCTAGCATGAAACCAAATGTTTCAGTAATATGTTTTCTTAGTTTATAAATTATTAGAGGTTATCCTAAAGATTACGTGTTTTAACGCTCTTAGGGAGACCCTTTTTTTATCCCACATTAGCGGTTCTGTATGGGAAGGAATCACAAAATACGAATTTCGTATGTGAAGCAAAATAAAAAAGAAAAAGCCAATGTCCTTATCGTATGGAAATTGGCTTTTGTTTATCTGTATTATAGAAACTGAGAAATTGGAAAATCAAGATTAATAGTGGTATGACGCAATATTGATTTATGGGATTTCGCTTTCTTTGAAAACAAACGCATTAAAACAGCAGCTTCTAAGGATGCACTAGATAAAGCATCTTCATCTTCTCTACCAATAAGCACTATATCCGGTAAAACAGGCCAGGAACCAGCGCGATTATAAAAGTGAGCTAAAGATGGTTTACATGTGAATATACCGAAATCTATATTGCTTTGTTTTTCAATCCATTCAGTAGCTGCAGCAACTGTTTGTAAACCTAAACCCTGCCCATGATAATCCGGATCAGTCGCTACACAACTCAGTCCGGCTATATTAAATGGTTGTCCCTTATGATGGATAGTTTTGCGCACTACACCTGCATAGCTGACTAGCTTTTCATCTATATAGGAATAAAATGAGTGTACATTAAATTCTTTAAGATGTGTTTCAGGAATTTTCCCCTCAGGCAGGGGATCGGAATCTGGCCAAACTCGCTGTAGCATTACAGCAATTTCGCGTCGTAATGCATCAGATGCTTGATTATAGTCGGTTGATTGTACAATATGAGTTGTCATAAGTTATTCTCTCACTTTCTACTATGTTTAAATTCTGTATATACTCAGTAAAAGCCAGCATTTTTAGATCGTTAGGGTGGTATTTTTTTTCAAATTGTTTGAAATATATTTAAAAATCAGTTCCAGTCATTCGAGCTAGCGTAAATGTTATTAAAAATATTGACTCGCGATGTTGTAACAATTACTTATAACATTAATCCAAGTGGAGTGAAAGTTATAAACTTCAAACAAAAGAAAGAGTAAATAAACAGTGTAGTCTATACGAACCTAGAAATTCACTAGCAGAAGTAGTAATACTTACAACTTATATAAATAGGAAGAAATAGAAAATGAAATATCAAATTACATTCATATAAGTTTGAATATTTCAAGATATTAAAATTTTGATAGTTCATATATAATAGTGAAAAGAGCAGAATTTTGTAACTATTTGTAAAAAAAGGAGGGTGCAAAATGAATAAAATAATACAAGCCCAATCTCAATGGGATTTGGACAGGTTATATCCTCAAGAACAAAACTTCACGTTTTCTATAGAAACGATAGAAAGATTAAAAATTGAATATAAAGCAACAAAAGACTCAGTAATCCTTTCACAACTTATACAGGCTATCGAAAAAGCAGAGTATTACTTATATTGCCGTGCTGCTGAAGATGAGAAGCATCCTGAAAATACTTTACTAAGTGTAAAAGTAAATCAATTAAAGAAAGAAGTTCAACTATTAATAGAATCTAGTAAGGGACAAAGTGTTAATACAAATCATTCAAGTATTAAACTAATAGAAAATGAATTAAAAGCTTGGGAAGATATGTATACACAATTAAGAAATAAAATAGAAGTAATACACGATAAAGAGACTTTATCATTTGGACAAGCAAATTACGTTGCGATGAATAGTGATAATCATAATGAAAGATTAATAGTATTTGATTCTCTTACAAATGCTTTGAATAAGGAAAAAGATATCTTTGCTACTGTATTGAATCAAATAGGAAGATTACGTCATGCTAAAAGTGATGAAATGGAAGGGACAGAGATTTTAAAACAATCACTACAAGCAAATGGCATCTCTGAAACTGCATTATCCCAAATGTGGAATGCAACGGAACAAAATCTTACGAAGCTAGTAATTGCGTTAAACGGTTATAAAAAAAGAAAGAATTCAATTACATGGCACGAGCTAATGACATGGAAGGAAAGTAATAAGGCTGTTATTCCTTTTTCAGTAGCAGTAAAAAACATATATGATGCACTAAAAAATATAGATGAAGAATTGGCACAGTTCGCACAGAATGCAATAGCGAATGGCTGGATCGATGCTGAACCGAGAGATAATAAACCGCCGGGTGGATTTTGTGCTCCTTTTTTCAGTGAAAAAGAATCTCGCATTTCACTTCGTTATGATGGAACAATTGATAGTGTAAGAGTACTTGCTCATGAACGGGGACACGCTTGGCATTTTTATGTTATGAGTCTTGAACAATCTACAACATTTTTAGATGATTATCTGCCAATGAGTACAGCTGAATCAGCGTCTATTTTCTTTGAAACGGTAACCATGAATTATTTAATTCAAACAACAGATTGTGTAGAGATGAAAAAGTCATTGCTTAGCTGGAAAATAAGAAATAGTTTTAATTATGTTATGGCAATTCGTGCATCGTTTCAGTTTGAGAAGAAGTTTTATGAAGAATGCAAGGAAGGTCCTTTAAGTGCTGATGAAATTGAGAAATTATCTATAGCCGCGCAAGAAAAGGCATACGGGAATGCACTAACAGAATATCAGCCGTTTGTTTGGATGAAATACGTTCAGTTTTATATAGCAGACGTTCCTTTTTACAATTATCCATACACATTTGGGTATTTAGCGAGTTTTAGTTTAATCGAAATAGCAAAGGAAAATAAAAATGCATTTTATTTGAGGTATAAAGAGTTTTTACGAGAAACAGGAAAGGCCCCAGTTGAAGAATTGATGAAAAAACATTTTGATATTGATCTAACAGAGTATGAATTTTGGAATAAAGCTTTTATGCAAATTCATAAAGATATTGATGAATATTTGCAAATTAATTAAGGGGACTACATATATGAACAGAATCGGTATTATCGGAGCGATGCAAATAGAAATAGACTTACTATTAGAAAAACTACTTATTAAAGAGGAACATACTATTGCGGGAATACCTTTTTATAAAGGAAACTTCATGGATACAGAAATTATTATTACGCGATGTGGTGTAGGAAAGGTAAATGCCGCCGCATGTACACAAATTTTAATTAATAAATTTGATGTGAATTCTATCATTAATACAGGTGTTGCGGGTGGATTACATCCGGATGTGAAAATTGGCGATCTAGTTATTTCTACAAATGTTACGCATCATGATGTTAATAAAAATCAAATGAAGAATCTATTTCCGTTTCAAGAAGCGTTTCATGCAAGCGAGGAATTAAGAGATTTAGCCCGAAAAGCTGTTAATAGTAGTAGTTTAAATATTACTGTTCATGAAGGAAGAATCGTCAGCGGAGAATGCTTCGTCGAGGATTCAAAATTAAAGGAGCAATTAGTCACTGAATATACACCTCATTGTACAGAAATGGAAGGAGCAGCAATTGGACATGTTGCTTATATAAATGACATACCGTTTCTCGTTTTGAGATGCATTTCTGACAGTGCAGATGATTCAGCGCAAGTTTCATATGATGATTTCGCGAAAACTGCAGCGAATTATTGTTCAGAAATTATTGTTGAGATGCTTAAAAATATTTCGAGTAAAGCTGTATTGTAGTTCATAAGTAAAGAATGGGAGAGAATATCATGTTACAAGCACTAATTTTCGATATGGATGGAACTTTATTTCAAACAGATAAAATTTTAGAGTTATCACTAGATGATACATTTGATCATTTACGGTCACTACAATTATGGAATACGATAACACCAATTGATAAATATCGTGAAATTATGGGTGTACCTTTACCTAAAGTTTGGGAAGCTTTATTACCTAATCATTCTAATGAAGTAAAGGAACAAACAGATGCATATTTTTTAGAAAGACTAATTGAAAATATAAAGAACGGAAATGGTGCTTTATATCCGAATGTAAAGGGAATTTTTAGTTTTATAAAAGAAAATAACTGTTCCATTTACATTGCTAGTAATGGTTTAACGGAATATTTACAGGCAATCGTATCTTATTATGGTTTAGACCAATGGGTTACGGAAATATTCAGTATTGAACAAATACACTCGCTAAATAAAGGTGACTTAGTTAAAGGTATTTTGAAGAAGTATGATATACAAGAGGCAGCGGTAGTTGGGGATCGTTTATCGGATATTAATGCGGCAAAAGATAATGGTTTAATTGCGATTGGATGTAATTTTGATTTTGCACAAGAAGATGAGCTTGCTCATGCTGATTTAGTAATTGATGATTTAATGGAACTGAAGGGGATATTACCAGAATTGAAGAATACGTACATAACAAAATGAATAAGTTCACATTCAAATGAATGCTCAGGATAATATATTCTTGGGCATTTTTATTTTTTAAAAAGATACATTTGGATAGAGAAAGTGGGGGAGTAAGCTGGAAAATATACAAATAAAACGAATTGGAGATTTGCTAAAATATGAGGTCAATCACCTTGTCCAGGAAAGTAAAGAAGAAGGATTTAATTTCTTAATAAAACTAATAAATGAATATGAAAGTAAAAGAAATACATTTAGTAAAACGGGCGAATGTTTATATGGCATTTTTCGAGGTGATACGTTAATTGGAATCGGGGGATTAAATCAAGATCCGTATACGAAAGATAATAAGATTGGCCGATTGAGGAGATTTTATATTTCAAAGGATTATCGGCGCATCGGATTAGGGAAGTTGTTATTAAAGAAACTATTAAGACATGCGGAAAAGTATTTTCACGTTGTTGTTCTACATTCGGATACAAAGCAAGGTGAAGAGTTTTATAGCGCAAATGGATTTGTAAAAATCGGAAATTATAAAGGTTCAAGTCACCTGATAAGATTGTAGAAAGGTTCTATACTCAAGTATGGAACCTTTCTTATGCAATTACATCTTAACATTCATTCGTTTCAATAAACCCTTCGGATTACCTTTTACATAATAAAAATGGGGATTATTCTCATCATCGTAAAGCATAATATAAGGTTTTTCATTAAGCGGGAGAAGAATAAGTACCTCATCAATTGTTGTATGTAACCATTGATTTGTAATAGAAACTGGTTTAGATAAAGGGATTTTTATCATATGACCATCTTTTGGAACGACGTTTAAGTTTTTGAACGGGCCAGTAATGGATTTAGCATATTGAACAGCTTCTTTTTGAATAGCTGGATCTAAAGATTGTTTTTGAACGACCATTTCTTTTTTACAATCAAATACTTCAATTTGTTTATTTGTATTTGCGAACGCATTTGTTGATAATAAAAAGAAGAGAAGAGTAATGACTCCTATTTTTTTGAACATGAAACAACACCTCACACTTACTATACCCTCAAACGTTGTAAATATTTTTATGTCACATTGATGTAACAAAGAAGTTGTATGATAAAATTGATATTTGTTTATAAGTAATGGAGGAAATGTAATGAAAGTATTAATTGCGGATGATGAACAGGATATGCTGAAAATTTTAAAAGCGTATTTTGAAAAAGAAGGCTTCGAAGTTTTATTAGCAAAGGATGGAGAGGAAGCACTTCAAATATTTTATGATGAGAAAATTGACTTAGCTATTTTAGACTGGATGATGCCGAAAAGTAGTGGTATTACTGTCTGTCAGGAAATAAAAAAGAATTCGAGTGTAAAAGTATTAATGCTTACTGCGAAGAGTGAAAGTGAAGATGAATTAGCAGCTCTTCAAACCGGGGCAGATGAGTATGTGAAAAAACCATTTCACCCAGGAGTGCTAATTACGCGAGCGAAAAAGCTTGTACAGCATGAAGATGTTATTCAAGTTCAAGATTTAAAAATAGATTTCACCAAAAATAAAGTATATAAAAACGAGAAAGAATTAGATATTACAAAGACAGAATTACAATTAATAAAATGTTTTTTAAATCATAAAGGCACGATTTTAACGCGGAAAAAGTTGTTAGATATCGTTTGGGGATTTGATTATTTTGGGGAAGAGCGAACGGTTGATACGCATGTAAGAAGGTTGCGTAAAAAAATAGGAGAAAATATTATAAAGACACATCGCGGTTTAGGATACAGTTTGGAGGAAGAGTGTGAATAAACTCGGTAAAAAGTTGTTTTTCAGCATCTCTTTAACAGTCATCCTTATTTTTTCCATCTCTTTATTATTAATTAACTATTTTTTACCAAAATATAATGTGCACAAAACACGCGAAAGCTTAGAAGGCATTACAGCGCAAATCCAGTCAATACCGCGTAAAGAACTAGATGATGCTATAAATCGTATTGAAAATGAAGGTAATGTTACGATTGCGTACACATCAATAAATAGTTCAGAAGATGCTATTAATGAAGAATTACGCATGCAACTTACAAAAAAGAGAGTTGCATTGAATAAACTTTGGATTACAAAAGAAGAAATTACGAAAGTGAAGAACCTCGGACAATCGAATAAAATATATGATCAAGAAAAGATAAAATCTAGTTTTTTTGCGAAATACATTGCGAAAGATGATATGTTGATTTTAGTAGGAGTTTCTATCGCACATTCAAATGAAGTAATTAAAACGCTTAACTCATTTTATTTATACATTTTGGGATTCTCACTATTTCTTATTATCGTGCTCGTCTGGATTTTTTCAAAAACAATCACTACACCACTGAATGAATTGAGTGATGTCGCAGAAGATATTTCACGTCTGAAATTTAAACGGACGAAAGTTAAAACGAATGATGAAATAGGTGATTTAGCAAATAGTATAAACATTATGAGTGATAAATTACATGAAGCACATCAAGATTTAACAGATCGAAATGACCACTTAAAACGATTTATGGGCGATGTAACTCATGAATTAAAAACACCAATCGCATTAGTAAAAGCATATTCTATGGGAATAAAAGACGGTTTAGATGATGGCACATATGTTGATACAATCATTAAACAAACAGATCAAATTTCAAATTTAATTGAAGAGTTATTGCGATTTTCTAAACTAGAAAGAGATATTTTACAAAAAGAAGAATTCCCTATTGAACCACTAGTACAAAGTATAATAGATAAGCATAAGATTGAACTGGAGTCGAAAGAACTCAAGTTGCAAGTGAACTATAGTGTTGGTGACACGATTGTTTATGCTGATTTAAATAAAATGAGAATGGTCTTTCAAAATTTAATTTCTAATGCGATAAAATATACAACGAATCAAAATATAAAAATCATATTAGAAGAGAAAAATGGCATTGTGTATTTTCAAATTCAAAATGGTATTGCTGCTGAGGGAATTAAAGAGATAGATAAAATTTGGGAGCCTTTTTACGTATTAGAGTCTTCTCGCAGTAAAGAAAAATCAGGTACTGGATTAGGATTAGCGATTGTAAAAAGTATATTAGAAAGACATGGTTTTGAATACGGAGTTTCGGTAGAAGATGGAGAAATACAATTTTATATGTATATAGAAAGGAACTAATTGTTATTAGTTCCTTTTCTATTATCTTGAAAGATTCGAATGTTTTACAAATTTCTCAACTTTCTACGAAATATAAACTGAATTTTCTGTATTTTTAATGTATAGTAAAAGAAGGAATATATGGGGAGGGAAGGGCATGAAAAAAAAGAAAATAGCAATTACACTATCGACTATATTATCTTTAACAATTACTTCAGGAGTTTCTAGTATGACTGCACATGCAGAAGAAAATGAAGGGAGCTCCGTAAAAGACAAAAATGTTATGTTAAATGGTCAAATTTCAGAGGGTTTAATGTCAAATACGAAAATTGAATTAGAAAATGGGATGACGAAGCCAATCTATTCACTTGATGAAGCCATCGTAGAAAATCTATTTGTAGAGACAGAAGTTGATAGTGATCGTGATGGTAAAAAAGATCGTGTATCAGTAAAGGTTATGCGTCCAAAGACGAACTCAGATGTGAAAGTCCCCGTTATTTATGAAATGAGTCCATATCGATCAGGATTAAAAGATGTTCCTGTTTATAATGTTGATGAAGAATTGTATGCGTATGAAGGAAAACCGTATGGGGCAGTTAATCTTGGGTCGTATGGTAATTATTATGTTCCGAGAGGATATGCAGTCATTTTAGGCGAAAGTATCGGAACTGGAAAATCAGATGGATGTCCGACAACTGGAGATGAACAAGAAATACTAGGGACGAAGTCTGTCATTGATTGGGTAAATGGGCGTGCGAAAGCATATACAGAGGATGGTAAGGAAGTAAATGCAAATTGGTCTTCGGGAAATGTAGGAATGACAGGAGTTTCTTACAATGGTACGTTACCGAATGCTGTCGCAACGACAGGAGTGGAAGGGTTAAAAACAATTATTCCAATCGCAGCGATTAGTAGCTGGTATGATTATTATCGTGCAAATGGGGCGGTTATTGCGCCAGGTGGATATCAGGGAGAAGATACAGATAATATGGCAGAAGCAGTACTAACAAGAAAGAACCCTGAAGTTTGCGGGCAAATTATTAAAGAACTAACAGCTGGACAAGATCGTAAAACAGGCGATTATAACGATTTTTGGGATAAACGTAACTATGTAAAAGATGTTAAGAATGTGAAGGCTAGTGTGTTTGTTGTTCACGGTTTAAATGATTGGAATGTAAAAACGAAGCAGTTCGCACAGTGGTGGGAAGCTCTTGGCAAAAATAATGTTCCTCGTAAAATGTGGTTACATCAAGGTGGACATGGTGGAACATCAAGTAATAACTGGCAACAAACCCAAAATAAATGGTTCGATTATTGGCTATATGGAATTGAAAATGGAATTATGGATGAACCGATGGTAGATGTACAACGTGAAAATAAATCGTGGCAAAAAATAAAAAATTGGCCAGATCCAGCAGCTGTATCATCAAAAGTCCGTATGTATTTAAGTAATAAAGCAGTCAATCTACCATTAAGTATGGGATCAGTAAACAATGTTTTCTCATTAGTAGATGATGCTAAAATAAAGTCAAATCAACTAGTAGAAAACCCTGAGTTAGAAATAGCGAATCGATTAGTATATACAATGCCTGTACTGCAAAAAGATATGCGAATAAGTGGTACGCCTAAAATTTCAATAACAGGAAATATTGATCGATCTGTTTCAAATTTAACAGCTTTACTTGTTGATTATGGCGGAGCGAGGCCTGAAATTGTAACGAGAGGTTGGATGGATCCGCAAAACTTAAATAGTATAGAAAATTCAACAGCGATTCAACCTGGTAAAGATTACACATTTACATGGGACATGCAGCCAGATGATTATGTATTTAAAGCTGGGCATCAAATGGGGGTCGTTTTAATCGCAAGTGATTACGATTATACAATTAGACCGAAAGCAGGAACGAAGCTAACGGTGAAATTGAGTGAAGTGACATTGCCGATTGTGAAATAAATAGTTTTTGATAAAGAGCTTACTATAGTAAGCTCTTTAAATTTTGAAATAGAAATGCCTACAAACATAGGGAGTGTATTATGCATTTCTATTGGTAGATATAATAATATTTACAACAAATAAAAAAATTGCATTAATGATTAAAAGGCCACTAAAGATAAAAGCGGCAAAACCTCCAGCTAATCATCTCCTACTTTTTCTCCAATTACGTGCAAAGTGGCAAAGAAGAAAATGGGAGAAGAAAGAATGAAAATACCACTGGCTATTTTCCATATTCGTTTACACTGCTTTGCTATAAAGAAAATTAGAACATTAATAGCGATAAGAAGAAAAAGAAATCCAATTAATGAATTCATCATATCCTCCTTTCAGTATAAGTCTGAATTTTGGTTTCTATATGTTCATTTTGAAGGGAATATTATACAATATGATTATATTCTATAGAAAGCGAGTGATATATTATGACAGTCAGCTCTTTCGAATTCTCATTAAAATTTGAGGTACGGAAAGATTAAGTAAATTAGAATCTTCCGTACACATAAAACGGAGGAGAAAATAAATGTTTAGTTATTATAGTACACTTTGTACGGAATTATATGATTTCACAAAACCTGTCGGTTACTCTTTGAATGGTGATATTGAATATTATCAAGATCGTTTAAAAAGTTGTAAAGGGAGAATTCTCGAAGCAGCAGTAGGATCGGGACGTGTCATTATTCCATTTCTTGAAGCTGGCTTTAAAGTTGATGGGATAGATTATTCGCCTGAAATGCTAGACTCTTGCCGTATGCGGTGTAAAGAGAGAGGCTTGCATCCTAATTTATATGAAGGAAGCTTACAACAATTTTCACTGCCACATAAATATGAAGCGATAATAATTCCTACTGGATCCTTTTGTTTAATTGAAAATCGTGATGATTCTATAAATGCTCTGAAATGTTTTTATCGACATCTTAATCTAGGCGGGCGTTTAATTGTAGATCTTGCGCTTCCATATGACTGGAAGACGGGTGAGATTCATACATCGACTTTTTCTCTGCCAAGCGGGGACGGAATTACATTAGAAAATAAATCAATTGAAATAGATTGGCTTAACCAAGTAACTGTATCATATTTAAAATATGAAAAATGGAGTAAAGGACAGTTAGTACAAACTGAACTACAACGTTTTGCAATGCGGTGGTATGGAATAGAAGAGTTTAAGCTCCTTTTAGAAAGTATAGGTTTCACTGACATTACTTGCTCTGCTGACTATGTTTATGAAAAGCAACCGTCAAATGCAGAACAAATTATTACTTTTGAAGCTGTACGAAAGTAATAATATAGGAACTATTCATGAAAATAAGGCAATCGACACAACATCGACTGCCTTATTTTCAATTTTAGGATATGTTTTATTTCATTGTTTATAGAGAAAAATCGGAGGCAAACAAATGAAATTCATCTTAATATTTGGCCCGCAAGCAGTCGGGAAAATGACGGTCGGGCATGAGTTAGAAAAAATAACTGATTTAAAGCTATTTCATAATCATATGACGATTGATTTTGTTAGCTCGTTTTTTGATTACAGTACAAAGCGGAAGCACAACGGTTAGTAAGTTTGTTTCGTAATGAACTGTTTGAAGAAGTGTCTAAAAGTGATTTATACGGAATGATTTTTACATATGTATGGGCATTTGACCTTCAATCGGATTTGGATTATATAAACCATGTAGTAAGTATTTTTGAATCAAAAGGCGCAGCAGTATATTTTGTAGAGCTCGAGGCAGAAATAGATGAAAGATTAGAGCGAAATAAAAGTCCACATAGACTAGAGCATAAACTGAAAAAAAGAGACATTGAATGGTCTGAAAAAAATTTAAAAGAAACGATGAAAAAACATAGATTAAATTCATTTCATGATGAAATTGAAAAAGAAGAGTACATAAAAATTAATAATACTCATTTGAGTGCTAAAGAAGTAGCTGTAATGATTAAGGGAAAATTCCGATTGTAAAATACTTAAATGCTGTTACGTTTTCATTGTCCAAGCATTCTCCTACTAACTACATATACTATTTATGTTAAAGTCAGTCACTATTTTAAATGGGCTGTTATTTTACTATAAATGACACTTTAGAGAAGTGGGAGGAATAAACTTGGAAAACGAAGAACAAGGAAGAATTGAAAATCAAGTGTATTCTAATCGAGTTGTAAGATCAGAATTTGATAAGCATTGGGAAACTTGTATTTCAAAAAGTGGTTATGTAATCTATGTAGCGACAAGTGATCATGCTGAAGTAATAGTTTTACTTTCAGATGGTTCAAGTAAATTATTAATCTTCGAAAAAGGTGGTAAAGTAGTAGTAGGTGGCGGTGGGACGAGTCATTACAGCAAACCGCATATTGCAAGAAACATTTAATGTGAAAATGATAATCGAGAAGACGCTGGTAACCTTATAGTCTTTAATTTTTATATGGAGATACGTATAATAAAGTGAGTTTTTGTTTTAGGTTCTGGCGTTTTTTCTAACAAAAATAAGATGAAGAAGATCTTTAACGTATAAAGGTCTTTTTTGTTTTATTCACAAATCAAATTAATGGAGGTGAGCTAATAATGAAAAATATTTGAGTAACCTATGTTTTTTCGGGTGTTCTCCTATTCGGCCTTACATGTATAACTTCCGCAATTTACGCGGGTTCATTAGAAATTTGGGATAGAGGAAGCGGGAAATTCTTTACTGCATTTTATGAAATCCAGGGTACAATTTTATCGGTAATTTCAATTTGTTTTATTATAGCAGGGATATACTGTATACATAAAAAAGTGTAGTGAAAAACAATCAGCCTTTCATGTACTATACATGAAAGGCTGATTGTTTTTATGTGTTGAAGGAGTCTTTTAGAAGAATTGTAGTTTTTAGATTGATAGTTAAAACTGGAACAGCTTATGTATAATTAATATCATTTTGTCAAATGAATGTCACATAAAAGTCTTATAGTGTATATAGAAAGTGAAACATATACAAAGCAGGAGATGAAATGATGAAAAAGGCACTACAATATATATTCATATTATTTACGTTAGTTACTTTAAGTTATGTAATTTATATTAACTATGAAAAGCAGAAAGAGATTAAAAATAATAAACAAGTAATTAGTGAAGTTGCAAAGAGGTATGATATTCCAGATTGGATACCATTATCAATTGCGGATCATGAAACAAAATTTAACCGAAAAGCAATAGGAGATAACGGAACATCTTTCGGATTATTCCAATTACATCGTGGTGGATTAGCACCAGCGCAATTATCGGAAGAGAGTTTAGTGGATTCGCGTATAAATACAACGATAGCAATTTCAAGTATGGTCAAATCGTATGAACGTGGTGTGAAAAAAGGACTGCAGGATTGGGAGTTGCTTAAATATGTTGCTAATACATCAGGGTGGCCAGGAAACTTAGGGGGAGAATGGACAGATAATAATACGAAATATAATAAAGGGCTAGAACAATCATATCAATTATATAAAAAAGAGAAGTAGATATAAAAAGGCATTTTCAATTTGGGGAAATGTCTTTTTTATGTTATAGTATAAAAGTGTTTGGGCGTTATGTTATTTCGATATATCTTCAAATTTGTTATGTAGTATTTTTATATTAAATAACTACTAAAATCATTTTTTTATATAAGGAGTAAGAAGTAGGGATATGAAAAATATAGATTTTATACTAGAAAGTGATGAAACATTAAAACCGTCAGAACGATTAGTACTATTATTATTAGAGAAGCATAGAATGTTATATACGAACGATCTATTAGCTCTTTCAAATTTATCATATAAAACATTAACAGATTCACTAACAGCACTCGTTTTAAAGTCTTATGTTTTAAAGGATACAGGTAAGGGAAGAAGGCAGAATTGTTATAGATTAGTATGATAAGAGTACTGCTATAGATTCTTGCTATATATTTATTTTTCAAATGTAAGGATAAATTCCATTTTTATTTTCAAATGATAAAAACTATTAATTTAAGTAAATAGCCGGTTTTGATATGTAAAGAGTTCATGGCTGCTAAATATATAATTTCATTTCATTTTTATTAATGTTTATTAGTTGTAAGTGAAAATGATATTTTTTTAAACAAATATAAAAATGAAATTAAAAAACAACCTACTCATTAGAGTCGGTTGTTTTTTTATTAGGATAGCGAATTATAAAAATAATATTATTATGTAAACTTAATTATTTAGAAAGGAACATGTGATTATTAATGGAATTTATTAAGGGGTACTTAATATTTGTATACATGGAGGTTCATTATGGAACAAATCATATCAATATCACAAGCAGTCATAAGAGGGGAAAAAGAAAAGGTAGTAGAAATCATTAATACGGATCCAAGTGTTGTTAACTCATTTAGTGAAGATGGATGGACACCGCTTCACTTAACTGCTTATTTTGGACAGAAAGAAATTGCAAGCTTCCTTTTAGAACAGGGTGCAGATATACATATTAGAGCAAAAAACGAAAATGAAAATACACCTCTTCAAGCAGCAATTGCGAATAAGCAAAGCGAGCTTGTAGCTTTCTTAATTGAAAAGGGATCAGATGTGAATGCTGTGCAAAGTGGTGGCTGGACAGGACTTCATGAAGCGGCGTTATTAGGAAATGAAGAAATCATTATATTACTTCTTGAAAATGGTGCTAATAAAATGATTAAGAAAAATGATGGGAAAATCGCATATGATATTGCTTTAGAAAAAGGGTATGAATCCCTATTACATCATTTGCAAGAGGAAGTGAGCTTATGATTAGCCACTGGAATGTAGGGATTTTTCTTTTTAATGAAGTGGAAGTGTTAGATTTTGCGGGTCCATTTGAAGTGTTTTCCGTTACAGCAACAAGTGAAGGTCAACTATTTACAGTTCGTACTGTTAGTCAAGATGGAGAAATGGTTACAGCGAGAAATGGATTAAAGGTACAACCGGACTATAGTATCGAAAACTTGCCTCCAGTTGATATTTTAATTATTCCTGGTGGGTTAGGTGTTAGAGAAAACGAAATGAAAAATGAAATAATAACAAATTGGATCCGCGAGCAAATGAAAGAAGTAAAGTTAATGACTTCTGTTTGTACGGGTGCGCTTTTACTTGCGAAAGCTGGATTACTCGATGGCTTCAAAGCGACAACACATTGGGCAAGTATTGAAAGTTTTAGAAATGATTTTCCGAATGTGGAAGTATTAGAGAATGTAAAGTTTGTAGATGAGGGGCATATTATTACGTCTGGAGGAATTTCAGCTGGAATTGATATGTCATTTCACATTGTGAGAAATCTGTTGGGTGCTCGGGTTGCTGAAGAAACAGCGAAGATGATGGAATATGATATTGATTTACAATATTAAAAAGTAAAACAAGACGAGCAGTTGGATATTTCCAGCTGCTCGTCTTGTTTTATATTGACTGAATATGCGCTAATTCCTCATCTGTAAGAATCGGACGGATAGACGAGTCTGCATTTTCTTTCGCTTGTTTTTCTGTTTTTGCGCCAGGAATTGCGACCGATACCGCTGGATGAGTGAGGACATAACGAAGTGCGAGTTGCCCTAAGGTTTGATTTTCATTTGAGAGTAATCGTAGTTTCTCTACTTTTTGTAAATCTTCTTGAAACCACTTTTCTTTTGGCCATTCTTTGCGTAAATCTCCGTCAAGAAAAGTTGTTTTATTTGTAAATTTTCCAGTTAATATCCCCATTTTTAAAGGGCCGCGTATAACAGTTCCTAAATTGTTCTCCTGTAGGTAGGGCAGTATGTCGTTTTCTGGTTTTCGGTTTAATATGTTGTAATCAAGTTGCACAACATCAATTTCATTGTTTTTATTGAAGTGTTTTATATATTGTATGTCGTGAGTTGAAACACCAACAGCTCTTACTTTTCCGTCCCGTTTTAATATTTCAAATGCTCGTAAAAATGCTTCTGTTTCTTCTTGTTTATCCCACCAAATGTGACAGAAATAAACATCAATATAATCTGTTTCTAGGCGCAGTAAGCTAGTTTCAAATACTGCGATCACTTTTTCTGCAGTATTATAAACAGGCTCTCCACTTGGATCATAGTGATGCCCAATTAAACCGCCTTTCGTTGATAAAACGATATTATTACGGTGCTCTCTTATCGCTTGAGTTACTAACCTTTCACTATGTCCTAATCCGTATACATCAGCAGTATCAATAAAGTTTACGCCACATTCAATTGCTTTCTTCATAGCGGTTATAGATTGTTTGTCGTTAACAGGACCCCATTCATCGCCGCCAATCGCCCACGCTCCAAAGCCAATTTCAGAAACAGTAATTCCAGTTTTACCTAATGTACGGTAGTGCATCATTTTTCCTCCTTGTAAGCATGTTATAACATCGGTATGCAAAACTAGAATTTATATGTGTAAAAATGTTTTCTACAATTGGGGAAAAAGAATAACATAAACTACTATTTTATAGCAGCATAAATAAAAATTCTCATTTTAAATACAGAGATGTCGTCGAACGCTATCTCTAATTGGTTAATTTGTGAGATTTTTTTGTGAAGGAGGTTATTTTATAAGAATAGAATTTAAGTTAGTAAGAGATCGTGCCTATGGTAGTGAGAAAATATGGGTTAGGGGGATTTGAAAATGAGGAAACTCAAAAGAGTCAATGTTCCTAATATACCAGAGCAACTATCACAGCCTAACGACAAGCGAACTATAAATAAGAAGAAGTTAAGGCGTTTTATTTTCATGTTCATTTTTATTGCTGCGACTACTTTGTACGTTCAATATATTTTAACGAAACAACAAGAAGTAATTAATGGCAAAAAAAATACAATAACAAATCAAAAGAAACAATTAGTTTCTTTAAAGAAAGATCAAGGTTCTTTAAAGACTAACATTGAGAATTTAACCGATAATGAAGAAGAGATTTTAAAGTTTGCTAGAAAAGAGTATCAATTTTCTAAGTCAAACGAAACAATATTCGTATTGCCAAAGTGAAGTGGTGGAACAGTTAGCGATAGCTAACTGTTTTTTGATGTATGAGGGAAAAGTTGTTTGTAGTGTGAATGTCATGGTACAAGGAGCAATGACATATTGTAAAAATGAGAAGTTTGAGCCAATTTTAATTGTTTTAAGAGATTTTCATAATTATGGAATATATGTCAAAATAAATATTGTTAAAATTCTGTCAATTGTATATAATACAAGGTAAGCGGATACATTTTTTAATCAACGTTGAGTTAACAGCTTATACGTCTGTTAAGAAAACCGTTATCCTCGTATAAGAAAGGAAGATAGCTGTGTACGCTTCAAATACAATTTACGTCGTAGGGGATGCGAAAGCACCTCAAAATAATCCCATTACCGAAAAGTTCAAAAGTTATTTTGTAGCATTTGTACTTGAGAAGGATACAGGGGAAATTGTAGATGCAGATTGCTCAGCCACAATTGCATTAACATCTCAATTTGTTAAATATTTGTTTCTACATAAAAATATTAATGACCCAGCATTAGTAACAGAAATAAAAAATCGGTACTTCGGTTCGTCTCAAAAGGCGCTACTTGTAGCGCTAAAGGATGCACAGAAAAAATATAATCAGATCGCTGCTTTGTCTACCCATTCATAGACAAAATCCAGCCGTAAGAATCTTCTTATGGCTGGATTTTTTTGTTTCGCATTAACGGAAAAGCCACCCGGATATTAAAGTATCACTCTATAAACAATGAAAGGATGAACAAAATGAAAATTACCGATGTGAAGGTAAACCGCCGACATGTAAAGCTTCATACACCGTTTAAAACTGCGCTTCGCACTGTAACGGAAATCGAAAGTATAGATGTGTTTATTCATACAGATGAAGGGATTGTTGGAAAAGGAGCTGCTGCAGCAACACCGGTTATTACAGGTGATTTTGCCAACGGGATTGAGGAAGCAATATTAGGGCCAATTCGCTCCGTATTAGTTGATAAAGATGTGCTGCAATTTCAAACGTTATTGTTACACATTCAAATGAGCTGTATAGGAAATACAAGTGCGAAAGCGGCGGTAGATATGGCTTTATACGATGTATATTGTCGATTTCACAACATACCGTTATATGCATTGTTAGGTGGGAAGAAAGAGATTCATACTGATATTACAGTAAGTGTGGATGAGCCTTTATTAATGGCAAAAGAAGCGAAAAAGCATATCGAAAAGGGATTCCAAACATTAAAAATTAAGGTGGGTAAAGAGGCACATTTAGATTTAGAACGCATAGAGGCAATTCGAAATGTAGTACCAAAGAATACGACGTTACGTTTAGATGCAAATCAAGGATGGAAACCGAAAGAAGCGGTTTCTATTATTAGAGAAATGGAGAATAGAAATTTAAATATAGAATTTGTAGAACAACCAGTTCATGCGAAAGATTGGGAAGGATTAAAGTACGTGAAGGACAATGTACAAACGCCTATTATGGCAGATGAAAGTATGTTTTCGGCAAGCGATGCATTAAAGATTGTCCAAGGAGGATATGCAGACCTACTTAATATTAAATTAATGAAATGCGGTGGCATACGAGAAGCATGGAAAATTGCAGATATTGCGGAAGCAGCAGGTGTGAAATGTATGGTTGGAAGTATGATGGAACCTTCACTTTCAGTTAGCGCTGTTGCCCATTTAGCTGCGGCACATCCGAATATTCATTACTTTGATCTTGATGCACCGTTATGGTTAGTAGAAGAGCCAGAAGGGATGACTTACACTGGTCCAAAGGTAAACCTACATTCTATAGTGAATATACAATCTTAGAAGTAGTACCTAGTAAACTATCTTATAAGGGGGATATATATGAAAAAAGTAGGAACTGCATTTTTAACAACTTTATTTATATTTTCATCGTTTACTTCGGTGAATGCTGAAGAGAAGAAGGATAGTAAAGCATTTATAGATGTATCTGCTGCAACGTTATGGACTGCACCAGATTCATTACGACCAATTGATGCACCGAGTGCGACAAATCCAGTTGATTTATGGAAGTGGACGAAATCAATGACGCTAGATGAGAAGCTTTGGTTAACGAGTGCAAATAAATTAGAAACGCAAGCGCTACTCGGTCAAGAAGTAACGGTTGTTGATAAGAAAGGTGACTGGGTGAAAGTGTTAGTCCACGGTCAGCCAACACCAAGAAACGAAGTAGGTTACCCGGGATGGATGCCCGAAAAACAATTAACGTATAATCAGGAATTTGCAGATAAAACAAACGAAGCTTTTGTATTAGTAACGAAACCGACAGCAATTGTATATATTAACCCTTCTGAAAAACATAAATCGCTTGAAGTCAGTTATAATACGCGTTTACCGCTATTAAGTGAAGATACGATCTCATACCGCGTATTGTTGCCAAATGGTCAGAAGGCGTGGCTACGGAAAAATGATGGAACTGTTTACCATTCTCAAAATGATATTCCGACTCCAACCGCTGATGACTTAATAAACACCGGAAAAATGTTTTTAGGATTACCGTATATATGGGCTGGTACAAGTGGATTCGGATTTGATTGCTCTGGATTTACACATACGATTTATAAATCACATGGCATTACAATACCGAGGGATTCTGGGCCACAATCAAAAGCAGGAATTGCGGTTGGTAAAGAAAACCTACAAAAGGGCGATTTAATATTCTTTGCACATAATCAAGGAAAAGGTAGTGTTCATCACGTTGCCATGTATATTGGTGATGGAAATATGATTCACTCACCGAGAGCTGAAAGATCGGTAGAGATTATACCACTAAATACGCCAGGATATATAGAAGAATACGCTGGTGCTCGTCGTTACTTACCTTAAAAAATAGAGGGGGTTTTCAAATGAAAAAAGTTGTTCGTTACTCATTAGTTAGTACTCTATTAGTTTCTTCATTCTTAGTTGGCTGCGCAAAAGAAAAAACAACGACAAAGCCGAAAGATGAGAAAAAAGTATTACAGCTACTAGAAACGGGTGAAATTCCGTCATTAAATTCAGGGAAAGTAACAGATGCGGTATCGTTTAACGTGTTAAATAACGTAATGGAAGGGTTATTCCGTTTATCGAAAAATGATGAAGTGATTGAGGCTGGGGCACAGAAATATGAAGTGAGTAAAGACGGAAAGACTTATACATTCCACTTGCGTGATGCAAAATGGTCTAACGGTGATCCAGTAACAGCTCATGATTACGTATATGCTTGGAAGCAACTTATTAATCCAGATACAGTCTCTCAATATGCATATATCGCGTACGATGTGAAAAATGCGGAGAAGATAAATAAGAAACAATTAGGCTTAGAAGAATTAGGTGTGAAAGCAAAAGATGATAAAACGTTCGTTGTTGAGTTAGAACATCCAGTACCGTATTTTACGAAACTACTTATTTTACCGTCTTTCTATCCAATTAATGAAAAGTTTGCGAAAGAGCAAGGCGATAAATACGGATTAGAAGCAAATAAAGCGATATATAATGGACCATTTACATTATCAGAGTGGAAGCATGAAGCAAGTTTTACAATGAAGAAAAACGATAAATATTGGGATAAAAAAGAAGTGAAATTAGATGAGGTAAACTATCAAATTGTTAAAGAAATTTCAACTGCGGTAAATTTATATGAAACAGATAAAGTAGACAGAGCGGTCATTTCTACAGAATTCGTAGATAAATATAAAAATAATAAAGAACTGAAACAATATACAGATCCAGTTATGTATTTCTTCCGTTTCAATGAAAATGTACCGATTCTTAAAAATAAAAACGCCCGTCTTGCATTAAGCACAGTTTTTGATAAGAAGGGGCTCGCAACTTCATTTTTAAATGATGGTTCCGTAGCTGCGAACTATTACGTGCCGAAAGGGTTTTTAAAAGGGCCAGACAAGAAAGACTTTAGAAGTACGGCAGGTGAGTTTAATAAGACTGATGTAAAACAGGCGAAAGAATATTGGGAAAAGGCAAAGCAAGAGACAGGCACAAATGAAGTGACGTTAGAACTATTAAACTATGACTTAGAGAACTTTAAAAAAGTAGGCGAATATATAAAAGAACAGCTTGAGAAAAACTTACCAGGGCTAAAAGTAAATGTGAAATTACAACCACATACGCAAAAACTAGCATTAGAGAAGAAAAAAGAATACGAAATGTCGTTATCACGTTGGTTACCTGATTATCCAGATCCAATGACATACTTAGAAGTTTTCCTTTCGGGAAGTACCGTAAATAATACAGGATATGCAAATCCAGAATACGACGCTTTAATTAAGAAGATTAAAACAGAGTTAGGTAATGATGAAAAAGCTCGTTGGAAAGCACTACAAGATGCGGAAAAAGTGCTCCTTGATGATGCGGTAATTGCACCAGTATTCCAGCGCGGTCTTTCTTACTTACAAAAACCATATGTGAGAGAATTATATGTACATCAATTCGGTCCAGCTACAAGTTTAAAATGGGCAGATGTACAAAAATAAAGTGATGGAGAAACAGACTTCACGTATGTGATAGTCTGTTTTTTCTTATAGCTTCAAATGAATTATAGACATTTTATAAGTTTTTTCATCGCTTAAAAATAAAATTATTACATAAATTAAAGTGTGAAATTTATGTAGAATCTTGTATAATTAACATGTTTCTTTGGAAGCATTTTCTTGCGCTATTTGTATAGGACTTAATAGAGCAAGGGAGGAAATACATACATGTATATAATAGATAAATAGAATGGAACATGTATAGAAAAAAGGAGAAAAATGATGACGTGTCATAAACAAGGGTTACAATTTATTCGTAATAGAAAGAGGAATAAACGATGAAGATGAAGCATGCTTTTGGTCCAATTATTTTAGCGTGTCTACTCTTTTTCATTGTATTGCTTATTCCATCTAAGAGTTTAGTATCATTAATAAGCGATAAAAAGATAGAAGATGCAGCAACTTCCTTACAAAAAGAGAAATTACAAAGTGTTTTCTTGCAACAGAAAATGTTAGAGAATTCGCAGTATTTACCGATGTATGGTTCATCAGAGTTTTTACGAATGGATGCATATCATCCATCTAACTATTTTAAAGTAAATCCAGCAGGTTTTACTCCATTTTTAATAGGGACTGGTGGTACGCAAAGCTTGGCTCATATATTAAATATGACGTCTACAATGGATGAATTAGAAGATAAAAAGGTAGTCTTTGTTCTTTCACCACAATGGTTTACAAAAACCGGTGTATCACAAGGGGATTTTACAAATAATTTCTCCAAACAACAAGCCTATCACTTTATTTTTAATGACGAAATAAAGCCTGAAATGAAGAAAAAAATCGCGAAACGTTTACTAGATTATAAAGTTGTTCGTAAGGATGCGATATTAAATAGTTCGCTAGAAAGTATTGTATATAACGATACAAAACATAACATAAAAGCCGGACTAGCTAAACCGCTAGCGTATATGTACCGGAACATTTTAGATCATCGAGATTTATTTAACTCTCTATTTAAGATCGAACCGATGAAAGAGGAAACAAATATGGGATTACGTTCGCTTTCTTGGGAAGATGCACGTAAACATGCGGAACAAGAAGGTAAAGTAGGATCCACAACAAATACATTCGGAATTGAAAATCCATATTATTATAAACATAATTTAAAGAAAAAATTAAAAGGTTTAAAAAACTTTAGAGCAAATGAATCGTATGATGATTCACCAGAATATGATGAATTACAAATTGTTTTAGATCTTTTCAAAGAAAAAAATGTAAAACCACTCTTTATTTCTGTGCCTGTAAACGGACCGTGGTATGATTACGCTGGTTTCCCAAAAGAACGTCGTGATGTGTATTACAATAAGGTTCGCGATCAAGTCGAGAAAGCAGGATACCCAGTAGTCGATTTTTCTAGCCATGAATATGATAAGTATTTCTTAAAAGATACAATTCATTTAGGCTGGAAAGGATGGATCTATTTTGATGAAGCAGTGCAGAAGTTTTACTCTGAAAAATAATGCATAAACAATAGAAACAGGAATGGCAATAAAGCCGTTCCTGTTTTTTAGTATAGAGGATTTTGGTGTGGGCAATTTGGAAAGGCGTGTATATCTTGAATTTGTCTAAAGTCATAATGTTTCATGGCGAACTGGGCTTGGTAAAGGTATTCGTAAACAAATAATTGATTATTTTGAACACCGCATAAAACGCCGGATGTCCCTTGCCCATTAATGAGAGAAACACCAACAGGGCGTCCGATTAAGTATGGTACTTTTTGCTGCCAATGCATAGGGAATCAATCCTTTTTGAGTTACTATACGTATTTTATGGTGGAATTGTTGCTTATCCATGTAAATCTTAGACTGGAGGGGTTTTTATGTAATGTCTAGAAGTTATATATGAATCGATTATTAGTGTGAAAGAGGAAGGAATGAATTATGGAGAAAGAAAGTATTCTAGAAAAAAAGTTAAGTCTAATAGATTGGTGCCAAACGTTGAAGTATGTAACTAAAATGATGTATGGTTAAACCTTTTAGAAAAGGTTCATGGGGAACCGCGGATGTGATTTCACATTTAATCGTTTGGGATGAGTTTTTAATGAAGTTTAGAATTCCATACTTTATAAGCGGACAATCTGTACCCAATGTTCCAACAGGTGTTGAGGAAATGAATGAGGGTGCAATAAAATATGCGAGATCTGGTATTTCAAAAGAAGAACTATTAGATCAATTCAGCTTTACTCGTAAACAATTAGTAGACCAAATTGAGCGAATTCCTGCTCGTAATTTTAATAATGACTATCAATTTGGTACAAAAAAAGTGAGGTTAAATAATTATTTTCCATCACTCATTCAGCATGACTTAAAGCATAAAGAAGAAATAATGCAATTTCTAATACATAATCAAGCCTATAATAAAAACCGCTATAATTCTAAATGAATTTATAGCGGTTTTTATTATAATCTTAAGCAAGATTTTTACGTTTTTTTGTCCACTTTTTTATTACGAAATATAAAAGTATAAGTACAACGCCACCGATAGCGAACGATTTCACATACGGTCCAGCAATATCGTTAATATTCTCCCAATTTTCACCTAGTTTCTCACCTAAATAAATGAAAATGATAGACCAAGGGATGATCGCAAGTGCTGTTAATGTAGTGAAACGTAGTAATGGCATTTTTGTAATACCAGCAGGAATTGATATCGCATGACGAACGATAGGAATGAAACGTGCAGTGAAAATTACGCCAGTTCCGTAACGATTAAACCAATCTTCAGCAGCATCCATTTGTTTTTTATGTATGAAAATATACTTACCGTAACGTTCTAATACAGGGCGACCACCATATCGACCAATCCAGTAAACAAAGATTTGGGCAATAACACCACCAATTGTACCGAATATAACTGCGCCTACAAATGAGATACTACCATTGAATACTAAGTATCCCGCATAAGCAAGGACAATCTCACTTGGAATAATTTCAATCATAAGTCCAAGCATTATGCCCCAATAACCTAATCCCTCAAAAAATGTTAATACTGAATGAATAAAACTACTTAACATTGTTGCACCTTCTAATTTATGAATTTTGAATATAAGCCCCTTTATTTAATAACATAAAAGGTTCACTATATGTAGATTATACCTTATTCATATAGGGGATTGCCATTTCAATTCTTTTATGTCTCTCATAAGTATTATAGTAAAGGATATAAGCCATGTTTTCATGAAGAGATAATGAAAAGATTATTAAAAATTTCTCATATTTAAAGAGAATGAAAGGGTTAGTAGACTGAAAATTTTGTATAATGATGTAAGTGTTGAATTTACAAAGGGGGAGAAGTTATGCGTTTTACAGATCCTATTTACGGATCAATTACTATTCAAGATAGAGATATTATACGATTGATCGATACTAAAGCGTTTCGAAGGTTGGCCCATATTAAACAACAAGGACATACATATTTTTTACACGAGAACGCAATACATACGAGGAACGAACATTCAATAGGTGTATATGTACTAGTTAATAAAGTGATAGAACATCTTACGGAGATTGGTGACATTCATTTGTCAGAATATGAGCGAAAGTTAGTATCTACTGTAGCCCTTCTACACGATGTTGGACACGGTCCATATTCGCATTGCTTTCAGAAAATATCTGGAGAGGATCACGGGGATTGGACTGTTCGAATTATTCAAGAGGATGATGAAATACGCACAATTTTAAATAAGACTTCCGGATTATTAGAAGATGTAACGAAAGGTTTATCAGAAGATGGAGTTTTTCCGATTATAGATGAGCTATTATTTAATTCACTAGGAATGGATCAATTAGATTTTTGGAATAGAGATTTATATTATTCATCGCTTGAGTTAGAAGGTATTGAGATAAAAGAACTAATTGCCAGTATGCGTTTTATAGATGGAAAGCTTGTTATTGAAGAAACGGGAATACCTTTTATTGAACAGCTAATTAAGATGAAAAAAGAGCTTTATAATAATGGGTTTGGTCATCCGTTTGTAGTAGGTAAAGATTTATTGTTACAAAGCATTTTTAAAAAGATAGAAGAGAAAAAACTGTCGTTTTATACTCTGGAGTTACAAAATTTCTTTCGTAAAGTAGAGAAATTAGAAGTGAAGGGCTTTCTTCCATTGCAGGATGAAATGATTGCTAATGAAATAAAGTACCTTGCAAAATCAAATCATTTAGAAATAGCATCATTAATTCAGCTTTATTCTTCAACATCCAAAAGCTTAGCATTTGAAAAAGGGCTAGAAGGTGATTTTAACGAAGAAAATAACAAATTAGCGATAATAACTGAGAAAAAGGCTTACAGTTCATATGTAGGTGGTATTTATGTTTATAGAAATGGTCAGTTAGAAGATATAATAGAACGATCATTTTACATTCGGGACATTGTGAATTTGCCAAAAAAAGAATATGCGTATTCAATTTAATTGACCAAGTAATTCGAAATTGGATGGGGTGAAAATATGTATTGGCATGAGCGTTTATTAGAAATGGATGACTTACCAATTATATTAGAGTGATATAATGACGAAGAATTACATAACATAGCGGACGTGAAACTATTCAAACGATATACAATAGAAGAACTTCAAAAGTATTGGACAGAAAAACTGTCTCGATCTTATGCAAGTTATCATGTGATCGTAGTAGAGGATGAAGTAATAGGGAGAGTTGGATTAAAAAAGAAGAGAAATGACGATATATATGTGATGGAGTACTCAATATTGATTGGCGTCTCAAATTTATATTCAAAAGGGCTTGGAACAGAGATTACAAATTATTTTATCGCTAAATCATTTTTAGACCCTGATATACAAGCGGTTGTATTGCAAGTTAGGGAAGATAATAAGAGGGCAATGCGATGCTATGAGAAAGCAGGGTTCAAAAAAATTGAATCATATGTAGAGAATCAGTTGAAAATGTATGAGATGCAAAGAGTTAAGGAGTGCAAAATAGTATAGAAATTAAAAAATAGGAGCAAATCTGCTCCTATTTTTTACGGTTTCACTTCTAAATTTTGTAAAAATAAAGTTGCTGTTACGTAACGTTTCGCTAACATTTGTACATATGCGGTATGTACAGAAAGGGTGGCGATAATAATGGCGTTACGAATTGCTTCGCGTTGTTCGTTATTAATTTGATCGAACTTACTTGCTATTTTATCAGCTCTTTCTTTCACGATATTTTCAATTGTATGGATTGTGTCTGTTGCATTTAATTGTAAGCAATTCCCTTGATTGAGTTCTTCAAATAGAGAAGAGTATGCTCCGTACAAATGAACAGGATTGATTAAGTCATCACTTCGATCGGCTGGGTCATTTACGATAAGACGTAATAGCTTACGAATAGATTCAAAATCAAGCGCTGTTTTTAAATCTTCGACAATGAATAGTAATGCTGCTTGTTCGATTGAGTATTTTTTCCCTTTTTGAGGGGAGCCAATCATTTCTTTTATATCTCGTTTCACCCAGTTTTGCATAGCAGTTACAGAGAAACTCGTGTTTTCAATCTGATTGCCAAGCGCAACTATTTCATTTAAAGAAAAACCGACATCCGTATCGTCAATCTTAATCAATTTTTCAAAAATAGGTGAAAGTGCGGTTGTAATAAAAGCAGTAACGCTTTGTCCGCTTTCAATATCTTTTTTATGTGACTTTGCCCAAGCTTCTTGTAAAATGCCGAGAGGCTTCTTCGTATTCCATCCTCTTAGTGATAGAAGGAGCGTTGCCATTTCGTTTCGTGTGAGATGAAATGTTTCCATCTTTTCACCTCCAAAATTATAAAAAGTTCTTATGAACTTATAATATGTTTTGTTTCATTTAAAGTCAATTCCGTTTTGCTTAATTTTTCCTATGTCATGAAATTGTCGTAAGTAAATAATGCTTGCATATTTCGACAAAAGTTCATATAATAAGTTCATAAGAACCTTTAAAATGGTTTTAAAATAAATCTATCATTCTGAATTTACTAGAAAGGTAGATTTCACATATATCTATATAAAAGGAGAATGGATATAATATGTTGAAAAAACTTGTAGCAGTAATGACAGCATTCATGGTTATCTTTGGGGCTAGTAGCTTTATGTTCGTAGATCATGCGGCAGCGAAAAGTTACAAATCTGGTAAAAAATCATATACACCAAGTTCAGGTCAAAAGTCAAAAGTTGATTTAAACAAAAAAGATTCTAATGTGAATTCACAAAAAACGACAACTGATTCAAAAACAAAAGCAACAAACACAGCGCCAAAAAGTAATAAAGGTGGCTTTATGAAAGGCTTATTACTAGGTGGTCTTGGTGGTTTACTAATGGGTAGCTTATTTGCAAATATGGGAGCACTTGGTTCTGTATTAGCGTTTATGGTAAATATGTTAGTAATGGCTGGTATCGTAATGTTAGCAGTTCGTGCATTTAAATACTTCAAAGATCAACGTAAGAAAAAGGCAGATGAAGTAGCATGGAAACAATAAAAATTTCTGAACAAGAACTTATAAATGCGCTTTGCGTATATATCGCTGAAAAAAGACAAGTTGGTCCAGAAGAAGTTTCAGTTGAACTAATGTATGATGATGACTACGGTTTCTCTGCAGAAGTAGAGGTAAATGGTCGCCAGCAAATTTTAATTCAAGCAAACTTAATCGAAGCACTACGCTTGTTGCTTGATCGGGAATACAACGTCAATTCATTTGCAGCAAGATTGCAACTTGAATTAGATGATGAAGAAGGCATTTACGCATTAGCGAAATTTAATAACTCGGACGAGTAGTGAAAAGAGCTGTTGAGAGTAATCTCAGCAGCTCTTTTTAGTATGTGCATATGTAGAAGAATAATCACGCCAAAGTTCATTCATCTTCCGTCTACCAACATCAATCATGGGGTTAAATTGAATCGCTGCTTTTTGACGAACAGAGTGAACGTTTTGAATTGCTTGTTGTAATTGTTGGTCGACTACGTCAAGTTTCTCACTTGCATGTTTAGCGATAGATAGACCTGCAACTGTTCCTTGCACCATCGCGATTTTTCCGCTTTCAATTCCAGTAATATTTCCAGCTACAAATAAACCTGGAAGAGGGGTTTCCATTTCTTCTGAATGAAGTGGAACATGTCCGCCTAATTCTGGAATGTAATGGAAAGGGCATCCTGCTACAGCGGCAAGCTCAGCAAGCGGATATAAACCTCCGGCTATACAAACGAAGTCAGCCTCATATATCTTTTCTGATCCATTAATAATATTTCCTTTAGAATCAATGTTAGCAACACGAACACCTTCAACTTGTTCCGCTCCGATAATCTCAAGTGCAGCTTTACGAAGATGAAGCGGCGTCCCGTTTATTTTCATGCCGCTATTTGGATAAAATGTTAATCCAGCTTTTCGAATCCAATCATATTTCATAAAACGGCTACCTATACGTAGGAAGGGAGATGGGGCGAGGTGAGCCGCATTTAAGAGTGAGTTTAAAACTTCTTCTGGTTCACCGGCCTTTTGGCTTAATTCGCTTTTTTCAGGGAGTACAATATGATCCACTGTGATTCCAGCTAATTGCAATTCGTTTAAAATGGCGAATGACAAAATATTAGCACCGATAATGATTCCTTTTTTACCAACTTGAACGCGGTGAACATTTGTCATAACTTGAGCTGCTCCAATTGACATAACTCCTGGAAGTGTCCATCCAGGAAGGGGAATGGAATACTCAGCAGCCCCAGTAGCAATTAGTACGAACGGTGCTTCTAGCGTCCCGATATTTGTATGCACGAACCAAGACCTCTCATCTTCATCTAAGTTATATACGGAAACACCGCACCGAATATCGACTGAAAGGGATTTTGCTTCTTCATGAAGGCGCTTTGATTCTTCTATTCCGTTCCACCATTCCCCAGTAGGCTCTTGATGCAACTGTCCTAACAATCTCCCGCCCGGCTTCATAAATTCATCAATAACAAGTACGTTAAGTCCAAAACGTGCACAAGAGATGGAAGCTGATAATCCTGCTGGTCCTGCACCAATAATAATTACATCGATCATCGCTTTTTCACCATCTCTCTCACGATATTTGGATGCTGTTTTCCACTTTCAACAACCATATTGTCTTCTACAACTGTTAAGCATGCTCGTACGTTCGATTGATTATTTACTGTCACGCGGCATTCTGAACAATGCCCGATATTACAATAAATACCTCGCGGAGTTCCGCTATCTTCATGCACTCTTAACGTTCTTATTCCGTTTGCAAGTAGAGCGGCCGCTATCGTTTCATGTTCATATGCTTCGTATTGTTGACCGTTAAATTGAAAAGTGATGTGCTGATTATTATTTAAACTACCTAAAATAGGGTGATGTGTAATTCTACTCATTGATTGTCACCTACCGCTCCAAAAGTAACAGCACGCACTGGCGGTTGATATTTTAATGGAATTTCATTTTGGGATATGTTAGGATTCGCATTTTCTACCATTCGTTCTATTGTCATTCTACATGTTCTACCGCCGCAAAAACCCATACCAGCACGTGTTCTTAGTTTTAGCTCACGAGCTGAGCAATTATATTCAGCAATTGTCGATTGAAGTTGTCCGTATGTAACTTCTTCACAACGACAAACAATTAAGTTCTCTTTATTCGTCATATGTATTCCTCCTCTAGTTCGGTTTACACAAATTATTATGCAAAAACTATGCCAATATAGAGGAGGAGAGGGATTATTGTAACCCCAGTCTTTTTAAACGATTATATAAAGTGGCTCTTGTTACGCCAAGTTGTTTCGCACATTCTAATTTATTACCATCTAAAATGCGTAAAGCTCTTTCAATTACCTTTTTCTCGTGCTCATCCATTTCTTCTTGTAAAGAAAGAATCGTATTATTGTTGCTGAGTAATAGGGATTGAGCTGTATGATTGTCTAAAGTTTCATTTGTATGAAATGGTAAATATTCTTGTTTAATAATGCCGTCTGTCGCAAATACGACGAGTCTTTCAACTACGTTTCGGAGCTCGCGAATATTACCAGGCCAATTGTAATGAAGTAGTTCATGCATAATATTTGAAGGTAAGTCTCGAATAGGCCTGTTATAGTTTATTGAAAAATCGTTTAAAAAGGAGTACGTCAATTCGATAATATCCTCTCGTCTTTCGCGCAGCGGTGGAATAAGCAAGCTAACTACATTTAAGCGATAGTATAAATCTTCTCGGAAAGTTCCTTTTCTCATTTCTTCTTGTAAATCACGGTTTGTAGCAGCGATAATGCGGAAATCAATATTGATTTCTTTTTCTCCACCAACTCGGTAATACTTTCGTTCCTGCAGTACACGCAAAAGTTTCACTTGCATATCGAGCGGCATTTCGCCTATTTCATCGAGGAATAAAGTACCGCCTTGTGCAAGTTCTATTTTACCTTTCTTACCTTTACTATTTGCACCAGAAAACGCCCCGCGCTCGTAACCAAATAATTCACTTTCAAATAACGCTTCTGGGATTGCGCCGCAGTTAATTGAAATGAAAGGGGCATTTGCTGTCTCACTTGCTTCATGAATTGCTTTCGCAAACACTTCTTTTCCAACTCCGCTTTCTCCGAGTATTAAAACCGTGGATTTCACTGAACAAACCTTTCTAGCTAATTGAATCGTTCTTTGTATAACAGGGCTTTTTCCATTCATCGCAAGGAAAGGATCGGATGTATCTTTATATTTTGCTACTTCTTGTTCTAAACGGTGCATTTCATGCGACATATTAAATAGTTTTTCATTTAATACGACTTGATTTGTAACATCCGTTTCTGAAACGACTGCTCCAATAATTTTATCGTTGCAATAAACTGGGTTTGAATTAATTAATACGAACAAATCTGGACGTGGCTGATGGAACTGAGCAATTATGCTTTTTCCGTCATGTAATGATTGCAGAATTTCTAAATCTTTATAATCAAAAAAACGGGTGATGGGTTGTCCGATAATTTCATTATGGTTCACTGAAAAAATCTTTTCAGCGCCATCTGTCCAAGTACGAACGCATTCTTTATCGTCGATGACTGTAACAGAAGAATCAGACGTTTGAATAACAGTGTTATAAAAAGCTAGTAGTTCATTGTAATACTTATAAAGAAAAGGAATCATTTGCTGAGCAGTTATACAGCATAAAGGCTCTTGATTTTCTTTAATGATGACAACGGCTAGTTCATGAGAAAATGCGTCGATTAAAGTAGTGAAAGATTCATCTTCATATATAACTGCGCACCTCCATTCCTCAGTAGGTGAATGGAGGTAATAAAATTTTTCACCTACCTGTGTCATGCGCTTAACGATACTTGTACAATCAATTGACAAAATTTTTATTAACTCTTTTATTGTTGGGAATGAAAATGCCATATTGCCCTCCTATTATGTATAAAAATTTAGACAGTGATAAAAAAATAATACACCTATTTACGATAAATTTAAAATATTTTTACAAATAAAAATTATTTCATATAAATAGTTCTGTATGTAGAGTTGGCACACCAATTGCATAAATAGAAAGTGAGAGATTTAGGAGAAAGGAGGGGTGCTATGTGAGACACTGTGACGTTTTAATAATAGGCGGTGGTATTATAGGATGTTCTATTGCTTATTACACATCAAAATACGGAAGAGACGTAACAATCATTGAAAAAGGGGAGTTTGTCAGTGGAACGTCTTCACGGTGTGACGGGAACATTTTGGCGATTGATAAAGACCCAGGGTTTGATAGTCAAATGTCGTTAGTAAGTCAAAATTTAGTAACTGAATTAAGTGAAGAATTGGAGCACTCATTTGAATATAGAGCGCCAGGAAGCATTCTCGTTTGTGAATCAGACGAAGAGATGGAGGCAGCGCAGCAATGGGTAAATCGTCAAAAAGAGGTTGGTTTACCATTTCGAATGCTTGATAGGCAAGATATAAAAGAAGAATCACCATTTTTTGCAGATGATTTATTAGGCGGTTTAGAATGTGCAACGGATTCAACTGTAAATCCATATCTTCTTGCTTTTTCACTTCTTGCAGAATCGAAGAAATTTGGTACAAAAGCTTTTAATCATACAGAAGTTAAAGAAGTGAAAAGAGATATAGACGGTTCCTTTATTGTAGAAACAACAAATGGAACGTTTACTGCGAAGCAAGTTGTGAACGCAGCCGGTGTGTGGGCTCCTAAAATCGGACAGATGTTAGATGTGAATATCCCAATTGAACCGAGAAAGGGACATATTATTGTAGCTTCAAGGCAACAACACGTTGGCTGCCGTAAAGTAATGGAATTTGGTTATTTAATTTCTAAATTTGGTGGAAAACGAAAAGTGGATGCTTTAACTGAAAAGTATGGGGTGGCACTTGTATTTGAACCGACAGAAAGCCAAAATTTTTTAATTGGTAGTAGTAGAGAGTTTGTAGGTTTTCATACGAAGATAAATAACGAGGTTATTAAATGTATTGCGAATAGAGCAATTCGTTTTTATCCAAAAATGGCAGATATGATGGTGATTCGTTCATATGCTGGATTACGCCCGTGGACAGAAGATCATTTGCCGATAATTTCACGAGTGGAACATATTCCGAACTACTTTATAGCAGCAGGACATGAAGGTGATGGAATTAGTCTTGCGGCAGTTACTGGGAAAGTGATTGAAGAGTTATTAAATGAAAAAGAAACAATCATTCCTATTGAACCACTTCGTTTGAGTCGTTTTACAGAAAGGGTGTTAAACGGATGAGGTCACAAAGAGTTTTTACGACGATTGATACACATACCGGCGGGAATCCAACGAGGACATTAATTAGCGGACTTCCTAAGTTAATTGGAGAGACGATGGCAGAGAAGATGTTACATATGAAAAGAGAGTATGACTGGATTCGGAAATTGTTAATGAATGAACCTCGTGGTCATGATGTAATGTCAGGGGCATTATTAACAGATCCATGTCATCCTGAAGCTGATATAGGTGTTATATACATAGAGACAGGTGGATATTTGCCGATGTGTGGCCACGATACAATCGGTGTATGTACAGCTTTAGTTGAATCAGGTTTAATTCCAGTAATTGAACCGGTTACTTCTTTAAAGCTAGATACACCAGCTGGCTTAGTTGAAGTAGATATTTCTGTTCAAGATGGGAAAGCGAAAGAAGTCTCCTTCTGTAACATACCAGCTTTTTTACTGAAAAATATTTCTGTACACGTCGAAGAAATTGGAACTGTAGAGGCTGATATTGCGTATGGAGGGAATTTTTATGCCATTATCGATGCGAAGTCAGTAGGTTTAGAGTTAGTACCAGAAAACGCATCTACAATCATTGATAAGGCGATTCATATTAGAAATACAATTAATGAGAAGTTTGAAATCATTCATCCAGAGTATTCGTTTATAAGAGGATTAACACATGTTGAATTTTATACAGATCCTACTCATGAAAGTGCGCATGTGAAAAATACAGTTGTTGTTCCGCCAGGAGGAATTGATCGATCTCCATGCGGCACAGGAACATCAGCGAAGTTAGCTGTATTATATGCTCATAAAAAAATTGATATCGATGAAGAATTTGTTCATGAGAGTATTGTAGGTTCTTTATTTAAAGGGTGTGTTATGAATACAACATATGTAGAAAATATTGAAGCTGTAGTAACGAAAATTACGGGATCAGCTTGGCTTATGGGTATGCATAGATTTTTTTACAATGAAAAGGATCCACTTAAAGAAGGATTTTTGCTAATTCCGCCGATGGAACATGAAACGGAGGATGTAAAATGAACATTCAAAAAGTGTATACAGCAGTAGACGTACACGTAAATGGCGAGGCATTTCGTGTAATGAAAGACGTACCATGTAAATACTACTACAGTTTGGAGCAATTAAACGAACAATTTTCAGGTGAATTAGCAGAAGAAATGAAGCTTTTATTAAATGAACCACGTGGTTTTATCGGTTTAAATGGATGTATTGTCGTTCCTTCTATTCATAATGAAGTGGATGCAGCTGTATTGTTTTTTAATCATGAAGGATCCATTCCTCTTCATTACGGAGGCATTGTCGCAGTAATAACGATGTTACTAGAAAGCGGGTATTTAAAAAAGAGAGAGTCTAATCAATACAAAATCGAAACGCTATCTGGCATATTTTCAGTGAATGCATATGTAGAGAATGATGAAGTTGTATCTGTTTCGTTTGAAAGCAAACTATGTTATATGATTGAGAAAAATTTAAAGGTTGGTAATATAAGTTACTCTCTCATACAGGCAGATAAAGTATATGCAGTTGTAGAAAAGGATACGTATTCGCCAGAAATCAGTATTGAAACCATCTCTAAATTAAAAAAATGGGGTGAAGCTACACTTCAAGCTATACAAAAACAGTCATTAATAAAAAGACTTATTTTAGTAGATTCTATGCAAAAAGAAAAGAACCATATAAAGTCGATTACATTTCATGAAGATAACTTTATAGTACGTTCACCAGGTTTTGTTTCTACTATTGTGTCTTATGTTCATACATTATTTAAAAATGATTATATAGCGGATAAACCTTTTAAAAATGAAAGTATTTTTAATAGCTTTATAACAGTAGAAAAAGTGAAGAAAGAAGAACTCGGATACATTTTTCGATTTGAAAGTAGAGGGTTTATTACAGGTATGCAAACATTTATATTAGATCCTACTGATCCGTTTCCAACAGGTTTCTTATTAAAATAATATGTTAAAGGGAGAGATAAAGATGCAAAAAATTAAAGGGGCATTTCCAGTATTAATAACACCGATGGATGAATTTCAAGAGATTGATTGGAAAGGCGTAAAACAAAACGTAAACTACTTTATTGAGCAAAAGGTAGCTGGAATTATTATTAATGGAAGTACAGGGGAATTTGTTAGTTTATCAAAAGAAGAACGATTTAACATGGTAGAAACAGTATTAAAAGAAGTTGATGGCCGTATTCCTGTCATTGTTGGAACTGCTGCAGAGACGACGAAAGAAACGATTGAATATACGAAACATGCAGAAGCGCACGGAGCGGATTGCGCATTAATTATAAACTCTTACTATTGTAAACCGAAGGAAGAGGAGATTTATTTTCATTTTAAAGAAATCTCAAACGCTGTAAATATACCAATTATGCTATACAATAACCCATTTACTTCTGGTGTTGATATGAGCACAGAGTTAATGCTCCGTATTGGAAAAGAGAGTGAAAATGTTACACATATTAAAGAATCTAGCGGAGATATTCGAAAAGCGAGAGATTTAGTAAGACAAGGTGAAGGTGCTTTCCAAGTCTTCTGCGGATCTGAAGATTTAGTTATGGAATCTTATTTAGTTGGTGCATCGGGATGGGTTTCAGTAGCCGGAAATATCGTTCCAGGACTCGTTACGAAAATGTATGAGCATTTTCAAAATGGTGAATTAGAAAAAGCGTGGGAAATGAACGATGCTATTTTACCTCTTTGTGAGTTTCTTGAAGGATCAGGAAAGTATGTGCAAATCGTTAAACGTTCAATGGAATTACATGGGCAAGTCGGAGGACCTTCACGTTATCCGAGATTAGGATTAACTGAAGAAGAAGATCAAAAACTTCAAACGATTTTATCAGAAATTGCGGCTCATGCAGCTGTTTAAATAAGGAGGAGAGTATATATGTTAACGACAAACATTGAGCTGAAACCAAAAGTGAAAGCGTTTTTAAATGAAGAAATTAAAATGTTCATTAATGGTGAATTTGTTTCTTCAATAAGTGGGAAGACATTTGAAACATACAATCCAGCGACAGAAGATGTTCTAGCAGTCGTATGTGAAGCGCAAGAAGAAGATATTGATGTCGCAGTAAAAGCGGCAAGATTTGCTTTTGAATCAGGCCCGTGGGCAGAGATGACTACTGCTGAAAGAGCACACCTTATTTATAAATTAGCAGATTTAATTGAAGAGCATAGAGAAGAATTAGCACAGCTGGAAGCTTTAGATAATGGAAAACCATATCAAGTAGCACTTGATGATGATATTTCAGCGACTGTAGAAAATTACCGCTATTACGCGGGATGGGCTACAAAAATTATTGGGCAAACCATTCCAATTTCAAAAGATTATTTAAATTACACACGCCATGAACCGGTTGGCGTTGTAGGTCAAATTATCCCGTGGAATTTTCCGCTCGTTATGTCTTCTTGGAAAATGGGGGCCGCTCTTGCGACGGGTTGTACGATTGTATTAAAACCAGCAGAGCAAACACCTTTATCTTTACTATATACAGCGAAGCTTTTTAAAGAAGCTGGTTTTCCAAACGGTGTCGTAAACTTTGTACCAGGTTTCGGCCCTGAAGCAGGATCGGCAATTGTAAACCATCATGATATTGATAAAGTAGCTTTCACAGGTTCAACAGTTACAGGGAAATATATTATGCGTCAATCTGCAGAAACAATTAAACATGTAACGTTAGAACTTGGTGGTAAGTCACCAAACATCATTTTAGAAGACGCTGACTTAGAAGAAGCGATTAACGGTGCGTTCCAAGGCATTATGTATAATCATGGTCAAAATTGTAGCGCAGGATCTCGAGTTTTCGTTCATCGGAAACATTATGAAATAGTAGTAAATGAACTTGTGAAAATGGCAAATAACGTGAAGCTAGGGGCAGGTATGGAGGCGGAAACTGAAATGGGACCGCTCGTATCTAAAAAACAACAAGAGCGTGTGCTAAATTACATTGAACAAGGAAAATCTGAAGGTGCTACTGTTGCAGCTGGTGGTAAACGTGCATTTGAAAAAGGTTATTTTGTACAGCCAACAGTATTCACAAATGTTACAGACGATATGACAATCGTTAAGGAAGAAATTTTCGGACCAGTTGTCGTTGTACTCCCGTTCGATTCGACAGAAGAAGTAATTGAAAGAGCAAATCGCTCGTCTTACGGGCTTGCTGCGGGCGTATGGACACAAAATATTAAAACCGGACATCAAGTTGCCAATAAATTAAAGGCAGGAACAGTGTGGATTAATGATTATAACTTAGAAAATGCAGCTGCACCATTTGGTGGATATAAGCAATCTGGTATCGGACGTGAATTAGGTTCATACGCCCTTGATAACTATACAGAAGTGAAAAGTGTTTGGGTAAATATAAAGTAATAGAGAGTCTAACTGTTAATAAATAGAGGGATGAAATAATGAGAGATGCGGACAACTGGAAGGTTTAATAATAGTTGTCCGTTTTCTTATATATAAAATTGCTTTTTCAAAAGAATTATAAGGGGGATTTGGATGGAGCAGTTAGTAGAATGGTTAGTAGGGCAAGTTTGGAGTATTGGTTTAGTTGTTTTCGCATTAGGAGCAGGAGTGTATTTCACAATTGCAACTCGTTTTTTACAAATTCGCTATTTTAAGGAGATGATTAAACTATTATTTGAAGGGAAGAGCTCGGAGACTGGGATATCATCCTTTCAAGCATTTTGTTTGGCGTTATCAGGTAGGGTTGGAATTGGTAATATCGCAGGAGTAGCGACAGCTATCGCTTTCGGCGGACCTGGAGCTGTATTTTGGATGTGGGTGATGGCATTATTAGGAGCAGCTAGTGCATTTATTGAATCAACATTAGCACAAGTATATAAAAGTAAAGTAGGCAATGAATACCGTGGTGGTACGCCATATTTCATTGAGAAAGGCTTGAAAATGAAATGGTTTGCGGTCATTGTAGCGGTCGTTGTAACACTATCATATGGCGTTTTATTACCAGGTATTCAATCGAGTAGTATCGCAGTTGGATTTGAAAATTCTAATGGTATTAGCAAATATATAACTGGTATATTGTTAGTCGTATTATTAGCAGCTATCATTTTTGGTGGCGTAAAGAGAATTGCGGGCGTTTCTCAAATGCTAGTTCCATTTATGGCAATTGGTTATGTAATTGTTACATGTATCGTATTAATTGCGAATGTAACGGAAATTCCAAGTATGTTTGCTTTAATTTTCTCAAGTGCTTTTGGTGTAAATGAAATGTTTGGCGGCATCGTCGGCGCAGCTATTGCATGGGGAGTAAAGCGTGCTGTATTTTCAAACGTCGCTGGTGTTGGGGAAGCGACATATAGCTCCGCTGCTGCTGAAGTATCTCATCCTGCAAAACAAGGGCTAGTTCAAGCGTTTTCTGTATATATTGATACAATTGTAGTATGTACAGCGACAGCTCTTATGATATTAATAACAGGTATGTATAATGTAATACCTGAAGGGAAAAGCGCTATTGTAAAGAATATGGGAAATGTAGATGCAGGTCCAATCTATACACAACAAGCAGTTGAAACTGTTATGACAGGATTTGGTCCATTATTTATTTCAATCGCAATCTTCTTTTTTGCATTTACAACTTTACTCGCGTACTACTATATCGCTGAAACGACACTCACTTATTTAGATCGTGACCTCAAATATAGCTGGTTAAAACCAGTTTTGAAAATTGGGTTTTTAATTATGGTTTACATCGGTAGCGTAGAATCAGCGTCGCTATTATGGAACCTTGGAGATTTAGGAATCGGTAGTATGGCATGGTTAAACTTAATCGCGATTCTATTATTAAGTAAAACGGCATTAAAAGTGTTAAAAGACTATGAAACGCAGAAAAAAGAAGGGAAAGATCCAGTGTTTGATCCTAAAAATGTGGGAATTGAAGGTTTAACATTTTGGGAAGAAAGAAATAAAGAGGTTGAAAGGAAAAATTCTAAAGAAAAAGTGTCAGTAGATAATGGGCTGAAACTGTAGATGTGCAAATTTAAAAGTAAAATAAACTGAAAATTCATTCTATTTTTTAAAGTAAATATTTGTATATGTCCTTCATTTTATCTCATACTAAAGTAAGTGTGAATAAAATGAATGGAGGATATACGATGGAAAATCAACAATATGGCTCTATAAATGATGTATTACTTGATTATAAAGAAGGTATAGGGAATTTTACGCAACAAATCCCTGAAATTGCAGAAACATATAACGCTTTTACACAAGCATGTTTTCAGGAGGGTACATTAACTAAAAGAGAAAAGCAGCTCATTGCATTAGGGATTAGTTTAGCAACACAAGACGAATATTGTACGATTTATCATACGAAGGGCTGTATTGACCAAGGATGTTCTGATAAAGAAATTTTAGAGGCTTGTGGTGTTTCAGCCGCGTTTGCTGGGGGAGCTGCAATGAGTCAGGCAGTAACCTTAGTACAAGAATGTCTGGTGGAATTGAAACATCAAAGTCATTAAACAAGAAAAAGCCCTCCTTAAAATATTCTTTTAAGGGGGACTTTCTAGTTTAGTCTAATTTTTTTGAAAGAGTTTCAATTGTTTCATATAGTCGATAGCTTTTGTTTTATTACTCTGTTTAGAAACATAGTGTGCCTCGTTTAAATCTCTATAAAAACTATTAAATATTTCTTCAGAAAGTATGCCGTCAGAGATAGCTTTTTTACTGCACAGTGTGGTTCATTTGTATGCGAACAATTAGAAAATTTACATTTCCGAGATATACCCGCAATATCTTCATATCCAAAATCAAAGTTACCTTTATGTTCTATCAAGTCAAATCCCATTTTAATATTCTATATTTTTATAAATCGATGTCTCTATATTAGGGAGAAGTGTGTATATGCTCTTACCAATTAAAGATTCTAATTCTTTCTTAATTGCATAGAATCCCTTCCAATGGAAAGAAGTATGAGAGGTTGTGCCATGACGTAAACCAACTGAAACCAATCTTTTTTCAAGAGTAGTAAAGCCTTCCGCATCAGCAAGTGCGTCACAAAGGGTAATCACCTTATTGTATAAGTCGTAGTCACTGTTTTCATTCAATATTTCAATTAATCGGCTTTCCATATAATCAGGAACAATGCTCCACTCTGCCGCGATATCTAAATGCTCATTTTTGCAAGGAAATGAATGCGTCACACATATAATGGCGTTTCCTGTATACCCTAAATCATTCATATACATATAACCATCATAGGAATGAATAACAGATTTAGTAAAACCTTTATATCTTCCTATGTCATGTAGGAGGGCAGCGTTGTATGCTATATCAGCATCTAGGTCGTACCCATTATTAATAAGTTCAACAACTATCTTTTCAGTTGCAAGGGCAACATTACGTGAATGATCGAACCACGGACCTGGGTTTTGCTCATATGCCCACTGGAGTAATTCTCTTGCATATTTCCTATCTAATATATACTTCATATAGGTATCCTTTCTCTAAAAAATCATATATTTAATAATTTCATCTTAGTATTTCATTATTCCTGCTTTAAAAATTGTTACAATGAAACAAAAGGGGGAAAAGGAATGCGAAGTATAGTAATAGAAGAAATTAAACGACTTGATGAAGACATTGAAGAGCTTTCTGAACTGTTGAAAACTGTAGTAAATGATGAGGCGTCAATTGGTTTTTTACCTCCACTGGAACAAAAAGAAGCAACAAATTATTGGCAAACTATATTAGCACCAGAAGTGATATTGTATGTTGCTAAAATAAACAATGAAGTGGCAGGGAGTATTCAATTACATTTAGTTACAAAGCCTAATGGGATACATAGAGCTGAAATTTGCAAGTTAATGACTCATCCAAACTTTAGACGTAATGGTATTGGACGTTTACTCATGCAAAAAGCAGAGGAGCGAGCAAAACAAGAAAAACGGTCTCTTTTAGTACTAGATACGAGAGAAGGAGACCCTTCCAATAGATTGTATAAATCATTAGACTATCAAGAAGTTGGAAAAATACCTGAATATGCAATTTCTCCGAATGGTGAGTTAGATGCAACGGTTATTTATTATAAAATGATTTAGTATTTTTATTTAAAAAGAGGGATATTTTCAAACCACGAAGTTGTTATTAGGTCTGAGTATTGATTTATAAAAAGATTGATAAACCCCTGTATAATAGGGGTTTTCTTTTCATTCATTAACTTCATATTGAATGTTCAATTTGAGGGCCAATTTGTATAAGGTTTTAATAGGTTTATAAGAGGTATTATTTAAATAGGAATTTTGAAGTCTTTTGGTGAATATTAAATGTTAATCTAAAAGATGGAGGTTGCTGTGATGTTGAAACTGTTTCAATATAATTGGCAAGTTCGTGATGAGTGGTTTACATTGTGCGAAGACATGCCGGATGAAGAACTATTAAAGAAACGGGTCGGTGGGTTCGGCAGTATACTACATACCCTATTTCACATTGTAGATGTGGAATATATGTGGATCTTAGGTTTGCGAGGTGAGCCAGTTCCTGAGGAGCCATTGTTTGAAGAGTATGCCAGCTTGCAAAAAGTAAAAAATCTCTCAGCTCAATATCACGAGAAAGTGAAGCCATTTGTGACATCTTGGACAAATGAAATGGATTCTCGGAAACTTTCAGAAACTGATTTCAATGAAGAACCGATTAGCTCTAGAGACGCCCCAATCAGGCGCCGAGTCATTGAATGTACACACGGAGAGATAATACGTCATGTCATTGTCCATGAAATCCACCATATCGGCCAGTTATCTATATGGGCACGTGAAATAGGAAAGGAGCCTGTTTCCGCAAATCTGAGAGGAAGAGGGCTATTCGATAACTAGACTACCTTTGCCAATTTCGTAATTTATTTATAAACGAATGGTTTAATTGAGTATATTTAACACCGTCTATATTTTTCTAGCGGTGTTATTTGAATGTATCAATAAACTTTATTTAATATACTAATTGAATTTGAGAAAGTTTTTAGAGGGTTCTTTTAGTAATACTCTTCCACTTATAATGGATGTAGAGAAGATGACTAGGCAACTATAGTTATTTTCATTTCATTTTTGGGAAGGGGATGAAAGAATGAAAAAGACAAGTTTACAAAAGGTAAAGAAGGTTATATTAAGTGGCGGGATATTACTTACGGGGTTATTAACATTTGGATTTTCAGAAAAGGCTTCAGCTCATGGGTATGTAGAATCACCAGCGAGCCGATCTTATTTATGTAAGCAAGGGGTAAATGTAAATTGCGGTCCAGTTCAATATGAACCACAAAGTGTAGAAGGAATAGGGGGTTTTCCGCAATTAGGACCTTCTGATGGACAAATCGCAGGAGCTGGCCATTTTCCTGCTTTAGACGTTCAAGCAGTTGATAGGTGGAAGAAAGTTACGTTAAACGGCGGGATGAATACATTCAAGTGGAAACTAACCGCTCCTCATAGTACGAAAGAATGGAAATACTACATTACAAAGAAGGATTGGAATCCAAATATGCCTTTAACAAGGTCTAGTTTAGATTTAGTGCCGTTCTATGTAAAAAATGATGGCGGAGTTAGACCGGGGACAACAGTAACGCATGAAGCAAATGTACCAACTGACCGTAGTGGCTACCATCTTATTTTAGCTGTTTGGGAGATTGCGGACACTGGAAATGCGTTTTATCAAGTTATTGATGTGAACCTTGTGAATAATGGTTTAAATTCCAATTTTGCTTTTAACAATGTAGTGCAAGTTCCTACACTATTTTAAATTAAATATACATTTTGATCATCTAATTCATTTTAGATGATTTTTTTATGAAAAATATAGAAGAAACTGCAATTATTTATAAAAAAATGTGTCTAAAATATTGTCATATTTGCTTCTTTAAGATATCCTTTTCATGAAGAGGTGGAAAACATGGAAAAAGTACTAGTTTTCGGGCATAAAAACCCAGATACAGATGCAATTTGTTCTGCGATTGCTTATGCAGAATTGAAAAAAGAATTAGGAATGAATGCTGAGCCTGTACGTTTAGGCGAAATCAGTGGTGAAACTCAATTTGCGTTAGACTCTTTTAAAGTAGAAGGACCGCGTTTTGTTGAGACAGTAGCAAACGAAGTGGACAACGTTATTTTAGTTGACCATAACGAGCGTCAACAAAGTGCTAACGATATCGAATCTGTTCGTGTGTTAGAAGTTATTGACCATCACCGTATTGCTAACTTTGAAACAAGCGATCCTATTTACTACCGTTGTGAGCCAGTTGGATGTACAGCTACAATCTTAAACAAAATGTACAAAGAAAATGGCGTTACAATTCGTAAAGAAGTTGCTGGTTTAATGTTATCTGCAATCATTTCAGATTCTTTACTATTCAAATCTCCAACTTGCACAGAACAAGACGTAGCAGCAGCTCGTGAATTAGCGGAAATCGCTGGTGTAGATGCAGATAGCTACGGCTTAGAAATGTTAAAAGCTGGTGCTGATTTAAGCGGAAAAACAATGGAGCAATTAATCTCTCTTGACGCTAAAGAATTCCAAATGGGTAACGCGAAAGTTGAAATCGCACAAGTAAACGCTGTTGATACAAACGACGTTCTTGTACACCAAGCAGAACTTGAAAAAGTTATCACTACAGTAGTAGAAGAAAAAGGTTTGGACCTATTCTTATTCGTTGTAACTGATATCTTAACTAACGATTCTGTTGGTCTTGCGATTGGTAAAGCAACAAACGTTGTTGAGAAAGCTTACAACGTAACATTACAAAACAACACAGCTACTTTAAAAGGTGTTGTATCTCGTAAAAAACAAATCGTTCCTGTACTAACAGAAACATTCCAAGCTTAATATTATTGAGTATGGATAAAAGAAAGGACAAGTAGTCATATTGGCTACTTGTCCTTTTTATTATAAAATTACAGAAGAGCCTATTGGATGGAAATAAAAAAGGATAGCAATAGCTATCCTTCTTATCATTTATTCATAAGATCGTTTCTTATTTATATAAAATGTGATAATAGCAGCAATAATGAAAATAGGTATTGCGTACGCTTGCCCAACAAAGAATTTCCAACCTACAGTATTATAGCCCTCAGATGCTGGAATGATAATTGCGATGATACAAACAATAATATAAGCTAATAATGCTGGGATTATATTTTTCATAATTGTTCACCTCCTTTTAATACCAATGTTATGACTATATTTATATAATACATGATAAGTTTGTATTTGGAAAATTATGTACAAAATATATATTTTTGTAATTATGTAAATGAAATGGTTATTTGAAAATAGGGTAGATGATATATATATAAAGAATGATATAGGGGGATTTGTATAATGGACAATATATTAAATAGAATGAAGCAAGATATAAATATGGAGTTATTGTATAAGCTATGGCCTGATTTTAAGAGGGCTGCTTTTGCATTGTATGATGATGAGTATGTGTATGTATTTCATCATCCATTATTTCTGACAGAGGATGATGATGGGTATACCGTTTTAAATTGGAATGAACAATTTAAAGGAGATACATTCATCATATTCAAAGATTATCCAACTGCCATCGTCAATATGAATAGGTATAGAGATTATGAAAGTTTATTTGCGATTGTAGTGCATGAACTTTTTCATTGTTATCAATATTTGAATGGTGAAAGTAGATTTCCAAATGAATCCCTAGGATTTCAATATCCTATATTAGAAGAAAATATTGAATTACGAAATAAAGAACGAATTTGTTTATATGATGCTGTTCATTGTAAGTCACAAGCTGAGAAGAATAACTATATTAAGCAATTTATTGAACTAAGAGAGCAAAGGGCTAATTTTATGAAAGAAGAGTTTGTAACATACGAGTGTATGGTTGAAAGTATAGAAGGGCCTGCTTGGTATGTTGAAATGAATGCTTACAATACAGTATGTAATAATGATGAAAGTGAAACATTACGAAAATATAGTAGATTAATTTTAGATGCATATGAAGCTAATTGTAACATAAGAAAGAGTTGCTATAGCTCAGGAATGTTTTTATGTTTATTATTAGATGAAATCCTTCCTGAGTGGAAAACGAGCTTCTTTAATAGTGATAAATCGCTATATGCTTTTTTAAAACAAAATATAAATGTGGATTTGGATTTAAACAATGAAATTACAATAAGTAATGAAACAAAGCAAATGATTCATTTTGTTCAAAACGAAAGAGACAAGGATTTTAAAGAATTTAATGAGAAAAAAGGATATCACCTGTATATTATAGGGGATATAAAATTAAATATGTTTAATCCAATGAACGTAAATTTAAAGGGAAATAAAGCATTACATAAAACCTTTGTAAGTGTAAGTATACATAATAAAACATATATGCTAAATCAGCCTGTTTTAGCATCTTTTGAAGAAGATTATAAAAATATGAAACAAGTTCATATCATTATGAATGAAAAACCGGTAGAAAAAAATAATAGTTGGAACGTTGTGGGAATTGGAGACATAGAAGCTGAGTATGAAGAAGTGGAGAATTCTCTATTTTTATATTTAAAAAGTTAGAAGCGAGGTAAGAAATAACAATGAAAAGATTATGCATTATTCCGTGCGGAAAGAAGAAAATTTGGGATAAGTACTCAGATTACGGAGAGGCAGAGGCAAAAGATGTATATATTAGTCCATTCGGAAAAGCATGTCAGGCGTATGCAACTGAGTTTTTCGAGAATTGGGTTATATTATCAGCAAAGCATGGATTTTTAAGACCAAATGATATTGTAAAGGAAAATTATGATCTTGCATTTGATTCAAATAGTAATGAGATTATTAGCATAGAACAATTAAAACAACAGATGATTGATAAAGATTTACTTCAGTTTGAAGAGATCGTCTTACTTGCGGGGAAGAAGCATAAAGAAATAGTGACGAAGTTATATCCAGAAGAAATCATCACATATCCATTAGAAGGGTGTAAAGGAATTGGGTATATGTTGCAGAGATTGAAGGGGGCTGTGGAAGCGCAGAAGGAAGTATAGGGATAAATTAGTAATATAGATTCAAATTATGCCAAATTAATACATTTAAAATAGACTAGTAAACAAGCATTTTTACCTTTTTAAACATAGAATATGATGAATTCTATTTTATATTAGGGGAGAGTCATATTCATGTGTAATAATTGTGGTTGTAGACGCAGAGATTGTAATAGATTTTGGGATGATTTAATGTTTGGAAGATGTAGACGCAGAGATTGTGATGATTGTGGTTGTAGACGTAAACGTGACTGTGATTGTGATGATTGCCGTCGCAATCGTAAACGTGACGACGATGATGATAAATGTCGTAAGTGGTAATATTTTAAAAAGAGTACTTTGAAGTAAGTACTCTTTTTGTGTATAAACCTTTTAAATTCCATCTTGAACAGATTTTTTTTCAATTTCCCATGAATCTTGTTTTATAATCTTTAAAGCTACATTAGTACCATTAGATTCCTTATAAAAGATATATCCGTGGTTTGATTTAACGTAAGTTAAAGGTTCGCCAATGCAATCTTTAGAACAAGATGTGTTGATAAGTTCAATTAAGGATAGTTCGCTAAGATCGGTTTTACTAGCATCTATAAGTGTATCAAGGTTCGTTTTACGAAAACCTTGTAAGTTTACATCGAAATTCTTTTCTATTTCTCCAGTAACGCTAGTATTCATTACTTCAACTGAATTTTTCTTTTCTAGAAGAAAACCATTTCCATAAAGGAATTTTGTATATCCAAGCCAGGCGATTAAAAATAGTATAAAAAACATACCAGTTGTTTTAAGTTTTCGAAGCCGTTTACTTACGATTGATTCTGAATATTTCATTCAGCCTAATCCTCCAATGTTTTTATTTTAAAGTATGCTTGGGTATATATATTTAGAAGGATATGAAAGTTAGAGAGTTACTGATTCAAAAAAAGAAAGCATCTGAAGTTAGGTGCTTTCTTTTTGAATACTGTCCGCTATCTGTTAGTTACTTGTTTCATAAGCGTTCTTATTTCTTTAACAGGTGGTTTTTTATCATAGGCATCAACGTAAGAAAAGTAATAATTTAAGTTTCTAAGAAGTCCCTTTCCTATTTTTGCGCTTAAGAAGGGGAATACTTGTCCAGTATAATCATCGAGAGATTTACAATAGTATTTTTCATCTAAGTATATGCTGTATTTACATGTTAGTTCTACTAATGAGTTACCTTCATCATCAAATACTTCTTTAGAATCAATAACGTCTATTAATGCAAATTTTTCATTCAGATAAACTTTCTTCTTTTTCTCGTACTTATTTGTGAGAATAAATACGAGACCAATTGCGTTAATCAAACTATTTCCTCCTATAAAAAACGGATATTAATAAAATATATCGATATACGTTAAATGTAAAGAGGAGTGGTGAAATATCATTGATAGAAAACTAAATAAGCCGATTTGTTTTTTCAAATCGGCTTATTTTTATTGAAATACTTGCGGAAATTGTTTTACGATTGCGTTTGTTATCATGTCGGCCATTTCTAATGCTTCTTTTTCAATTTTATCGTATAGTTTTACACTGGCATCATAATCTTTATTTAGGAAGGCAAGTGCTTCCGCTTTCGTTAACGCTAAATGCTCATAAAACATTTTTCTAAATTCTTCTTTATCTATATATGGGTTGATACTGTTAAGAAATTCAGTGATTTCATCACCATTAGCGTACCATTTCTTTTCTATAGCGGCCGCTGCGTTTTGATCACCAGCTTTTGCGGCTTTAACAAGATCAGCAGCGATTGTTAAGTGGTCTTTAATTAATGCACTATATTTTTTCACTGCATTTTCTCCGTAGAATGGTTCAAGTGATAGCCCCATGTGTGTTGCATTTTGTAGAAGACGTCCAACGGTAACGTTTACGTCGGGCAAGTTAAAGATGATGCCTATAATGGCTAATCGTGTCCAAGCAACGTGTTGTTCCCATAAAGAACGCATATATCCTTTTAGAAAGTTTTCGTTTTTACTAACTCGGTAATTTCGTACAAATGAATCGAAGTTTCCATTAGTGATATGATAAGGGGAGTAATACGATTGCCAATAAGTATACATAAATAGTTACACTCCTTTGAACATGTATATCTCACAATATGATAAACGTTATTTTTAAGTTACGTGTCCAAGAGTTTTTTTGAGAGTTGGAAAAGGAGAAAGTTGAAGGGGAATAAAAAACACACTTATGATATATATGAATAAAAAGAATTTTAAAATAATAGAGGTCCTGCAAGGGAAATTGCAGGACCTCAAAAGGGTATTGCCGAGATGTCGGACTCGACTACGTAATATTAACATAAAATTCTTTCAAAAAAACCTGGTAAATGTGTCCAAATGAGAAGGGTGCTTTTTAATAAAGTTAAAGGGATCTGCTTCCCGCGGCAGATCCCTTTAACTAGATAATGTAGATGAGCAAAAACTCATCTAGAGTACTTTTATAGTAACAAATGAAATTCACTTTGTGTATTGAGAAAAAATGAATTGCTTGTATGAATGTAGCGGATTTATATTTTGCTTTTTGGAATTATAATCATTTGTGGAGAGCAGAATAGGGTTCTAAAATGGAGAAAAGACTTTTCAGCCAGGCTACGATACATTGCAATATGTAAGTATAAAAAAAGACCTGCTAATTTAAGCAGGTCAACATAAGGGGTTTATCTAACAGATTATTATATATGGTAACAACTGTATTGTAGTAAGTCTATAAGTTATATGTTGAGAAAATTTGTTTGAATGATATATATTTGGCACATGTATTAACGTTTAAAAAGTTGAGAAAGGAAATTCATAAGCTTGCTATAAGAAAATAAGGGCTGATACTTATAAAATGATTCATATTTCCACGCATCATTATTAGAGAATTGGAGTTGTTTATTTGACGCTTTAGGTTTGTTGGAATTATTGTAACGACTCTTCATAATTTAACCTCCTCAAATTCATATGTATACGATTAGTAGTATTCTAGGAAGGTAAATTAAATGAATATTTATTTTGAAATTCTTTCTTTTTGTGTACTAGATTTGTTTTTTTATGTTGGAAAACGTAGGAAGCAAATAGAACTCAAATACTTATAAAATTCAAAGTGGCGAGAATCAGTTTGATGATATAATGGGAATAGATGAAAGATAAAGAAAAGCAGGTGACTCTTTTTTGTTTACAAAAGCACAAGAACTTTTAGCGTCTTATTTCGGTTATTCGTCATTCCGAAGAGGACAAGATGAAACAATTAAAAATGTATTAGATGGGAAAGATACAGTCTGTATTATGCCTACGGGTGGTGGTAAGTCAATTTGTTATCAAATTCCCGCATTAGTATTCGAAGGAACGACATTAGTTATTTCACCTTTGATTTCACTTATGAAAGACCAAGTAGATACATTAGTACAAAACGGTATTTCAGCTACTTATATTAATAGTTCTATTTCTATTACAGAAGCAAATCAACGAATTCAATTAGCGAAACAAGGCCATTATAAGTTACTTTATGTGGCGCCTGAGCGTCTTGATTCAATGGAATTTGTTGATCAACTTATCGATATGAAAATCCCGATGATTGCAATTGATGAGGCGCACTGTATTTCGCAGTGGGGACATGATTTCCGTCCTAGTTATTTACATATACATCGCATATTAGATTATCTTCCAGAAAAGCCGCTCGTATTAGCGTTAACTGCTACGGCAACACCACAAGTTCGTGAAGATATTTGCAACACGCTTGGAATTAATCAAGAAAATACAATTATGACAACGTTTGAGCGCGAGAACTTATCATTCTCTGTCATTAAAGGACAGGATCGTAATGCTTATTTAGCGGATTATATTCGTCAAAATCAGAAGGAATCTGGGATTATATATGCAGCTACAAGAAAAGTTGTCGATCAGTTATATGAAGATTTAGGGAAAGCAGGAGTTTCTGTATCGAAATATCATGCTGGTATGAGCGACCACGATCGAAATGAACAGCAAGAACTCTTTTTACGAGATGAAATAAGTGTTATGGTGGCAACATCTGCATTTGGAATGGGTATAGATAAATCGAATATACGTTACGTTATCCATTATCAACTTCCAAAAAATATGGAAAGTTACTATCAAGAAGCAGGACGTGCTGGTCGTGATGGATTAGATAGTGAATGTATTTTGTTATATTCTTCTCAAGATGTGCAAGTACAACGCTTTTTAATCGATCAATCAACTGGAGAATCACGTTTTTCAAATGAGCTTGAAAAACTCCAAAATATGACCGATTACTGTCATACAGAACAATGTTTACAATCATTTATTTTGCAATACTTCGGAGAAGAGCCGAAGGAAGATTGTGGTCGCTGCGGTAATTGTACGGATGACCGTGAAAGTATCGATGTGACGAGAGAATCCCAAATGGTACTATCTTGTATGATTAGGACGAACCAACGATTCGGAAAGCAAATGATTGCACAAGTATTAACTGGATCTAAAAATAAGAAAGTCATTGAATTTAATTTTCATACTTTGCCAACGTATGGTCTTTTATCAAACCGTAGTGTAAAAGAAGTCAGTGAGTTTATTGAGTTTTTAATTTCAGATGAGTTAATTGCAGTTGAACATGGTACGTATCCAACATTAAAAGTAACGGAAAAAGGAAAAGAAGTATTACTTGGTAAAGAGAATGTTTTACGCAAAGAACGAGTAGAAACGAGACAAATTGTTCAAGATCATCCTTTATTTGAAGTGCTTCGTGAAGTACGTAAAGAAATTGCACAAGGAGAAGGTGTACCGCCGTTCGTTATTTTCTCTGACCAAACGTTAAAAGATATGTGTGCGAAAATGCCACAAAGTGACTCCGAACTCCTAACTGTAAAAGGAATCGGGGAACACAAACTTGTGAAGTACGGGTCTCACTTCTTACAAGCAGTTCAGCACTTTATTGAGGATAACCCAAACTATGCGGAAACAATTAAGACTGAAGTTGTTTCAGAGAGTAAAAAATCAGGAAAAGCGTCAGCGAATTCTCATTTAGAAACGTATGAAATGTATAAACAAGGCATTGATCTAGATGAAATTGCTAAAGAACGTAGCTTATCAAGACAAACAATTGAAAATCATTTAATTCGCTGCTTTGAAGATGGAATGGAAGTAGACTGGAACAGTTTTGTTCCTGCAGAATATGAATCACTGATTGAAACTGCCGTGCAAAATGCAGAGGGTGGTCTGAAATCGATTAAGGACCAACTTCCAAATGAAGTGAGTTACTTTATGATTCGTGCTTATTTACAAATTAGAAAGTAGAGACATATAAAGGGGATAGGGATTTATGCATCACGTTTTCGTGTATGGCACGTTAAGAAAAGAGCAAACGAATGCTCATTTTATGCAAGGTGCAATATGCATCGCAGACGAAGCATGGACGTATGGTAAATTATTTGATACATACGAAGGGTATCCTGCGATGATTTGTTCAAATGAGGACAAAGTATACGGAGAAGTTTATGAAGTAAATGATGATGTTCTGCAAAAGTTAGATGAACTTGAAGAATACACAGGTAATGCAGAGAGTGATTTATATGACCGAATCACCGAAACGATTTATTTAGGTGATAGAGAAATACGTGCATTTGTGTATATTGCTCAAGATAAAGAGATGCTAAAGAAAGTTATCATTTCTGGTGATTGGGTGGAGTATCAACAAGGAAAATAAAAGCAGCTATAGAGCAGATAGTGGAATCGACCATTATCTGCTTTTTATATTGGTACTTTTAAAATTCTTATTATTTTGATAAATTGTAAATATAGAGAAATAAGAATGGTTTTTTTATGGGTGTCAGAAATTTAGTTTCTCACCTGTGGCAGAAAAGTCTAGTGCAGGAGGAGAATAATAATGAACGAATTAAATGTGAAGGAATTTTACCAAAAACAATTCGAACTGTCGAATTACGATATCAATACAGAAAGCTGGTTAGAGCAGGTTGCTAAAGAAGTTCAAGAACAAGTTGGTCATCCATTTCAAACGATGTTAGAACTAGGAGCAGGAAATGGTAGATTTGCAAGGGCGATGTCTAGGTTACAAGTGAAAATGACTACGGTTGAACTTGTACCAGAGTTAGTTATGTTTGCAAAAGAACATTCTACTAATAATATAGATATTCATTGCGCAGATTTTTATAAAATTAACTTTGAAGAAAAGTTTGATGTTGTTAGTTATTTAGACGGTTTTGGTGTAGGAACAGATGATGAGCAATTGATTCTATTAAAACGGATTAAAAATTGAATGAAGGATGTGCACTTATTGATATTTATCAACCATTGTATTGGAAAAAAGTAAGTGGACAAGAAATGTCCTTAAGTGCAGCTATGCGAAAATACGAATATGATAGTATAAATGAAAGAATGTTAGATCATTGGTGGGACCCTAATTATCCAAATGATGTAGTAACACAGTCTTTACGATGTTATACGGTAGATGAGATTAGCAATCTATGTGCTGAAGCTGGTTTAAGTATTATGGGATTCTTCCCTGGGGGAGCATATGATTTTGAAAAACGAAAATATAAAGAATTGGCAACATTAAATGAATGTTTGGCATATCGAATTAAAGTAAGGAAGAGTAGGGATTAATCTCTACTCTTTTTTAATTTAGAAAATTCTTACTAAAACTATTGACTTTATGAATGGATTTTTAATACAATTATATTTCGACTGAAAAAATTGGAACGGACAGGAGGGAATCATCAAATGAACAACATTTTTGACGAAGAGTTACAAAAAATGAAAGATACTTTAAGTACGATGGATGATCAATTAGAACAGCTTGAAAAAATCCCGGTTTATTATGGAGAAGATTTTAAAGAACAAATTCTTGAAAGTATGAGGGAGTCTAATAGACAAAGCTTACGTATTGGTATACATGAGCCGTACTTTGGAAGATTAGATTTTCAGGAGGATGGCAAGGAAGATGTAATGCCGATTTACATCGGTAAAGTAGGTGTTTCAGATAAAGATACGATGAAACCAATTGTAATTGATTGGCGTGCACCTGTCGCAAGTATGTTTTATTCATTTACCGGTGGAGAAGAATTAGCATTTTATCATTCACCAGACGGATTAGTAGAAGGAGATGTTTATTTAAAACGAAACATTTCGATTCGAAAGAGAGAACTAGAACGTGTTGTTGATACATATGTGAAAGGAAATGAAGATGTCTCACATGCTGATGATTTTCTTCTATATCGATTAGGTGAGAATAAAGATAATAAATTGAAAGATATCGTTTCGACTATACAATCGGAGCAAAATGATATTATTCGTGCGGAAAGAAACTTACCGTTATTAATTCAAGGGGTTGCAGGGAGCGGAAAAACAACAATCGCTTTACATCGCCTTGCTTTTTTAATTTATGAATATCGTGAACAACTTGAAGCGGAGAGAATGATCGTATTCGCTCCAAACAGTTTGTTTTTAGACTATATTTCAAGTGTACTTCCTGAGTTAGGGGTAGGAAATATTAGTCAAACAACGTTTCCAGATTGGGCATTACGTACGTTAGATGGTTCGGTGAAACTGAAGCAGACAGAAGAAAAATTGAAAGAAGCTTTCTCAATTAATCGCGATGAAAAAAAGGTTATGCTAGGTAAATTGAAAGGCACGCTGGAATTTAAGTCGTTTATTGAAGAAAGAATGATTCAATTTGAAAAAGATTTAGTGCCAACAAAAGATTTTGAGGCATGGGATAAAGCTGTTATTCCAGTGGAAGACGTTAAAAAATGGATGCAGGTTGAATATAAACACTATCCATTAAAGAAAAGAAGAGAACGTTTAGTCGGCCGTATGAAGCGCTGGATTGAAATTGAGCTTAAAAAGTTTGGAGAAACAAACGAGAAAAAATTACTAAAAAAAGAAGCGACAAAGAGATTGAACACATATATGAATTTTTGGCCGAAAATGAGCCCGCTTTCACTATATAATTCAATGATAAAGAGTAAAGAAATACTCGAAGTATTACCTGAAGAACTTGTTCAAGAAACAGAAAAGAATTGTCGTAAAAAAGAAGTGTATGTAGAAGACTTACCAGCTTTAATTTACATACAACATCGCATAACAGGAATTGAAATTGGACAAAAGTTCCATCACGTCGTTATTGATGAAGCGCAAGATTTCTCGCCATTCCAAGTATATGTATTAAAAGAAATTACACTAGGTAATTCTTTCACTATATTAGGTGATTTATCTCAAGCGATTTATGATTATCAAGGAATTGAAGACTGGGGTGCTTTTAAGGAAGTATTCCAAGAAACAGGTTATTACGAATTGACGAGAAGTTATCGTTCTACAAAAGAAATTATTGAATTCGCAAATGAAATAATTAAAAATGCAGAGATTCCAGTGGGACTGGCAACTCCAGTTTTCCGTAGCGGTGAAGACGTGAAAGTAATTCCGGCAGAGGACCAATTTACTGAAGTTTTAAAGACATTACAGCATTTGCAAACTGAAGATGTGAAAACAATCGCGGTAATTGGAAGAACAGACGATGAATGCCGTGATATATATGAGAAGTTAACAAATGCAGGGTTGACTGTTAATGTCATTGAAGCAGATCAAAGCAAATATGAAGGTGGTATTTCGGTAGTACCTGTATATTTGGCGAAAGGTTTAGAATTTGATGCCGTACTTCTAATCGACGTTGATGAGGAACATTACAAAAATACAAAACATGATGCGAAATTATTGTATGTCGGATGTACGAGATCGCTTCATGATTTATGGATTTTCCATAGTGGGGAAGCGTCGCCATTAATTAAGGGGATAAAATAAATAAAAAAGAGGATTTTCTAGTAATAAACAGAAAAACCTCTTTTTTTCTATATAAGGATATAGGGGGAATGGATATGATTACAAAAGTAATAACAAAAAGAAATTGGGAAATCGCAAAAACAACTAGAGAAATTAATGAAAAATCACTAATAGAAGAGGGATTTATTCATTGTTCATTATTAGACCAAGCTTTAATAGTTGCGGAAACATATTTTAGTCATGAAGAAGATGTTTTATTACTTAAAATTGATCCATCCCTAGTAAAAGCAGAAATAAAATATGAACTTGCTACTAACGGTCAAGAATACCCGCATGTATATGGAGTAATCAATTTTGAGGCAATTGTAGGTGTTGCTCCATTTTTTAAAGAAAAGGGAGATTTTTTATTACCAGAGGGACAAAGTTAAGAGTGTTATAGGTATTTAAGTTAGCTAGAAAAGCGCAAATTATATAGTTTGTGCTTTTTATTGTATATATTTTTTGAAAAATTATTGTTTTTGTCACACTAATACTGTACGATACATAGTATAAAACACATACTGTATGACATATAGTAATGGAAATGAGGTGGGTGAATGGATACTTTATTAAATTCATTAATTACTGAGCTAAGGAGAGGGACATTGACATTAGCGGTTTTAAGTCAACTAAGAACGCCGCAATATGGATATTCGCTTGTCCAATTATTGGAGCAATCAGGAATCATGATAGATCAAAGTACTTTATATCCACTACTTCGCCGATTAGAAAAGCAGGAGCTAGTGACGAGTAGTTGGGATAAAACGGAGAGTAGACCTCGTAAGTACTATGTTTTAAGTGAATATGGATTAAATATATTTTTGCAGTTGAAAAAGGAATGGATAAAGGATTCAAAAGAACTTTATAACTTATTAAAGGAGGAGGACGAGAATGAGTTTGATTGATATGTACGTCCAAGAAGTTGCGAAGAGATTACCTGAAAAAAATCGTGAAGATATTACGCTTGAGCTACGGTCGACAATAGAGGATATGTTATCAGACGATTATAATGAAGATGATGTGAAGATCGTTCTCGAAAAATTGGGGAGCCCGGTTTCATTGGCTAATGGGTATTTGGATAGACCGATGCATTTAATTGGACCACGCTATTTTGATGTATATACGACGCTATTAAAAATGATTATACCAATTGCAGCTGTTATCGCACTCATTGCAATGATTGCAGAAAATTTTATAGGCTATACTGGTGATCAAGCAGTATTAAATGTTATTTTACAATTGATAGGTAAAGGCATTGGGGAAATTGTCGAAGTAGGCCTCCATGTATTTTTCTGGTTGACACTTGTATTTGCTATTTTAGAAAGAACAGATAAAGACAAAGGTACCCAACCGTTGACGACAAGTTTAAAAAAATGGACTCCTGATGATTTGAAAAATATCTCGTATGTTCCAAAGAAAAAGTCGATCTCAAAGTTTGAAGTTTTTGGAGGTTTGATGTGGACAGCAGTTTGGGCTACCCTTTACTTTTATGCGAATCATCTTGTTGGCGTATATAATGGTGCAGCAGATGGACTGAAATTTGTCGCACCAACTTTCAATCAAGATGTTTTACTTCAGTATTGGCCAATCGTTGTAATTATGATTGTTTTCGAGATAGGTATATCTCTTTATAAGTTAGTGCAAGGACAATGGACGACAAGGTTGGCAATTGGGAACGCAATCCTACAGTTAGCTGCAACAATAGTATTCATTGTAATCGTAGTAAATCCTCATTTATTTAACGAAGGATTCATTACGTATGTGGCAAATGTGTTTGCAATTTCTCCAGAGGAATTTAAAACGTGGTTAATTGGTGGAGGGATAATTATCTTCATATTATCTGCGGTACTAAATGCAATTGATGGTTTTCGAAAATCTAGAATTCGGTTGTAAAAATAAGTTTGTATTATTATTAGGTAGATCAGTTGAAAGAAAGGTACAGAGAAAAATCATTATGAAAGGAAGAAAACAATGATAAGGGAAGCAATGAAAGAAGATGTAACATTTATTTTAGATATTTATAATGATGCAATCCTTAATTCAACAGCTGTATATGCGTACAAACCTGTAACCCTTGAAAATAGAATAGATTGGTATGAACAAAAAAAGGCTGATGGCTATCCTATTTTAGTCTACGAGCTAGATAATAAAGTAGTAGGATTTGCGACATTTGGCCCCTTTAGGGCATGGCCTGCCTATAAATATTCAGTTGAACATTCTGTGTATGTTGATAAGGAATATAGAAAAAATGGAATTGGGTCCTCTTTAATAGAAGAATTAATCACAATTGCAAAAGAAAGAGAATATATGACCTTAATTGCTGGAATTGATGCGGAAAATGAAAAAAGCATTGCAATGCATAAAAACTTCGGATTTGTTTATTCGGGAACAATAAAAAAGGCTGGTTATAAGTTCAATGGATGGCTGGATTTAGCTTTTTATCAATTGGAGCTTAACGGACCTGGAAATCCTATCGAAGAATAGATGTATTCGTTATGCGTAATAATTAATTTTAAAAGGTAGTGTGAAGAAATTTCATGCTATCTTTTTCTTATTGTATTCATGATTATCATTTAACAAAAAAGGATTCTTATATTCTATATCGAATTTTGAGAAGATGATAAAACGATATAAGGCAGGTATACCTTATTATCATCTAGCACATATGACAGGCGGATTATCCACGGCTACAATAAATATTGGTATAATAGGAATGTTTCATGAATTTCCGTTTCTTTATGTAATTGGGGGAAAGGATTTACCTAATCGATTTGATAATAAAGAGGTTGATGAAACAATTCTAGAAGCTTTGAAGTGCTTATATAAAGAATATAAGATGACAAGTGAAACAAACGTTGTAACCGATAATTGAATAAAAACGTTATTTTAATAGCAGGGAGGAGAATAGTGCACCTAAAGGAGTATGCCGTTTACAAAGGTGAATCCCTCATATATATCGGGACTATAAGGTAATGCGCTCAGCATATGGGAGTGTCTGGTGATTTCTAACATAAAAAGAGAGCACAAAGGCTCTCCTTAATGGTTTTGTGATCCGCCAGCAAAACGAAAAGCTTCAAGTACTTCAATACATTAGAAATTTTGTGTACATGAAGTACAAGGTCCACCAGTAGGTTGAAATACAACATTGTCAACAAAAGCTGTTGCGCCTTCTCCCCCTGTAGCAGTATTTTGGAAAGAAATACATGCTGTAGTTACAGTAGCAGGTATACACACAACAAGAATATAATGTTGGAAAAGAGATTGTGGTTGATTCATAACTGGTACAATATGTGGAATGTTTAATGGACCAAGAGTTACAGGGGCAGGAGGACATGCTTGCCCAAGTTCTGGGAAAGATACTGAAGCTATAAGAAATGCACCATCCCTTACATCTGCAGCAAAAGAAAACGTATAACAACAACCTGCGTCAACATCAACTGTTTGATTAATACTTCCACCTGGATTAATTGATGCAGCTAAGAGACTAAATGAACCATTTGACAGAAACCGGCCACTATGAACGTTTGGAAACCCTACTTCTGAAACAGAACCTGCTTGATTCCAACCTGGAACTGGATCTCCTACTACTGCCGGCTCGTCAAATCCAGGGTTGTCAAGAATATTATTACATGGACAACATCCTACTGCTGTTGGACCTGTTGGACCTGTTGGACCTGTTGGACCCGTTGGACCCGTTGGACCTGTTGGACCTGTTGGACCTGTTGGACCCGTTGGACCCGTTGGACCTGTTGGACCTGTTGGACCAATTTCAGGTGGAGGTATAGGGGGGCCGAAACATTCGCACGGGATATGAAATTTCTTTTTAAATTTACTCATTTTTACACCATCCTTATCATTCACCCACTTACACTTTATAGTTTATGAATTAGCTAACACGCAGGTATAAGGAAAAAGCCTTTAAAAATAAAAATAAGCATAAGCCCTTATGACACAAATATAAACCCATTCTATAATATATAAGGAACATGGCTTTACTCCAAACAGCACTTATTTTTTGGCCATCTATTTTATTATTAATTGCTAGTTTTGCCGTTATAAGTTATGTGAGAATAGGCTATGTCTCTGTACCAGGCATAATTGGTTTTTCATGCTTTGTTACATATGCTGGATTTATATTCATCAGTATATTAAAGAGAAGAAGTAAAAATTAAATGTAGCTTACTAAGTTGAAAGGAGGAAATATATGAAAAGCATAGAGAACGGTACTCGCACTGAAGGTGAATACATTAAAAATAAAGTAATTCAATATAATATGTCTATCTTAACAGATGAAGTAAAACAGCCCATGGAACAAGTAAGTTTTGTAGTGAAAGATGAGGAAGGAAAAATCTTTGGCGGGGTAACAGGAACGATGTATTTTTATCATCTTCATATAGATTTTTTATGGGTTGATGAATCTGTTCGTCATGATGGTTATGGTAGTCAATTGTTACATAAAATAGAAGAAATTGCGATGGAAAAAGGATGTAGACTCATTTTACTAGATTCATTTAGTTTCCAAGCACCAGATTTTTATAAAAAGCACGGATACCGAGAATATGGTGTTGTTGAAGATCATCCTAAAGGGCATAGTCAACACTTTTTAGAAAAGAGATTATAATAATATTATGTACACTAGTTTAGGGGAGAAAAAATGTACACGTATAAATTACAACATGAACAACCAATCTGTGTAGAAAAAATAAAGAAACTTTACGATTCTGTAGGTTGGTGGCCAGAAAGAAAAGAAGTCGATATTCAAAAAATGTTAAAGAATAGTATAGCAATTGGAGTATGGGAAGAAAACGAATTAATTGGATTTGCTAGAGTTGTTACTGACGGTGTTTTTCGGGCGTATATTGAAGATGTTGTCGTACATGAGAGTGTAAGAAACAAGGGAATTGGTGAGAAGATGCTTACAATGTTACTTCAAGAGGTATCCGATATTGATATTGTTAGTCTATTTTGCGGAGAGAAACTAATAAAGTTCTATGGTGAACAGCAATTTAAAGCGACGAAGCAAATTGTGATGCATCGTAATCAAATAGTAAAAGAATAAGAGGTGCCAATTAGAATGAATGCAACAAGAGCATATTGTTTATCGAAAAGAAAAGCGACAGAAGATTCTCCAGATGGCTGGAGTGCAACATGTATGAGGCTCAATAATAAAATATTTGCGATAGTGAACCATGAAGAAGGGGAAAAAGCTGCGATTACATTAAAATGTGATCCAGAACTCTCTTTACGAATAAGAGAAGATTACCCAGAAACAATAATTCCTGGATATCATATGAATAAAAAGCATTGGAATACAGTGTACATACATAAGGATGTGGGGCAAGAACAAATTAATAAAATGATAGATTGGTCGTATGATTTAGTATTACAATCATTTTCAAAGAAAAAGCAGCAAGAGTTATTGGATTAAATACAAAGTGAAGTCGACTATAAATAGCTAGTAAAATGATTATATTTTACTAGCTATTTGCAGTTTTACATTATATATTAGGGGATTTTGAAATGAATACGAAACGAAATAGATTACTATATGCGGTGTTTACTATAGTTGTTATTATTTTAGGTCTTAGTTCAAGAAAGTTTGCTTTTGCGTTACCAGATTTGTTAAATGAGTACTTAGGTGATGCTTTATGGGCATTAATGATTTTTACTGGATTCGGATTTTTGTTTCCTAAAATAGAAATGAAGAAATTAGCTTTTATTAGTTTGATATTTTGCTACGGGATTGAAATTAGCCAATTGTACCATGCGGAATGGATTGATAGCATTCGCGCAACGACTTTAGGTGGACTCGTATTAGGTTACGGATTTTTATGGAGTGATTTAGTGGCTTACACAATTGGTGTTGGAGTAGGAATGCTTGGTGAGTTTATGCTACGGAAGAAATAAAAGATGTAAAAAGGGGTATTTATGAAAAAAATAATATTAATAGGTGCTGGTGGTTCAGGAAAATCTACATTAGCAAAACAGTTAGGGAATAAATTAAATATTAAGGTGCATCATCTTGATGCACTATTTTGGAAACCAAATTGGGAGGGTGTACCGAAAGAGGAGCAAAGAACGGTTCAAAATGAATTAGTTAAAGGGGAAAAGTGGATTATTGATGGGAATTATGGCGGGACAATGGACATAAGAATTAACGCAGCTGATACAATTATCTTTCTTTATATTCATAGAACAATTTGTGTTTATCGTGCTTTTAAAAGAATTGTGCAATATCGGAATAAAACAAGACCGGATATGGGGGCTGGATGTGAAGAAAGATTTGACTTGCAATTTTTCAAATGGATATGGGAATATCCTAAGTCGAAAAGACCTGCAATTTTAAAAAGACTCGATCAATTCAATAAGGATAAAAGAATTATTATTTTAAAAACACCAAATGAGGTTCAACGATTCATAAAGGAAGTGCAGTAAGTATAAATTGGTGCATTAAAAACATTAAATTATGTTCCATTTTGAATGGAGGAATAATATTGAATGAAATAATTCGCTTGATTGATTCTTATATGGTAAAAATCCCAGCAGGGGAGATAGTTTTAAGAGACGATCGAATTAAAAGAGAATGGAAGGCCCAAATTAAGCCGTTTCTTCTTGCACAATATACTGTAACGATGGAATTATATTATACTGTTATAAATGAATCATCAAATTCTTTTCTAGGCAATCATAAACCCGTTGTTAATACTTCTTGGAATGATGTGATTATATTTTGTAATTTACTTTCAAAAAAAGCGGGATTAAAAGAATATTATTCTATTAGTGATGGCGGTCAAAAGGTTAGTTGTAATGTAGAGTCCAACGGCTACCGATTACCTTCTGAGGGAGAGTGGCAATATGCATGTAAAGCAGGGACTACTGGGTATACATATGGAGAACTTGATAAGATAGCTTGGTATAATAAAAACTCGGATGGGAAAATTCATGAGGTCGGTAAAAAAGAACCGAATGCATGGGGAGTATATGATATGTTAGGGAATGTTTGGGAATGGTGTTATGATTTGTATGATGAAAAGGTATATGGATCGTACCGAATTTTCCGAGGCGGTAGCTGGGCTGAAGAAGCGAGAGGGTGCGGTGCTACCTGTCGCCGTCGTAGTCATCCTACATTTCATATAGATGATCTCGGTTTTAGGCTTGCTAGGTCAATTTAGCAGGAAAATGATACATATAACTCCGTAAAGAGTATGGAAAGTATCCATACTCTTTACAACATAGAAATTTTAAAATTTAAGGAGTGTTTTGAATGGCACGTGTTTTATTCATTAACGCTGGATCAGAAGGACATATAAATCCAACATTACATGTTGTAGAAGAACTGATTTCTCGCGGTGAAGAGGTAGTTTATTTTTCAATAGAGGCTTTCAGGGAGCGTATTGAGAAGACAGGCGCTACTGTACGAACGATTGATGATGAAAAATTTATAAAAGCATTTCTTTCCGGTGGTCGAAATTATTTACAGGAAAGAATAAACGGCCTTCTATATACAGCTGATATTGTAATACCTAGTGTTCTAGAACAAATTGAAGGTGAACATTTTGATTATATTATTCATGATTCGATGTTTGGCTGTGGCCGCTTAATTGCTCAAATTCTTAATCTTCCAGCCATAAATTCATGCACATCTTTTGCACAAGATGAAAAATCATTTAAACAAATGTTAGACCATCTTTCTAAAAATATCCCACTGGAAGTTCAGGATAGAATACATAATGATTTTGAAAACTTAACTAATGGAATTACAGAAAAATATGGTGTTAATATAAACTCACCGTATGAAGTTTTCTGTAATCCAGCTTCACTTACTATTGTGTATACAATTAAGGAGTTCCAACCTTTTGGGGATACATTTAATGAAACATTCAAATTTGTGGGTCCATCTATCTCTACACAAGTGAAAAATGAAGGTTTTGATTACACTTCAATTGAAGAAAAAAGCCTGATTTACATTTCATTAGGTACTGTTTTTAATGAAGCGCTTGATTTTTATAAACTTTGTATGAAGGCGTTCGAGAATAGTAAGCATACAATTGTTATGTCTATTGGCAACAAAACGGAAATAAGTGATTTAGGTAATATCCCTAAAAACTTCATTGTGAAAAACTATGTACCACAAACTGAACTTCTCAAATATACGAAACTATTTATTACACACGGCGGTATGAACAGTACGCATGAAGGGGTATATAACGGTGTTCCACTCGTTGTAATTCCGCAAAGTGCAGATCAGCCAGTAATCGCAAAGCAAGTGGAGAGTCTCGGGGCAGGAGTTAAATTGCAAATGCAAGGATTAACTGCGGATCAACTAAGTGAAAGTGTAGAAATAGTATTAAATAATCCGTCATGTAAAGAAGCTGCTTTGAATTTGAAGGAGTCTCTCCGAAAATCAGGTGGGTATAAGCAAGCTGTTGATGAAATTTTTAAATTTACAGGCCGTTATTAAAACTATACATGTGAAAGGGTGTCTATATTAAATGATATAGACACTTTTATGTTATATGAAGCGAGGAATTGATGAAATGGAAAGAATGAAAATACTAGATGTAAATTTTGCTGATATGACAGCTACACCATTTTTTCAAGTGGAGGCGAAAAATAGAATTAGATTCGATATAGAATTATTTGAGGGTAATTTGAGAGGATTAAGAGGGATTTTGACTGAACTTTTTAAAAGTCCTGATACGATTGATGTTTCATTTATTTCCGGTTACATAACATATGGTAAAAGTAAGAGAATAAATGAGAAAACAAAAATTGGAAGGTTCATGAAGATTAAGAATTGGACAGAAACGAAAGTAGACGTTGATGATCTTGAAAGTACAATCATATTTACTACGATTAAAGGTGTACATGAAGATGAAGTATATAAGTATTGCAAGTATGTCGTTAATGGTGGTCAGCAAGCGTATATTTCTTTTTATAACGATATTTATTTATTGTATATAAGTACAGACGTTATTGACATTGTTTCACCAGATACAAGTTTAATAGAAAAGTTAAAACTTCAATACAGTGAAGAATATGATAAATTTTATGAAACTATATTGACGGATTCGGAAATGTTTACAAGTGATAAGTAATTTCAAAGTATTGATAGAAAGATATATGGAAAATGGAGATGGCACGTTGTTTTAAAATAATGTGATCTCACATTGCCACGCGTTTTAAGTTAACGATGAAGGGTTTCAAGACGACTTGGTGCAATTCATCCATATATATACCTAAAATTTTTCATTACAAGTACTACAATTTCTATTGCTCACTTTTACTTTATAAATTTAGGATGTAGTTTTACGTGTTAGTAGTAATTTCACTGTTTCTGCACAACTTCTGCACGCATTTAGGTGATTTCTATGTCATGATATATTCCATAAGTGAAATATTTCACAAGAAATGAAATGTTTCTTTACGACGGTGTATGCATATTTACGCATACACGAAATAAGATTGACTCTTGTTATTCTTTTACATCAAAGCCCACATTACACTACGAAGTATAACAAGAAGGGGACAGGAACATGAATAATCGATTTTTAAAACAACTACAAAACTTGAAAATGAACAAAAAAAGTATAGGAGCTGTTGCATTAACAGCTGGAATTATCAGCACGACACTTATTCCTCAAAATGCATACGCGCACGGCTTTGTTGAAAAGCCTGGTAGCCGTTCCGCTTTATGTAGTCCAACTTATGGTTCTCTAAATGTAAACTGCGGAAGTGTTATGTATGAACCACAAAGTTTAGAAGCTCCAAAAGGATTCCCACAAGGTGGCCCAGTTGATGGGCAAATCGCTTCTGCAGGTGGAAAATTTGGCGGTATTTTAGATCAACAAACAGCAAATCGTTGGTTTAAAAATACAATCACTGGTGGGGAAAATACATTTACTTGGAAGTATACAGCACCTCACTTAACAAGCAAATGGCACTACTATATTACAAAAAAAGGATGGAATCCAAATAAAGCACTAACAAGAGCAGACTTTGAGCCAATTGGCACTGTACAACATGATGGTTCTGCAGCTTCAAATAATTTAACTCATAAAATCAATGTACCTACTGACCGTAGTGGATATCATGTGATTTTAGCTGTATGGGATGTAGCTGATACAGCAAATGCGTTCTATAATGTAATTGATGTGAATCTCATCAATAATGTGAAACCAGACACAGAAGCGCCAAGTATTCCAAATGGAATTCAGGCGCAAAAAGTAACAGCAAATAGTATAGAACTAACATGGAACGTTTCTACGGATAATGTAGGAGTAAAAGGGTACCAAATCTTCCGTAACGGAGAGATGATTGACACAGTACCAGGCACTTATTTTATTGATAAGAAATTACAACCAAGCACAGAATACACTTATACTGTAAAAGCAATTGACGCAGCTGGCAATGTATCGAAAGAAAGTACAGCGCTTACAGTGAAAACAACAGTTGAAGCTCCTGATACAGAAGCACCAACACAACCAAAAGGATTACATAGCATGGGAACAACAGCGTCAAGTGTGGATCTAATGTGGAGCCCATCTGATGATAACGTTGGAGTAGACTATTACGATATTTATAGAGAAATAGAAGGAACAATGAAAAAAATTGCAACATCCAATACGACTTCTTATATGGATAAAAATTTACTCGCTAATACTACTTATAAATATGCAGTGAAAGCAGTGGATGTAGTTGGAAATGAATCCGTACAAAGTGATACGTTCACAATTACTACAAAAACTGAAAGCGCTTCATATGAAGCGTGGGATGCAAAGAAAGCATATAAAAAGGGGGATAGAGTTTTACACGAGGGAAAAGTGTATGAAGCAGTCCAGAATTATGAAGGACATGGGGATCCAAACTGGATTTTTGCTTTATCCTTATGGAAAACAGTGTAAGCTTTACCTCAAAATGAAATGAAAGATGATGGGCTTTGATGCAAAAAAAGGAAGTTTGAGAGTTAACTTTTCTGCTTATAAAAAAGACGACGTATTCAGCGTCGTCTTTTTGTATTAATCTAGAATATTCATCAAAGAGACTTTCAAACGAATAAGCTACAGAAAGGTTACTATACGAATACATAATGTAGAATCATATAGTAACCTTTCTATTATGATAACACTTTCGTCATAAGAATATGTGGAATTCCATCTTCCATAAATACGTCGGAAGAAGTTTGATAGCCTAATTTTTCATAAAACCCTTCAGCTTGTGTTTGACCGTGTAGTTTCACTTTATTTGCTTCTTTGTTACGAGCAATCTCTTCTAGTGCTTTGATTATTACTTTGCCTAATCCGTATTTGCGATAGTCTTTTAAAATACAAATTCTTTCTAGTTTACCCATTCCGTCAACGAATCGTATACGGCCAGTTCCTACAGGAAGTTCATTATAATAAACTAATATATGTTTGCATACTTCGTCAATTTGGTCATATGTATCGAATTCATCCTCAAGAGGTAAACCTTGTTCTTTTACGAATACTTCTTTTCGAATGTAAAAGGCAGTTTCTAAATCTGTAAGTTCTGTTATGAGTTTGGATTGCAAATTGTTCAGCCCTTTCTAGTGTGATATGAATGTGTTTTCATAGTATATCATACTGTAATGCTATAAAAGAAAAAACTGACTTGTAAAAGTCAGCCTTTAAAATGCTTAATATTCTTTTATACCGTTTTTTGTTCCGATGATCGCTTTGCTCGTCATATTGATAAATAATCCTGTTTCAACTACACCGGTAATCATCTTTAACTCTGTATGTGTATCATTTGGATTCAATATTTTATTTGGAAAAATACAATCAATAATTAAATTGCCGTTATCAGTTATAAATGGTCCGCCATCTTTCATACGTAAACGCGTTTCGCATCCTAAAGATTGAATTCTTTTTTCAGTTTGCTTCCAAGAGAAGGGGATGATTTCAATAGGAAGTGGAAAGGTACCTAAATGTGAAACGAGTTTGGATTCATCTGCAATAATAATAAGTTCTTTAGAGGAGGTGGCAACAATCTTTTCGCGAAGTAATGCACCACCACCACCTTTTATTAATTGTAAATCATTATTGATTTCATCTGCTCCATCAATTGTGAGATCAAGTATATCAATTTCATTTAAAGAGATTAGCGGAATAGATAATTGTTTTGCTAATACTTCAGTTTCTTTTGATGTCGGTGCAGCTTGAATAGATAACCCTTCTTGTACACGGTGACCTAATTTTTGTATCGTCCAATATACGGTTGAACCCGTACCAAGTCCAATCGTCATACCATCTCTTACAAAGCCAGCAGCATATTCGCCTGCAAGCTGTTTTAAATTCATCATTTTACTCCGCCGGGCGTGATCCAGCATCTAAACCGGAATTTTCAACTGTAAGTATAGGGCGAACGGTAATATCTTTATGTACACGCATTTGGCACGATAATCGTAAGTGGTCTTCAATTCCTTTTTCCGTAATAGCTTGTTTTTCATCATTTGTCGCCTCACAAAAATCACCTGCAATGACTTCAACTCTACAAGTTGTACATCTTGCTTTGCCACCGCAACGATGAAGAATGTGTACACCGTTATCTTCAAGTGCTAAGACTAATTTCGTTCCTTCTTTAATATCGAAAGTTCCGGTACCTTCCACTGTTAATTTTGGCAAATTGATTCCTCCTCATGTAAAATGCTATATAACATATTTATGACCCGTATTCATGAACATAAACATAAAATTAATTATAAGCCCCGTAACTTTTTTATTTGTTCAATCGTTTATTAAGTAAGCGCTGAAAAGGAGTGGTTATTTTGTGCACAAAAGTAACTCAGGTTTTAAAGGATCATATCGATATGAATCATTCAAATATAAATTTTTTAATTACACATTATGCAGAGGTAAAAAGATACTGTACGTTTTTGACGAAAAACAAATGGGATGGGGAAGACCTTGCCCAAGAAGCAATTTGCAAAGTTCTTCAAAAGTATAGTGAGAAGGAAATTTGTATAACGCTTCTGTATAAAATTGCTCGAAATCAATGGTTAGATCAAATGAAATCAAAATCCGTTCAAGAAAAGTTAGAACAGCAAAATACATTTGAAGAACCACATGGAAAAATTGCAGATTTGCATGAAATGGTAGGGAAAGTATTGTCTTCGTTAAATGTGCAACAATCCGTAATTTTATTATTGAAGGATGTTTTTCAATATAGTATCGCGGATATTGCAAAAATATGCTCTGTATCAGAAGGGGCAGTGAAAGCATCTTTATTTAGGAGTAGAAATAGGCTGAAAACTGTAAATGAAGAAGGCATTGAAATAGTCGAGTACACGGATGATGTTGAAATCGTTGTAACTTCTATTCGAGAAGAAAGACCTGAATTGTTGACGAAACTTCTCCCAACAATAGATTTCACTAAGTTACCATCAATACAACCGGTGTTATTCTTCAGTATGAAACAATCTTCTTCTTACAGTTGTATGCTTAATGCGGCATAAAACAGATGGAGGGATTTATAATGAGTGTAATTCCTTACGTAATAGAACAAACGAAATTAGGAGAACGCTCCTATGATATATATTCAAGATTATTAAAAGACCGAATTATTATGATTGGTTCAGAAATTAACGATCAAGTTGCAAGCAGTGTAGTAGCACAATTATTGTTTTTAGAAGCGGAAGATGCAGAAAAAGATATATTCCTGTATATCAATAGTCCGGGTGGTTCAACGACAGCGGGATTTGCAATATTAGATACGATGAACCTTATTAAACCAGATGTGCAAACACTTTGTATGGGCTTTGCGGCATCATTTGGTGCGCTTTTACTATTAGCTGGCGCAAAAGGAAAAAGATTTGCGCTCCCTAACAGTGAAATCATGATTCATCAACCGCTCGGCGGTGTAAAAGGGCAAGCAACGGAGATTGAAATTACAGCAAAAAGAATTTTAAAGTTAAAACACGATATAAATAAAATTATCGCAGAGCGAACAGGGCAACCAGTTGAAAAAGTAGCACATGATACAGAAAGAGATTATTTTATGACGGCAGAAGAAGCGAAGGAATATGGAATTGTCGATGCAGTTATTGAGAAAAAATAACATAAAACAGGCTAGAGAATATACTAAATTCTCTAGCCTGTTTTTGTCATTCTTTATTCTTTTATCCATTCATCAACTAAAGCTTGATTCTTTTTAATCCATTTTCGCGCGGCTTCTTCCGGATCTTTCGTTTTATTTAGCATGACCATTAAAGTACCTAGTTGTTCATCGTTCATTTTCCATTGGTCAAAGTATTTCACAATATCCGGATGATCTTTTTCGAAACCTTTACGAACTGAGTAATAAATGTCATCTTTTTCACCATATACTTTCTTAGGGTCTTTTAAATATTTTAAGTCAAATTCTGAAAAGCCCCAATGAGGATTCCAAAGCGTAACAGCAATTGGTTTCTTTTTCGTATATGCCTTCTTTAGTTCGCTCATCATCGCAGCTTCTGAAGATTGGACAAGTTTTAGTTTTATATCATATTCCTTCATTGCTTTATTCGTTAAATTCATTAGGCTACTACCAGGTTCAATCCCAACAATTTTATTATCTAGCTCATCTTTATGTGCATTTAAATCTTCAATACTGTTAACGTTTTTCACATAAGAAGGGACGACTAAACCAAGCCCAGTACCTTCATACCATTTTGATTTTAAGACGAAGTCATCTTTGTAACGGGCATTTAATGGTTTATCTGTAACAGGAAGCCATACTTCTAGATTCGCATCAACATCACCACGTGCGACGCCAGTCCATATCGCAGCTTTTTCTAAATACATGAGTTCAACTTTATAGCCTTTTTCTTCTAATAAAACTTTCCACATATTTGCGGTTGCGATATTTTCTTTCCAACTTGTTACACCAAGTTTAATTTTTCCTTTCGAATTTGCATTTGTTGCATTACAAGAAGTGAAAATCATACTAATAAATAGTAACAGACTTATAATCCATATTTTTTTTCGCATTCAAAACCTCCTGTGAAGCTTTTGCTTTTTATAAATTAATCTATAAGTGAACCTTCTTATTATGAACGGAAACAAGAATTTTTAAAGAAATCTTATATATGTCATTTTTATGTAATATTTCTCTGTAAAATCGCAACACTATGTAAATAGATGGGTAGAAAAGGAGTAGTGACATGGATAATACAAAGGTACGTGTTGAAAATGTAACAAAAGTCTTTGGGAAACATCCGCAACGAGCGCTTACCTTATTAAAAGAAGGAAAAAGCAAATCGGAAATTTTAAAGGAGACAGGAATGAACGTTGGTGTGAAAAAGGCAACGTTTGAAGTATACACTGGAGAAATTTTCGTTATTATGGGTTTGTCTGGTAGTGGGAAATCAACGCTAGTTCGAATGCTGAATCAATTAATCAAACCGACAGCCGGGCATATATACATAGATGGTGAAGACATCGCAACGATGGGAAAAGAAGAATTGCGAAGAGTAAGAAGGACGAAAATGAGTATGGTTTTTCAGAAGTTTGCTTTATTTCCACATCGTACGGTAATACAAAACGTTGCGTACGGGTTAGAAATTCAAGGAGTTCCAGTAGAGGAACGAGAAAATAAGGCGTTAGAATCGCTACAGTTAGTAGGACTCGATCATCATAAAGATAATTACCCTAGTCAACTTAGTGGTGGTATGCAGCAGCGTGTTGGAATTGCAAGGGCACTAACGAATAATCCAGATGTATTACTAATGGACGAGTCATTTAGTGCCTTAGATCCACTAATTCGAAAAGAAATGCAAGATGAATTGTTAGAGTTACAAGATAAAATGGAAAAAACAATTATTTTTATTACACATGATTTAGATGAAGCTCTTCGAATTGGTGATCGTATCGCATTAATGAAAGATGGAGAAATTGTCCAAATTGGAACACCGGAAGAAATTATGATGAGCCCTGCAAATGAATTTGTAGAGAAATTCGTGGCGGATGTGAATTTAGGAAAAGTAATTACGGCAGAATCTATTTTAAAAAGACCAGAAACGTTATTAATCGATCGTGGGCCGCGTGTAGCTCTGCAAATTATGAGAAATGCAGGTGTTTCTACCGTATATGTTGTGAACAAAAAGTATGAGTTTTTAGGTATTTTAACAGCGGATGATGCAAGTAAAGCAATGAAAAAACAATGGCCAATTGCTGATTTATTACTTAACGATATTCCACACGTTTATCTAGATACATTACTGGAAGAAACGTATGCAAAAATGGCGGAGATGAAATATCCATTACCCGTAATCGATGAAAAGAAAAGGTTGAGAGGAATTATTAAACGTGAAAGTGTCATTCAAGCTCTTGCAGGTAACATTGAGGAAGAGGTGAAAGACGATGAATAATATTCCGCGCATTCCATTAGGCGAATGGGTCGATTCATTTGTTGCAAGTTTATATGAGCACTTTGAAGGCTTGTTCCGAGGATTCTCCTATATTATCGGTGGATTTGTTGATTTACTCACTAATTTTTTAACAATAATACCAGCCATAGTGATGATTATCATCTTATGTTTCCTCATTTGGTACACAACGAGGAAATTATCTTTAGTCATTTTTACGCTCATCGGATTATTATTTATTTTAAATATTAACTACTGGGCACAAACGATGCAAACATTAGCGCTCGTACTTACGTCAGTTATTATTTCAATTATTATCGGAATTCCCATTGGCATTTTAGCATCTCAAAATGAACGTTTCTCAAAATTTTTAAAACCGACATTAGATTTTATGCAAACAATGCCGGCATTCGTCTATCTCATTCCCGCGATAACATTTTTTGGAGTAGGCGTCGTACCAGGCATTATTGCTTCCGTTATTTTTGCTATGCCACCGACAATCAGATTTACAGACTTAGGAATTAGACAAGTTCCAGAAGATTTAATTGAAGCTGCGAATGCGTTTGGCTCTACCGCATCACAAAAATTATTTAAAGTACAATTACCGCTCGCAACCGGAACGATCATGGCTGGCGTGAATCAAAGTATTATGCTTTCGTTATCAATGGTTGTAACAGCTTCACTTGTAGGAGCGCCAGGACTTGGCGTCGATGTATATCGTTCTGTAACACAAGTAAATATCGGAATGGGATTTGAAGCTGGACTTGCTATCGTCGTGATTGCGATTATATTAGACCGAATTACGCAAGGGTTTTATACAAAAAGAAAATAATTCAAAAAACACACTTTATACTACAAAGTGTGTTTTTTGAATTCGAATTACATCCGAACAATAACAGAACCTCCAGCTGGTGCACAAACTTGGTTTTGCTGTTGTTCTATTGATTTTATTAATTGATTATTTTCTTCGATTAATGAGATTAATTTAGCTAATTGGCTTTCAAGGCTTGCGATGCGCTGCATCATGTATTGTGAATCATAATGCGGTGTATTCCTTACTGGATGGGGGGAGTAAGCATATTGTTGATTTATATTTGGATTCCAATGAGGATACATTTGAATCGTTCCTCCTTCAATAAATTACTGATCTTTCTTATAGTAAATGCCTATGTATATGTAATGGTGACTTAAAAATTCTTTCAAACGAAGAGGATTATGTAGGGGGAATGGAAAAGTAATAAAGTACATTTTCTGGAAATTTTCAAGCGGAATAGCAAATATATTAGTAGACAGCAACGTTCATGTAAATGGATATTATATGGGGAGAAATTATGAGAGGAGATGCTATTTTGGCTAATAATAAAAAAAGAAATGATGCTATGACAATTGGTGTCGCTATAGGTGTTGTAATCGGTGTAATTCCTGGTGTATTTAATGATAATATAGCAATCGGAATAGCGATTGGGATTGCAGTTGGAATGGGGATTACGCTTTTGAAGAAATAATGAGTTGTAAATTATTTTAATGTGAAAATTCTCATTTCAAGAGATTGAATTTTCGGAATATAAAACCTGTTTTTCCTTTTTTTATGATATTATATATGCAAAGGATGGTGATGGATATGCCAATAAACAATCAAGCAGAACAAAACTGCTTCATTTGTGAAAAACATAAAGGGAACATTACAGTTCCAGGTGGAGCTATTTACGAAGATGAACTCATTTACGTTGGACATGTCCATTGGGATGCAGAAGAAACATATCTTGGTTATGTAATGATTGATATAAAGAGACATGTACCTGGTCTCGCTGAATTAACTGAAGATGAGGCCAAGGCATTCGGACTGATAACAAGTAGAGTAAGTAAAGCGCTTAAAGAAAGCAAAGGTGCAGAACATATTTACAGTTTCGTTTCAGGTAATGGTGTACCACATTTGCATATGCACATTATTCCGCGTTATCCAAATACACCAAAAGAGTTTTGGTCACCGACTGAGGTAGCAAATTGGACTGGTGCACCACATGGAGATTCAGAGAAAATTAAAAAACTATGCGAAAGAATACGAAAGTATATGGTAAATGAGTATGCATACAACAAATAATACACAATATTCATGGGTTGGAAGTAGAGAAATGTGTTTAGACGAAGTTTCAGTCAAACAATATGGTGATATTGTACTTGGTAAATACGGCGGAAATATAAGTGCCGGAGCAAAAAAGAATGAAGACGGTGCATTAGTTTGGTCGAATGGTGATTGGGAATTTACCGTTATATTAGACGGACATAATAGTGCAGAAAGTGTTGATTTAGTAGTAAGTACGATTCAAGCAGAATATGAAAATATAAAAGTAATTATGAATGAACAGATTGAAACAGTATTTCGATCTGTTGAAAATCATATACTTACGATATTTCAATCCCGCTCATTTAAAGAAAAGTGCGAAAGGGTAAAAGGTGAAACTGCTTGCTTAATATGCGTAAGAAAAGAAAATTACATATGGTGGCTTTCCATAGGTGATTGCTTAGTTTATGTATTTCATGATGAATTACATAAATTAGGACAATATACATTGAATCAACGCCACTTTTACGAATGGATTGGAAATGTAAACACATTTGATTTACCCGTTCCTTGCTATTCTTCAGGAATTCGTGAACTACGTACTGGAAAGAATCGAATTGTAATGGTGACAGATGGGGTATTAGAATGCGGGGAACGCCGTTATGAAACGCCATTAAACCTATACAGTGATATGAATAAAAATAATATAGCGCTTAAAGAAAATGTTCACAATATTTTAGAACACGTTCATCATCAATTAGGACGAGATAGTGCGACCATTATTAGTTGGGACCTAGAAAACAAAACAAATGCTACGTATCCGAGTGATCAGCCGGAGAAAATTAAAGTGAAAAAATAAAAAGGAGAGGGTTTTCTGTCAGTTACAAAAATATCCTTATTAATTTTATGGGTGCTATCTTTATTGGTTTTTGAAAGAATTGCGAGAAGACAGTTAAATATACCGAAACAAAAAGGATGGAATAACCAATATGTGAATGATACACATAAATGGGGAAATAGAATTATTATTTCCTCTTATATAGTTGTTATTGCTATAAGCACTTTTCTTCCAAATCGTATATATATGGGCTATGTACCTCTTTTGTTTTTTATTACGTTATATGGATTTCAATCATATATGGAGTGGAAATATGATAAGGAATCGCGGGAGTTTTTGATTTCATTATTAGGAGTTGCAGCATTAATAATAACAGGGTTCATACTATATTTCTTCCTTTAATATAGTATAAATTTAAAGGAAGAGGGAAAGAAGAAATGAAAAACCCTTTCTTACGTGCAGAATCGATCATTTTTAATGAGAATCATTCAAGAATACTCGTTCAATAACCGTTAATATAGTCCACTTTATTTTAAACAATTCAATGAAGTAATAGGAGGAATGATATTGAGAACCTATACATTTTGGATTATAATTTTTGTTTTTTGTATAGCGGGCTACTTTTTGGATCGATTTTTAAGAAAAAAATTGAATATGCCAAAGAGCGGGTTTTGGGGATATAATAAATATGTAAATAGCTTACATAAAAAATTGGAAATAGGACTGCTTTTTGTTTATTTAATAATTAGTTTTATTTACATCTTTAAATTCGAAAGCACTAATATTTGGTTTATCATTTTCACTTATTTAGGGGTTACGTGGATCCTAAGGACATGGATGGAATGGAAGTATGATAGAGAATCGAAAGAATATATTTTTTCGATAATTGGATTATTTGCATTTATTTTTATGACTTCGATGCTATTTTACTTCGTTCCACCTGCTGCATAATAAAATGATTATTGATGGTACAAATAATGAGATAACTAATTAATAAGAAACCATTCATCTATACATGAATGGTTTCTTATTATGTGTACGAAGTTCGGTCTTCGCAATTTAATCATTTATTTTAGCCAATATGGATTTAATGAAATTTGTTTTATCCTCTGCATATTTATGCTTATCATTTGGGTTAGCTTTTGAAAGTTGAATCTTTAACTGTTCATACTGCATACGAGAAGTTTTATTGTCTATTAAGTAATCTCTGAATTTTAATTGTTCTATTAAATATGGATTCCCTTGTTCATACATATGAATTTGATGAGTTCTTGGCTCACCTTTATTGAAATAATACCTTTCGGGTAATACATGTTTTCTATATTTATAATTTAATTGTTCTAGGTTTTTAATACATTTTATACCATTTATGTAATCTTTTAATTCAATCGCAATATCAATAATAGGTTTTGCGCTTAAATGCGGGATGGAAGTACTTCCAATATGGTGTATCGCTAAAATATATTTTCCAATGTGTTCCTCAATTAATTGTTTTTCTTTTGAAAACTCAAATTCCCACTCTTCGGACCACGGAACTAAAAACACTTTACCATAGGGTAAACCTAGCATTTAATTAGCACCCCTTACATATTTTTTCAATAAAGTTACTTACATTTTCTTAAAGCTCCTCAATACAAGAAACTCCCACAATCTCCAAGGAAGAATCTTCTTCGCTAAGATCATGAATTTGACACCTTTTCCAATTGGATATCGTAAAGTAGTATGTTTTGCTTCAGCAATTTCTACGATTTTATTTGCAACATCCATCGGATTACCAAGTGTATCGTTGCCATTGTTTATGTGCTTTTGTATTTTATCCATATATTCTTTGTAAGGAGAGGTTGTATCAGATTTGTTTTCAGCTAGTTGTTTACCAACTTCCCATATGTTCGTGTTATAAGAACCAGGTTCAAGTAAGGCAACGTCTATTCCGAAAGGCTTTACTTCTAAGCGAAGGGATTCACTCCAGCCTTCTAATGCATATTTTGAAGAAACGTAAGGGGATAAACCAGGGAATCCGACTTGGCCGCTAATGCTGCTAATATTAATGATTTTTCCGCTTTTCTGTTCTCTCATATATGGTAAGGCAAGCTGAGTGATTGATATAGCTCCAAAAAGGTTCGTTTCAAATTGTTTACGGTATTCCTCTACTGGAATTTCTTCTACAAAGCCCCCAGTTGCATATCCTGCATTATTAATGAGAAGGTCTACTCTGTTTATTTCTTTTAAAAATAATTGGAAGTTATGTATAGAACCTTGATCTGTTACATCTAATTGTTGAACTTTTATATTTTGTTGTAAGTGGAGTTTAGTAGCTTGAGATATTAAGTCTACTTGTTTTTCAAGATTTCGCATTGTAGCAATGACAAAATAGTCTTTTTTTGCAAGTTCAAGTGTCGTTAAAAGTCCGAATCCACTTGATGCCCCTGTAATAATCGCGATTTTTGTATTCATTGTTCGCTCGCTTTCTTTTTCTTTTATCATAACGAGTTATAAGGAGAAAATCTATTTATTGTATAAAGATATTTGATATAATTGAAAATAATTATCAATTAAATTTTGATTTTTACATAAAAGGAGTGTGGGTTTCATGGAGACTAACGGTTTTCATGATATTTTTCATAAATATTTTTATGGTTTACAAGTTGTAGAGGAAAGACATATGAATGTTCCAAAAACAATAGGTATGGGTGAAATACGAAGATGGACTTCGTTTTCAGGAATGGAAATTGTGTTATCAAATTATCAATTTCATAAAAATCATCGTATCCAGTTTGCATCTGATGCAGCAATGGTAGAGCTTAATTTTTGTTTACAAGGGTTCGGAGAAGTGCAAGTTGGTCATTCTTCGTATGAATTAATGACTGGAAATAGCTATTTATATTTTATGAATGATTTTGATGTAGTATTTGAATATGAAAAAGAAACGCCTCTATATTCATTAGCGATTGGGATTCCTGTACAATTGTTTAATCATTTCATGATGAATAATGCTATTGAAAAAAGTCTTGATTTTCATTCTATATTAGGAAATCAATCTTTTAAAAAGTTTCAAAATCCAATTGATTCTATAACATCTAATCTTATTAAGAGAATGATAGAGCATCCCCAAAAGGATCGTATTAATCAACTAGAAATAGAAAGTAAAGCACTCGAATTGCTTTCTATACATTTTGGGAGAGTGTTGCTTAATGATTGTGATGCAAATAAAAGGAGTCAATTATCAAAACAGGATTTGAATAAAATAAAACAGGCTGAAGAAATTTTACTTCAACGAATGGAATCACCCCCATCATTATTAGAATTAGCTAAAATAGTAGAGTTAAATGATTATAAATTAAAAATTGGGTTTAAAGAATTATTTGGGATGTCCACATTTGCATATTTACGAGAAAAGCGTATGGAGCATGCGATAGATTTACTGCGTTCGGGAAATAGTAATGTGACCGAAACGGCATTTGCAGTTGGATACAATAATGTCAGTCATTTTTCAGAGTTATTTCGTAAAAAGTATGGAATGAATCCATCAGAAATTTTACGTATTTATTAACGTAAAACAGGAATAATCCGCTATACCGTAAATTCCTCCGTCATTTGGTAGTTGCTTTTTGTAATGGTCATTATAATTACAAACAACATCCAATTGGAAATAACTTTTTATGGAGGAATTTAAATGAAAGAACGGAATGAAAGTCATTTTTGGATATTTGTATTAACAGGAATGTTTCTTATTATAACAACGACGGGTTTTGCACGTATGGCATATGGAATTATATTACCGTTTATGCAAGAAGGACTCCATTTATCTACAGCTCAAGCAGGTATGTTAGGAACTATACTCTTTTTAGGGTATTTATTAACAGTCGGAACATCTGGAATACTTACTATCCGTTTTGGAGCAAAATCAGTTTTATTAATAGGGAGTTGGCTCGTCGTTATAAGTTTAATAGGATTATCATTTGTTCCTTCAGTTTGGATAGCTGCTATTTTTATGCTATGTTCTGGAGCTGGTAGTGCCCTTGTATATACACCACTCATGTCAATAACAGTAGGATGTTTTCCAGAAAAAAGAGGAACTGCAATGGGGCTATTATTAAGCGGTGCTGGCATAGGCATGCTATTTAGTGGAATAATTGTTCCTTATATAGTACGTACATTTCCAGAGTATAGTTGGCGTGGTTCATGGCTTTTGTTTGGAATTATTACATGTATTGTTGTATTCGTTGCCTCAATTGTTTTGAAAAATCCAGAAGTTACTGAAGATGAGGAGGAAAGGAATAATAAGTCGTTTTTATGGAAAACGAAAGAGCTATACATCATTGCATGGATGTATTTTATTGTGGGCGTTGTTTATTTAATTCCAAATTTATATCAAACTAGTTTTATGATTAATAATGGTATTTCGGCATCAATTTCGGGAACTGTTTATGCGATTGCAGGAATGTTTTCAATCGTAGGAGCTCCTGTCTGGGGATTGATTTCGGATCGGATTGGTATAAAGAAGACGTTATGTATTGCACTTTTATTAGCTGTAATAGGTGATATGATTCCAATTATATTTGGACATACCATTGGCTTTATCATGTCGGCAATTATTTGGGGTTCCAGCCTCGGAGGTATCCTTTTATTAATTCAAGTTGCTGCTTCAAAGCAAGTATCTCCGAAATATGTCTCAATGGCAATTAGTTTTATATCCGTTTTCTATGCAGTTGGTCAAATGATTGGACCAGGACTTGCAGGATGGATTATCGGGGAAAGTGGATATACAACAGCTTATGGATTAGGTGCTTTTGGTTTCTTTATGTGCATATGTTTGGGATTAAGGCTAAAAAGAGGGGATCTGGCAAACTCAGCGTATATAGAGAAGTGAGTATTGTCTTGAAATGAATCTTTTTAATGGGGGGAAGCAAAGTGTTCCATGTTAAAGACGTATTAGCAGATCAGTTATTAGCAAATGCGAATGATCCCAGTTGGTATATTCCATTTTCAGATGCAGTTAAGGATTTATCTGAGAGAGAAGCTTTCTGGAAACCGAATGAAGAGTGTAATAGTATAGCTGAAATTGTACAACATTTACTGTATTGGAATACGACGTGGCAAACTAGGTACAAAGAATCAAATGTTAATGCTGTGCCTGCTATTGGTGATAATAACAAAAGTTTTATGCTTTCAGATAATCAAACATTTGAAGAGTTAAGAGAAAAACTATTAGAGAAACTGTTACAATGGCAAAGTCTCATAAATGAAGACAAGGTTGAAAGTGATGTAATTGGATTTCCTGTATCTGCGAAGTGGTGGGAAGTATTAGCTAATGTAACGACTCATAACGCGTATCACATTGGTCAAATTATTTACATTCGGAAATTACAGAAGAGTTTTGATAATGAATAAGATAATAATTCTCAAATTAGGTGAACAAAAGTGGACAAAACGAGACAGATGTCTCATTTTGTCCACTTTTTTATTATGAAAGAAAAGAGAAAACCTATTAAATCAGGGATTAGAATTTGGCACAGTACTTGCGATATAAAAGATGAACAAGAAAATAGGAGGGCTGGACATGTTAAAAACAACTGAAAGTAAAGGGAATGAAATTACGAAAGAACAAGCTCGTTGGATGTATGAAAAAATGTTAGAGATTCGTAAGTTTGAAGACAAGGTGCATGAATTGTTCGCGCAAGGCGTTCTGCCAGGTTTCGTTCATTTATACGCTGGTGAAGAAGCAGTAGCAGTTGGTGTATGTGCCCACTTAACAGATAGTGACAGTATTACAAGTACGCATAGAGGTCACGGCCATTGTATCGCAAAAGGTTGTGATTTAAATGGCATGATGGCCGAACTTTTTGGGAAAGCGACAGGGTTATGTAAAGGTAAAGGTGGTTCAATGCATATTGCCGATTTAGATAAAGGAATGCTTGGTGCAAATGGGATTGTAGGCGGAGGTTTTCCACTTGCTTGTGGTTCGGCATTAACAGCTAAATATAAAGGAACGAAAGATGTAAGTGTTTGCTTCTTCGGTGACGGAGCAAATAATGAAGGAACATTCCATGAAGGGGTTAATTTAGCAGCGATTTGGAAGTTACCAGTTATTTTTATCGCAGAAAATAACGGTTACGGTGAAGCAACAACATTTGAATATGCGTCAAGTTGTGATTCCATTGCAGATCGAGCGAAAGCTTACAATATTCCAGGTGTTCAAGTAGATGGAAAAGATTTACTTGCAGTGTATAAAGCGGCGGAAGAAGCAGTAGAACGTGCGCGTAATGGCGGTGGTCCAACAATAATTGAATGTATGACATATCGTAATTACGGTCATTTCGAAGGTGAAGCGCAAACATATAAAACTTCAGAAGAAAAAGAAGAACAATTAAATGAAAAAGATGCGATTGTGAATTTCCGTAAGCATTTAATTCATGAAGCTTTATTAACAGAATCTGAACTTGTGGATATGGAAAAGGCAGTAGATGAAGCAGTGCAACAATCAATTGAATTTAGTGAAAATAGTCCATATCCGGAAGATGAAGAATTATTAAAAGATGTATACGTTTCTTACAAATAAGAGGAGGGTGAAAAATAATGACTAGAACAGTAAGTATGTCAACTGCAATTAATGAAGCGATGAAAATATCAATGCGTCGTGATGAAAATGTAATTTTAATCGGAGAAGATGTTGCAGGCGGTGCACAAGTGGATCACTTGCAAGATGATGAAGCATGGGGCGGTGTACTCGGTGTTACGAAAGGACTTGTACAAGAATTTGGTCGAAATCGTATTTTAGATACTCCAATTTCAGAAGCGGGTTATATGGGAGCGGCGATGGCAGCTGCTGCAACAGGTTTACGCCCGATAGCTGAATTAATGTTTAATGATTTTATCGGTAGTTGTCTTGATCAAGTATTAAACCAAGGTGCAAAGTTCCGCTATATGTTCGGTGGAAAAGCGAAAGTGCCAGTTACAGTACGTACGATGCACGGTGCTGGATTTAGCGCAGCGGCACAGCATTCACAAAGTTTATATGCGTTATTTACGAGCATTCCAGGTATAAAAGTTGTCGTTCCTTCCACTCCTTATGACGCAAAAGGCTTATTATTAGCGGCAATTGAAGATGACGATCCAGTAATCTTCTTTGAAGATAAAACACTTTACAATATGAAAGGCGAAGTACCAGAAGGGTACTATACAATTCCTTTAGGAAAAGCAGATATTAAACGTGAAGGTTCTGATGTAACAATCGTTGCAATTGGAAAACAAGTTCATACAGCACTTGCGGCTGCAAAGCAATTATCGGAAAAAGGACTCGAAGTAGAAGTAATCGATCCACGTTCTTTATCACCGCTGGATGAAGATACGATTTTAGCATCTGTTGAAAAAACGAATCGCCTAATTGTTATTGACGAAGCAAATCCAAGATGTAGTATCGCAACAGATATTGCGGCAATTGTAGCGGATAAAGGATTCGATTTGTTAGATGCACCTATTAAACGAATTACAGCGCCACATACACCAGTTCCGTTTTCGCCACCACTTGAAAAGTTATATTTACCAACGCCGGAGAAAGTAATTGAAACTGTATCAGAGATGATCGGAGACCAATCTTTATTACGTGTGTAATGAAACGATGAGAAGGGAGAGAGAAACATGGCTGTAGAAGTTGTAATGCCGAAGTTAGGTATGGCGATGAAAGAAGGTATTATTACGAGCTGGAATATTAAAGCAGGTGATAATGTAGAAAAAGGTGAACTAATTGCTAGTATTAACTCGGAAAAAATCGAAACTGAAATAGAAGCACCAGCTGATGGAACTGTTCTTGATATAGCTGTAAGTGAAGATGAGGGAGTGCCGCCGGGTACTGTAATTTGCTACATCGGTAAACCGGACGAAAAAATAGAAGTCTATGAAAGTACAAATGTTGTAGAAGAAAAAATACCTAATCCAGAACCTAAAAATATACAACATCCAGAACCATATGCGAAAGAAATAGCAAATCAAAGAATCAAAATTTCACCTGTTGCGAAGAAAATTGCAAAGTCTGAAAATCTGGATATCAAGGCATTAGTTGGTACAGGTCCTGGTGGAAGAATTACAAAGGTAGATGTGTTAAAGGTGCTTGAAGAAAGAGTGCCGATTCCAGAAGTACTTGAACAAGAAGAAAGTAAAGTCATTCCTGTTACTGGTATGCGGAAGGCAATTGCGAACCGTATGCATGCAAGCCTACAAAATAGTGCGCAATTAACATTAACGATGAAAGTAAATGTTACAGATTTAGTTGCTTTACATAAAGAAATAGCGGAAGTTGTACAAAAACGATACGATAACAAACTAACTATTACTGATTTCGTTTCTCGTGCTGTTGTATTAGCGCTTAGAGAGCATAAAGAAATGAACAGCGCGTATATAAATGATGCCATTCATCAATTTGAACATGTTCATTTAGGTATGGCGGTCGCGTTAGAAAAAGGATTAGTCGTTCCAGCTATTCGCTTTGCTAATAATCTATCTTTAGTAGAGTTATCTAAAGAGATTAAAAATGTGGCACAAAAGGCACGAGCAGGCAGTTTAAGTAGTGATGATATGCAAGGGACAACATTTACAATTAGTAATTTAGGTAGCTTCGGTATTGAATATTTTACGCCAGTATTAAATACACCTGAAACTGGTATTTTAGGTGTAGGTGCAATTGAACATGTTCCTGTATATAAAGGGAAAAAATTAAGAAAAGGAAGTATGTTACCTTTAAGTTTAACATTCGATCATCGTGTACTAGACGGTGCACCAGCAGCTGCATTTTTACGCACAATTAAACGTTATTTAGAAGAACCTGTAACAATTCTTTTATAAAGAGAAGGTGAGAAAATGAGTAATTTAGTTGTTATTGGGGGCGGACCTGCTGGTTATGTAGCGGCAATTACCGCGGCTCAAAATGGAAAAGATGTCACTCTTATTGATGAAGCTGATCTTGGCGGGACTTGTTTAAATTTCGGTTGTATGCCTACGAAATCATTGTTAGAAAGTGCGGAAGTATACGATATTGTTAATCATGCGAATCGTTTTGGAGTATTAGTAGATAAGCAGAATATATCAATTGATTGGAAACAAATACAGACGAGAAAATCACAAATCGTAACGCAGCTCGTCCAAGGAATCCAATATTTAATGAAGAAAAATAAAATAAAAGTTATACAAGGTAAAGCGAAATTTGAAACGGATCACCGTATGCGAGTTACACACGGTGATAAAGAAGATGTAGTAGATGGAGAACAGTTCATTATAGCGGCAGGATCAGAACCAACTGAATTACCTTTTGCTCCATTTGATGGGAAGTGGATTTTAAATAGTAGTCATGCAATGTCCCTAGAAAATATACCAAAATCATTATTAATCGTTGGTGGTGGTGTAATAGGTTGCGAGTTTGCAAGCATTTATAGTCGTCTTGGAACAAAAGTTACGATTGTTGAAATGGCATCGCAATTATTACCTGGTGAAGATGAAGATATCGCACAAATTTTAAGGGAGAAACTAGAAAATGATGGCGTAAAAATATTTACAGGAGCGGCTTTAAAAGGATTAAATAATTATAAGAAGCAGGCTTCATTTGAATATGAAGGAAGTATCCAAGAAGCCAACCCGGAATTCATTCTCATTTCTGTAGGTCGAAAACCACGTGTACAAGAATTAGCTTTAGAAAAAGCAGGCATTCAATTTTCAAATAAAGGAATTTCTGTGAATGAACATATGCAAACAAACAGATCACATATTTATGCAGCGGGTGATGTGATTGGTGGAATACAGCTTGCTCACGTTGCCTTCCATGAAGGAACGACAGCGGCATTACACGCGAGCGGAGAAGATGTCAAAGTAAACTATCATGCTGTACCTCGCTGTATTTATACAGCTCCAGAAATTGCTAGTGTCGGTTTAACAGAAAAAGGAGCAAGAGAGCAATACGGTGACATCCTCATCGGAGAATTCGCATTTACAGCGAACGGAAAAGCGCTTATTATTGGAGAACAAACGGGGAAAGTAAAAGTTATTGTGGAACCTAAATATCAAGAAATTGTAGGGATTTCTATTATCGGTCCTCGTGCAACCGAACTAATCGGACAAGGAACGGTGATGATTCATACAGAAGTTACAGCTGATATAATGCGAGATTATATTGCAGCACATCCAACTTTATCTGAAGCAATCCATGAAGCATTATTGCAGGCAGTAGGACATGCTGTACATGCTTGAAGGTAAAAAGACCAGTCTAATAGGACTGGTCTTTTTAATAAATAATATTTAAGTAGCAATATGTATAAAAAGATACTAGAAAAATCACTATACTCTCATGTTTTTTTAATCGATGAGAGTATAGTGATTTTGAAACTTCTTCACTTATTTAATTGAAATGCGCTGTTACTATTTAATTTCAATAGCTGAAGTTATATCGTTCCAATCTGCAGCTAAATTAGCAGTTTGACCATACCAATCAGAGTGTCTAAAGGAGACACCTTTTCCATATCCTTGAGTTGAAGAATGTTCCCATAGCGTTGTTGAATAACTTGCAGAAGGTGAAGCTGTACTTACAGAAGAAATTCTGTCGTTCCAGCTAGAAGGTAGGTTTTTAAAGCCACTGCTCCAATAAATATACTGTCCACCTTTATTTTGATGCTCATAAAAATCGGTACTACCAGCACCACTACCTAAAGGGTTAATTTTATTTTTAAGTGCCTTTTTATCCTTTTCAATAAAAGCATTCAATGTTTCTCTGCTAGTAAAGCCATAAGCTAACCAATCTCCATTTTCATTTTGCTTAGGTAGTACCATAGTAATTTGGATGTCTTTTTTTGATTGATCGCTTAATTTTGTGAATGAATTAACATTCTTTTCATCAACTTTTAAATAATCAAATGATTTAATTGTATTATCTTTTTCTGCAGCACTTACTACTCCTAATCCTCCAGTTAATGCAAAACCTGCTACTAATGTCCCTGCTACTAATTTCTTCAACATATAACCATCCCTTTTTGTTTAGATTTTTGTACAGGTAAAACTTGTACATGTAAAATGTATTCTAATTTCACATTTTTGTAAATATTCTGAAGTTTTAGAAATAATAGGCGGAATATTTACATTTTTGCATTTATTCTTTAGAAAAAATAGCTATTGGAATGATATAATAAATAGATATATTGCTTTTGTTGGATGTTGAAATGTTTTAGGAGGAAAGCCATTGAAGTATTTCAATAAAGATTGGTATAAAGAAATGCAAGTATCTGGATTTTTAATTTTCTCAGAAACATTAGAAGAATGGGAAGAGATTTTGCGAGAGAGCGAAAAGGTAGGAATGGATTATAAGAAAAGTTTGAGAGAAGACATGGAAGAAAAGAAAGAAGATTTATTAAAGTTTCTACCTAAGTCACTACATCCATACATTCATGACAATACAATTAAGTCAGAATACCCATCAGAAAAGTTAAAGAAACTTATGCTTGATTGGACAGAAGATTATGAGAAAAGAATGAATGATTTAGAACAAGCTTATATAGATAATTATAATGCTATAAAAGAAAAGCTCGCGCAGAATGTCGTTCAACTACATGAATACTCACTACATGACAGTGTAGTCAAATCAGTAGAGAGAAGATCAAAAGATACGCTAATCATAACTTTAGATTGCAGTGGTACTTTCAGTGAATTTGACAAACTGGAAGTAACTTTTACAGGCGTAACGAAATGTTCTATTCCGGAAAATTTTGAAGGTGCTTGGTGGTTATGTCATGAAATAGATCTTACTAATGAAGGTTTCGAATGGGTGTTTTATTTGATTGCCATTTGAAGAAGTGACGATTTGTGCAAAAGATGTATTGCTTGAGAAAAGTAACTAGTAAACTTTATAACTTTACAAACAAAAAAACAGTCTTATATGACTGTTTTTTATTTAGATGCTAAATTATCAAGTTTCCAATATGTATCTGTTAACGGCGCAGCTTTGCTATCTATGTATAAATACATATTATTTAAATCTTTTGGAGAAGTTTTCATATTAAATACAATGTCGGTAGTTAAAGAAAACTCAGATGGAACCTTTTTAGCATTTTCATTTTGTATAAATTCACCTTCGTATTTTTCACCCGTTTTTTCATCTTTTATGAAATATTTTATTTCTGAAAGATCTATCGTTTGTCCGTCAGCACGAGCATTATTTATAGTAACGCGAGCTGTGAGACGCCACTCTTTGTCTATTTTATCGAATTTTGCATTTTCAACAGTTGCTCTATAGTATTCGTTTTTAAATATTTCCCCATAGTGCATTGCATCCTTTTCAAAAGCGCTCTTTTCTTGTTTTGGTGCAGTATTTCCACTACATCCTGCCATTATTCCTGTAAATAATAATGCTGTACAAGTTACTTTAATTATAGATTTCATAGTAATCCCTTTCTGTATTAAAAAGTAAAACATAGGAATAATTTTACATCAGTAGGAAGGGAAATGGAAGTATGTTTGTGGAATATGCAAATATACATTTATTTCGTTTTCAAGTTAATGGGATAGAAAGAGGGAGAAAAACTGTATAAAGCTGAATAAATAAGAGTTGAAAATATTGTAATACAGAAAAAGCATACATATAATTAAAATAAAGATTAAATTTCTGAATCTTCAATAATGGTGGTGATAACATGTTCACTGAAGAGCGTAGAGAGAAAATTTTAGAGTTACTTAAGAGAGATGGAAGAGTAATCGCAAAGGATCTTGCGGTAAGTTTTGATATGTCTATTGATTCTATAAGAAGAGATCTATCTATTATGGAGAAAGAGAGTTTATTAAAAAGAACGTACGGAGGTGCAGTTGAACTTACGCGAGTGAGAAACTTAGCTGCCGAACCATCGAAACGTTATCGTGATAGTTCAATAGATGAAGACGCGATTGCGAAAGTTGCTGTATCCTACATACAAGAAGGAGATTCCGTTTTTATTGGCGGGGCTTCCATTCATTATGCCATGTTAAAGTATTTACCTGAAACATCATTTACAGTTATTACGAATGCTTTAGAAATTGCTAGTAAGTTACGAGAATATAAGAACATTGATACGTACTTAATTGGTGGAAAAGTGAAACCATCAGGAAATATGACAGATACACTGGCCTCTGAATTGATAAGTAGATTCTCTATTGATCTTTATTTCTCTACAGGTGGCGGTATTTCATTGAATGGTATAAGTACTGCGACACCGGAAGTTGCTTATTTTGGAAAAACAGTAAGTAATATTTCTAGAAGAAATATTTGTTTAGCTCCTCATAATAAACTTGGAATAGACTGCTTTATAAAAGGAGAGTCACTGATAGAAATTGACCTTATAATAACAGATGAAGGGGCTAGTAAAGAAACGATTCAACAATTTGAGAAACAAGGTAAAGAAATTGTAATAGCGTCAATAGACCTCATTTAAAAGGAGTTTGAAATGATTATAAAAGGACAAGAGTTTCATATAAATGGATTAACTTATACAGTTCGTTCTGCAGTTCAAACGGATGCTGAGCAGTTATCAGAAATTAGAGTTCAGATCGATGGCGAAACTGAAAATATGGATAGAGAGGCTGGAGAGGGGTTTATTGATAAGATAGGGTTTCAAAAAATAGTAAAAACAGATAGTGAAGAGATGAAGAATCTTTTTTTAGTTGCAGAAGTGCACAACCGAATCGTAGGATTTTCGAGATGTGAAGGATCAAATTTGAAGAGATTATCCCATAAAGTAGAGTTTGGTGTTTGTATTTTAAGAAAGTTTTGGGGATATGGAATGGGTAAGAGTCTATTGCAACAATCTATTCAGTGGGCTGATGAAAATGAAGTGAAAAAGATATCATTGCAAGTGTTAGAGACAAATGAGAAAGCTATTCAGCTTTATAAAAAGTTAGGTTTGGAGGTAGAAGGTATTCTAAAAAATGATAAAAAACTGTCAGATGGTAAGTATTATAATACGGTAGTAATGGGAAGGTTTACTGATACTTTTCATAAAAGTGGTGAAGAAGTATGTTTTACAGAAGGAAATACTATGTAGTAAAAAATGAATTCATAGAAATATTTAATGATCATTTCAATGATACTAATTTACCTAATCAAATAAAATATGGTTCTCGTTTAATAGGACGCTGGATGAAAGATAATAATGATGGTACGACTGAAGTATTTGCAATATGGGAATATGATAGTTATGAACAGTATAAAGAAATTGAATCAAAAATTAGAAGCGACAAGATACATGTTAAAAGAATACATGATTGGTATGAAAAACATGGCGGGAAAGAATATGTTTTACAGGAGTACATATTAGAGTTAAAAAATGAAGAGTTAGTATGTACTGTAAAGTGATAGAGGGGTGAGGAATAATGGGAATTAAAACAAAATTATATTTTAGTTTAGCATCCAGCATTTTATTTGCAATAGCGGTGATAGTTTTCTTTATAAACGGCAACCCACAAAAGTGGTTTTGGTTATGTATTTTCTTTGCGTCCATTATACAAAATATAGTTCTACTAAAAAAGAATAAAGAAGTTTATTAAGATATTCAAATTATTAACATATTTGTGTCATCTTTCTAGTTGTATTGAAAACGCTTTTATTCAGTTTTATAATAAAAGTATGTTTTATAAATCTCCAAAACAATTAATAGGGGAGATGATACAATGTTAGCTTCACCGTTTTACTTACATACATGGAAAAAGTTTGTGGATGAAGGAGTCCTTGATTCGAACCGTATAAACGAAAGAATTTCAGAGTCATGGCATCGATGTAAACAAGCAAATGTGAATCCTCATATGAATAAAGGTCAGAAAATTTTGTCTTCTGATATTTTTCAGGATCAAAAGAAAAAGAGTGAAATCTTCCTTGATATAGCAATACCTCAAATACAAAATATGAGAAAAACCATTGATGAACTGCAAATGATGGCATTATTAATTGATCCAGATGGTTATGTTCTATCATTAAGTGGGAATCAGCAAACTTTGAAACGAGCGAAACATATTAATTTTATTGAAGGTGTGAAATGGACGGAAGCAGCTGTTGGTACAAATGCGATAGGAACAGCGTTACAGATTGAAGAGGCTATTATGATAAGTGGTACAGAGCATTATTCTGTCGCATCTCATAGCTGGAGCTGTGCGGCCTCTCCGATTCATAATGATGATGGGAAATTAATTGGTGTTCTAGATTTCTCCTGTCCAATTGAGTTTTCACATCCATATATGCTCGGAATGGTAACTTCGATCGCGCATGCGATTGAACGTGAATGTAGTATTCGAGTACATCAAAATGAACTGCATTTAATCCATCGTTTTTTAGATGTAATTGACAGTGAAGAACAAGTTGTTATTTGTAACCATCGTGATGTTATCGTTTCTGCGAGCAAGAGGGTTCGTGAACGAGTATGTAATTGGTCACGAATGAAACTTGAAGATTTAATGCACAATGGATTGAAACCTAAATTAGAGGTACCGGTATATAGTAATGATAGAATGATTGGGAAATGTATTTACTTAAAGGAAAATAAACAAGAAAATTTATTTTCTCCTTATCCGTTTATAAACGGAATTACTTTCCCTGGAGTTATTGGGACAAGCAGCGTATTTCAACATACTTTAGAAGAAATTAAGCTTGTTTCACCAACTGACGCTAGTGTATATGTATGTGGTGAAACAGGTGTAGGGAAAGAATATGTAGCGAGAGCGATTCATGAAAATAGTCCAAGAAAAAACGGTCCTTTTATAGCTGTTAACTGCGGTTCATTACCGAAAGAATTAATGGAAAGTGAATTATTCGGTTATGCTGAAGGTGCATTTACAGGTGCGCGGCGCCAAGGATATAAAGGGAAATTCGAACAAGCAGACGGAGGAACAATATTTTTAGATGAAATTGGTGAAGTGCCGCCAGAGATGCAAGTGGCATTATTGCGTGTTTTGCAAGAACGAACAGTAACCCCAATTGGTAGTTCAAAAGAGGTACCAGTAAATATTCGTATTATTACTGCGACACATAAAGATTTACTACGATTAGTAGAAGAAGGGAAATTCCGTCAAGATTTATATTATCGTTTACATGTTTATCCGCTATATGTTCCGTCGTTAATAGAAAGAAAAGAGGATATTCCGTACTTCATACAACATTTTTGTGAACGAAAGGATTGGAATGTTGTATTTCCAAAGAGTATTTGTAATCAATTTTTACAGCATACATGGCCCGGAAATATTCGAGAATTATTAAATGTATTAGAACGCATATACATTTTGTCGCAAGGACGGGAAATATGCGAAAAACAAATCTCTTTTTTATTACAAACAATGATTGGAAATCAACATCAACTTGAATTGCAAGCAGAAAATAAAACGGAGCATACATTAAATTTCCGTGAAAAAATACAGCGTGATAGCATGATTGAAGCGCTAGAAAAGACGAACGGAAATGTTTCATTAGCTGCAAAACTATTAGATGTGCCACGCAGTACGTTTTATAAACGTATGCAAAAATTTAGGCTATAAAAGTAGATTTTTGTAATCTACTTTTTCTTTATGGGCTCACGTTCTGTCGGAATGTGCGCTTGCCAGGGAAATAATAGAATAATTAGAAAGAAGATTTCCTGAAGGGGGGTAGCATGTGAAGTATATTGAAATTGGAATGGGGAATAGGTGGTTCATTCGAACGGAAACCGAAAATAAAGATGGAACTGAATTCGAGGAACGAGGAATTATTAAACCTATTTATTTTGAGTCTTTATATGTACGGATTTGGTTTCGGAAAACGTGTTTTATTTTTGATACGAAAGAGGGCTTTAAGAAAGTAAGAAAAAGTAGAGCTGAGTATAAGTTTATTGTTGGAATGGTGAGTAGGTTAAAACAATAGAATCACACAGGGGGGTGTTTTTATGATTAGAATTATCACATTCATACTCGCTTTTATTATAATGGGCTATTCTATTTACAGTTGGAATGATGATTCGAAGCAAAGTATGCTCATTTTACAATTACTTTTAGGTTTTATGCTTGCCGGTATGGGGATACAAAACGTTAAGAAGGATGAAAAAGAGAATAAGAATATGGGGCTTTTGCTATTACTTACATCACTTTTTTGTATTATTGTATCGTTAATAAAATATTTTAAATAAACCGTTACTAAGCATATTGAGTAACGGTTTATTGAGGTTATAATGTGCTATTTATATAACCCCGTCGTATACATTACTGTTAAAGTATGTACAATTTCTTCTAATTCTAGTTCTTTATCATTTTGCACGATTGTCCAAAGAAACGTTTCATTCATAGAGAACCAGCCGCATGCGACAATCTCTTTATTTAACTCAGTTCGTACTAATTCATTTTTCTGGGAATGAGTAATGTCTTGTATAATCCGTGTTACAAAGCGTTCGCGAATCTCATCCCATTTTTGACGTATTTCTTTTGAGGTTCTTATTGCTTCTTCAACAACTTGTAATATAGCTCTTTCTTCTTGTGCTAACTGTAAAAAAGCGCGTACTTGATTCTGAATCATATCTCGTGCTTCAGCCTTTGTTTGAGGGGAAAAAGAGCGATCAGCAATATCATAAAAGCGATTCATAACATCTTCCATCAAAACGACGAGGAGAGCATCTTTGTTTTTAAAATATACATATGCTGTTCCATAACCAGTTTCTGCATGTTTAATAATTTGCGTGATTGTAGTTTTCTGAAATCCGTTTTTTATAAACATAGTATAACCGGAATGTAATAGTTTCTTTTTTGTTTCTAAGGAGCGGTGTTTTCTTGTTGAAAGAGTAGAATTTTTCAAGGAATCACCTCTTTATACTGAAATATCTGAAAATATAATTGTATTGTAAAAGAAGTTTGTATATAAAGTCAACTGACATAATATCATTGACGTTATATCAATTTAAGTGATATATTTCAATTAGTTAGAATAAAAAGAAAATTAAAAGAAGGTGACACCATGTATAAAGAACCATTTCAACCAACTTATGAGTATGCGCTTGAATGTGATAAACATGATGAACTGAAAGATTTTCAATCTGAATTTTATAAAAAAGAAGGAACAATATATTTAGATGGTAACTCTTTAGGGTTGCTTTCAAAAAGAGCAGAGAAATCGTTACTTACCTTGCTAGATTCATGGAAAGAGTTTGGGATTGATGGATGGACTGAAGGTGAGCATCCATGGTTTTTCCTTTCGGAGAAATTGGGTGAATTGACAGCACCTCTTATTGGATCTTTACCGGAAGAAACGATTGTAACCGGTTCCACGACTGCGAATATACATCAAGTTATTGCGACGTTTTATGAGCCAAAAGGAATACGAACAAAAATTCTTGCGGATGAATTAACTTTTCCGTCAGATATTTATGCACTTCAGAGTCAAATTCGTTTAAAAGGCTTAGATCCAGATGAACATTTAGTACGAGTGAAAAGCCGAGATGGAAGAACACTTTCTGAAGATGATATTATTCATGCGATGACCGATGATATCGCTTTAATATTATTGCCTTCTGTACTATATAGGAGTGGACAAATTCTTGATATGAAGCGATTAACAGCTGAAGCTCATAAACGTGGTATTCATATCGGTTTTGATTTATGTCATTCAATCGGCTCCATTCCGCATCATTTTAAAGAGTGGGATGTAGATTTCGCTGTATGGTGTAATTATAAATATTTAAATGCAGGTCCTGGTGGTGTTGCAGGCCTTTATGTAAATAATAAACACTTTAATAGACTCCCAGGATTATCTGGTTGGTTTAGTTCTAGAAAAGATAAGCAATTTGATATGGAGCATTCATTAACTGCGGCTGACCATGCTGGAGCTTATCAAATAGGGACACCTCACGTATTAAGTACTGCACCATTAATCGGTTCTCTTGAAATTTTTAAAGAAGCTGGTATTGAAAAGTTACGTGAAAAATCATTACATATTACGAGATATATGCTTGATTTAATTGAACATGAATTAAAAGGCTTTGAATTTACAATTGGAAATCCATTAGAGGATGAAAAACGAGGCGGGCATATTTATTTAGAACATGCCGAGGCGGCACGTATATGTAAAGCGTTAAAAGCAAATGGGGTTATTCCAGACTTTAGAGCTCCAAATGGAGTTAGACTTGCGCCTGTTGCTTTATACAATACGTATGAGGAAGTATGGAATTCTGTACAAATCTTAAAGAACATTATGAAAAATGAAGAATATAAAAACTTTGAAAATAAGCGAGAGGTTGTGGCGTAAGCATGAAAACATCGCAGTGGATTGATATTTCACAACCGCTAAATAATGATATCGCGACATGGCCAGGGGATACACCGTTCTCGTATGAAGTTTCATGGTCAAAAGAAGACAGTGGCTCAGTAAATGTCGGAAAGTTAACGATGAGTATCCATACAGGTACTCATATTGATGCACCTTTTCATTTTGATAATGACGGTAAGAAGGTGTTGGATTTAGATATTCAAGTTTATGTTGGTCCAGCACGGATCATTGACGTTTCTAATCTTGAAAGCATCGGGAAAAAGGAATTAGAAAACTTTCATTTAGAAGGTGTAGAACGATTGTTATTACGTACATCTTCACATGGTAAAGCAAATGAATTCCCAGATGTAATCCCGCATTTACGCGCAGATATTGCAGCCTTTCTTTCTGAAAAGGGAATTCGTTTAATCGGGGTGGACGTACCATCTGTTGATCCTTTAGATGATAAAGAACTAGCAGCGCATCATCAATTATTTAAACATGGAATTCATATTTTAGAAAATGTCGTACTAGATCACGTAGTAGACGGCGATTACGAATTTATTGCATTACCACTTGCATTAACAGATGCGGATGGGAGTCCAGTTCGAGCTGTTATTAGACCAATATAAGTAGAAATGAACACAAAGGGGCGTTTGGCTAATATGAAAGAAAATGAAAAGGTAATTATGGAAAAAGGGATTCATACGGATTTTAAGGAGAATATGACGTACGGAGAGTATTTACAGCTAGATAGCTTATTATCTAGTCAACAAAGATTATCAGATCATCATGATGAAATGTTATTTATCGTCATCCATCAAGCGAGTGAGCTTTGGATGAAACTAATTTTACATGAATTGAATGCAGCGATTGAATCTATTAAACAAGATAAATTACCACCAGCCTTTAAAATGTTAGCACGTGTATCAAAAATTCAGTCGCAAATTATTCAATCTTGGGATATTCTTGCGACATTAACGCCATCAGAATATATTGAGTTCCGCGATTCACTTGGTAAGGCTTCAGGTTTTCAATCGTATCAATATCGAATGATTGAATATGCACTTGGTTATAAAACACCACATGCATTAAAAATTTATGAAAAGGACCCAGAATTACATGCTCGTCTTCATAAAGCACTTCATGCACCAAGTTTGTATGATGTGGCGATACAAGCCCTTGTTAAAGAAGGATTTCCAATTCATAAAGATGTGTTAAATCGTGATGTTACGCAGCCTTACGAAGAGGATGCAACTGTAGAAGCGGCTTGGATAGAAGTATATGCGGACGTGCAGAAATATTGGGATTTATATCAGCTTGCAGAGAAATTAATCGATATTGAAGACTGGCTACAACAATGGCGTTTCCGTCATATGAAAACGGTAGAACGAATTATTGGTCATAAAATGGGAACAGGTGGCTCTTCTGGCGTATCTTATTTAAAGCGAGTGCTTGATCAATGCTTCTTCCCAGAGCTTTGGAACGTTCGAACGAAATTATAAAAATAAACTTGTCAGCTATTAAATGCTGGCAAGTTTATTTTTTTGTTTTAATAACAAATATGATTTAATAGAGAGAACGAGATGAACTACAAATATTACATAACCGTTTAGATGGAGGAAGATTTCTTGAATTTCGAGCAATTACAAAATAAATTTGAAAAGAAAAAGGTTAATACATTTCTTGTTTATCAAAAGGGGGAATTAACGACTGAGTACTATAAAACGATAGACTGTGCAAATGACTTATTTAAAATTAATTCGATTACAAAAAGTATCGTATCTATATTAATTGGTATCGCAATTGATAAAGGATTTATAAATAATATACATACACCAATCACAACATGGATTCCCAATGTACCGGAGAAAAAAAGGGAATTAACACTGTATCATTTATTAACGATGACAACAGGAGAAGATTGGCAAGAATTCGGCAATGGGGTTGTTTTCCCGAATGACTTTGTGGAATCAGACAATTGGGCACAATTCATTTTAGAAAAGCCGTTCATTGAAGACGTGGGTATGAAAATGAATTATAACTCAGGTTCTTCTCACTTACTTAGTTACATCATTCAAGAATCAACTGGAATGTCGACGGAGCAGTTCGCGAAAAAGTATTTATTTGATCCATTAAACATTACGGAATATGAATGGCAACAAGACCCGCAAGGTGTATATGTCGGGGGATTCGGTATGAAAATGAAATCTATAGATTTATTAAAGTTAGGAAAATTATGTTTGCAGAATGGATATTCGAAGGGAAATGAAATTATATCATCGAAATGGTTAGAGCAATCAAGTACAGCTCTATTTGAAACGTATGAACATGTCGGGGCATATGGATATCACTGGTGGGTGTTAAATAACGAAAGATTTCACATACCGTATTGTATGTATTTTGCTATGGGATACGGAGGGCAATACATTATTATCATTCCGCAGTTAGAGCTCGTAGCTGTAATTAGTAGTCACATGCCAAAACGTGGCCTCGTACCATTAAAGTTATTTATAGAACATATAAAAGAGAATTCCAATCATAAATAAGTAGAGAAATGAGGTGTTTTATGAGAAGTGCAAAAATGATAGCGATTTATAGACTGTTATTAAGTCTTCTAGCGTTTAGTGCACTTATTACTCAATTTGTTACAAGGGCACAAGTGAAACCGTTCAATCCAGTTAACTTTTTTAGTTTCTTCACAATTGAAAGTAATATTTTAGTTGCGGTAATTCTACTATTTAGTAGTTTGGGGACAGCCCTATTTGGACGTTCCGAGCAGTTTGGAGTTCTTCGCGGCGCAGCTACAGTATACATACTGACAACAGGACTTATTTATTTTTTGTTATTAAGGGGATTAGAAGAGACACTTCAAACACCGATACCGTGGGTAAATACTGTGCTTCATTACATCATGCCGTTAGCGATGATTTTAGATTGGGTTATAAATCCACCTACGAAGACCATTACATGGAAACAGGCTGCGAGTTGGCTTGTTTTCCCGCTTTTATATGTTGTCTATAGCTTAATACGCGGGTCATTCGTGAATTGGTACCCATATCCGTTTTTAGATCCGAGAATAGGTGGATATGGGAGAGTATTTTTATATAGTATAGGGATATCCGTTGTTATTGGAGCTATTTGCGGATTAGTAAAAATGTTAGGGAATCGATCTTTGCATATAAAAAATAATCCTCCTTATTAAGGAAGAAGTACATAAAGAAACCTCTGTCTGTATGTAAAGACGGAGGTTTTTTTGTTTTACCGACTTGTCTTCTGAAAGGACATCTTTAAAAATTCCTCTGTTTTCGTATCAAACTCTACATCCACAAAAACACCATACTCTTTTCCACCCTCACGTAGCCATAATTTAAACTTTTCAACTGTTATTTGAACAGTTTTTGGTTGTCTACCTATATGAAGGTAATCGATAATCTCAGCTTTCGGATATTGTTCTTTCGTTTTTTCAACGGCTAGTTTACCCCATTTTGCATAGGGTGGCTGTGCGTGAACAATAGATGGGTCGGTATGTATATTTGAACATATTGTTATTAAAAAAAATATAAATGCTGTACGTACGAAGAATCGCTTCATAATAAGCTCCTTTTATTCTTTTTGTATATTGTTTACATATTTCTTCAAGCATATAAGTTTGGATTTTTTTGTCTTCTTTACATAAAAGCGAGGGTTTTACAAAACATAACCATGAAATCATTTCCGTAATTAAGGAGGGAAATACATGCGTCAAAAAGCTGTTTTTAAGATAGCGATTTTGCTTGTCTTTATCGGGCTATCTTTAATGGTAAGTAGTATACAGACCAAAAATGTGGAAGCCTTTTCTAATCAAGTGATTCAAAGAGGGGCATCTGGAGAAGATGTCATTGAACTGCAAACTCGTTTGAAATATAACGGATTTTATACGGGGAAAGTTGATGGTGTTTTCGGATGGGGTACATATTGGGCGCTTCGAAACTTTCAGCAAAAATTCGGATTGCCAGTTGATGGTTTAGCGGGTGCTAAAACGAAGCAAATGCTTGTAAAGGCAACGAAGTATGATAAGTCGACCGCTAATAAAGATACTACAACTAATAAAGGGAACAGTGGTGGAGGTACACAGGAAAATAAGCCGCCAAAAAGTACAGGGACAAATGTTCCAAACGGTTATTCTCAAAATGACATTCAGTTAATGGCAAACGCTGTATACGGAGAATCCCGTGGTGAGCCGTATTTAGGACAAGTTGCAGTAGCTGCGGTTATTTTAAACCGTGTCACAAGTGCATCATTTCCAAATACTGTTTCAGGAGTAATCTTTGAGCCGAGAGCATTTACAGCAGTAGCAGATGGACAAATATATTTAACGCCAAATGAAAATGCGAAAAAAGCCGTATTAGATGCGATCAACGGATGGGACCCAACTGGGAATGCATTATATTATTTCAACCCAGATACTGCGACAAGTAAATGGATTTGGACTCGTCCACAAATTAAAAAAATTGGTAAGCATATTTTCTGTAAATAGAGCGGAGGTGGAAACATGTTACGAGGTATTATCATCGTATTGTTAACAGTAGGTGTAGTCGGAACAGGGTATTGGGGCTATAAAGAGCATCAAGAGAAAAATGCAGTATTAATTCGAGCGGAAAATAGTTATCAGCGTGCGTTTCATGATTTAGCATATGAAGTTGATTTATTACACGATAAAATTGGAACAACACTGGCGATGAATTCACGTTCCTCATTATCGCCAGCTTTAGTAGATGTATGGCGTTTAACATCAGAGGCTCGTTCTGATGTAGGACAATTACCTTTAACATTAATGCCATTTAATAAAACGGAAGAGTTCCTTGCGAATATCGGTGATTTTAGTTATCGTGCAGCGGTTCGTGATTTAGAAAAAGATCCGTTAAATGATCAAGAATATAAAACGTTACAAGGTTTATATTCAAATGCAGCAAATATACAAGATGAACTGAGAAAAGTGCAGCATCTTGTATTGAAAAATAATCTTCGCTGGATGGATGTAGAAATGGCTCTTGCGTCAAACCAAGACCCAGCAGATAACACAATTATCGATGGATTAAAGACGGTAGAAAAGAATGTAACCTCATACTCGTCCACAAACTTTGGACCGACTTTTACAAGTGCACAAAAGAATAAAAAAGGCGGATTTGAAGCAAAAGGAAAGGCGATTTCGAAAGAGGAAGCGGAAAAAATCGCGAAATCATTTTTAAACTTAAAAGGGAATGAAAAAGTAGAAGTTGAGAAAAGTGGAAAAGGTGCAAAAGAATCATTCTACAGTGTGAAAATTCAAGATCCAGCAACGAACAATGAGTATTATATGGATATTACTGGAAAAGGCGGATATCCAATTTGGGTAATGAACAACCGAGAAATTAAAGAGCAAAAAATTAGTTTAAATGATGCAGGAAGTAAAGGATTAACATTTTTAAAGGATCACAAGTTTACAAATATGGAGCTGTTTGATAGCTCTCAATATGATAATATCGGTGTGTTTACGTACGTTGCAAGTGAAAATGGAGTGCGTATTTATCCAGAAGCGATCCAAATGAAAATTGCTTTAGATGATGGGTCGATTGTTGGTTTTTCCGCAAAGGAATATTTAGCATCACATCAAAAACGAACGATTCCGAGTGCGAAGCTAACCGCTGCTGAGGCGAGAAAGAAAATTAACCCCGATGTAAAAGTTATGGAAGAACGTAAAGCTGTAGTAGTAAATGACTTGCATAATGAAGTACTTTGTTATGAATATATTGGTACTTTAGGGAAAGATACGTACCAAATTTTCATTAACGCAAATAGCGGAGCAGAAGAAAAAGTGAAGAAGATGCAAGCTGTTGAAAAAATTTATGATTAAACATCAATGATAAAGTGGTGAAAATAATGAAAATCATTATATATATGTTAATGCTTTGTTTCGTTATTACTGGATGTAGCATTGGAAAAAAAGACAATCCTAATGAAAAGCCAGAACAAAAAAATGTCTCGATGAAAAATGTTACGTATACAAATAAATCAAATAAGCCAAATGAAAAAGCTGCTGATCATCTGGCATCTTTAGCTGCAAGTATACCTGGTGTAAACGATGCGACAGCAGTAGTAGTTGGGAAATATGCTGTTGTAGGTATTGATGTGAAAGCGAAACTTGATCGAACTCGCGTTGAGTCAATTAAGTATTCTGTTGCAGAAAGTTTAAAGAATGACCCGAACGGTGCTAATGCAGTCGTTGTAGCAGATGTGGATACGTATGAACGATTAAAACAAATAGGTAAGCAAATTAAAAAAGGTAAGACTGGTGAAGGCATACTTGATGAATTAGCAGCAATTGTTGGCCGAGTAATGCCGCAAGTTCCAAATGATATGATTGAAAATAGAGAAACGAATCCGATTAAAGATAATGATAAACAATTACCAAAAGATGAAGAACAAGAACTACGAAAAGAACAAGAAGATCAGTCAAATAACCATTTGAAAAAATAGTGAAAATCCCGTGCTAAATTGTACGGGATTTTTCTGTAAGATTAAATATTCAGTTTATTTTTAAGGGAATATATGGTTTAATAATGAGGGGAGGGACAACCGTTATGATGAAAAAAAGCGCACTCATATTAGGTAGTTTATGCATAGGTTTTAGTATGACAGCGTGTGACCAGAAGAAAGAAGTGAAGAAAAAAACAGCTATGTCTTCTACTATAACGGAAAATAAAAAGCAAGAGACCATTAATATAAATCATTTCTCAAATATTAATGAAGGAATGACTTATTTAGAAGTGAAAGATTTAATCGGTTTTGAAGGGGATTTACTCATAGAAGAAGGGGAAGAACATTCTACACGAATTAAGCAAATTTTTGCTTGGAAAGGAAACGATCCAAAATCATTTGCTAAAATAACATTTTTGGATGGAAAAGTGCATTCTAAAACACAGCAAGGTTTAAGTTAATAACTTGAAGGAATGGGAGAGTTAAGCATGAACATACATACAGGGGAAATACAATTAGTGCCGTATAAGGAGCAATATAAAGAGATAATACAATCATTTACTTTACCAAGTGAACAAGTTCAATTTACGGCGAATCCAGGTGAATTACTGGAGAAAGCGAAAAATGATCGAACGAAAAATGTAGTTGTTATTTTAGACTATAACGGAGTACCTGTCGGTGTATTTATATTACAAACAGGTGATAGGGTACAGGAGTTTACAGAAAATAAGGATGCCCTACTTTTAACTTCTTTTTCTATTAATCACAATAAACAAAATAAAGGATATGCTAAAAAATCATTGGCGTTATTACAAGACTTTGTAAAATATTATTATCCAGTAAAAAATGAAGTGATTCTTGCTGTAAATGAAAAAAACATTCCGGCACAAAAGTTATATGAGAAAGTTGGATTTCAAGATAAAGGGTTTAGAAGAATGGGACCAATTGGACAACAATTCATATTACATTTGCCTATAACGAGATAATGAGATAACAAAGCTTACTCTTGAAAAAAATCATGTAGTAAGTTTTTTAATTTGAGATATTTTCCGTACATGATATGTTAGATGTATTAAAGTAAGTATTCGAGAAGCATGAAGGTGCAAAACAATTCGATTGTTAAGCATTTAAATACGTGAGGGGTAATCATATGACAATTTATATTGCACTACTACGGGGAATTAATGTAGGTGGACATAAAGTAATCAAAATGGCAGATTTGAAAATAATGTTTGAATCAATAGGGTTAAAAAGAGTGAAAACATATATTCAAAGTGGAAATGTAGTGTTTGAGTCAGAAGAAGAGATAAGTTTTTTAAAGGAACGAATTGAATGTGAAATTAAGAACGTTTTTGATTTCAATGTTCCAGTCATGTTACGAGCAAATGATGAATTTATTAATATTATTAAAAAGTGTCCTTACGAGACCCATTCGTTATTAGAAGGAGAAAGTGTACATGTGGCCTTTTTAGCTAATCTACTTTCTGAAGAAGACAGTAAGCGGTTACTTATGTGCAAAAGTGACATAGAAGATTGCCATATCGAAGGAAGAGTAGTGTATTTATTTTTCAAAAAAAGCATTCGGAATTCTAAACTAATGAACCAGTTTCAAAAATTAAATACGCCAGCTACAGTAAGGAACTGGCGGACTGTGAATAAGCTGAAAGCAATAGCAGAAGGTATTTAAACATAAAAAAGTGGTTTTCTGCATTTAGAAAACCACTTTTTTTATTTATATTGTTTGGAGACAATGAGTTCAACAATTGGGAAAATAAGAAAGGAAGAACAGAGTGCAATAAAGAGTGGAAGGTTTTTTACACCATCCAAATTGGAACCCATAGAAAATCCTTCCGAGCAGAGTAATATAAGGAACATAACACCTACAAGCACGAAATACGCGATTTTAAAGCTTTTATAGGTAATTTGTTGTCCCATCTCATCTTGACTTTCTTCCGATACTCCGTTTGGATCTCCCCATGTAATATGATTTATTAAATTACTAAGTATTAAAGAGGCAGCGAAAATAGTCCCGCCCAAAATTGAACCTTCAGTTATGTATTTGTATGTGCCATGTACAAGTATAGCGATTAAAGATAAAGTTATGATTACAAAAATAATTTTTTTAGTATTCAATATATAATTGCACCTCCACTTTTGTAAAAAACTCTTTACATCCATAGTATAAAATTGGAAAAGTCTTATGTCAAATATTTTTTACATATGAAGTGAGTGTTTATAATTTTTTATTTTTGGGATAAATAAAAAATTAAATTACATTTGAATGTAAAAGAATGGGCTCGCATATATTTGGAAGGGATGTCAGATTAATTTAGGGGGTAGTTATGTCTATTCTTTTAAAAGCTGGTGCAGATGCAGGAAATAATGGTTTGAAGTTAATGGTGAAAGGGCAGGAACCTATTTTTATTCCGAGTATTTATTCCTTATATATAGGTGAGTCTACGGGCTTGTTAGATGAGGGTGAAGTTTCATCGTCAGAATTAGAGAATCACATTGATGTGACCATTAGTTCTCCATCGCTAATGTTAAATAATGTACGATACATCGTTGGAGAAAAAGTGATTCAAGATCAATTAAAAGGTACTGAAGTGGAGAAGAAATCAAATAAATCTACTGATGAATTAATGGTCATTACAATCCTTTCAGGTTTAGCGATAAGTGCTATGCGTCAAAGTCCAACTTCAAGTCATATTAATATTCGTTATGATTTATCTGTTGCTCTTCCAATGCAACTTATTACACAGGAAATTGCTGCTGAAAATGCGAAACGGTATATGGGTAATCACAAGGTCATATTCCATTATCCAAATGGACGCGATGTTACGATTAATGTTTCTATTGAGTTTTGTAAATGTCTACCTGAAGGCGCTTCTGGGACGTGGGGGATTGTATATGATGAGGAAGGAAATGTTGTGAAACATAAAATAGAATGTGAACAAAATCAAGTTTCAGAAATTGATTTTGTAGATAAAACTTTATTGTCTTTTGATATTGGCGCGGGGACAACGGAAGAAGTTGTTTCATTAGGGGTAAATTTCCGTCCGCAATTAAGTAAAGGATTATCATATGGTGTAAAAGAAACGTTACTACAAATTATTACGAGATGGAATCGGAAATATCCTACGAAAACAATTGATAGCATTACAGAATTTAACCAAATTTATTTAAATGAAAAGCACCCAAGAAATGCATTGTTAGTTGAGGAATCGCAGCCAGCATTTTTAGGTTTAGCAGCACGTGTCGCAACGGATATTATTAACAAAATTGATGATATGAAAGACGATCCATATGTATTTATTTATGGTGGGGGCGCAGTTATTATTAAAAATAGCTTAAAAATGATTTTGAAACAAAAAGGACGCTTGAAAAATGTGATCTTTGTAGATAACCCGTTATTCACCAATGCTCGTGGGTTATTAGTATATACATGCTCGCCAAAATATAGAGAGCATAAGCAAAAAGAGTTAGGGTTTACAAACTTAACGATAAGTTAGTTGGTGGAAGTATGCGATCTAGGCGATATAAACGTGGTGATCGAGTGAAAATTAATATTAATAAATCGGTATCGCCTGAAATGATTGCTTGGCTTAATAAACAATCTAATCCAACTAATTTCTTTTTCTTTGCGGCCCAGCAATTATTTAAACAAGTAGGAGATATTGATGTATCAAAAACCTTGCCAAGTAGCCATGTTTTTTCTTTATATATAGAACCATCATCTCTATTAAAAGTTGAAATGAATCCATTTAAACACGTACCACTAGAAAATAGTAAATCCACCGAAAATGTAAAAAAAAAATCGTGGGAATCTGTTGACCAGTTAGATTGTCCATTTTTTTAAGCATAGAAAAATATAGGTAGAGCCCATCACTATACATACGAATGCAGTGATGGGTTTTTGATATTGTATCGTAATCTTTATAAAGTGAAACTATAATCAGTGGGGGTTTTGTTCATCCCCCACTGATTATTAGCCTTCACCAATCGGGCGTTTACGGGCAGTTTATCTCCCACCTAATTTCTTTGCTTCAGCTGAATTTTGAGGTGGGAGTTTTACTGTCCACAAATAGCGGGATAAATAGAAGGGGCAAAACAATTTGTGCCCCTTCTAATAGTTGTTCTTATCTTATACTGGATATATGTTCTGAAACTGCTTTAATAATTTTATCCCAGTCATCGGGATGAATCTCGTGCCCTGTACCTTCAAGGGATAATAGCTTTGAGTTCGGAATTTCATCAATAAGTGCGAGTCCATGTTCAAGTGGAAGAGCTGTATCATGCGTACCATGAATTACTAAAGTAGGTACTAGTAACGACTTTAGTATACCTTCATAAGAATCATCACCTGTAAGGAGGGCGTGATTAAACATGCTTAATAGATTGTTAGCACGTTCTATTTCTTGCTTTACTTGTTTTAAAGTTCTTGCTTCATCAAATATACGCTTTGATCCACAGAGTAGACGTGATCCTGTAATTAAATATTTCGCTATAACATCTTTATTTGTCCAATCTAAATTTGCACCATTAGCATGATGTGTCAAAATTCTTTCATCCATTGGAGGCAAATCACGAGTATTGTTATCAGATCCAATAACGCTTGTTGCTAGTAATGTTAAGGTCAAAATTCTTTCTGGGTGTTTTACTGCAGCAATTTGAGCAATCATACCTCCTAATGACATGCCAAAAAGGTGTGCCTTGTCAATATGATACGCATCGAGTACTCCGATTGCATCTTCAGCCATATCTGCTACAGTGTAATTGGAAGTCCCAGGCTCATATGTAACAGAACGCCCAACATCACGGTTATCATAGCGAATGACAAACCTTCCTGTGCTAGCCAACCTTTCACAAAATTCTTCATCCCAATAAACCATTGAACACGTAGCTCCCATAATTAATAATATTGCTGGGTTATTAGGATTTCCAAAGCTTTCTGTACATATATCAATACCGTTTACTTTGAAAACTTGTTCACTCATAGCACACTCTCCGTTTCATTTAAAGGTCATTAATAAATAAAGAGAAATATAACTTTGGGTGTTTCTTAGGCGTAAATTAGATTGTATTTAAGTGAAATAAATGTTTTTTGCACTCATGATGCTTAATTAGTAGAGTAGCATAAATATCACCTCCAAACATATTTATTTTCATTCAAGGCGAAAAATTTTGAAAAATAATTGTTTGTTATTAAAATAAACAGCAAGGGGGAGAGGAAATGAAATCAATTGTTATTGATCAATATGGTAGTGTTGAAGAATTACAAGAAAGACAAGTTCCTAAACCAGTTGTTAAATGTAATGAAGTATTAATACGTATACACGCAACATCTGTCAATCCTGTTGATTGGAAAATAAGAAAGGGAGACTTACAAGAAAAGTTGCGATTTTCATTTCCAATTACATTAGGATTAGATGTTGCTGGAATAGTTGAAGAAGTTGGAGGAGATGTGAATCATTTTAAAATAGAAGATAAAGTGTTTACGAAACCTGAAAATATAGGGAAAGGTTCTTATTCTGAATACATTACAGTGAAATCAAATTTAGTAGCGCAAATGCCTAATAATCTTAATTTTGAAGAAGCAGCATCTATACCTCTTGCAGGACTAACAGCTTGGCAAAGTCTTGTTGATTACGCACAAATAAAAGAAAATGACCGAGTATTAATTCATGCTGGAGCGGGCGGAGTAGGGAGTTTTGCAATTCAAATCGCAAAATCATTTGGGGCCTTTGTCGCAACAACTGCAAGTAGTAAAAATGAAGAGTTTTTAAAGTCTTTAGGTGCTGACCTTGTTATTGATTATAAAAAAGATAAATTTGAAGAGCTACTATCAGATTATGATATTGTGTTAGATACAATCGGCGGAGAAGTACAAGAAAAAAGTTTTCAAATTATTAAATCTGGTGGTGTTCTAGTTTCTATCGTTCATGAACCACGTCATGAAGTAAAGGCCATAAAATCAGGGTTTTTATGGTTGAAACCAAGCGGGAAGCAATTGGACGAATTATCTGTTTTGATTGAGCATGGAAAAATTAAACCTATCATCAGTAAGGTTGTTCCGTTTAATGAAGAAGGAATTAGAGAAGCTCATATTTTAAGTGAAAGTCAGCATGTTAGAGGGAAAATTGTAATTACGATGGAATGATATTTACATAAATATACGAGTGGTGACTATATGAGATGAAAATAGTCACCACTCGTATATACTATAATTTTTGCTATCGTGAATACATTTTTGGACATTCATCACCACTTGGTTCGTAAAAGCAATGGCTTTTAAATTGCCCTGCAAACGGCTGATTATACCATTCGGGTGGACAAGCTCCAACTGGACGGAAATACCAAAGAGCCCATCGTGCTGGCCAGCGCCATTCACCTTGTAAAACTTTTCTTGCGATTTCTTTTTCTGATTCACGGGCACGTTGATAAAAGTAACCGTATTGAACTGCTTCGAATCCGCCAGGGCTTTGATATACTGCATCACGCACAGATCGAAGTTGTTTAAAATCTAAACAATCACAAAACACACGATTTACGACAACACAGCCAACAAGTTGTTCACCTTGTCGTCCTTCGCCCTCAGCTTCAGCACGGATTAAACGTGCTAGTAAATCAACGTCACTTTCGTTGTATGGAATAAGGGGCATAGTGATACCACCTTTCTTTAGCTCTTATAGTAAAGATTGTATGTTTTAAAATAAGCTAAGTGCTTTTTCACATGAAAATATCTTTGAATTTCAAGAGGAGCTTGTATGAAAAAAGCTAATTAGTAATAATAGATAAATATAAAAAGGGAGAGGTCTTATGTATCGTATTCATAAAGAACATATCATTTACGCAATGTCACCAGAAAATAATCCATGTATTGAAGTAGAAATTGGGAGCCGTCTTGTATTTGAAACATATGATTGCTTTGAAAATCAAATTGATTCTGAAGATGTTGTGTTTCAAGAATTAGATTGGAATCGAATAAATCCAGCGACCGGACCTGTACATATTAAAGGTGCAGAACCTGGTGATATATTAGTCGTAACGATTGAAAAGATTAAAATTGCAGAGCAGGGTGTTTTAACTACAGGTGCGAACCTAGGTGTAATGGGTGATGAGCTAAATGAAAATACAGTAAAAATTGTCCCAATACATAATGGACATGTTTCATTTTCAAATGAACTGCAAATTCCAATTAATCCAATGATTGGTGTGATTGGTACTGCACCGAAAGAAGAGAGTATTTCATGTGGTACACCGCATGATCACGGCGGGAATATGGATTGTAAAGAAATCAAAGAAGGTACAACGTTATTATTACCTGTAAATGTTCCTGGTGCTCTTTTAGCATTAGGCGATTTACACGCTGCGATGGGTGATGGTGAAATTGGTGTTAGTGGAGTAGAGGTTGCTGGTGAGGTAACTGTAACTGTTCAGACTATAAAAGGAAAGAAATGGCCATTACCATTGGCTATTCAAAAAGAAAAAATAATGACGATTGCTTCAGAGAAATTGCTAGATGATGCAGCGAATCGTGCTGTACGTAATATGGTGACATTTTTACATGAAGAATTAGAAATGTCTAAAGCTGATGCAACTCTTTTATTATCAGCAGCAGGTAATTTGAAAATTTGCCAAGTTGTGGATCCACTAAAAACGGCGCGGATGGAACTAGGAAGGGAATATGTGGAGAAGTTAGGATTTTCTCTAAATGAATTTCATATTAAATAAGAAAAATAGAAAAGGATACTTTTGTATAAAAGTATCCTTTTTCTATTTTACGGATTTTGTGAAAAGAGGTAGTATTTATTTATATAAGTATATTTGAGATTGTGGATCAAAAAGGAGTTCAGAGATGGTTAAAATTATGATTGTTGAAGATGATATGAAAATTGCGGAGTTATTATCAACATATGTTGCGAAATACGGTTACCAAGGAATTATTGTAACGGATTTTCAAAATGTGTTAGACATATTTTTAGAAGAACAACCGGAGTTAGTTTTATTAGATATTAATTTACCAAGTTTTGATGGTTACTATTGGTGTCGTCAAATTCGCGGGGTTTCCACATGTCCGATTTTATTTATTTCGGCCCGTGAAGGTACGATGGATCAAGTTATGGCGTTAGAAAATGGTGGCGATGATTTTATTCCGAAGCCGTTTCATTATGAAGTTGTAATGGCGAAAATTCGTAGTCATTTAAGACGTGCTTATGGAGACTATGCACCGAAACTAGAAGAACGAATGATTGAGCAACAAGGTCTTAGTTTATATCCCGAAAGACTTGTATTAAAACTTAGGAACCAAGAGATTGATATAACGAGAAACGAAGCCATTTTATTAGAGATGTTAATGAAAAACTATCCGCGTGTTGTTAGTAGGGAAGTATTATTAAATAAATTATGGGATAGTGAATCTTATGTTGATGATAATACATTAAGTGTAAATACAACACGTGTGCGTAAAAAGTTAAAAACGTTACAAATTGAAGGAGCAATAGAAACAATCCGTAGTGTTGGATATAGATTACATATTACTTGGGATAATGGTATGGAAAAATGATGAGGTTATTTATACGTGATCATATACCACTTATTTGTTTTACTGCGATCCAACTACTAGCCATATTCTTAGTTTATTGGTTTGATGGGCATAATCATATTTCAACGGCATTATATGCAATGTTTTTAGGTGCTTTTTTTATGGTAAGTTATTTAGTATTTCGTTATTTTACACATCGTTCTTTTTATGAACGTTTAGCAAATCCGTTGCAATCTTTGGATGAATCTGTTCAAAAATCTGATTTTGCAGTTTTATCTACTGCTCTCCAAGATTTGCTCGAAGTACAATATCGACATTATCAAAATCAGCTCCAGTTACAAGAGAGGAAAAATAATGATCATTTAACCTTTATGAATCAGTGGATTCATCAAATGAAAACACCTTTATCTGTAATAGAATTAATTACACAAGATGAAGTGGATTCACGTTTTGAAAGCATTAATGAGGAAACAGATAGGTTGAAAAAGGGGTTAGAGATGGCACTGTATGTCGCACGTTTAGAAGCATTTACACAAGATTTTTATGTAGAAAGAGTACAACTACATAAAATAGTGAATGATTCCGTGCATGAAAATAAACGCTTTTTTATTCGGAATTTTGTATACCCAGAGCTTGAAATTGATAAGAGTATTACTGTAGAAAGTGATGCGAAGTGGTTACAATTTTTAATTGGACAAATAATATCGAATGCGATTAAATATTCATCAGGTAGTAGAGAAAAGATTAAAGTGAAAGTACGTAAGGAAGGTAATACAGTTGTACTTGAAATTACCGATAGTGGCGTAGGGATACCGAAGCAAGATTTACCAAGAGTATTCAAACCTTTCTTTACAGGAGAAAACGGTAGAGATTTTAAAGAATCAACTGGAATGGGGCTCTATCTTGTATATGAAATTACGAAACAATTAGGACATAGTGTAGGAATCCATTCAGAGGTTGGTAAAGGTACCGTTGTACGAATAATATTTTTTAATGTGTAAATAAGTGTTCTTGGCTAAAGAACTTTGGAGATAAGTTTTTTAGCCTTATTTTATCCCGCTTTAATGGGCAGTAAGACCCCCACCTCAAAATTCAGCGAAAGCAAAGAAGTTAGGAATCAACTGCTCATAAAAGTCCGATTGGTTCAACTAATAATCAGTGGGGGATGGAGAAACCCCCCACTGATTAAAGTTTCACTTTATAGCGATTATATGAAATGGTAAAAGGTCATCTTAGTATGTATAATGACACGCTAATAAATACGATCTTTAAATTAGAAGTATTTAATAAAAAGCTGATAAATAGTTTTTGTAAGAAAAAAGCCACCTCTTTGAAAGAGATAGCTTCATGAATCCATCCTATGAATAAATGTATCAACATTAATAAGTATAATGTTCGAAGTCGTGATATGTTTTGTGGATTATAATAGAATTAGTCTTTTGTTTTTTCATGATACAGTATTGTAATTAAGTAAACAAACTTAATAATTTATATCCAATTAATCCTAAAATAATGATAGGAACCATCATTAAGAAAGAAGAAATTCGATTAGCATTAGAGCGTTCTAATACAAGAATCAAGATAATTCCGACTATCACTTCGGTATATCCAACAGGTAACATGTGACTATAGTCTTCAAAATTTAAAAGAATGTGAAGTCCATCCGTTACAAAAACTCCACTAATAAGCGCGCTTCCGAATTTATGAAGTGGATTTGTAGTATCTTTCCATAGAAAACCTGCAATTCCAAAGATAGTTCCTCCTATAAATGCACATACAATCCATACAGATATAAAATAAATAGAGTGAGCTACATTTTTAATAACTATTGCATAACCATAATAGCCTAATACCATACCGAGTAGTGCAAGGATACCAGAAAGTATAGCTGTACGCTTAGAATAACTAAAGCTAGCCACAAAAAAGGATGGAACTAACCAAACACTTCCTAGATTAGCTAATGAATGCCAATGTCCTGGAAGTATACCTTGCCCTAATTTAGTTAGTATACCAACAATTATCCCTACTATAATCGGGATGAGAAAAATCTTTAAAAACATATTTAACTTTGTGATTTTTAATGTCCTGTCCATAAATTCAATCCTTACATTAATATTTTCTACAAACATATAATAGCTTATTAAAGGGGAGTAATCAATAAAAATTTATCGAAAAACAATAAGTGATTATTGGATAGCGAATAGCATTTTCTTTTTATTTATAATTTATTAGAAGGAGGGCTTTTTTGCTAGTTGTGAATGATAGGGGGATTGAAATGGATATTCGTAAAATGAGATATTTCATAACAGTGGCAGAAGAATTAAACTTTAGTCGTGCAGCAGAAAGGCTTAGGATGGCACAACCTCCTTTAAGCCAAGAAATTCGTAAATTAGAAGATGAATTGGGCGTTCAACTTTTTCATCGAACAAAAAGAATGGTTGAACTAACCAGTGCAGGGAAAATATTTTTAGAAGGTGCGCGGCAAACGTTGCTTCAAGTAGATAGAACTATTAAAGAAACACAGCTTGCGGATGAAGGGAAGATAGGACATTTAATAATCGGTTTTGTCGATTCTACAGAAACCGTAATAGACATATTAAAAAAATTTCGAGAACGTTTTCCTAGAATACAGCTTATATTACGCGAGATGACAACAGACCAGCAAATAAAAGCGCTATATGAAAAACAAATTCATATTGGATTTATTCGTTCCAAGCAGAATAATGAAATATTAGTTTCCGAAGTTTGTTCTGAGGAATGTTTAAAATTAGTTTTGCATGAAGATCACCCTTTAGTTTCGTTACGTAACATTTCAATCAAATCATTAGTTGATGAACCATTTATTTTATTTCCACGTCATTTCGGTACTAACTTTTATGATTTAATTATTAGTTACTTTTGGGAACATGGAGTAAGTTTAAATATTGTTCAAGAGGCGATCCAAATGCAAACTATTGTGAATTTAGTTGCAGCAGGAATGGGGATTTCTGTCGTTCCATCATCGGTGGAAAGCTATAAAAAATCGGGTGTCATGTATAAAGACATTCAAGAAAATACACCAAAAATAAATTTATATGTTGGATGGAGACAAGATGAAAAGTCTGTCGTATTAGAGAACTTCTTAACAGTTGTTAGAGAGGTTTATACGACTTCACAATTTGAATTTAAAAAGTAAAGGCCCATCTTGATGGGATGGGCAGTCGGAAAGTTGGATAGGAAAACTTCTATTTTTATTTTAAAGTCACTGAAGATTCAACCTGTTTTACTCGGATCGTACTCAGCGAAACCTTTTAGTATATTATCAATCTGATCCATAATTTCAGGTTGCAATTTAACACTAGAAGCAATTACGTTTTCTCTTATTTGCTCCGGATTTGAAGCGCCAATAATTGCAGAGGAAACAGCTGGATTTTGTAGTACCCAAGCAACTGCGAGTTGTGGTAGGGTAAGATTAGTTTCTTGCGCGATGGGATTGAGTTTCTGAATTGCAGTGAGTACATCATCACTCATCCAACGTTGCACGAGTTTGTGGAAAAATGGTTTACCAGCATCTGAATTAGCACGTGATTGAGTCGGCAAGGGTTTACCAGGTTGATATTTTCCTGAGAGAATACCTTGTGCAAGGGGAGACCAAACAACTTGACCAAGTCCCTCACGTTGACATGTTGGTATTACATCAGTTTCAATAACACGCCACAACATCGAATATTGAGGTTGGCTAGCGATAAGTGGAATGTTCAATTCTCGTGCAAGTGCTGCACCGCGGGTAATTTGTTCTGATGTCCATTCACTTACGCCTAAGTAAAGGACTTTACCTTGTCTTACAAGATCAGCAAAAGCTAACATCGTTTCCTCAAGAGGAGTTGTTGAGTCAAATCTATGTGCATAATAGACATCAATGTAGTCTGTCTGCAACCGCTGTAACGATGCATTGCAATTTTCTATAATATGTTTTCTCGATAATCCACGATCATTTTTTCCAGGTCCGGTCGGATGGCATACTTTTGTACATAGTTCTATGCTTTCTCGGCGTATACCTTTCAAAGACCGGCCAAGTACTTCTTCGGCTATAGTGTCCGAATAAACATCAGCAGTATCGAACGTAGTAATTCCGACATCTAGTGCGGCTTTCACACAATCATTTGCAGTATCTTCGTTTACTTTTCCACCATGGTTAATCCAGTTCCCGTATGCAATCTTACTTACTGTTAATCCACTGTTTCCTAGTTTACTAAATTCCATTGTAGTATCCTCCTTTTAAAATGATATCTTTATTATAAGAACTGAAATGTAATATGTATAATATATAATTAATGATACATTTATATAAAAATTATATAAGAGAGAGTGCTTAGAAGTTTACTACTAAGGAAATCTAAAGCCAGTAGTATTACAGATGTTGTTTGTGTTTGATCGATATGAAGTGAAGATGAATAGACCTAAAAGAAAGCAATCATTTTCACAGCACGTATAATCGCATTTACTCATACAGTACTACTATGGTACAATATGGTTACTAACGACGGAAAGGAATGATGGGTGGACGATGATTAACTAATCTTATTTTTAAATGTTGAAATTCAATAAATTTCAATTTATAAAAAATAGGATTAGTCTGCCCAATTTCCTTACAACGGTATTGCTATTTATTATGCGTAATAGCTTATTTGGGTATAAATATGTTAACGACTAATCCTGCCAAATTAATTTGGGAGGATTTTTTTGTTCTCCCTTAATGAAAGGGATCGGTAATATGAAAGAAATTTTAAAATTAAATGATGTTTATGTTGAAATAAAGGAAAATACTTTGTTAGAGAAAATGAATGTTACAGTAAAACAAGGGGATGTTATCGGATTAATTGGTAAAAACGGTGCCGGTAAATCAACGTTACTTCAATTAATAAATGGGAAGATTGAGCCATCAAAAGGGATTGTTGAATGGCAGCAAATGAATATGACAACGGCATATGTTGAACAAGAAATAGAATCTTTTATTAGTAATGATATGATTGCAAAAGAAGCAGAACTTCTTGCGAAATGGGGCGTGCCAACGAACGATTTTCTTACTTTAAGTGGTGGTGAAAAGCTGAAAGTTCGACTAGCAAAAGGATTTGCCGAAAATCCTAATTTATTAATATTAGACGAACCGACAAATCATTTAGATGAGATGAGTACGGAATTTCTCATTAAGCAAATAAAAAATATGAAGGGTACAGTTATCGTTGTATCGCATGATCGATACTTTTTAGATGTTGTCGCAACGAAAATATGGTCAATTGAGGAAAAGAAACTAATTGAGCATAGCGGTAATTATACGAGTTATATGAAAGCACGTGAGCATACAAGAATGACGCAGCAACGTGAATATGAAAAACAACAAAAAAAGATAGAACAAGTAGAAACACATATAAAAGAATTAAGTTCATGGTCACAAAAGGCACACGCACAGTCTACAAAACAAGAAGGAGTTAAAGAGTTTTATCGTGTAAAAGCGAAGCGAATGGATGCGCAAGTGAAGTCAAAACGAAAACGTCTCGAAAAAGAGCTGGAGAAAACGAAAGTAGAACGTGTGAAAGAAGAGTATTCAGTGGAGTTCTCTATTCAAGCGAATAAAAAAGTAGGAAAACGCTTTTTAGAAGTAAAGAAATTAAAAAAAGACTTTCATGGAAAGACATTATTTGAAAACGTTAATTTTACAATCCAGCACGGTGAGAAGGTTGCGATTGTTGGACCAAACGGTAGCGGGAAAACAACATTACTGAAGATGATTATGGGAACGGAAACTGTACAAGGAGAAGTATGGATTTCACCATCTGCAAACATCGGTTATTTAACACAAGAAGTATTTGATTTACCACTGGATAAAACACCAGAAGATTTATTTTTTAAAGAGACATTTGAAGAAAGAGGAAAAGTCCAAAATTTAATGAAACATTTAGGATTCCAAGCTTCTCAATGGAAAGAACCGATTGAGCATATGAGTATGGGGGAACGAGTAAAATGTAAGTTAATGGCTTATATTTTAGATGAAAAAGATGTACTTATTTTAGATGAACCGACGAATCACCTTGACCTCCCTTCACGTGAACAGCTTGAAAATACATTAGCTGAGTATAATGGAACACTCGTTATAGTTTCTCACGATCGATATTTTCTGGAGAAAACAACTAACACGAAACTCGTGTTTTTAAATAATACGATACAAAAGCAGCTAGAGGAACTTATTAAAACAAGAGATGATATTGAAGAGCTACGTTTAACATTAGAAACAGAGAGACAAGAAGTATTAGGTAAATTAAGCTTTTTAACTTCTAACGATAAAGAATATAAAGAACTTGATGAACGATTTATAGAACTTACGAAGCAGATTAAGGCGCTTTAATGTAATTAAGGGGGATTAACATGGGAGAAGAGAGTTCGACTAATTTATTTAGAATAGACTGTGGAGATATATACTTGCAAGAGTTTACTGTGAAAGATGCGGAGAGCATTTATAAAATATCGAATCAACCGGAAATTGAAAAGTTTTTGCCGGACTGGAAATCAACGAAAGAACAGAGGGTTAATTGATTATTTGTTTAAAAATACAAATGTAGATGTCCTCAACGTAATTGCTTTAATTAACAACGTACCATCAAATAAAGTTATTGAAAAATGTGGATTTACTTATTTGAGCCAACAGACGATAGAAAACCAACTATATAATCATTATTTATTAAGCAAATCAGAGTGGATAAAAAATATTGCTCTTTAAAAGAATCTATAATGGAATGTAAAAAAGCTTAGAGCTAAAACTCTAAGCTTTTTTACATTCCATTATACCTGTTACCATATCAAAGAGACAATTTGGATGGCTTCTTGCCGGATTTTCTCATCAAAAAAACAAGGGGATTAAGCTGTACATGCGATAATCATTTTATAAAAAATCATATATGAAAAGGGGTTTGGATAATTTTGTCGAATACATTTGTCTATGAAAACACCACTTTCTTACTCAAATTATCCTAAAAATGAATCATTTTGAGCTCAAATAGAAGAACGCACGGCAAAAGTGAAGGTGAGCGAAGTTTTGCATATAAAACTTACGGTTGAGTGTTAGTGGATTAAAAGTTTTAAGTTATGAAATAGATTAAATGAGGGAGGGGAACGCATATCATAATTTGGTTTCGTCAATTGCCACAGATAAGTATGGATTTTTCAGAATGGACTCCTTTTATTAAGAATAATTGGTATCAAAAGCATTATATGAAGTTTGTATATCTACTTCAAATAATCATTTTTCTGATACCAAATTACTTTGGAGTAGGTTTCACTCATATTAATATATTGTATCTAATCATAATAGGTATCTTTGTCTTCATCATTCACGAATGTCTACACATTTTGGTCATAAGTAACAAAGGTGATATTAGCTTAACATGTAGTGGAATATTTTTTTGGCTAAATACAAATGCAACCCTATCCAAAGCGAGATTTTGGGTCTTTATGAGCTTACCCATAATTGTATTATCGGTAGCCCCTGCATTTATGTCGTTCTATGTATCAGGAAATATTAAATCAATCATATTATTTGTATGTTGGATAAACGTAATAATTTCCGCCTCAGATATTTACAATTCATTTTTAATTGCAATGAAACCGAAGAACTCAGTATTTTGCAGAGGATATTATCACGTGAAATAGTATTAAAAGTATTATTTAATTATATTTCAATTTAAGAAATTAGTTAAAAATATAATATTTGAAAGTAAAAAGGCCGATAATACAATCGGTCTTTTTTCATTAATATAATAAAGATTAGAAATAAATAGCATAGTATTTCATACTACCCTGCGAATATTATAAGATAGATATAAATTGATTATAGTTTCAAAGTAGATTTATTATCAGTTTTTTTAGAAATCTTACAATCGTGTAAGATAAATGAAAGATGAATCAATATGTGCTATAAGACAATTCATTTACACTATATTGTGAGAAGTGCAAATGAAGGGAGAATATAAATGGAAATTCTACATGCAAAAAGTATTAGTAAAGTATATAAAGGGAAAGTACCTTTTAAAGCATTGGTAGATATTGATTTGTCAATTCAAGAAGGTGAATTTATAGGGATTATGGGGCCATCAGGGAGCGGGAAAACAACGTTATTAAATATGGTATCTACTATCGACTCTCCAACATCGGGAGAAATATTAATAAATGGTACAAATCCATTCCAGTTGACATCAGATAATTTGGCTTTATTCCGTAGGAAACAATTAGGATTTGTTTTTCAATCATTTAATTTACTTAGCACACTTACAGTAAAGGAAAATATCGTATTGCCGATGACATTAGATGGTGTTTCTGTACAAGAAATGAACGAACGAGTTGAAGAAATTGCAGAGAAATTAAATATTACAGATATATTGAGTAAAAGAACTTTTGAAATTTCAGGGGGGCAAGCTCAAAGAACAGCAATTGCTCGTGCAATTGTTCATAAGCCGCAATTATTACTTGCAGATGAACCAACAGGGAATTTAGACTCTAAATCTTCAAATGATGTAATGGAGATGCTAGATACTTTAAATAAAGAAGAAAAAGCTACGATGATGTTAGTTACACATGATCCGTATGCAGCGAGTTTTTGCAGCAGAGTCATATTTATTAAAGATGGTCAACTATATAACGAAATTTATTGTGGTGAAAGTAGGCAAGCATTTTATCAAAAGATTATGGATGTCCTTTCTTTGTTAGGAGGGAAAAGACATGACTTTTCGTCAGTTCGCATTTAATAATATTTTTCGCAATAAGCGTACATATGCAGCTCATTTTTTAAGTAGTGCATTTTCTATTATGATTTTCTTTACGTATGCTCTTTTATTATTTCATCCTGATTTACAAGGTGAGTTGAAATCGACAAGTGCAACAATAAGTGCATTTGGTACATTGGGATTTTCAGTTTCGCAAGGCTTGATTTTTGTATTTTCATTTTTCTTCATTCTATATTCAGTTAGTTCATTTTTAAAAACGCGCAAGAAAGAATTTGGGATATTAATGATGCAAGGTATGTCAATGAGACAGCTTAAGAAATTATTATTAATTGAAAATATGTTGATTGGACTTGGCTCAATTTGTATAGGAATTCTCATTGGACTCATATTTTCTAAACTAGTTTTATTGATAAGCGCAAGTGTATTAATGATTAGTAATGGTTTGCCTTTTTATATACCAGTGCAGGCCGTATTATTAACAGTTATCACATTTCTTTTATTATTTTTAATTGTTTCGCTCGTTACATTTAAAATGATAAAAGTAACAGAACTTGTGGAACTTATACAAGCAGAGGAAAAGCCAAAGCCAGAACCGAAAGCATCAATTTTATTATCGCTACTTTCTTTAATTAGTATAGGGTATGGATATTTTTCAGTATTTCGCTTTATCCCAAGTACTAATTTTATTACGCTTGGAATAGGGGTGCTCCTAGTAATTATAGGAACGTACTTTTTATATACACAGTGTAGCGTTTATATATTGCACCTTGCGAAAAGGAGAGAATCTTTCTTTTTAAAGAGAACAAATATATTAACATTTTCTGAATTAATTTACCGTATGAAAGATAATGCAAAGATGTTTTTTATAGTATCTATTGTTTCAGCAGTTGCATTTACAGCGATTGGTACAACAGCTGCAATTGGAAATAGGGATTTGGTAAGGATGACAAATCCGTATACATTTTTGTATGGAAGTTTTGAAAACGACAAAGTATTAAATAAAAATCTTTCTATTATAAAAAAACACCTTTCTGATGCTAATATTCCGTATCGAATGGCTTCATCTTCATATATATACACGGAAAATGGTGTAGATGTAATGAAGTTAAGTGAATATAACGATCTTGCTAAAGCACTAGGCTATCAACAAGAAACAATAGAAAAAGAAGATGAAATTTTATTAATTCCTGGAGTCGTATCACAAAAACAAGAATTTAAAAATGGCGAGTATAAAAAGAATATAGAAGTCATTCAAGGAGATTGGACAAAGACATTTCATGTGAAAAAAGCTGTAGAAAATTTAGTTTTACCACATGATTCTAGAACTATTTATATCGCTGTTAAAGATCAGGTATATGATGGAATCCCTCTTACTAGTGACCCAGTTAATAAAGACATTCCATATCGTACTTACGGATTTGTTGTAGACGATTGGATGAAAACGAAGGGAATTTCAAACGAATTAATTAGTAGATTTGAGAAAGATACTAGAGTAGGTAATTTTCAATTTCGGGCTTTAACTATAGATTTGTTAAGTGCAAAGCAAACGAATGGATTATTACTTATGGCAAGTGTTTTAGTCGGAATCGTCTTCTTCACATTCGCTGCTAGTTTTATTTATTTCCGATTATATACTGATTTAGATCGCGATCAACAGCAATATAAAATGATTTCGAAAATGGGATTAAGTAAACGAGAATTAAAAAAAATTGTAACGAGACAGTTATTATTAATGTTCTTCTTACCGATTGTTGTTGCAGTGATTCATACTGTAGTCGCTTATACGGCATTACAGCAATTAGTCGATTTTTCTATAATTAATAGCTCTATCGTTATTTTAATTTCATTTATATGTATACAAGTATTATATTTCTTTATAACCCGTTGGCGTTACCTGCAAAAGCTTTATAAGGTTATGGAGCAATAGAGTTTATTAGCTTGTAAGACTACATTAAAGTATGTGGAAAAAATGAACTGTATGATGAAAGGAAACGCGATGAAAAGAACTTTAACTATTTTTATGTTAACGATACTACTATTAATAAGTTTTAGTGCATGTTCTAAAAAGGAGAATCCATTTCCTGCAAACGGTTTATTAATCATTGGAAATGAAAATAAAATTTCACCAATTATTAATCGTTATCAAGAAATTACGAAAGAAAATGAAGTGTTTTCTGTGAAAACAGGTACTTATGGAAACGGACAAGTATTAATTTTAAATGAGTCTACAGCACAAGCATTGATTAAAGCTAAAGTTTTCCGTAAACGAGATAATGGCTCCAATTTTATGCCTGTAAATACGTTACCGAAATTCCCAAAAGAGGGTTCTCTACTGTTTGCACAAGAAGACGAAAAGACTTTGAAAAGTATTAAATTAGAAGGAAAAGAGGTCCCTGTCATATACAATAGTGACGCTTGGATAGGTAACAAGCGTAATTATCCAACGCAATGGTATGTGATTGTATCCAAAAATAATATATATAAGGAAATAAAAGCAAATGAAACAAAAATGCATCTTCTTCAATTAAAAAAATCTTTAGGTGACGAAAAACCTAAAATGTCGACAGATAATACATTGGTTAATGAAAATGTAAAAGTAAGAAAGCTAATTAAAGATTTTGAGGGAGAAGTATCAGTTCAGTTTTTAACGATTGAAGAAAAATCTTAAAAAAGAGTTCAAGGTTGATAAAGTTTCTATCAACCTTGAACTCTTTTTAGTTATAGACCCTTCAGATAACATAGTTTACATGACTTCATTTAATCGAGTCTCGCTCGTTTCTTCAATCGCATTTGAATGTTGAACCGAACCATTTTGAGATTCCTTTTCTTTACGAAATTTCTGTAACATTTCTAAAATCATCCATAAAGGTACACCTTTGTCTTTTAGCATTTTCCATAAGTCTAATTCGCTAAATTTATGATCCGCTTGTTTCATTTCTTGTTCAGATGTACGAATATCAAATTTGATTAGATCATTAGATTTCTTATCTTCATGCTTAGTAGAAGAGATAGTATTATGCTCAAGATTAGATGGGGTTATTTTAGAAGGTTGAGATAATGTATGAATGTTTAATCCGACTTGCATGCTTTTTTCCTCCTTTTCAAGCAATGAAATTAGTTTTCTTATGATTTTTAAATCCATTTAACATGAGGAAACTATATTTAATTATAAATTTAAATAATCAGATTTACAAGTTGTGTTATAAAAAGTAAATGCTTACTAGAATTAATATTTATCAACATTTGTATATGTTTTCTATATATACAACGTATATAAAATACTTTACATTATGTTTAAGTTGCAAACTAATTTTGTATTTTTTTCAAAGATAAATGTAAACGTTTTATTGAGGGGGAGAAAGTATGGGGAAATTATTTTTAAAAGTATGTTTTTTCGCATTAGTGACTGTTTGTTCATTCGCAGCGAAAACAACATACGCTGAAGAGAGACAACAAAATAATTATCCTATCATTTTAGTGAATGGATTTGCTGGATGGGGTAGAGAGGAAATGCTAGGGGTAAAATATTGGGGTGGTGTTCATGATATACAAGAAGATTTAAAAAGAAATGGTTATACAGTACATACTGCAGCTGTTGGACCAGTTTCTAGTAACTGGGATCGTGCATGTGAATTATATGCGCAAATTAACGGTGGAATAGTAGACTACGGTGCGGCACATGCTGAGAAACATGGACATAATCGTTTTGGTAGAACTTATAGTGGATTTGCACCGAATTGGAGTGAAACAAATAAAGTTCATTTAGTTGGGCATAGCATGGGTGGACAAACGACAAGAACATTAGTGCAGTTATTAAAAGAAGGAAGTTATGAAGAAAAAGATTATGTGAAAAATCATCCGAACACAAAGATATCACCACTATTTGAAGGTGGCAAATCGTATGTTCATAGTGTTACAACTTTAGCAACTCCTCATAACGGTACAACACTCGCGGACGGAAGTCTTCTGTTGCCGTTCGTTAAAGATTTACTCATTACAGCTGCAAGTTTAGGTGGAAACAATAATTTATCATTATATGATTTTAAATTGGATCAATGGGGTATAAAAAAGAATACTGGAGAGTCCTTTTTTCAATATACTGATCGTATTTTAAATAGTTCAATTTGGGAAAATACAAAAGATATAAGTCAATGGGATTTAAGTACTGATGGAGCAAAGGAGTTAAATAATTGGGTAAAGACGCAATCGGATGTATATTACTTATCCTATAGTGGACATGCATCGCAAGCAGCACCAATAACAGGTTTACATTTACCTCATATAACAATGAATAAAGTGTTAATGGGTAATGCATTTTTCTTAGGTTCCTATGCAAGATATGAAGGGAATCGAACATTAATAGATACTTCTTGGTGGCAAAATGACGGTGTAGTAAATACAAATTCTATGATTGCACCTTCATCTAATATTGCTGCAAATGATAATGAGTCTTTACAGGTTGGAAAATGGAATCATATCGAAACGAAAGCAAATTGGGACCATCTTGATATGGTAGGATTAAGCGTTTCAGACACGTTAGGTTTTTCTAATATTCAAGAGTTTTATAGAACAATTGCAGAAAAATTATCACGGTTACCGAAATAGATAATAATAAAGCGCTCTCGATGGAATTCGAGGGCGCTTTATATTATATTGAAAGAGGGATTTGGCAAAAAAAACATGGGGTGATCTTATGAAAATTCAAGTTGTATTATCGGGGTATGGGACAGTTGGTAAAGAATTTATTAAATTATTAAACGAAAAATATTTATATATAAATGAAACATATGGAATTGACTTAGTTGTTAGTGGAGTGATAGGAAGAAATATTGCAATACATAACGGAAAAGGTTTGCAGATTAATGATTTATTGACGTATGGTGATGGTTCTGCTGCAATTGAAAAATATATCGAACATTATCCAGAGGAACGCGGAACGATTAATATAAATGGTACTGTATTGGTTGAATCAACTGCTACAAATCTTAAAAATGGAAATCCAGGGAAACAGTATATGAAACAAGCTATTGAAAATCAAATGGATATAGTAGCTATTTCAAAAGGTGCACTTGTTACAGCTTGGAGTGAACTGAATACAGCAGCACGTATTTCAGGCTCACGCATTCGATATAGCGGTGCAACTGCCGCTGCGTTACCGACATTAGACATTGGACAACTAAGTTTAGCAGGTTGCCATATTGAAAAAATAGAAGGAATATTGAACGGGACAACAAATTATATTCTTACAAAGATGCATGAAGAATATAAGACGTTTGAAGAAGCATTGCAAGAAGCACAAAATAAAGGAATTGCGGAGACTAACCCGTTATTAGATATAAGCGGGATGGATAGCGCTTGTAAATTATTACTTTTGACGAATAGTTTAATGGGAAACGATTATTCACTCAAAGATATAAAAATAAACGGAATAGAGCACGTTACAACGCAACAAATTCAAAATGCAAAGGAACAAAATAAATCAATTAAATTAATTGCATCAGCATATAAAGATGATAATGGAAAAGTAAACCTTAGTGTACAACCTTGTAATTTAGAGAAAGAACATCCGTTAGCAAATATAAATGGCACGGAAAAAGGAATTACGTTCTTTACAGATACAATGGGACAAGTCACTACAATTGGTGGAGCTTCTAATCCACGCGGAGCTGCAGCAGCTGCTTTAAAAGATGTAATCAATTTATATCGAAATGATTTATAGGCTTTATAACCGTACCGCTATTAATAAAAAATACATATGTAGTGGACCTTTTGAGAATGAAATAAATATGTAAAAATAATTGCAGGGGGTAAGAAATTGTTTAAAGATTTTAAAGTTGTAAAAGATCGTCCCGTTTATATTCAATTAAAGGATTATTTAAAAAAGATGATTATGAAAGGGCATTTGTTGGGGGACCAAAAAATCCCATCAACAAGGGAACTGAGTGAATTATTATCAGTGAGCAGAAATACAGTACTCTCTGCATATGCGGATTTAGAACAAGAAGGACTCATTTATGCAGTTAAAGGAAAAGGAAATTTCGTTGCGAAGGTGGATATAAGTAACACCTCGTCTGTTGAAATAGATTGGAAAAATAAACTTAATACAGTTACCACATTAGCGGATGAATTAGACTTAATGAAGCATGGAGTTCGCTGGGAAAAAGGAATGATTGTTTTTAATAGTATAGCCCCGGACGAAAAGCTATTTGATGTTGAAAATTTCAAAAGAGCTTTTCTTACTCGTATGTCCATTGAAGGGGATATCGTATTGAACTACGGATATGCAAAAGGTTATAGACCGTTAATTAATTATTTACTTCATTACATGGAAATGAAAGGTGTAGATATTTCGAACAAAGATATTCTAATTACAAATGGATTTACAGAAGGATTAGATATTGTGTTATCTTCTTTATCGAAGAAATCAGGGCGTGTTATTTGTGAGAACCCAACTCACCATGCTGCATTGAAGCTTTTTCGTTTACATGGACTTGAAGTTCATGGAATTAATATGAATGATGATGGTATTGATACGAATGAAGTAGAAAAAAGTTTGCGTGAAAAGGATTTTGATTTCGCGTATTTAATCCCTTCTTATCATAATCCGACTGGTATTGTTACGAGTTCGGAGAAAAGAACGGAATTGATGAGGTTATTTTCAAAATACAAGATCCCTATTATAGAGGATGGGTTTAATGAAGAATTACGTTATTCGGGTTCACATTTATCGCCATTATTAACTTTTGCAGGGGCTGGTAATAATGTGATTTATATTAGTAGCTTTTCAAAGGTACTTTTTCCTGGTTTACGTGTAGGTTGGATCATTGCAGATAAAGAACTGATACATTATTTAGAAAGTGTTAAAAGAGCCAGAACCATTCACACATCTACGTTAGATCAAGCTGTTCTGTTTCAATATTTACATGAAGGATATTTTGAAAAATATTTAAAAAAAGCAAGATCTGTTTATAAGAAAAAATATGAGTTAGCTGTTGGGGCGTGTAATCAGTACATTCCGTTTAAAAGAATGACTGGAGACGGTGGACTTCATTTGTTTATAGAGTTGGAAGAAAAAATTCAAGCCCGCACACTTTTACAAAAGTGTTATGAGAAAGGAGTTACTTTTTCTCCTGGAGATGTTTTTTACTCTGATGGAGGAGGAGCGAACACATTCCGATTAGGATTTTCACGTTTGAAAGAACAGGAAATTGTTAGCGGGATTCAAATAATTGGTGAAACTTTAAAAAATGAAACTTGGAGTTGAGAAAATGAGAATTGGCGTTATTATGGGAGGAGTATCCTCTGAAAAACAAGTATCAATTATGACTGGGAATGAAATGATTGCACATTTAGATAAGAGTAAATATGAAATCGTTCCAATTACGTTAAATGAAAAAATGGATTTAATTGAAAAAGCGAAAGACATTGATTTTGCATTGCTAGCATTACACGGAAAATACGGAGAAGATGGTACGGTTCAAGGGACGCTTGAGAGTTTAGGTATTCCATATAGCGGCAGTAATATGTTATCTAGCGGTATATGTATGGATAAAAATATTTCAAAAAAGATTTTGCGTTATGAAGGAGTAGAAACACCAGATTGGATTGAACTTACAAAAATGGAGGATCTAAAGCTTGAGGAATTAGATAAATTAGGATTTCCATTAGTGGTAAAACCAAACTCTGGCGGCTCAAGTGTTGGAGTTAAGATTGTCTATGATAAAAATGAATTAATCTCTATGCTAGAAACTGTATTCGAATGGGATTCTGAAGTAGTAATTGAGAAGTATATAAAAGGTGACGAGATTACATGTTCAATTTTTGATGGGCAACAGTTACCTATCATTTCGATTCGACATGCTGCTGTGTTCTTTGACTATAATGCAAAATATGATGATACTAGTACAGTTGAAGAAGTTATTGAACTTCCAGCTGAAATAAAGGAACGTGTAAATAAAGCGTCACTGGCTTGTTATAAAGCATTAAAATGTAGTGTTTATGCAAGGGTTGATATGATGGTGAAGGAAGGAATTCCATATGTAATGGAAGTTAATACATTACCAGGGATGACACAATCAAGTTTACTGCCAAAAAGTGCGGAAGCAGCGGGAATTAATTATAGCAAACTATTAGATATGATAATTGAAACTTCATTAAAAGTAAGGAAAGAAGAAGGTTTTTAAGGTAGTTATATAATTAATTCTTTTGACAGTTCCACGAATTATGCTATGATAATTACAATACGACAACTAAATATTTATCCACTAGGGGGGCCTTTTATAGGCTGAGATCAGATGAAATTTTGAGACTCTTAGTACCTGATCTGGTTAATGCCAGCGTAGGAAAGTGGGAAAGACGTTGCTATTTAACGAATAAATACTGTCAATTTCACTTTCTTTACGCCTGTAAAGAAAGTTTTTTTATTTTACAGCTTTAATAATTGTGGATAAATACGTATATTTTTTACATTATTTGGAGGAATTTAAATGACTTTTTCACAATCATTACGTAAAGAAGTAGATTCAATTTGGGAAGCAAGTTTTAACCATCCTTTTGTAAAAAAACTAGGCGAAGGAACATTAGATTTAGCTAGTTTTCGATATTATGTGCTTCAAGATTCTTATTATTTGAGTCATTTTGCTAGAGTACAAACGTTAGGTGCTGCAAAGGCTCTTGAATTAGAAACGACAGCTCGTATGGCACACCATGCACAAAATACGTATGAAGCTGAGTTATCATTACATGAGAATTTCGCAAAGAAATTAGGGATTACAAAAGAAGAAAAAGATAATTTTATTCCTGCGCCAACTGCATATGCATATACATCTCATATGTATCGTGCAGCTTATGAAGGGCATTTAGGAGATATTATTGCGGCTATTTTACCTTGTTATTGGTTATATTATGAAATCGGTGAACGGTTAAAAGAATGTCAACCAGAAGAGCCAATTTATCAAGAATGGATTTCTGCATATGGATCTGATTGGTTCCGTACTCTAGTAGAAGAGCAAATCACACGATTAGATACGATCGCTGAAAAAGTAACAGAGGCAGACCGTAATCGTATGAGACAACATTTTATTTTTAGTAGTCAATATGAATATTCATTTTGGGAAATGGCATATACATTAGAAAAATGGCCGGTGAATGAAGAAGTTAAAGGTGTTATTTAATTAAGAGTATATAAAAGGTATCGCTATATAAAGAGGCGATACCTTTTATTATATTTAGTTTCTGTAATTTTTTTGTAAATCATATATAAAAAAATATAATAATTAATTATAATGATTTTATAATATAAAGTCCCATAAGGAGGTAGTTATATGTTAATAGTTACTTTATATTAATTTGATTTTAATAATGTTTTATTTATATAAACGAATGTAATTTAGCTATTTCCTTTAATGTGCTTGGTTAAAATTTGATTCGTTAATGCTTAAAAAATTGGTATCTTTTCTAGTATTATTCATGATCAATATAAATTAAGAGAGGAAGTATTAATAATATGGAAAAATTACAGTTATTAGCATTTAAAAATATAGTAGAACCCCTCTATAATGAGAAAGTATCGTATATTTATTTTCCTATTGAATGGCTTGAGATTGTAGAGATACATTATAGAACATTTTTATTAACGAGCAAATTAAAACTTGTAAATGAAAGATTGTATGAAATGTTTTCTGATATATTATTCATTCAGCATAATCCATATATATTAAAGGAAGATACGCCCTGGATTGTAGCAAAAGAACCAATGAAACAAGAACAGTTAGACTATATTTTCCAAAGCTGGTATGAGGTTATTCATGATTGGAAACCTAATAAATTAATAGATCCACCACATTTAGAATGGCAGTATGATTTAATTAGTAATTTGCCAGCATTACATGATAAAAAAACGTTTTCTAAATGGGTACCAGCTCTAATTACTCATATTTTTTGCGAACAGCCTTTACATTTGGAAAATAAAAATGAGGAAGAAATATATTTTTCACCACTGCGATCACAACATGTTTCTGAAGCGATGTCTGAGCCAATTAAAGATGAAGAAACACATGATTATTTCTCTTATGTATATCGGTTTGAATACGTAACTCGTGGAGGTGAGAATATTCCGCTATTAAAAGTATCTGTAGGGATTAGGAGGTTTTATCAACAATATAATCATAAAGATATCCCTATACTTTTAGGGCGAAAGCGGAGCCAAATACTGATTTCAACTCCTGAATTTGAATCAAATAATAAAAAGCAAAGATTTGTAAAGTTAAAAGTACAACAAGCTGTAAAAGGAATAAAGTGGATTAAACGTTTTAGAAATTTAAAAGATGATTATAGGATAGGGGGAGAAGTTAAATTAGAGAACATTCTCCAATGTCCGAAAGAGTATATTAGAGGAACAAAGATAAGAGTGCTTCTTCCATATAACGAAAATATATATAAAGTTCAAGGAACAAAAATAAAATTTGGTATAAAAGTAAGAGAAAAAGAGGAACTTTTTAATGAATTCCAACGAATATGCCCATATTTCACATTACTTCCAGAATGTGAAAATGTATTAACTAATAATGAGAATGCGTTATTACCTTTATTTGCCCCAAAGGGATTAGAATCAATTACGTTAGAAGTATGGTCAGATGATATAGTAATAGAGATAGAACAAGCGTTATTAGATAGCAAAATAGTTTTAGCTCAAAACGGAGATTCCTCCTATGTATTAAATGCAGACAATCCGGTGTTGTTAAAAATAGTAAGATATAACATTAGGAAATTGTTACAAAATCCATATAGAATGCAATATAGCCATAAAAACAAAAAGAAACTAGTAGACGATGTCGTAAAAGCTGTACATGCTACGGCAGGTGAGCAAAATGAAATGAAATTAGCATTAATTGCAATAAAAAATTGTGATGGTCGCGAAAAAATTAATCCAAAGCAAATTATTCGGGAAGGATTCGCTCAAACGGAACGTATTTCAGCATTTATTAATTTATTTATCGGACAAAGTGTATCTAAAAAAGAAATTATTAATGCCATTCTTAGTTTGTTAGAACAAAAGGGGTTCTTAAAGTGTAGTTGGAATAAGATAAAATTACCGGGGGTAATTTTAAATTTATCAATTGAGAAAATGTCTAAATATGATTTCTTACCTATTTTTTCAAAAATAAATGGGAGAGAAATATTATATAAATTATATGGTCAAGAAGAATGGGGCACAATTGATCATACTTTATTAAATATAGGTAATAATAAAGTGTTTTTACCACAACCATCAAAAAGGAATGATATAGGAGTCAGTTTTAAACAATTTATGTCAGAAACATTAGTTGAAATTTCACAAGATGCACATAAACAAAATAAAGAAGTTTATTTTATTGTAGATGCCAATATGAGGAAATATTGGATAGAGGAATTGCAAAATAAAAGCGTTAATATTGGGGTTTCACCTGAAATAATCCCAAATTTAAAAGAGGATATAAACATAATTAGAATTAATACTAACTCAGATGTACCGAACTATATTGTTAGAGACCAAGAACATGTTATGAATGAAACGAGATTATTTGTAGATCAAATGGGAATTTACTATAGCACGGCTGCATACGAATTAGATTGTAATGAGATAGTACAGCAGTACATACTCGAAGTTATCCCGCTTGGTGTAAAATCTGAAGAGAGAGAAGAAATCGCCAAAATGATACATTACATGTGCTGTAAATCAACCTTGCTCTCAGAACAAAATATTCATAATACGTATGTAATGCATATGGCTAAATTAATTAAAAATTATACTACCGATATTGATTCAAGGGAGTTTAAAGAATTCAATGACGAATTAGATGAAGATGTAATAATTTTAGAAAAAGAAGATACATTGATATTAATATAAATAATATTGTACAAATCCTGCTAGTAATAATGAGCAGGATTTGTCATTTTTTCATGTAAATAAGGCTATCCTTTGTCATGTATCTTTTCTTTTACGTATTTACTTTATTTACATACAGGATTAAGATGTTTTTTAGAAATACAAAAACTACATCATATGGAAAAGCGATTTTTATTAATTGAAAAGAAAATTTGAAAGGAATGGGGAATTGTGAAGAAATTAGATGTATTATTAATGCTACTGAGCGGCCTCTTTCCAATTGCAGGAATGTTAAAGCAAATCCCTCTTGAACAATCTTTATATATTGGAGGACTTTTATTTTTTACTAGTTTCGGTAGTTACTTTGCGAAAAAGATATATTCACGTATATGTAGCTGGATAGCATATGCACCATTTATAACACTACTGTTAGTTATTTGGAATCAGGATATTTCAACAAGTGCTATAATAGCAAATGCCAAAATTGCCGCTTGTATCGCTTTAATACCTTGTATATTCCGCTTTCGTACATACGGGCTTACTTTAGGTTTATTCTCATTATGGACCGCTTTATTATGGGACATAAAAGAAGTACAGTCGTTAGTCATACTTGAGCGTATGACGAGTTTAATGACAAGCAATTACGTATATCTTCTACTCTTGGTTGGAGGACTTATATTAGGTGGATTACTTGCGATGTTAATACATCGAAAAGAGAAAGATAATAATAAAGAAAATACAAATCTATTTAAACAAAAAAAGAAACGTAAAAGGCTATCATTTAAGATCCGCTTTCCAAGATTACCGAAATTTAAGATGGAATTATTTAAGTTTGGTGGAAAAGATTCTAAACGTAAAACGCCAGAAATAATGCATGAGCGTAATAACGAAGAACCAGTTGTAACATATGAAATGGCAGAGCAAATAGATCAATATAAAGAAAGTACTGTTCAAGGACAAACTAGGATGGAACGTCGAAAAAATAGGTATAATGCATAATAAATTTCACTAACCCCTTAATGATTTATCGTAAAATTGATAAATCATTAAGGGGTTTTTTTATGTAATTAAATATAGGTTGCGTATGAAGGATTCATAGCATATTTTAAAGGTAATGATTTAAATAAAATAATGGGAGGACAAAATGCTTATTATTACATATATTTCTGTTTGCATATTATTCTTAGTTAGTTTTTTACATGTTTATTGGGCTTTCGGAAGTAAGTGGGCGACAAATAGTGTCATTCTAACTAAAGCTGGAGAAAAGGCGTTTACACCAGGTACAGGAATGACATTGTTCATTGCGTTATTATTAAGTATGGCAGCAATGATTTTATTACAACAATCAAATATTGTTCATTCCGCACTTCCCAATGTTTTTGTTCAAATGGGATCCTGGGTTTGTATGGTTGTTTTTTTCATAAGAGTAATTGGTGAGTTTCATTATTTTGGTATCTTTAAACGAAAAAAAGATACGCAGTTTGCTAGAATGGATACTGTTTTATATGTACCACTTTGTGCATTTTTATCTTTATCCTTCTTATTAGCAATAATAACGTGAACATATAACCAGCATTATTTTAATACTTTATTACAAACTAAACTAGGGATTTATACGGCAACAGAGATGATTAGATAAGCAGTACCCTCTACCATTTGCTTTAAATAACAAGTTATTGGAGCGGTTAGAAAATGAATCTCTTCAAACTATTGAGGGTTGTGTATCATGTCTACATTTCATGTTGGATATAAATTATGAAAAAATAAAATATTATGGATCGAGCACAAGTAGGTCATTTGTGCCATTATCGCAATCTTCAATTTGTCTTGCTGATTGTGTTTGTTTAACAGGAGTTGTATTGGGGTTACTAGGAACAGTGACATTTGGAGGATTAATGTTATCTGTATGTTCTCTTACATAAAGAAAAAAGGACACCCACTTAAGGTGTTTTTTTAGTTACTTAGGAGAGCTTTTGAGATAGGAGGGACATGGATTCAAATCTATAATTACACATTTTTATTGTGTTGTGTAACTCAAAAAGGAAAGTATCAGCAACTGCTTATTTTGTATGACTATAAACATTGGCTATTTGGGAGCTGTAATAGAATGCTTAGAAGGGGGCAAAAAATGGTGTGTGAAATATTAATAAAAAAGGACAAGCAGTCGTACCTACTGTCCTTTAAAGGAGAAAAGTCTTTTGGTTAAGAACTACGAATAAACAGAAAATCTGCTTGTAATTAGTTTTATCCCAAATATACATGCCTATACAAAAAGGGATAAGTTCAAAAATACTTATCCCAGGAAGGGAAATCCCAAACACCAAAATGGCTTGTATTGGTATACAGGTTCAAAAGTAGTATATGTCAAACGAAAAATCTCATACAAGAAGCAGACAATCAAAAGTATTGTCTGCCAGAAAGTCGGATGAATTAGCCAACTGTGAAAAATTGCTTTCCCACTTCAAGAAGAGTAAAGGCACAAATTTGAAAGAAATGAATTGGGATTTAGTTATTGCTTCTATGAATGATGCATTTTTTTCATTTTTTTTGTCCCCAAAAAACAACTAATAATTGCGAGTAATGCATTTGAAGAAATGAAATTTACGGTCCAATAAATTCCTGTTCCAGCAATTATATCGATAATTATAAATCTTTTAATTGCTGAACTTTGTACTACATGAAAAATAAATTGATTGTTATCGTTACCCAATGTTATCACATCCCTTATCTAATATATGATAAGGCATGCTTGCTCTAGTCTTCATGATAATATACGAAAAAGAGTAATTAGCAGAAGCTTATAAAGTAGTTATAAATAAAAGATAACTATCGGAAGTTAAATTATTAACTTCAGTGAAAAAAATAACAATCATAATTTATCCTGCGTTATTGATGGGATATTATGTTTTACTTAAGGGCTTATGCGGAAAGTTTGATGAAAAATTCTTTCATTAAAAGTACGATTCCTAGCAGAAACAAGACTTCAATTGAGAACCAAAACATACTTTTGTGAGGTTTTTTAAACTCCATAATAATTGATGAAAATAAAAAAATTGCGATAAGTATGGTGATTAAGAGTCGGATTATATCAACCATTAATAACACTCCTAATATTTAATCAGTACTATTATGTAATCTTTTCCAAAGATATATAATTCTAGAAACATTCTATTGAAATTTTAATGAAAAGAACAGGTGGTGTTTAGTAGCTTTTTTCTCAAAATCATTTCAAACGTGTAGTGGGAAGTGATAAAAGTGATAAATCCACGTTTTAATAAAAGGATGTAAGCGTATTTTTAGCGAATTATAGATAATTAAGAGAGGCGGTGACACTATGAAGTATGTAAAAGTCAGTATGAATGGTGGAAGTGAGCACAAATTCTCAATGACTTTAGAACGATTTGAAGAGTTTATTACTACAGAGAATGGATTATTAGAAAATAAATTAGTTTGTATTGAAAATGTAATGATTAACCCTACTAATATATCTTCTGTAGTTGAAAAAATTGGTGTACCTGCTAAATTTATGGAAGTTTAAAGGTAATTAGATAAAAAACATCCATGGGGATGTTTTTTGTTTATAAATAAAGAAATTGTACAATGAAAGTATGAGAAAATTTTATTAGTAATAATGTAGGCTATTAAGAATGAATGGATATAGAAAGGTCTTTTCTAGCGTGTTAGTTACTCCAATGTGTATGTATCTATTTGGCATCTAGACATTGTGCTTTCTAGTGCACAATGTAATAAGTATAAATTTAGTAGGACAAGATCTTCGTGTCCTACTAAATACTCAGAAAAAACCTCTAATCACATTAGGGCATCCAATAGCAGGGTGCTCTAATTTTTTATGAAAAATGTAGCTTCACAACGGTTTCGTTTCAATTATAGTTTTCTTTAACGTTAATAAATATTAAGATTAATATGATAGCAATAATTAAATTAGACAAATAGAAATTTTGGTGACACAGTAGTTCAAAGATGACATCGAATGTATACAATAAAGCGACAGCAGGTAATATACAAATAAATATAAATCTCCAATTTTTTAAATAACGTTTATAATTAGTAAATACTTTCGCCATTAATATTGCTCCTGTATTTTTTATTTTCTATATAATTATACATTTAAATAAAAAGATTTACAAAGTGTTTAAAAATTATTTAGCAACTAATGTGATTTTGGGAGATAAATAAGGAGGAAGAAAAAAATATTATAGATCTATAGATTGAGAGGAACATAGAGAAAGCTTTTGTTAAAAACTTAGATGGCTGCAGCAATCTGTGTAATAAACGATTTGATTTTAAAAAGACTTTTAAACATCTGGGCTAAAATGATACACTATAATCTACGTTATTTTAGAAATGAATAGAGGGATTTATATGATAGATAAAATTAAAAATGTTGTAGAGGATATGTATGAAGATGAAGCAAAACATTTACTTCAAAGTATTCTAATACAGTTAGATGTATTAGACGGGAATTATAGCGAAGATATGATAAAAAATTTAACGAGTATCCCTAAGCAATTGACGAGTCATACAACTCAGGAAAAAAATTTAGAAGAAAGCACACACATTCATATTGCCTTTGATGATTCAACTGCCGGATGTTTAAAATATATGTTGAAACAAGAAGAATTACACGAGGAGAGTGTTGTTTCATACTCTGAATTCTTTTCAATTGGTCCCATACATCAATTACATACGAATGAAGGTCAATTAGCAAGGGCACAGTGGTTATTAAATAACTTAACTTCTTATGATTGTTATTTTGAAGAAGAGTATTTACCAAGATTTAAGGAGACTTTAGAAGAGCTACATTCAATTCCGAATGAAACACCGATTACCGTTTGGAAGGCGGATAATGCCCATGAGCACGTAGGGCTTTGTTTTGCAATTGCGCAATTAAAAGATAAGAAAAATATTCGTGTTATGAATACTTCTGAAGCGAGTAGAGAAATATTAAAACAAGATTATGATATCCGTGGAACTGGAGAATTATCTCCTGAAAGTTTAGCTCTTTTCCAAAAAAGTTTTGTGGAATTTCCGTATTTAACTGAAGAGAAGCGAATGAAGTTTGCACATGAGTGGGATAGATTATCGCAAAGCACGGAGTTTTTAAGAGTTTGGAAAGACGATGAAGTGCATGCTGTACAAGAAGATTATTTTGATCAATTCATTATTGAGTGTGCGAAAAATGTAGGAGCAGATAAAGAATTTCATAAAGCTCCGAGGGTAATAGGTGAAGCACTTGGACTTTCGGATCAATTGGTTGGGGATACGTTTTTGGAATATCGCTTGAAAGAATTAATTAAGCAAGAAGTATTTGAATATGAAGGTTCGTTAGATCAAATGCGTTTTTATAGTGTGAAGTTAATAAAATAAAAAATATATTTTGTTTATAAAAAAGCTCGTATTTTTAAAATACGAGCTTTTTTCAGATGAATTTAGGCTATACATAAGCTTCCTATGAATGGCGTATCACATATGAATGTTAAAAGAAACAAATGAAAAGAAGGTGATGGGTTATTATGTATAACCAACAAAACTATCCATATGATCAAGAGATGTATTATAATCCACAAAACTACGGTTATGAATCTACAAATGAAGTGAGAGATATTGAACAAGAAGACTATAGACCAGATGATGCGGAAGATGCTCCAACGTCACCACCACCGTCACAAGCTCCGTCTTTACCATCCACATTTGCTTCTCCAGCACAAGCAGGGAATATGAAATCATGGATGTGTAACTGTCTAGGAAGATGGGGCTATTTACGTTTACATCGACCTGGTCCTTTCGGAAGAGATTTATGGTTCTTTCCAACCGAGGTAAGAAGAAGCGGGGTTTCAGGTTACACTTGGCAAGGTGGTCGTCGTCGTAAAGTAAGTTATCGATATCAACAAATTAGTAATTTTATGTGCTTCGCATAATAGGAAGTGAGAGAGTAGAATAATTTTACTCTCTCACTTTTTTATTTTTCAATATACGAAGTAAGATTTTAATTAAAAATTTACAATTTTCTAGTTTTTATTGAAGTATAATTCAAATGTTAGGTTGATTTACACAAATAATTGAGAGTGAGGGAATGTAATGTCAATAAAAAATAAGGTTGGCCAAAAAATAGAGGATGGCATTAATTTAGCTTCTGCTCAGTTTAAAGAAGATGCTTATGAAATTTATAAAGAATCGAGAAAAGTACAGCCTATATTATTTGTAAATCAAATTGAAATCGGTAAAGAATGGCTCATTACAAGATATGAAGATGCTCTGCCGCTTTTAAAAGATAATCGCTTAAAAAAAGATCAGGCAAATGTGTTTCCTCAAGATACAAAGAACATGCATCTTTCCGTTGACAATAGTGATCATTTAACAACGCACATGTTAAATTCGGACCCACCTAACCACAGTCGTTTGCGATCTTTAGTTCAAAAAGCTTTTACACCGAAGATGATTTCACAATTAGACGGAAGAATTCAGAGAATAGCGGATGATTTAATAAGTGAAATAGAGCGAAAAGGTACATTAAATCTTGTGGATGATTATTCATTCCCATTACCGATTATTGTAATAAGTGAGATGCTTGGAATTCCAAAAGAGGATCAAGCGAAATTTAGAATTTGGTCTCATGCTGTCATTGCATCGCCAGAAACACCTGAAGAAATAAAAGAAACCGAAAAACAACTATCTGAGTTTATTACATATCTCCAATATATAGTTGATGTAAAACGAAAAAATCCAAAAGAAGATTTGGTTAGTGCGTTAATACTTGCAGAAAATGAAGGGCATAAACTTAGTGCTCGAGAGCTATATTCAATGATCATGTTATTAATTGTAGCCGGACACGAGACGACAGTGAATTTAATAACAAATACGGTATTAGCACTTCTTGAAAATCCGAAGCAATTACAGTTATTAAAAGAAAATCCGGAATTAATTGATTCAGCTATTGAGGAAGGATTGCGTTATTATTCTCCAGTTGAGGTGACAACTGCAAGATGGGCGGCTGAGCCGTTTCAAATTCATGACCAAACAATCCAAAAAGGAGATATGGTTATTATCGCATTAGCTTCAGCAAACCGTGATGAAACAGTATTTGAAAACCCAGAAGTATTTGATATTATGCGTGAGAATAACCGTCACATTGCTTTTGGACATGGTAGCCATTTCTGTTTAGGAGCTCCACTTGCTAGGTTGGAAGCAAAGATTGCTATTACTGCTCTGTTTAAAAGAATGCCATCGTTACAAATAAAAGGTGAGCGTGACAAAATTAATTGGCAAGGTAATTATTTAATGCGTTCTTTAGAGGAATTACCATTGTCTTTTTAGAATAGTTATATTGAGACATGCATACACGACAAATGATTAACATAGAGTATGTATGTGTTATTTAAATTCGAAACGGAAGGGTGAAAACATCCCAATGATCAACTAATTCTATTTGTAAGAGATCTTCGTTAAAAAACGAAATATTCTTCTGAATAGGATTAGTATGTGCATGTATAGAAAAGGGATGTGTTTCGCACTGCGAATATATAGTCTTTTCATATGATTTGTGCTGCCTCCTGTTCAGAACACGAAATAGGAGGCTTTTTTATGTCGACGACTGCAGAAACGAAACAAAATCATGGGGTATCACAAGTATTAAAAAATCGATTTGTGCAAGGGATTCTAGCATCAGCATTATTTTTACAAGTTGGAATTTGGGTTCGTAACTTTGCGGTATTACTTTATGTTATGGAAATGACGAAAGGTGATGCTTTTGCTATTTCAATGATTTCGGTTGCTGAATTTGCTCCCATTTTTATTTTCTCATTCATTGGAGGAACTTTTGCTGATAGGTGGAAGCCAAAGAAGACGATGATATGGTGTGAAACGTTAAGTTCCATTTCAGTATTCGCTGTATTAATTACACTTATGTTTGGAACATGGAAAATCGTGTTTTTTGTCACGCTTATTTCTGCAATCCTTTCGCAGTTTTCTCAACCATCAGGTATGAAATTGTTTAAACAGCATTTATCAACGGAACAAATCCAATTAGCGATGTCAATATATCAAACAATATTTGCGATTTTTATGGTATTAGGACCGATTCTTGGAACATTTATTTTTCATAGTTTTGGAATTTATATTTCAATCATCATAACAGGTATCGCTTTTTTACTTGCTGCAGCTGTGTTGTTATTTCTACCGAAAGATCTTGAGAATGATAATGAGAAGAAAGAAATCACGCTATTACAGGAGATGCTGGATGGGATTAAATATGTGAAAAAGAAAAAAGCATTAACTTTGCTTGGCCTTTGTTTTATGGCAGCAGGACTCGGTATCGGTTTAATTCAGCCACTTGGTATATTTATTGTAACTGAGCAGTTAGGATTATCAAAAGAGAGTTTACAATGGTTACTAACGGTAAATGGTGCAGGAATGATTGTTGGGGGCGCTTTAGCGATGGTATTTGCGAAGAACGTTGCTCCGCAAAAGATGTTAATTATTGGTATGCTAGGTCAGGCGATCGGTATTGGGATTATAGGTTATTCCACAAATTTATGGGTAACACTCACAGCACAACTTTTTAGTGGGTTAGCTCTTCCGTGTATCCAAATAGGGATTAATACACTCATTATTCAAAATAGTGATACTGATTTTATTGGTCGTGTAAATGGCATTTTAAGTCCATTATTTACCGGTTCAATGGTAGTAACAATGAGTATTGCTGGTTCGTTAAAAGAAATGTTTTCATTAAGTACGATGTATGAGGGCACAGCTTTACTATTTATAATTGGATTATTATTTATTTTACCGATATACAATTTAAAGCCAGTAATAGCAATAGAAAATGAAATAAGTGATAAAGGAAGTGTTGTACAAAATGAATCCTAATCCAAATGTTAAGTACCCTATTGAAGGAAATCAAAATGTCCAATTTATAAAAAATACAATAACAAAAGCTAATATACTCATTGGAGACTATTCATATTATGATGCGAAAGATGGAGAAACATTTGAAGATCGTGTATTACATCATTATGAATTTCTTGGAGATCGCCTTATACTTGGAAAGTTTTGTTGTATTGCAAATGGAGTTACCTTTATTATGAACGGAGCGAATCATCGGATGGATGGATTTTCGGCATATCCATTTAATATATTTGGAAATGGGTGGGAGAAGTATACACCTAATTTGTCTGATTTACCTTACAAAGGTGATACAGTTATAGGAAATGACGTTTGGATTGGTATGGATACAACGATTATGCCTGGAATAAAAATAGGAGATGGTGCAATCATTGCAGCTAAATCTGTTGTGACTAGAGACGTCGCACCATATACAATTGTTGGCGGAAACCCTGCAAATAAAATAAAAGAACGATTTACAAATACAATAGTAGAAGAATTATTGCAAATTCAATGGTGGCATTTTGACATTGAAAAAATAACAGAAAATATAGATGCTATTGTTCAAGGAGACATTGAACCATTAAGAAAGCTAAAAAGGTAATAAAAAATGCATAACAAAGAGTATCATACCTCCGAATTTTGTTAATGATATTAGAACAAGGAGGTGTGATACTATGGCACAAGACGTTTTATGTGAAGTAAACAACTGTAAATTTTGGGCTAACGGCAATAAATGTAGTGCAGATGCAATTTATGTAGTAAGTAATAAAGGGAAACATGCATCAACTACGGAAGAAACAGATTGCAAAACTTTTGATCCAGAAATATAAAATTTTTGAAGGGTAGCCAAATCGTGGTTGCCCTTTTATTAATTATAGTATTGATAATAAATCTCATTTTCATTCATTGTTTTTAACTTTTCTTTTTATTTTTTCATATTTTCTTCATAAGTGATGTAATCCAGAGTAATTCATGCTCAATACGCGATTTACTAAATTCAATGACTTCTGTAATAAAAGATGAGCTAACATGTAAAGATTGAGTAGCAGTAAGCTGTTTATGTAGTACGTCTTGGCCTATTGTTAAAATTTCTTTTCTAGCTTCGTAATCAAGTTTTTCAAATAGCGCGATACGCACAAGGAATTCAGCGTTATTTGTCGCAATCTTTTCGGGAAACTCTCTTAACATTTCATAAAAAATTTCTTCTCCTGTTTCAGTTATGTCGTACATATTTCGGTGTGGCTTTCCGACTTGTTTATGTATTTGTTTAATTATAGCCCCCATATTTTCGAAGCGCCGAAGAGCGGGATACAGTGTATTATGGGGTTCAGCCGAGATACGTGTAAAAACGGGTCATAAGCTGTAATATATTTCCATTATTGGTTTTTTAGTTAAAAATATCTACCTCATGATTAACAAAAAGCTGATTACCTATGCGCTATAAATGAACTGCCCCCAATTGTTAAACAAAACCTAGCAATTGGGGGCAGTTCATAGTTATCATTTGACTCTTCTAGTGACTTTCTCAAGTAAAGCACCCTTTGGTTGAATAAGATTTATTTATTCATTCCCATCAATCGCTTAATTGTTCTTATTTGTCCACGATGATTAATTTCGTCTTCCATAACGTGAAACCACAAGTAGTAATTATTATAAGGCACACCATTATCCCACTTGTTTTCCTCGAATAACCAGCTATCTTGTTTTGATTTCAGATATGTTAGTGTATTTTCTCTAACTTGTGATAATTCATTCAAATAATAATCTAAAGATTGCTTTTTTATTCCTTCCCTTGCTTTGTCTCCAAGTTCTAAAGAAATTCGCCACTTTAGATATTCACTTTCAGTTAAATCTCTTTTTTCAAACGAGATAACTTGATGAACAAACTCTATCGCTGCAATATGTGATAAGAGAGAACCAATAGTGTTTGAACTACCGTTTGGTAAGAAATCTAAATCACTTTGGTTTAAATTGGAGATTTCGCTCAATGTAACATCTCTTGTATGTTCAAGCATTGTTACAAGCTCTCCAATCTTATTTGAATAGTTTTCTCTTGAAATTATTCTATAATCTATCATATATATCCCTCCAATTCATGCTAAGCATAAGTTTACCAATAAAATAAAAAAACAAAGTCTGAAAATTCATGTAAAATAATGATATAATTTAATTGAATATAAAGAAAAAGGAAACCTGTTTTTATCAGTGTTACCTTATCCAAGACTAAATTTTACCCATACATCATTTTTTTGATGTAGCTCTTGAAGATAAAAACTATTTAATTTTCAAGGAACAGTTATTAACTTAAAACTTATTATACGAGGAGGGTGTATCATGAAAAAAATATGCTTTGTATTAATTGTCGACGCTGGTATAAATTATGGTTCAATATTTTCTCTACCATTTTTAAGGAATCAGGATGATTTGAAGGGATATTTTTCTAAGTATTATGATGTTTCAATTAATTATATTAGGGATAAAAACTCAGTTGACTATTTGGTAGTTCCCAAACCGTGTCCACCTTTTGATAATGAAAATAATCTTCCAATAATTGAAGTACCAGCAATCTTATTTATGGAAAAGGATTTTGAAAAAATAAAGACTTATATAGACAATTATTTTTCTAATAACTCATAAAGAAAATAAAAGTACAGTAAAAAGAAGTCCGATAAAAAACGAGTGGCGTAGAATATTTCTATTAATCATTCGTTTTTTATTATATTTACATATCAGTCTATCGCAAATGAACTTGTACAACATATCGGGAAATATAGTGAGGTTAATATCGTTGAAGAGTTTGCTGCACCTTTACCTGTTACCGTCATATCCGATTTATTAGGAGTGCCAACAACTGACCGTAAAAAAATTAAAGAATGGTCTGATATTTTATTTATGCCATATAGTAAAGAAAAATTTAACGATTTGGATGTAGAAAAAGGAATTGCGTTAAATGAATTTAAAACGTACCTGCTTCCAATTGTTCAAGAGAAAAGATATCATTTAACCGACGATATTATTTCAGATTTAATACGAGCTGAATATGAAGGCGAAAGATTAACTGATGAAGAAATAGTTACTTTTTCTTTAGGTTTATTAGCGGCAGGTAATGAAACAACTACAAATTTAATTATTAACAGCTTTTATTGCTTTTTAGTAGATTCACCTGGAATATATGAAGAGTTAAGAAAAGAACCTACGTTAATTTCAAAAGCGATTGAGGAAGTTTTACGCTATCGCTTTCCCATTACATTAGCTAGGAGGATTACAGCGGACACAAATATATTTGGACCTTTTATGAAAAAGGATCAAATGATTGTTGCGTGGGTTAGTGCAGCAAATTTAGATGAGAAAAAGTTCTTACAAGCTTCTAAATTTAATTTACACAGAATAGGAAATGAAAAGCATTTAACCTTTGGTAAAGGTCCTCATTTTTGCTTAGGGGCGCCACTTGCACGTTTAGAAGCTGAGATTGCATTAACTACCTTTATAAATGCCTTTGAAAAAATAGAGTTATCTCCATCGTTCAATTTAGAAAAATGTATATTAGAAAATGAACAAACATTAAAATACTTACCTATTCTTTTGAAAACTAGGTAAAACGTTCAGCAAGGTACAAAATTACTGTACCTTGTTTTTTTATTTCTCAATTGTAAATTTTTAGTGGTCTATTTAGTATGGAAGTGTATGAAAGAAGAGTGGAGGAGGATGCTTATGTTAACGTGTAATGGAAGTAAAACGTTTCAAACATTTATTAAAGCTGTAACGGATTTAATTGATAGTAATTTATTAGAAGATCAAATTGTTTGTGCGATTGAAAAATTACTAGAAGAACTTTTAGAAAAAAAAACATGGCTTCCGCTAGAAAAACAGAAGGCGAATTCGGCTCAATATGCACGACACTTGTTATATGAAGATCCTTTAAAGCGATTTGAAGTATTAGCTCTTGTATGGAAAGATGGACAATCTACATCTTTACATGATCATGATGGTACATGGGGAGTAGAAGGCGTTTTTTCAGGAAGGATAATGGTGCAGAACTTTATACAAACTAAGCAGCTTGAAAATTCACTTGTTTATTTAACCCATACAGGAAATCTTTATTTGGGAGAAGGAGAAACAGATAAAGTCATTCCACCAGCTGATTGTCATATTCTTAAAATAGCTGAATGTGAAAGTGTTGTCACGATTCATATTTACGGAAAACGTTTAGAAAAGTTTAAAGTATATGTCCCAACTGAAGAAAAGAATGTGTATATGTGTGAGACAAAATATATTAGTTATAGTTCATAGTTTAAAATCAAAAGCTTTTCTTTAAAGAGAAAAGCTTTTGATTTTATTTTTAATTATTTCTTGACCTGAAACGCTTTTCATAAATTATAAATAAGAAGTACTTAACGAGCTCAATATGAAAACGATACCTTTTTGTTAAATAGATCTCGTGTATTTATAGAAAGTGGTGAAGAAATAATGAAATTAATAGCAATTGACTTAGATGGAACCCTTCTTTCGGGGAATAAAATGATTAGTAAAGAGAATGCAGAAGCAATTCGAAAATGTCAGGAAGCAGGCCATGTTGTAGCTATTTGTACAGGGCGTTCTATCGTTGATATTGAACGATTATTGTTAGAAGTTAATTTAGAGTGTCCAATTATTGCGGAAAATGGTGCCCTTATTTATAAAGATAAGAAAATGATGAAGAGATATCCAATTCAAAATATGCAGGCACTTGAGATTGTAGAATATCTTGAAGAGAATGGCTTGTATTATCAGCTTTATACTAATAAAGGTGTGTATGTACCAGATTATGGAGTAGAGAGTGTACGTAATGAAATCGAGTATGTGAGGAATGCAAAAGAAAATTTCGATTTGAAAGAGTTAGAAACGATTGCAGCATTATATCTTGAACATACAGCATTTCATAGTACAGAAAGTTGTAAACCAATTGTAGAAACTGATATACATGTGCATAAACTTTTACCGTTTTCTTATGACATAGGGAAATTAAAAAAATTAAAAGAAACGTTTCTGCATAATACAGATTTAGCTATTACATCTTCCTATTGGCATAATTTAGAGATTAATCATCGAGATGCTCAAAAAGGAAATGGATTATATACTTTAGCAGAACATCTTAATATTCCAGTTGAAAACACTGTAGCAATAGGTGATGGCTTAAACGATGTTTCTATGATGGAGAAAGCAAATATATCAATTGCAATGGGAAATGCAGTTGAAGAAATAAAAGCGATGTGTCAATACGAAACGTTAACAAATGAAGAACATGGTGTCGCACATGCTTTATATAAATATGTAATGTAATAAAAAGAAAAAAGAATCCAAATAGATTCTTTTTTCTTTTTATTAGGGGTAAGGTATTCTATGTGATTCATAGAAGCCTTATTACACCTAATTATATAGAATATATTGGAATAAATGTTTATATTTTTCATGAAAATTATGAAAAATTTGTGAACTTTATGTTTATTGTATTTTTATAGTGCTGTTAGCAGCGCGTAACACTCCCATATTATTTTCTGTTTTTAATTGAAAAATAGAATTTGTTAGAATAATTATTCTACAGCTATATACCTAGGAGCACTTTCTTCGTATAATGAAGAAGTATGAATTTTGAATTTGTATAATTTTTACATATCGAGGTGAAAAAGGAATGAATGCGCGGCTAATGGAACTTATTGATGTGAGTACAATAGAAACCATGGCAGAACAATTTTATAAATTAACCAACATATCACATCAACTTCTTGATGCTGAAAACGAATGTATATTTTCATTTGGAATTAATGAAATGAAAGTATGTAAACTTCCCAAAATTGAAATCCCCCTTTTCTTATACAATCAATATTTAGGATCTTTTATTGTATGGTCCAAACGAAGCGAAATTTGCAATTGCCAAAAATATTTTGAAATGCTTTCTAACCTCATTATAACTGGGATGAAAAAAGCAGTTCAAAGTAAAAATACATCGTTACTTTCTCGAAAAGAGGAAGAACTACATACGATCTTACAAAACATGCCTGTTATGGTTGATGCGCTTGACTATAATGGAGATTTTGTTTTATGGAATCGAGAATGCGAGATTGTAACAGGTTATACTGCTGAAGAAATAATTGGGAATCCAAACGCTCTTCAATTACTGTATCCTGACCATAATTATCGCCATCAAATACAAAATAAATTTTTGACTCGTGGAAAAAATTTTAGAGATTGGGAAATGAGTTTAACATGTAAAAATGGTGAAATTAAAACGATAATGTGGTCCAATATATCAGAACAGTTTCCTGTAACAGGATTTAGTTACTGGGCTGTTGGGGTAGATATTACACATTTAAAAGCGATAGAAGAGCAATTAAAACAACAAACGTCTGAATTAGAATTAATTTTTAAAGCTTTACCAGATTTATGTTTTTTAACAGAAGATGATGGGACAATTATAGATTATAAAGCAGGATCCCCTACAAAATTTTACGTACCTGCAGAAGCTTTTATGGGAAAAAAGTTTTACGAAATATTACCGTCTCCAGTAGCACAGCAATTTCAAGAAGCAATTCGCCAATTGAAAGAAGAAGGAAAGAATGTAATTGTAGAATATATTCTGACAATTAATGGGAGTATCGATTTCTTTGAAGCTAGATGTTTACCATTATTACAAGATAAAATTATGATCATTGTACGCGATATCACAGAGCGGAAAAAGGCAGAAGAATTGCTAAATAAATCAGATACACTTGCGGCAATTGGTCAATTAGCAGCCGGTGTAGCTCATGAAGTGAGAAACCCATTAACTGTAATTAAAGGATTTATACAGTTATTCCAAATTAATAAAGAAGATCAAGAAAAATATTTTGATCTTATGCTTTCCGAAATAGAAAGAATAGAAGCAATCCTCCAAGAGTTTTTGTCGATTGCTAAAACTGATGAAATAAATACAGAAAAGAAAAATATTTATCAAATTTTTAAAAATGTCGTATCATTAATTAATACAAAAGCAATCATGACAAATATTCAAGTTGAACTATTTACAGATTCCAAAGAGATAATCATTGAATGCTCAGAAAATCAATTGAAACAAGTATTTATTAATATTTTGCAAAATTCAATTGAAGCAATGCTAGATGGCGGGAAAATTTCAATCCATATAAAAGAAATACATAAAAAAGGTGTCATTATTAGTGTAATAGATGAAGGAATAGGAATACCTGAAGAAAGAATTAAAAGATTAGGTGAACCTTTCTATAGTACGAAAGAAAAAGGTACCGGTATTGGATTGATGTTAAGTTATAAAATAATTGAAGGTCATCAAGGAACAATAAGTATAATGAGTGAGGTTGGCGTCGGGACAACTGTAACTATTTACTTGCCGAAAATTCAGAGTAAACAATCTCTATCAAATTGTGATGATAAATGTATATCGATACGTTCTAGTATTAACTCTTAAATAAATGATTAAATACCCAATGAAAAAAGCTAAACTTTTTTCATTGGGTATTTTTATATTTAATTTAGTAAACTTTACCTTTTCTTAACCTTTGTTTTAATTTCTATTAAGTTTTTATCAGTATATTAATATTTGTACAAAGTACTGTATAGAAAATGTGCACTACTTTTAATATATAGATTCAATTATTATTAGAAATACTGTAAGGAGGAGATTATGACAAGGTGAAAAAGCAAGTGAAAAAAAGTGGTAGAGCAATACCGATGCGGTTAAATATTTTATTTTTATGTGTATTTTTATTATTTTCTGCAATGATTATACAGTTAGGTAAAGTGCAAATTTTCGATGGAGAGACTTATAAAAATGAAGTAGAAAAGAGAGAAAATGCAACTGTGAGCCTATCTGTCCCACGTGGGAAAATATTTGATCGAGAAGGGAATCCAGTTGTTGATAATACATCTTTACGCACGATCACGTACACAAAGATGAAAGGTGTAAAATCAGAAGATATATTAAAAACTGCAAGACAACTTGTAGACATAATTGAAATGCCGCAAGAAGATATAGATAAGTTAAATGAGACAGATAAGAAAGATTTTTGGATGCAATTAAATCCGCAACTGGCTGAAAATCTAGTATCGAAAAAAGAAATAGATACATTTAGAGAAAAGGATATTAGCGGCAAGAAGCTAGATAAAAAAATAGAAGAGTTAAAAAGAAAACGGGTTACAGATAAAAATCTTCAGGAATTAACAGAGAAAGATATAAAAGTGTTAGCTATTAAAAGTAAGATGACTTCAGGTTATCAAATGGCACCTCAAATTATTAAAAAAGATGTTAGTGAAAAGGAATTTACTATAATTAGTGAAGGTTTAGCGAATCTCCCAGGTGTAGACGTATCGGTGGATTGGGAGAGAGTGTATGTAAATGATGGATTATTCCGATCTGTTCTTGGAAATGTTTCTAATTCCGATGAAGGATTACCAAGTGAACGATTAGATTACTACTTGGTACGTGATTATAGCCGAAATGATAGGGTTGGAAAAAGTTATATCGAGCAGCAATATGAAGATGTACTTCATGGTACAAAAAAAGAAGTAAGAAGCGTTGCAGATAAACAAGGTAATACAATTAGAACGGAAACCGTTTCTGAGGGAAAGAGCGGTAAGAATTTAACTTTAACAATAGATATGGAATTACAGAAAAAAGTAGAAGAGAGCATAGAAAAAATATTAAAGGCCTATAAAGGTTCAGAATCGATGTTGGACCGTGCTTTCGTTGTAATGATAAATCCGAAAAATGGTCAAGTATTATCAATGGCAGGGAAAAAATTAGTAGAAAAAGATGGGAAAACAGAAGTTGAAGATTATGCTTTAGGTACGATGACAAGTTCATATGAGCTTGGATCAACAGTTAAAGGTGCGACAATATTGACTGGTTTCGAAACGAAAGCTATAACACCAGGTACTTACTTTTATGATGCGCCTATGAAGTTTAAAGGAACTAAGGAGAAAAAGTCTTGGAAAGATTTCGGGAATATTGATGATCTAAGAGCTTTACAAGTTTCTTCTAACGTTTATATGTTTAATACAGCATTAAAAATTGCAGGTGTAGATTATGTGAAAAATAGTTCATTAAATATTAAACAGGAGTACTTTGATAAAATGAGGTATTATTTCAGGCAATTTGGATTAGGTGTTCCAACGGGTATTGATTTACCGAATGAAACAGCTGGACAAATTGGTAAAAAAGATAATCAACCTGGTTTTTTACTAGACTACTCAATTGGCCAGTATGACACCTATACGCCACTTCAGCTTGTACAGTATATTTCAACAATCGCAAACGGTGGATATCGAATGAAGCCACAAATTGTTCAAGAGGTAAGAGAGCAAACGTCGCAAAAAGATGAGATTGGTAAAGTGGTGCATGCAGTAGAACCAATCGTTTTAAATAAGATAGATATGAAAGAGGAATATATAAATCAAGTAAAAGAAGGATTTAGAAGGGTATTCCAAGAAGGTGATGGAACAGGAGTAAGGGCGTTCCAAAAAGCATCTTATAAGCCAGCAGGTAAAACAGGGACAGCACAGACAGTATACGGTGGAGAAAGTGATATTGGAAGAAATGAAAAAGGTGAGCGAAGAGAATGTTATAATTTAACGTTAGCAGGATATGCGCCGTATGATAATCCTGAAGTAGCATTCTCTGTAGTTGTGCCGTGGGTTATTAATGATAAATCTGGTATTAACTCTGATATTGGAAAAGAAGTTTTAGATGCTTATTTTGAATTAAAAAATAAGCGATTAACTGGCGAAGCACCAAAAACAGATGACTCTAAAGAGAATTAAAATATACGAAACGTCTCTAGCAATTATATGAACTAGAGACGTTTTTTACATACGAATAGATTAGAAATGAGGTATATATGAAGCAATTGATTCTAAAAGATCGGAGAAAAATATGTAGCTATATTTTAATTATAATAGGAATTATTTTTATTAATAAGTCATTCTTATTTTGTATGGTAGAAGGAATTTCGATGCAACCTACTTTGAATGAGAATAATCGCATACTTGTTAATAAGGCTAGCATCTATTTTTCTTCTTTTCATCATGGTGATGTTGTAATAATAAAAAAAGAGGACTCGGCTACATACTACGTGAAACGAATTATTGGATTACCGGGGAATAACATATAATTAAGAGACGATGAGGTATATATTAACGGTAAAAAGCGTGATGAGTCGTATATACAGTTAGATATGTCACAAGTATCAAATCGTTTTTCAAACTGTAGAGAAATGAAAGTTCCCACGCATAAATTATTTGTGTTAGGTGATAATCGAAATCATAGTAAAGATAGTAGGAATACGCTTGGACTAATTGATGAGTCAAATATAATAGGTAAAGTGAAGATGGTATATTATCCATTTGATCAAATAAAATAATTCTATTAGATATGCACGTTTTATAAAATAAATCATATATTGATAGCATAGGACAAGCAGAAAAGCTTATCCTAACCTCACAGAACACTCCTTATCACAGTTAGGCATCTACATTTTATGTAGATGCCTTTTTCAATGTCTGATAATTATTTATCAACCTAAAGTAGTAAGTATATTGGGACTATTAAGGGAAGATTGCTTGTAATAATAACAGTACGATTAATAAGAACATTGAATTGTAGGAGTGAGAAATAAGTGATGAATATTTTAATAGTTAATTTCCCTGCAGAGGGACATGTAAATCCTACATTAAGTTTAGTAAAGGCCTTTACTGAAAGAGGTGATAACGTACACTATATTACAACGGAAAGTTTTAAGGAAAGGCTTGAAGTTTTGGGAGCCATTGTACATACTCATCCGGATTTATTAAAGGAGATTTCTATTGATAATGAAACTTCATATGGATTAAAAACTTTCTTTCATGTACATGTTCAAACTTCTTTATACATATTAGAAATTACGAAACGATTATGTAAAAGCATTAATTTTGATTTCATAGTTTATGATATATTTGGTGCTGGAGAGTTAGTAAAGGAATATTTACAAGTTCCAGGCATAGTTTCCTCTCCTATATTTTTAATTCCACCAGTATTATTGGAAACCTTGCCTTTTCATCCAAATGCAGACATACAATTCCAACCCGATGAACTCTCTGAAAAGTTACTGTATCAAATGGAACATGAATTTGGAGTAAAGCCCAAAAGTAATCTTCAATTTATGCATAATAAGGGAGATATTAGTCTCGTGTATACAAGTCGTTATTTTCAACCTAATAGCGATTCGTTCGGAGAAAACAATGTTTTTATTGGACCGAGTATTATAAAGCGCAAAACAAATGTAAAGTTTCCACTTGAATTGCTTTCAAAAAAGAAAGTTATTTATATTTCAATGGGAACACTTCTCGAAGGGCTCGAACCATTTTTTAATACTTGTATTGATGCTTTTTCAAATTTCGAAGGGATTGTAGTAATGGCGATTGGTGATAGAAATGATATTTCAAAAATTAAGCAAGCGCCAGACAACTTTATTATAACCCCTTACGTACCTCAATCAGAAATATTAAGTGAAGCAGATGTTTTTATTACACATGGTGGAATGAATAGTGTGCACGATGCAATCCATTATAATGTCCCATTTGTGATAATACCGCATGATAAAGATCAACCTATGATAGCGCAAAGATTAACTGAGCTTGAGGCAGCACATAGATTATTGAAAGAGCATGTTAATGTGCAAACTTTAAAAAAGGCGGTAACAGACGTTCTTTCAAATAAAAAGTATAAACATGGCATTCAAAAACTGAATGAAAGTTTTTTAGAGTGTGGTGGTTCCAAAAGAGCCATTGCAGTTATTGATGCTCTTTTAAATAAATAGTTCGGATAATATAAAAGCATAGAGGCTCTACCTGTATGCTTTTATATTATTATCCAGCAAATTGTACAGCAGTATTCGCATGTAAATAAGCAGTATCAAAAACAGGAACAGATAGATCATTTTGGGAAATGAGCAAAGGAATTTCCGTACAGCCAAGTAGAATTCCTTCAGCCCCATTATTAATTAATGAATTGGTAATTTGTATTAGTTTTTCTTTTGATGTTTCTGAAATAACTCCTCTACTTAATTCATTTAATATGACGTGATGGATAAAAGTTCTTTCTTCGTCATTTGGGATGATTGTCTCAATGTTATATTTTGCTAGTCGTGATGTATAAAAATCTTCTTCCATTGTTTGTTTCGTTCCTAATAATCCGATCCGTTTTATATTCTGTTCTACCATTTCTTTAGCACTTACATCACCGATATGAAGAAGTGGGATTGATATTGCTTGTTCTACTTCCTCAGCAAATAGATGTACGGTATTAGAACACATTAGTAAACATTCAGCTCCTGAGTTTTCTACCTTTTTTGCTACCGTGACTAATTCATTTTTCACTTCTTCATATTGATGGTTTTGCAATAATGTAGTTACCTCCCCAAAGTCCATGCTATATAAAACAAGCTTCGCATTTTGATCATATTTAGAGAGAGTCAGTGTATTAATGTGTTTATAGTACAACGATGTTGATTCCCAACTTAGTCCGCCAATTAAGCCAATTACTTTCATCATGCATTCCTCCCGTAACAATTTTGAATTTATTATTTCATAATTCCGATAAGAATACAATGATTTAAGTGAACTATTTATCGAAAAATAAAAATAGTAAGAAAAGTATTGAAATTATTTATTGTTAGTGCCATAATACAGATTACAAATACATACTTATCCAGAGAGGTAGAGGGAACGGCCCTTTGAAGCCTCAGCAACCCCTATGTAATTACATAGGAAGGTGCTAATTCCGCAGAGGACACTATGTGTCTTTTGAAAGATAAGGGGATTCTTGTACGTGAAAGAAAATGACCTCTTATTTAAGAGGTCATTTTTTGTTGTATAGAAAGGAAGTGTCGATGCATAATTCATTTTCAAAATAAATATAGAGTATTAAAAGTTGAATAATACGAGAGGGGAATTGTAATGAACAAATTAACGACAAAGCTAGTAGTAGCTATTGGAATTGGAGCAGCTTTATACGGGGTATTAGGGCTTTGGGGATTTTCTATCGCGCCGAATACATTTATTAAACCCGCATTGGCTATTTTAACAGTTTTTGGAGCGTTATTTGGCCCGGTAGCAGGGCTTTTAATAGGACTCATCGGTCATACTGTTACAGATACGATCGCTGGTTGGGGTATTTGGTGGGGATGGGTTATTAGTTCAGGTATTATTGGTTTTGCAATGGGACTCATACAAAAAAGAGTTGGTTTTAGTGTAAAACATGGAACGTATAATAACCGTGATATTTCTTATTTTGCAATTGCAGGGTTAATTGGTATTGTCATAGCAATTATATTTGCTGGAGCATTCGATATTATTGTGATGGGAGAACCGTTTGACAAAATAGTTATACAAGTACTAGGCGCAACAATTGCAGACGTTATCGTATTTTTAGTTCTTGGCTTACCAATCACGATCGGTCTAGCGAAATCAAATAAGAAACATACACATTTAAAAATTGAAAAGTAGGGATGTATACATGCAACCAATTATTTCTTTTGAACAATTTACCTTTCAATATAGGCATACCACGCAGCCTACTTTAAAAGATATTACATTTCAAATATATCCTGGGGAAAAGGTACTTATCGCTGGACGAAGTGGTTCAGGTAAGTCAACATTAGCTCATTGTATAAATGGGCTAATCCCATTTTCTTACGAAGGGATAAGTACCGGTAACATTTTAATAGCTGGAAAGGATCCGAGAAAAGGTAGTGTTTTTGAACAGAGTAAACACGTAGGGACAATATTACAAGATCAAGATTCACAATTTATAGGCCTTACTGTCGAAGAGGATGTAGCATTTGCATTAGAAAACGATTGTGTAAATCAAATAGAAATGAAAAAGATTGTTACGGATTCTTTAAAAAAGGTAAGCATGCAGGACTTTCATACACAAAGTCCGCATGAATTATCAGGAGGTCAAAAACAGACAGTCTCTCTTGCAGGTCTGCTAACGACAAATGCCGATATATTATTATTTGATGAACCGTTAGCTAATTTGGATCCTGCATGTAGTTTGAATACAATAGAACTCATTAAAAATATACATGAGAAATATAATAAAACAATTGTAATTATTGAACATCGAATAGAAGAAATTTTAAACCTTGATTTAGATAAAATTATTTTAATAGATGAGGGAGAAGTTATTGCCGTTGGTTCACCGGATAGTATTTTAAATTCTAATATATTACCAAATATCGGACTAAGAGAACCTATTTATATAGAGGCGCTAAAGAAATTAAATTTTGATAGTAATAATGTTAGGGTATTTCCAATTGAAAATCTTCGTAATGCAGGCGTTCATAGCCTATTAAAGAACTGGATGCATAAGCAAGTTTCATCAAAAAACAAATATATTAAAAAAGCTTTATGCAAGATAGAAAATTTATCATTTACGTACAATAACAAACATACAGCCTTAGAAGATATCAACCTTTCAATAGGAGAGGGAGAAATAGTAGCGTTATTGGGTCATAATGGAGCAGGGAAATCGACATTAGCTCATACTCTTATAGGAATAAATAAAACGAAGAATGGGAGAATAACATTCGATGGAGAAAATATAAATTGTTGGTCTATTCGTAAACGCGGGGAAGTTATTTCTTACGTTATGCAAAACCCAAATCAAATGATTACACAGCCTACTGTTTTAGAAGAGGTTTCATATTCATTAAAATTAAAAAAGGTTTCTAAAGATGAGATTGAGAAAAGAGTCGAAAAATCTTTAAAAATTTGTGGATTATATCCATTTCGTAACTGGCCAATTCAGGCATTAAGCTATGGACAAAAAAAGAGGCTTACTATTGCATCTGTACTTATAACAAACCCAAAACTTATTGTATTAGATGAGCCGACAGCTGGACAAGATTATTACCATTACAAACAGTTTATGTCGTTTATTAGAAAACTGGCTGAAAAGGGCATATCCTTTATTATTATCACACACGATATGAATCTTGCTTTAGAATATGCAGATCGAGCGGTAGTTCTGCATGAAGGGAAAATTATTGCGGACAATACTGTATCTGCTGTTTTAGGGGATAAAGGAACGTTACAAAGAGCTAATCTACGGGAGATTTCATTAATAAAACTAGCTAAATTAAGCGGAATTCCAACTCCAGAAACATTTGTGCAACTTTATATTGAAGCTAATAGGAGGGAGGAATATGCATAATACGTATTTGTATCGTATGGATGGTGCAATTAAATTATCTTTATTTATATTTTGTATGACACTTACTTTTTTATTTTTTGATTTTCGTATATTGCTAATTTTATTTATTATTGGATGTATCGGCCTCTTAATTGCAAAAATTCAATTGCGTAAAATTATAGTTATTTTCAGCGTTATATTTACATTTAGTTTATTAAATTCCGTTATGATTCTTTTCATTACGCCCACCCATGGATCGGAATTAACGGGATCGTATACCTCTTTTTTTATATAGGTTATGCAACAATTACATATGAAACTTTATTTTATGCAGCTACACTTTCATTGAAATATTTTACGTTATTACCATTTACACTTCTTTTTATTTATACAACTCATCCAAGTGAATTTGTAAGCAGCTTAAATAAATTTGCTGTTCCTTATAAAATTACATATGCAATAAATATTGCACTGCGTTATATACCAAGTATTCAATCTGAATATATAATCATTAGACACGCGCAGGAAGCAAGAGGCGTACCTTTTGAAAAAGGAGAAGCGAGCTTGTGGATTCGTATGAAAAACCGTGTTTTAATTTTTTGGCCACTTATTATTCATTCATTAGAAAGGATTGATACTGTTTCAAATGCAATGGATTTAAGAGGTTTTGGAAAAAAGGATAAACGAACGTGGTACTATGCAAAAGACGCACAAAAGGAGGATTACATCACACTTTTTGTTGGTATTATCATTTTGATTATTGCAGTTTACTTAAAGCTGAATGTATTCCAAAGCTTCTGGTACCCATTTTAAAGCACTCTCAATAGAGTGCTTTTACTAATTTTTATAAAGACATGCTCAAAAAAGGGAGATATACATACTGTATAATACGAACCAGTTAAAATGATCAACTACCTATTAGTTTTCAAACCAAAAGGAGGAAAAAATATGAGTTTCGGCGGTTCTTGTGGTTTTGGTGGAGGTTTCGCTTTATTAGTTGTGTTATTTATTTTATTAATTATTGTTGGATGTAGCTGTTGGAGCTAAGGGTACTAATTTCTAATTAGTCTCTTCTAAATGTAAATTAAAAAAACATAGCAGATACTTTTTGTATCGAAATAAAAAAGGAGCCATTATGCTCCTTTTTTATTTATTATGCAACGTGCTCTCATTATTATATTTTGGGAATGTAATAGTTAAAGTAGTTCCTTTATTAACGATACTTCGGATTTTTAAACTGCCTCGCATCGTTTCAATAATTTTAACAGCAACCATCGTTCCTAAACCCGTACCTTTCGTTTTTGTACTAAAATATGGTTCGCCAAATCGATTAATTTGCTCTTGCGACATTCCAACTCCACTATCTTGAATCCTTATTATGACCTTATTATTGCTAACAGTTGCAGAAATAATTAGATTACCGCCACATGGCATTGCTTCTATACTGTTTTTTATTAAATTTAAAAAACATTGATGGAAGTGCTGTGTATTACCAATAATTGTTCCCTCTGAGAACTCTTTTGTAATATTAATAGTATTCATGTTACAAAAAGGCAACATCATATTAATAACTCGATTTAACTCGTGCTCCACTGAAATATGATCTAGTTTTTCTGAAGCCGGTTTGGCAAAAGTTAAGTAATCATCAATAATTGCTTGTGCACGATTTAATTCTTCAAGAATATGTTCAATATACTCATCTTTGGATTGTTGAGTTATATTGGGTGTTTTTAAAAGTTGTGTAAATCCTTTTACAACAGTCAATGGATTCCTTACTTCATGTGAAATACTTGCAGCGAGTTGGCTGACAATCTCCATTTTTTCAACTTTTATTAATTTTGATCGCATAAATATTGCATCTTTTAAAACCTCATTAAAATAGACCATAAATAATATTAAAATAGTTGGTAATAGAATGAAATAAATAATGTACAAATTATTCACTTCAAAATCTGATAGAGTTAAAACAATTACTGTTGTAAATATTGCAAGGAAAAAAGTTAAAAACATAGATGAAGTTACTTTTATTTTCCTATTGTATGTATTAAATTTTGATGATACGAATGCTGTAATTATTAACATCGTTCCATAAACAATGATTGTTAACAGGCTAAAACCATAAAACATAAAACGTATTATTAATAAAATCATGAGTAATGCAATACCGACTGGAAATCCACCATAAAGTGTACCAATTAAAAAGGGGATTTGTCTTAAATCGTGAATATAATTTTCATCCATATAGATGGGGTACCGCATACATAAAATTAGTGGGATACTCGTACAAAGAATGATAAGTAGTTTCTTATATTTCTTCCCGAAGTACCCACTATCATAAATAAAATAAAAAACAAATATACTGCTTAAAATATAAAGAAGATTATTTAAAACATTTTGATTAATGTAAACAAAGTTCATAATACATGCCTCGTTATCCTGAATTTCAATCCCATATGTATTATACATTATAAAAGTACAAGTTTTACATGTACTTTTACAATGTATTTAGTTTTTATAGATTTTCAGTGTTATAGGCTTTTAACCATGCATTATTAAACTCTTCCATTGACGCATAGCGCTCACTACGATTTTCATTTACAGCACGGTATGCTACTTCATATAAGCCTGCACTAGCTTCCCATTTCATAAAGGAACGATCTTGCCCGCCACCTAATAGTGCGAAAGCTATAGCCCCCATATTAAATACATTAGTTTTCCCGTCTATCATAGCATTAAGTTGAAACTCTTCAGGTGACATAAAACGAGATGACCCCCACATTCGTCCCATCTTATTTACATACGGTTTGTTACTGTATAAATCAATATCACAAATTTTTGTTTCATTAGTTTTAAAGTTGTACAAAATACTACCGTCATAAAAATCAATAGCTACATAGTTTTTGTGTTCAACGTAAGTATGGAAATTAAGAATAGAATTTAATGAAACTAGCCTATTTTTAACGGATAATTTTTTATATTTATAAAATGGTGAGTTAGGATCATTATATTTTGCTGGGGGTGGGAAACTCCAGTGCGGGTGGAGACATTCACCGTCAAACCAATCAAAAATTAAAACATATCCATGTTGTACAGGGTAGTGATCAATTAAACTTATAAGAGAAACGTGTTTTAATTCATTGTATATAGTAACTGAGCTTTTTAATCTTTGTATAGCTTCATTTGTAGAAGCATTATATGCGAGTGTTTGTGCCCCTGCATATTTTATAAAGTTCTTTTTCCCATTCTTTTCAACACCAAAACTTATATTACCGGAATCTTGTTGGTCAAAAACCGCAAATACTGTACCTAGTTTTGTAAGCCAATCAAAATTATGATGTTTTTTTAGTTGGAATGTTATAGTATCTAACTGAATTTTAACTGGAATATCTTTCATAATTCACCTCAAATTTAATATAATTAAGTTGTCCATTACAGTATTCGACCTATTTTGTGAAATCCCTATATTTATAAATTTAAATTTTATAAATATAATAATATATAGTTATAAGGAGGAAAGCAAATGGATGGAAAAATCATAATTAAACCATACCAACAATATTGGCATACAGAGTTTTTAAATGAAAAAAATAAAATTGTGCCGTTACTCCATGAAGAAATTATTGCTATTGAACATATCGGAAGCACAGCTGTAGAAGGGTTAGGGGCTAAACCTCTTATTGATATGATGATCGGCGTAACAAATTTACAAATTACCGTGAATTGGAGGGAAGCCCTAGAAGAAATTGGCTATGAATATGTTCCTAAAAAAACACCTAATTGGCGTTTTTTTAGAAAAGGTAAATGGAGAGCTGGTACCCACCATTTACATGTTTATATTTATAATAACGAGGAATGGAGGAACAACCTTTTATTTCGAGACTTTCTAATAAATCATGAGTGGGCACGTGAAGAATATAGAGTATTAAAAGAGATGCTTGCTGCTGCATATCCTTTTGATCGTGTTTCATATACAAATGCAAAAGCACCGTTTATTTGCAACATATTAGAATTGGCCAAAAAGGAGATAAATAAAATATAAGTAGTTTGCAGATTCTCATTTTATTTTAATCTTTCTCTCATGTTATTCTCTCTTTTACTTGATACACTGCTGATTATAGAGCTTTTGAGTCAAAAGGAGATTATATAAAATGAAGAAAATACTTAGAAATAAATGTTTCCATATATATGTTAAAATAATCGGTATTACTTTTATTGTTTGTAGTGTAGAATTGCTATTTATTAATGTTTTGTACGGGAATGTATTAAATGTACAATGGCTAAATAAGAAATTAGGTTCTTTAGGTGAATACGGGGTAATTATAGCTGCATCATTATGGTTCTTACGTCATATATGGTTATTTTTAAAGAAGAAACATATTCACAGATTTAAAATAATTAAAGAGCTATATCTTTTTATAAAACATTTTCACGTATTAATTGGATACGCTGTAATAGCTGTTGCGACTACTCACGGTGTTTACTTTTTAATAAAAGGAAGTCGGCATATTATGCTAGTATACAGTGGTATATTTTCTCTTTTAACCTTAATAGCATTAGGGATTGCGGGATTTGTTTTACAACAAACTAATAAGAAAACGAAATTGATAATGTATCGAAAAACACATCAAATCGTTGCAATTATATTCGGAATAGAATTACTTATTCATTTAATCGTATAGGAGGAAGTATCGTTGCAACAAATACTAATTATTGAGGATGAGGAAAGCTTAGCAGATTTTTTAGAATTAGAATTAAAGTATGAAGGATATATAGTAGATATACAACTTGATGGAAGAAAGGGATTAGAAGCAGCACTTGAAAAGAATTACGATCTCATATTACTTGATTTAATGTTACCAGGATTAAACGGACTGGAAGTATGTCGTCGACTAAGAGCAACTAAAAGTACACCTATTATTATGTTGACTGCTCGTGATAGTATTATGGACCGTGTGACAGGGTTAGATAGTGGAGCTGATGATTATCTTCCAAAACCGTTTGCAATTGAAGAACTTTTAGCACGTATGAGAGTGATTTTTAGGAGAGAAGAAAATACAGAGCAAAAGCACGCATCATTTCTTTCGTTTAAAGATCTACAGCTTCAGATTGAATCTCGAACTATAACTAAAGGAAATGAAGAAATTGAACTTACAAATAAAGAATTCGAGCTACTGCTTATGTTTATGAAAAATATTAATCGAGTTCTTACCCGTGATATTTTACTGGACCAAGTATGGGGTTATGATGCAATGGTTGAGACGAATATAGTCGATGTATATGTTCGTTATTTACGTAATAAGTTACATAGTGTGGATAAGGAGGAGTATATCCAAACAGTCCGCGGTGCTGGATATATAATGAAATGATAAAAAACATTGTGCACCGAATTCGAAATTTACCTATAAAGTGGAAATTAACACTTTGGTCCACTACACTAGTATTCATTTTGTTTATTTTGTATAGCACGTTACAATTCATTGTAATTAATAAGTGGACTATAGATTATGAACAGAAACAAATAAACAGACAATTGACAGAAATAGCGGCATATTTTCAAGATAAAAACGAAATGCTCTCGAGCAAAACATTTGAAAATAGTAAAGAATTTCTAAATAATATGATTGATAAACATCAAATGATTCGTATTATCGGAAATGATGGAAAGCCCATTGTTACTGTTTCTCGAGATTTTAATGAAGCTTGGATAAAACCAAAACAGGTTACCCAAGATGAATCCTTAATAAAAAGACATATAGAAGATCGAATATTAGTTGAGCGCATACCAATTCAAACAAAAAAATTCACGGGAACTATTGAACTTACGAAAAACTTAGAGACATTTGATCATTTATTAAAAATTATCTTAGTGGTAATGGTCTTTGCAGGGATATGTGGATTAGTGTTTAGTTTTTTAGGCGGAATACTTATAACGAAAAAGCTTTTATCAAGTGTTCAAAACATAACGGATACGATGAAGCGTATTAAGAAAAACGGACTAAATGAAAGAGTTCCAGTACGAGAAAATAATGATGAACTCGCAAAATTATCGATTCTTTTTAATGAAATGATGGATGAAGTGGAAACTTCTTTTACACAGCAAAAACAGTTTGTAGAAGACGCATCGCATGAATTAAGAACACCATTAACAATTATTCAAGGGCACTTATCAATGCTGAATCGATGGGGGAAAAATGATCCAGCTATATTGGATAAATCTCTTCAATCCAGTTTAAAAGAAGTAGATCGATTAAATAAATTAGTTTCAGAATTGCTAGAGCTATCAAGGGCTGAATCAGAACAGATACATCCAATAGCAGCTGAACGAGTCCATGTTAATAGCGTATTAAAACAAGTTACACAAAACTTTGCAATACTGCAAACTGACTTTCAATTTGATATGAAATTGGATGCAGATGAAGCGTATGTTTCAATACCATCATCTTACTTAGAACAAATAATTATTATTGTAATGGATAATGCAGTGAAATATACAAAAGAAGCTAATAAGTATATTTGCATTGAATCAAGTATGCGGTCAGGCAAAATTAAAATCCGCATAATAGATCATGGGGCAGGAATACCTGAAGCAGATTTACCATTTGTTCTTAACCGTTTTTATAGAGTTGATAAAGCGAGAAGCCGAAAACAAGGTGGAAATGGGCTAGGTTTATCAATTGCAAAAAGGCTTGTAGAAAAATATAACGGAGCTATTCAATTAGAGAGTAAAGAAAACGAAGGAACAATTGTTACAATTACATTTCCTGATACTACACATGAATAGTTAAAGGTAAAAAATTCTTTTTGAAAATACTCTTTAAAAGGAGGAATACATTTTGTATTTCCTCCTTTTTTGATGCTTAGTAATCAAATTATTTTATTTATTTCGATATTTAAAGTACATTGAAAGGATTAAGGGGGAATAATTAATGAAAGCTATTGTACATCAACATAAAAAAGGGTTAGAAGGTTTAGAATATAAATTATCACCGGAGATAACTCCTAATGTGGGGGAAGTTAAAGTGAAATTAAGAGCAGCAGGTTTAAATCATCGTGATTTATTTATAATGAATAATAGAAAAGAAATGGAACTACCATTAGTTTTAGGGTCAGATGGTGCAGGTATTGTTATAGAACTAGGAGAAGGAGTTTCAAATATTTCACTACATACCGAGGTTATTATTAACCCTAGTATTGGATGGAATAATACTCATGAAATACCAGAGTTACCTGAAGTACTAGGTGGACCAGCCGATGGAACGTTTGCTGAATATGTTATTGTACCAGCAGAAAATGTAGTGGAAAAGCCATCATATCTTACGTGGGAAGAATCTGGCGTTTTATCTTTATCGGCATTAACTGCATATAGAGCGCTTTTTACAAAAGGTAGATTAAAACCTGAAGAACATGTCCTAATTCCGGGAATCGGCGGTGGTGTAGCTACTTATGCTATGTTATTTGCTAAAGCAATTGGAGCAAAGGTGAGTGTTACTTCAAGGATAGAGGGAAAAAGAAAGGCTGCTGAAAAATATGGTGCAGACTTTTCTTTTAATAGTTCTGGTAATTGGGAAGAGTGCCTACATGGAGAAAAAGTGGATTTAATTATAGATAGTATAGGTCCGGCGACTTTCTTAAAATATTTTGATATATTAAAACCAAATGGAAGAATCGTTAACTTTGGTGCAAGTTCAGGAGATAAAATCGAATTACCGTTACGAGCATTATTTTATAATCAAATTGATATTATGGGAACATCAATGGGAAGCCGTGAAGAATTTAATGAGATGGTTCATTTTATAGAGAAACATAATATTAAACCAATTATTGATAAAGTATATCCATTAGAAGAAGCAATCCAAGCTTTAAATCGAATGCAGCAAGGAGAACAATTCGGTAATATTGCCCTTCGTATGGAATAAGAATATGATTTCGTAACTAATATATTTAAATGAATATGTTATGTATTATATTCATGCATAGAGTGTTCACCATACTATTTAAAATGGTTTACAACCCTTATACATATTTAGCTCGTGTAAATAGTTACGCCATTGTCAAATGAATAGTAGCAAAATGAGAATTAGATGAGAAAAGTTTAAGTCCATTTTCATATTGATGTTGTATACTGTGTAAATCAAGAACACTTGTATCTTTATTTAAAGTACAATGAGTAATAATAAGGAGAGAGTAATATGAATTACACAGTATTTCAATGGATTAATAACTTTGCTGGATCATCCAAGCTATTAGATACGCTAATGATCGCTATTACAAATAGTGCTGCATATGTAGCAATACTATTTATGCTTATCCTATGGTTCAATAATGGAAAGAAAGAGAATGCAATTAGAAAACAATATACAGTGTTATATACGACACTTTCAGTTAGTATTGCATTATTAGTAAATGTTCTTATACATGCGGTATATTACCATCCGCGTCCTTTTATAACACATCATGTAAATCAATTAGTACCGCATGCAGCAGATTCATCATTTGTAAGTGATCATTCTGTACTCGTATTTTCGATTGCTTTCGTATTTATTCTAAGAGGAGAAAAACTTAAATATATCGCGTTAATATGGGCAATATTAGTCGGTGTATCACGCATGTACGTAGGCGTTCATTATCCTCTAGATATACTTGGTGCTGCGTTCTTAACATTTATTACAAGTGGATTAGTGATGCAAAGCGCACGTATATTTGAACCGTTAGCAAGTTTTATTTTCAAAATGTATGCACTAGTAGCAAAACGAGTTCCTTTTTTAGCGAAATATAACCACATAGCGTAAACTTAAGAACCTACCAAAAAGTAGGTTCTTTTTATTTGAAGATTCGAAAAATTTCACTCACCGTATTTTATATTAAAAAATACAAAATTAATAAAAAATAAATAGCAACAGAACTGGTTTTCTTATTGTTATAGAGGAATTAGTAAAAAAACTTCGAAAAATATAGTATCTACTATATTAAAGAACATATTTAGTAGCGCATCTTCGCATTAATGCACTGTAAAGGAAAGGAGATTAGTATGCATAAACTTCAAACGAATAAAGGCGCTCGATATATGATGATTGCTTTTATTGTTTTGTTTCTTACTATGCTTTTACGTATATTTTATATTCAAGCAGTAGGAGTCGTGCATAATGTTAATGTAAAGGATCTTGCGAAGGAACAACAAAACAAAAATGGAGTTTTAGAGGCAAATCGCGGGACAATTTATGATCAAAACGGTAAAGTATTAGTCCAAGACTCAACGACATATCGCATCGTTGTAAACCTAAAAGGAAAAGATAAATTAAAAGATAAAGAAGACACCGCACAACGTTTAGCAGATGCGCTTGAAGTTGATAAAGAGGAGATCATGAAAAATTTTCACGAAGGACGTACGCAAGTTGAAATTGGTAAAATTGGACGTAACTTATCTAGAGAAGCGAAGGAAGAGATTAATAATTTGAAAATACCAGGTGTATCTTTCACAACAGAAAAAGCCAGAGTATACCCAAATGAAGATTTCGCCTCGTATATACTTGGTTTTGCAAGACCAGACGATAAAGGTAATGCGGTGGGGAAGTTTGGGCTTGAAGAAAGTTTGGATAAATATTTGCGCTCTACAAATGGTAATGTTTCATATGTAGGTTCAAGAAAAGGAATCCCACTTACAAATGATATAGGAAAAGTAGAACCTGCTAAAAATGGAAATAACGTATACCTTACGCTTGATAAACAAATTAATAGTTTTTTAGAAGACGCGATGAATAAAGCGGCGCAACACTATGACCCTTCTATGTTAGTAGGAATTATTGCAGATCCAAAAACAGGTAAGATTTTAGCAATGTCTAGTAAGCCTAGTTATAATCCTAACAAGGGAGACATTGAATATTTTTTAAACGATCCAATTGCGAATGCATTCGAACCAGGGTCTACAATGAAAGTTTTTACATTAGCTTCTGCAATTAATGAAGATGTATATAACGGGAAAGAATATTTCCAATCAGGAAAATACGCAGTTGGTTCAGCAGAGATTAAAGATCATAATGGCGGCTATGGATGGGGCTCAATTACATTTGATGAAGGGTTTGAACGGTCATCGAACGTTGCTTTTTCTATTTTAGAAGACCAGTTACTGAAACCAAATAAATTCAAGCAATATATGAATAAATTTGGTTTCAATCAAAAAACAGGGATAGATTTACCTGGAGAAAGTAAAAATACATTATTGTTAAATACTCAAATTCAACAAGTTACTACTTCTTTCGGCCAAGGCTCAACTGTAACTCCTATTCAAATCGTACAAGCGGCCACAGCTATAGCAAATGACGGGAAAATGATGCAACCTTATATTGTTGATAAGGTTGTAAATCCAACAAATAAACAAGTTATTATGGAAAATCAACCTAAAGAAATAGGGAATCCGATTAAAAAAGAAACTGCAGAAGAGGTAAGGAACTTAATGGAGCGAGTTATTACTTCATCAAAAGGAACGGGAACGATGTATAAAATTGATGGCTATCCGATTGGTGGTAAAACAGGGACAGCGCAAATTCCGAATCCTGAAAATGGACGATATATGGAAGGGAAAGATAATTATATTTTTTCATTCTTAGGAATGGCTCCAATTGATGATCCACAATTAGTCGTATATTTAGCCATTAAGCAACCTAAATTAAAGGGGAATGAATACGGTGCTCAGCCTCTTGCTGAAATTTTTAAACCAGTTATGAAAAATAGTCTAGAATATTTAAAAGTGAAACCATATACAGAAAAGCAAATGGCAGATGCAACAAAGCAATCTGAAATAAAAGTACAAAATTATGTAAATCAAACAATGGATACTGTAAAAAATATTGCAGAAAAAGAGAAACTTCAGCCGGTATTATTAGGAGAAGGAAAGATAATAAAACAATATCCACAGACTAGCGAAGTAATGAGTGAAGGAGATCGCATACTTCTAGTAGGAAGTAATGTGAAAATGCCTAACCTAAAAGGTTGGTCAATGCGTGATGTTATGTATTTCTCCAAGCTATTAAAATTAGATTTAAAAACTTCAGGTATGGGCTATGTAACGAGTCAAAGTATTGAAAAAGGACAAGATTTACAAGAGGGTGACACTTTAGAACTAGAATTAGAACCACCGCTACAACCGTTAGTAGAGGCAAACACGAATTAATTTGGAAATTTTGAAGGGCCTATATATAATTGGCTCTTTTTTTTAGAGATTCAACTAATTTCACGCACCGTAATTTTTAGAAAAAATAATAAATAAGACTATTAACATTGGCATAGCTTGAAATATCTGATTATTTATTATTTACAGTTAAATAGTTATGTGATAATATGGAAAAACCAAATGCAGTGAAGAGAAGAGTAGATAAAATGAATTTTTCACAGAGAGCTCCATTTAGCTGAAAAGGAGCAAAAATTCTTTATTGAATCAAGCCTCTGAGCAGCACATCGGAACCTTTTAAAAGTGGATGGTGTGACGGGAGCTCCCGTTATAGAGCTAAGGTATAAGCATGAAAATAGTGCAGTACCTGATAAGGTTAATATGGCGACATATTAACAAACTAGGGTGGCACCGCGATGATAAATCTCGTCCCTAAGACTAAAAGTCTTGGGGGTGGGATTTTTTTGTTTTTTTAAAACAATTTAGAAAGTGGGTGCCTAAAGTGAAAAAATTACTTAAAGATTGGAAATATCCTTTATTACTATTGTCCGGAGTTGGTATTGCGAATTTAGGTGCATGGATTTATTTAATCGCACTGAATGTACTTGTCTATAATATGGGTGGCTCAGCCTTAGCTGTCGCTACTTTATATGTGATAAAACCATTAGCCACTTTATTTACAAACGCTTGGTCAGGAAGTATGATAGATCGTTTAAATAAACGAAAGTTAATGATTCACCTCGATATATATCGAGTAGTATTTATCGCTATTTTACCCTTGGTTCCATCCCTTTGGATTGTCTATCTCTTAGTATTTTTTATAAGCATGGCCAGTGCGATTTATGAACCAACTGCTATGACATATATGACGAAATTAATTCCAGTAGAGCAAAGACAACGTTTCAACTCACTACGTAGTTTAATAGGATCTGGTGCATTTTTAATTGGTCCAGCAGTAGCGGGGATATTATTAATAACTGGTACACCAGAGTTTGCTATATATATGAATGCTATAGCATTTCTGTTATCAGGGTTCATTACATTACTTTTACCTAATCTTGATAAAAAAGACGATTCTAATACATCCAATGATAAATTTTCACTAACTGTATTAAAGAAAGATTGGAACATAGTTTTAAATTTTAGTAAAAAATCTATGTATATTGTTTGTGTTTACTTCTTATTTCAAGGGATGATGGTTTTAGCTACCGCTATAGATTCACTTGAACTATCGTTTGCGAAAGAAGTTTTATTGTTAACAGATAGTGAGTATGGCTTCCTAGTTAGTATCGCTGGAGCGGGTTTTATTTTAGGAGCCATAACAAATACAATTTTATCAAAAAAATTAGCACCTTCATTTCTAATTGGGATAGGATCATTATTCATTGCAATCGGATATTTGATTTATGCTTTTTCAAGTGAGTTTTTAATAGCTGCTATCGGATTCTTTATTCTATCTTTCTCTATGGCATATGCAAATACAGGATTTTACACATTTTATCAAAATAACGTTCCGGTTCATATGATGGGACGAATCGGGAGTATATACGGGCTCATTATAGCTGTTTTAACAATTTTTATAACGATTCTGTTCGGCGTTGCAACTCAATTCACTTCTATGCAACTTGTGGTCATTGTAGGAGTACTGGTAATGCTACTTATTACTATCATATTGTGCGTGTTTACCTTATTACCATCGCAGTCTAAGATATATTCCGCTGAATCAATAAAATCGAAATAGTTACCTTGATTTTTATTTGAAACTAAAGGGTGGGTGAATAGGAGGTTTCTTTACCCTATATATGGAAAAATAATAAGGGGAAAGAACAATACCAATAAACAAGGGTGGTTATTATGATAAAAACAAAAGATCAAATAGAGAAAATTGTAAAAGAAATACATCAGAATATAGATTTTTCTGGGGTAGTCTTAATAAAAAAAGATGATGATATTATCTATGAAAATTCATTTGGATATGCTAACCGAAGTGAATGTATAAACAATACACTACAAACAAGATTTGGAATTGCCTCAAGATGCAAATTATTTACTGCTATCATAAAGGGGCAGGACCTGAAAAACTAATGGTAGAAATAGAAGTAGCTTTTTAATTACATGGATATAAAAATTAGTGCATATAAAAAAGAAGACGAAATAGGCTAGGTACGTTGCCGTGCGTTATCTTTTTTAGATACAGCATATTATGACAATGTACTTAGAGCGAAAGAAAAATATGAAAATCCCGCAATTGAACTAGTAGCTATATATGAAGACCAAGTAGTAGGAGACGTATGTGTAAAAAGTACGTCTTTTTACTTTTATAAATAATGCTTAAGGCTGATGGGAAATTACATTCCATATTATACAAATTAAAGTAGCTATCGTATTTCAAGTATGATATGAACAGAGACGAATATAATTTTCAAAGGTAAACAAGTATATAGGAGGACTCTAAATGGATATTCTATTTGTTATTCTACTTGTTATTCTTATAATTGTATTAATTCAAGGTAAGGAATACAAAGTGAATATTAATCGTATTTGGCTCATTCCGGCTTTGCTGTGCTTTGTAACAATCCAGTCCATTATTCATATGGGACAATTAAATATATTGCAAGGACTTCTCTTCGTTGCAATGCTTGGAATTGGATTGGGTCTTGGAGTTATTAGGGGAAAAGCTTTAACATTTCGATTAGATAGTGAAACAGGTCATGTATTACGAAAAGGAAATTGGTTAAGTACAATTATTCTCCTTGTTATTTTAGGTGCGAAAATCGTGATTAAGCAAAGTATGTTCCCTGGCAGTACTCACCACACATTAATGGTTGTAACGAATGCCTTTTTATGTATCACATTAGGTACCGTAATTAGTAGACGCTATTATATTTGGAAAAAATATAATGAATTAACACAAAAAGCGTAAATACATTCGTCCCTTGTTTAACAACGCTGTGAACGGTAATACTAAATAATATTGAACTTTTACAACAAGGGATGATAATATGATATTCATTTACACAGATTTCGGTGGAACGCATTCAACTGCACTCGCTGCAGCTTATCATTTAAATAAATTACCAACAGATCGTAAGTTAACGAAAGAAGAAATATTAAATGTAGATTACTTTAATAAATTGAAAACAGAGGATATGGGAAAGATTATTTTTCATGGACAAGATGAATATGGGAATCCTGTATATACAATTGGGTGCGGGGCATCCAAAGTCGTTGTACCTGCGATGAAGCATTTAGGAGAGATTCTGCAAAAACATTATCACAGCCATGAAAAGATTATTTTTTCTAATACATCACCAACAGTTCCTTTACCAATGACTTTCGGTGGTCTGTTTTCTAGAAGGTTCCATATCGACTTTATCGGCGTACCATTACTCGTATGGGGAGCAAAACTTAGCTGTGATAACATACAAAGGCTTGTTAATTATACGAAAGAAGCTGGCCGATTGACGAATGATTATGTTGTAATTTTAGATAACGAAACATTTAAGTAATGTTAAAAGAAGGCCGGGAAATTTTGTGGTTTTCTTTTTTTTGATAAATAGACAAAAAACATTCACATTTATTATTACATCTACTATAGCCAAAATAATAAAGTCCTGTTACTATTACAGGGGATATTCTCTTTTCGTAAGATAAATATATAGAAAAGTCAGAAAAGAGGAACAGAATAAGGGAGGAACAACATGAAGCGTGTTGCTTGGTTTACTGATAGTACAACTGCGAGTTTTACAACAGATGGTGATAACTTTGTTATCCCAATTGAAGTTATTATTGATGGAGTGTCTTATAAGGATTGTGAAGAAGGAGTTCATAAACATCTTTATGAAGCGTTAAATGATGGAAGAACAGTTACTACTTCGCAACCTAACATAGGGGAAATGGTAGAATTATTTACTAAATGCAAAGAAGAATATGAAGAAGGCTTTGCAGTTGCTATTAGCGGAAAAGTAAGTGGGACCTATCAAAATATGAAGTTAGCTGCTGATATGGCAGGTTTCCCTTTAACTGTATTAGATAGTGAAACGACAAGTTATCCAATGGATGAACTTTTGAGAAAAGCTAAAACGTTATACAATGATGGTATGACTTTACAAGATATACATAAAACATTAGTAGATGAAAAAAGAAGGCCTTTTTATGTATTTCCAAAAAGCTTAAAAGGTTTATATGCAAGTGGTCGAGTAAAGGGAGTTCAATTTTTACTTGGAAGTTTATTAAGTGTCAACTTAATCTTAGAAGTAAAAGGCGGGGAACTTTTACTTGAAAAGAAAGTGCGTAAAATCCAAAAATGTAGAGAATACATTAAAAATGAGCTTGAAAAAGAATTACCAAAAGTACTTCATATGTTCTATGCTAACGATAAAGATGGAGCTGAAGAATGGATTTTAGATATTAAACAAGCATTCCCTGAAATGGATTTCAAGCTTTATCCATTGCCGATTTCATTTGCTGTTCATGCAGGTGAAGGAACAATAGCAATTAGTTATTAAGAGGAAAACCCGTGAATAATTCGCGGGTTTTTTTATTATATAAAAGCTTCATTACATCATTCTCGTATCATAAATAATAATGTATAGATAAAAGGATTTTCTACTAAAAAAAAGAAGTATGTATAAACAAATATTATAATGGTAGTGATATTATGAAAATCGGAAAGTTTGGAGAAAAAAACAATATAAGTATAGATACAATTAGACATTATATGGATCTCGGACTAATTATTCCTGAAAAGAAGGGTAGCCATTATTTTTTTGATGAGTATTGTCAAAAAGATATAGAGCTTATATTAGAGTACAAATGGCTAGGTTTTAGTTTGAATGAAATTAAAGAACTTTTTCTTTATCAAAATTTAGCAAAATCTATGAATTACGAAAAAGATACTCTTTACCAATCTTTATTTAAATCGAAATACGAAATGTTTGAACAAGAAATACAAATTTTAGAGGAGAGAAGGGATAAATTAAAAGAAGTGTTAAATGATTTATCGCTAACAATTGAAACTCCGAATTCTATTATTGGGATAGATTTAAGCGTACTTCATTTACTTACATGTTCTAAGTGTAGCAAAAACCTAATTCTTCAAAATGGAATTATTAATTGCAATCAAATTACAGAGGGAAAGTTAATTTGTAACTGTGGGGAAGAATACATTATTACTTCAGGTATTCTAACAGCTGGCAATTTATTTAAAGCATATGAGCGATCTTCACTTGAAAGTTCTATTTCAGATTATATTCATGAAACTGATACTGCATATTTGGAAAATATGCATAGAGAAGGAGAATGGGCGAAAAAGAAACTAATGCAATTGGATTTAAATAACAAAATACTACTTGATTTAGGATCGGGTCTTGGGTTCTTTTTACGAAATATTTATGAAGAACTACCAGAAGATTGTTTATATATTGCTGTTGATCGAGATTTGAATAAACTTCTATTTTTAAAAGATGTAATTGAAAAAAGAAATTCCAAAAGAAACATTCTTTTTATTTGCGCTGATTTTTTAAGTATACCTATTCAGAATCATTCTGTTGATATTGTAATTGATCAGTCTGGTACAAGTAATTACAGTTTTGAGCATGAAAATTTTTTATTGCACGAATTAAACTATCTATTCAAACCTGATTGTTATTTATTAAGTTCATTTATTGTATTTAAAAATTTTAGCATAAATAGCCAAATTACAACTAGATTAAGAGGTAATTTTACGTCTTCAAAAGTCAAGGGAGAAATCCAAAAGCTACAGTTTAATTCCATAGATGAAAGAACTTCAGAATATATAGAACGAGGAGGAAAATACGAGGATTTCTTTGTTCAAGGAGAAGAAATTTATACATATTCATTTTTCGGAAAAAGATGGGGTTAACCCCATCTTTTTTAATTTTTCTTTTAAAAGTTTTTAATACTAGCATATTGATATTGGGTTGACCCGAGAACTTACACTGTACGTAATACAAAGTTCAGCGGGAGGGAAATGTTATGGGAAGTTTACGATTACATATAGAAAATAAAAAAAGAAACCAAGAACTAAGAAATATTTGTTTATATTCAATTGCAAAAACAGTATCAATATTCGGTAGCTCTATATATAGTTTCGCATTAGGATTATATGTTTTACAAATAACCGGATCTGCGTTAAATTTTGCGATTACGCTCATTTTAGGAACGATTCCAATGATTGTTATGAATCCATTTGCCGGTGTAATTGCTGATAAGGTTGATAAAAAGAAACTGGTTATTTGTATGGATTTACTAAGTGGATGCTTATTAATAACTGTTTATATATTAAGCAGCTATTATGGATTAAACTTATTCATCATTTATACTACTACCTTTCTTATGACGGTATTTACAACATTTTTTGGAATAGGATTAGAAGCCGCAAAACCAAATATCGTCTCTAAAGAGCGGCTTATGAGTATTAACTCTATAAGTAAAATTATCGATTCTGTATCTTTAATTCTCGGTCCTATGTTAGGTGGCATCGTTTTTGCAGTCTTTGATATTAAAATTTTTATAATTATAAACGGTATTTCATTTATTCTTTCGGGTATATCCATAGCATTTATTCATTTTAAACTGTTCGAGTTCAATATAAATGAGGAATGCCCAAAAAGGAGAATTAATTTTATTAAAGATATAAAAGAGGGGTTTTCATACTTAATTGAAAAGGAAAGCTTAAAGAATACGTTTCGAATTTTAATTTCACTTAATTTCTTCTTAGGGTTTGCTGTAACTGTTCCATTGCCATACATTATTAACACAGTTCTCAATCTTAGTTCTAAGCAATTTGGTATCATTCAAGGGACTTTTCCAGTAGGGATGATAATTGGTGCAATTTTAGTAAAAAAGATAACTAATCGTTTTTCTTACTCTTATCTTTTGAAAAAGCTAAGTTCAATGTTGGCAGTTTTTATGATTATTTCAGGAATTCCAGTTCTATTCAAAAGTTTTGAAGTAAATGATTTTGTATACGTTATTATGTATTGTGTCGTTATGTTCTTTTTAGGGCTAATAATAGCGTTAATTGATATTCCTTTAATTTATTTCATGCAAAAAGAGATTCCTGATGAATATAGGGGGAGGGTACTCAGTATTGGATTAAGTATAGGTAAAATGATGCAGCCAATAGCATTGGCATTATCAGGATTAGTATTAAATTATATCCCTGCTTACACGCTTCCAATTACAGGAGGGATAGTATTTCTTATTTTGAATAAGGCTTACTCAAATAAGTTAAATTTAGAAATTCATTCAAAAGATTATAGTGTTTTGCGTAGCTAAGTGAACTTGTTAAGTAACAAAAAAGATGCTTATTTTGCAATAAAGTCCTTTAAAAAATAATAATGTTGTTTAAAAATCCTTCTTTAACTAAAGTGATAGGTGGTCGAAGTAAAGGCACTTTTTTAAATACAAAATTTATTATTTGATTTATCTATTTTGTATTTACTAATAAATGTGTTAATGCTTGCTTTAATGGTGTAGCCTGACGTTCTAATAAGAAATTCAAATGGGTATGTGTTGATTCTAATCCTCCTTCACGAATCCCTTTTTGAATCATTACTAACATTGGAAGGTAGGCTTCAGGTACTCCAGCACCTTTTAACATTCCTTCATAAGAAGAGTCATCTACTTCTAATAAAGGAATTTCTTTTCCTAATACTTCACTTAATGTATCAACAAATTGCTGTTGTTTTAAATTTTCACCAGAAAGTTCATAAATCTTATTTTTGTGACCATCAGCTACCAAAACATTCGCTGCTGCTTCAGCTAAATCCGGACGATATACCCAACCGATTTTCCCTTCTCCTGCAGAAGTCACCCAAGGGGCACCAGCCATACAGCTTTGAATTGTACCAAGTTCATTTTCTACATACCAGTTGTTACGCAGAATCACATAAGGAATACCTGATTCAATAATTGCTACTTCACGTGCTCTATGCATGCCCGCTAGGAAAAAGTCATTTCCTTCTGCTCTTGTAACACTTGGATAAATAATTTGTTTTACACCTGTTGCTTTGGCAGCTTCTACTGCATTTGTATGCTGACGTATAACTGTATCAAAGTCACCAAATGTTGACATGATGAATAAACGATCAACATCTTTGAATGCTGAAAACAAGGTTTCTTGATTTTCAAAATCCGTTACACGTACTTCTAAGCCTTGTTCCTTATAGCTAAGTGCTTTTTCAGACTTGTCATCACGTACCCCAACAATTATTTCTTCAATTGATAATCTGGTAAGTAAATACTCAACAATTTTAGAACCTAAATTTCCGTTTGCACCTGTTACTAAAACTTTCATACAATCTCCTCCGTTACATACATCGTTATTTTTGATTTTTGTATACATTACATATACTATTTCTTAAGAAGGATTTATGTAAGTAGGCACAATTTAATAACATAGTCATAAAAATAGTACTTAGCGAAAAAGGAGATTTTATTATGGCACGTTTTAGTTATCAAGATGAATCGGTTTCTGAAGAAACACAGCAAGAAATTTGTCCATTAACAGTTACCCAAAATGCAATTGCAGGAAGATGGAAAATCGTGATTTTGTGGCATTTAAGCAAAAATGAAATTATTAGGTTTAATGAATTATTGAGGATGTTACCTGGTATCTCAAAAGGAATCTTAACTAGACAATTAAGAGAGCTTGAAGAGGACGAGTTAGTACACAGAGAAGTTTATAAAGTTGTTCCACCAAAGGTAGAATATTCTTTAACAGAGCAGGGGAAAAAGTTTATACCTGTATTAGAAGCAATGCAAGTCTGGGGTAAAGATTTACTAAATAAAAAAATAGAGATGTATGAAAAGCATAAGGACTAATAAATTATTAATACCTTCCTATTACCAATAGGAAGGTATTAAGTTCAAATTAAATACTGAAAAATTTATTAATGTAAGTTGTACTGGAAAACTATCGTAATTCAGCCGTCTTTCTAATAACAATCTTATCAATATCATCCTCTTCATCACCAATAAATAACCCTCGTTCTTTTAAGTATGTTTCAAAGTATAAATCTGCTTCTGCACGTTCATCATATGGCTTTACAGATAGAACGAAACCTAATTTATTTTGCTCCTCTAAATGAGAAGTGGAGATGTAAGCCGGTACATTGTGGCGTAAAAAGAGCTCTTTAACCGGAATAATCATATCTTTCATTAATTTCGTTAACATACCCATTTCAAACTCAAAATTAAAGCGATCTATACTAGATAAATCCGCGAATACTACACCAATAAAACCTGTATTAAATACTTCTTGATATTCTACTTCTTCGTTACCGTAAAAATTCTTTTCAATTAAATAATTTATAAAATAAGAAACACCATCACTTTGTTCAAAAGGTTTTGTTGAAAGAACGAAGCCGATTTTCTTTTGTTTATGTAAATACACACATGACATGTATGCAGCGGTATTATGTTCTTTAAATAATGCACTCGTTGCTCCAGATAGACCATCTAGTACGTGATGCACAATTTGAAGTTTTTTACGAGCGAAATAATAGGATTTCTTTTGTAACTCCAATGTATCAATAAAGACAGAGCCGATAAAGCCTGTATTTGAAATAATAGGTGTTTGCTTTTTTCTTCCTCTGCGCTTTGCTTGAGTCATTGTTGAAATCATCCCTTCATGTACAAATAAATTAAAAAAGAACATTTGTTCGTATATCTATATTTTACTATTAAAACGCACTAAAGTAAAGGGTTTTTGACGAAAAAACAATAAAAAAGACACCTATAAAAGGTGCCTTAAACGTTGCAGGGAAGAGGTTTCATCCCATTATTTATATTAAGATACAGATACAATCTCTTCTGTATCTTCTACATCTAAATGACAGTCCATAGTACGAACATCTTGATCTTCATGACTTCCGAAATAAATAGTAATTTTCATATGTATCGCTCCTTTATTCTAGGAATACCTAAAATAATTACTAGTAATGTTAATATTTATTATATACCACTTTTTTCATTCCGACAACGTTATATCATTTTTAATTCTTTTAGGGCGCAAAGAGTGATTTATAGAGATATTTTTATAGAAATAGGTACATTTCTTATATGATATATTTAATACTGAAGGATTCGAATACGAATTTTTATGAAAGGAGCAAAATGAATGAATTATAAACAGTTACTAATAGACAATTTTACATATAAAACCTCATATATTGCGCGGCAGGTAAATGGAATGGATGTAAAAGAAACGAAGGATTACATTACTGTCGACTGCGGATTACCTGCAGATACATTTAATATTATCACACTACTAAATAGTAATGTAACGGAAGGAATCGAGAAATTATATAAGGAGGCAGAATGCTATAATCAAAAGAAATTTCCAATGAGTGTTTGGTTTTGGGATGATAAGCAAGAACAGACTATAAAAAGCGAATTAATCAAACTTGGTTTAAAAGAAGCTGAAAAGAATATCGCGATGGTAGCAGAATTAAAAACAATTCATCCAAGAATAAACATGCTAGTAGGTTTTACGATACAAAAAGCATCTTCTTCAGGACAAATCAAAAAGTTTGGAGAAACGTTAGCTAATCTATTTGGTACATCAGAGGAAGGTAAAAATGTACAAGCATACTATAATCAAATTTCTTCTTTAAATTTATGGAATAGCGATAATATGAAACTATACTTAGGTCTTTATAAAGGTGAGGTAGTATCTGTTGGCTCTTTAGTATGTACGAAAGATAGTGTCGGTATTTATGATATAGCGACTAAAGAAGAAATGAGAGGAAAAGGTTTTGGCTCTACTATGTTTAATTTCCTGCTGCAAGAAGCAAAACAATTAAAAAATACGTATTGTGTATTACAAGCTTCACCTGATGGAATAAATATTTATAAAAAATCCGGCTTTCAAGTTGTAGGACAAATGACTGTTTTTGAAAATCGGCATTTATTTGAGTAAATCATCCAAGTCAAATTGTTTTAAATATAGGAGTTAACATACCGTTATGAAAAAAACATCTATAATTACAATCATTTGTTTCTTCACAGTAATAAGCATCTTTGTTTTTCAGCAAGTAAATGAACAAAAATATACAAAAGCTATTAATCAATCAAATCATATTAAAAATATTGCGCATAGAGGGGCTTCTGCATATGCACCGGAACATACATTAGAAGCGTATCAATTAGGACAGCAATTAAAAGGTGACTATATAGAAATAGATCTCCAAATGACAAAAGACGGACATTTAGTAGCTATGCATGATGAAACATTAAACCGCACAACAAACGGTACTGGTTTTGTAAAAGATCATACATTAGATGAAATAAAACAACTGAATGCAGGTTCTTTTTTCAATAAAAAGCATCCAAATTTAGCAAAGAAAGAATTTGAAGATACTAAAGTTCCAATATTAGAAGAGATTATTGAAACGTTTGGACATAATGCTAATTATTATATCGAAACAAAATCACCAGATGAATATCCTGGAATGGAGGAAAAACTATTAGAAATTATTAATCACTACCAAATAAATGATAAAGTTATTATTCAATCATTTAGTGAAGAAAGTCTGCGAAAGATTCACAGTTTAAATGATAATATACCGTTAGTACAATTATTATCATATAAAAAAGCAGTGCAATTAACAGAACTAGAAATTGAGAATTATAAAAAATACTGCATTGGCCTAGGGATGAACTTTAAATATATTGATGCAGCCTATGTAAAAAAAATAAAGAAATATGGATTAGAAGTGCATCCATTTACAGTAGATAATGAAAAAGATATGCAAAAGTTACTAGTATGGGGTGTAGACGGCATGTTTACTAATTATCCGGATCGTTTACATTCAATATTGGATTTGAAAAATCATAAATAAAAAGAATTACCCGATAGGAAATGATGTACGGCTGTTTTCCTGATGGTAACATAATTGAATACATTGAGCCGAAGTTTAAATAACTATGCAAAAGAGAAAATAAAAAGAATCCAATAAAAATATTGGATTCTTTTTATTTAGTTCTATGCACCCATCGTGAAACAATAGGATAATGAAATTCTTTATTTTGTAATTCATATAAAATCCCTTTAAGTGGTCCTAAAATTATGGCGGCTAAAAGTATTGTATATAGTGGAATTGTTCCAAAAATAACAAATAAGGAATTTGTACTCAAGTCAATGTGTAATAAAGAAAGCATAATCGTACGGATTACTACGAAGTTCCAAAGAAATACAGCGAGCCATACTCCAAATTGGAAAAGGGCTGATTCTAGATTCATCTCTTTTATACTTTGTGATTTGAAAACGAAATAAAGTATGAGCGGTATAAAGAAAAGTGTATTACCAAAGAGGAAAAAGGCCAAGAAAGATAATAAAGTAATTGCATGTATCACTAGTTTAATGTTTTTATCTTGTGATAGTATCATTAAAATCCTCCTATATTTAATTTAGATGGTAAAAAACAATATAACCTATTATATCATAGGTTATATTGAATCAAAATAATCATGCTATTCGCTGTATTAAGCGTAATTTTTCATAAGATTACTCAGAAAGTAATCAAAATGCAACTAATTTTTCTTCTGTTCTTTATATTTTTTTGATACACTGGCTACGAGAGGAATGCCAATTAAGGTAGGTAAAAACCAAAACCATATAGGCGGCAGTAAATTAATAATTGGAATATGAATTCCGACGTTTACTAAAAGTGCGGTTACGGCACCGATATAGGAGCCTAACATACCTCTAATATGGTGGCGAATCCAATTTTTCCAACGCTTTTTTCTTGCAAGGTAGCCATAAATCGCAAATGAATAAGAGATAATTGCTACATAAAATAAATATGCGATTTTATCCCAGTTTAAAATAGACAATATAATTGCAGTAAGGGTTATGACAACATAGGACGCATGGTATATTTCGCCCCATTCCGTATGTTTTCCTTTCTTTTTTTGAGCAACCATCGCTACAATACCAGTAATTAAACATATGGTTCCAAATAATATGTGTATGGTCAAAAGAATGTTGAAAATGCTCATAAAAGTTCCTCCTTTTTTATTTTTATAGTATTGCAGTATAGGAGAAAAGTTGAACAATATAGTTAGTTCGCCTTAATATATTGAAATAAAGGTACTCCTAGAACAAAATGGAATGATTAAATTTTTTCTCAAATTTAGTGAGACGAGTATTACGTTAAATGAAGGAGAGACTTCTATGTTTACATCTATTACATATTTACAATCTGGGAATGATAAGCAACAAAAAGTTTACGAAGTTATTAATAAACTAAACATAATAGAGGATTTAGCTTTATATAGCCCTGTACTTTGCGGGACAATCCCTATTAGAGTTGATACCCTTCATTCTGACTTAGACATTGTAATGGAAGTACATAATTATGATTTTTTTGAACAGGAAATTAGATCATTGTATGGCTCATACGAAGGATTTGAAATGAAAAAGAAAATCATTAAAAATATCTTAACAATAAAGGTGAATTTTCAATTTGAAGGTTTTGAATTTGAATTATTTGCTCAACCGCGGCCAGTACGTAACCAAAATGCATATAAACATATGATAGTGGAGCACATGCTATTAATGCAGCACACACACATTAGAGAAGAAGTAATTGAATTAAAAGAACAAGGGTTAAAAACAGAACCGGCTTTTGCTCAAGTATTAAACATTGACGGTGATCCCTATAAAGAACTTATTTTATTAGGACAGGAAATGAGATTATGGTAAAAAAGGCACACAAAAAATCCTCTTTATAAAAAGAGGATTTTTTTATTATGCCATTAACTTACGAATCAAATTACTTAATATAATAATACCTTGAGTAATTTGTTCAGGGGAAGAATAGCCATAAGATAAACGTATAAACTGATCTGATTCTTCTTCATAAATACGTCCCGGGTTAAAAAGAACTCCCTTTGATTGAGCCTCTGAAAATAGTTTTTTCATCGAAATGTTAGGCACTACCCTTAGCCATATAAAAAATCCACCACTAGGAATATCCCATGTAGTAATGTCAGCACAGTACATATTTAATGCTTGTATCATTATTTGTCTTCGTTCTTTTAGATGAATCCTTACATTCGCTACGTGCTCCTCATAAAAACCTCTACTGAACCATTCTGCAGCAACTCTTTGAGATAAAGAACTTGACCCATAGTCAGTTTGCATTTTTATGTCTGATAATCTCTCAATAACAGGCTCTGGTCCGATAATCCAACCAATCCTAAGTCCTGGGCTAAGTGTTTTAGATAGACTACCGATATATAAAACATGTCCATATTTATCCATCGACTTTAAAGGAGGGGGCGGTAGTTCATCCATCCATAACTCACGGTAAATATCATCTTCAATGATAGGCAATTGTTCTTTTTCGCATATTCTTAGTATTTCTTTTCGTCGATCCTTGGACATTAATACACTCGTCGGATTTTGAAAACAAGGAATCGAATATAAAATATTTTTCTTTTGACTATAATTAATTTTTCTTAACAAATCATTAGGGATAATTCCATGTTGATCCATCTGTATTCCAGAAAGGTGAATATTAGCCGATTGAAATACGTGAAGAGAATATAAGTAAGAAGGTCGTTCAAGTAAAACAGTTGACTCTCTATGTAAAAGACCGATTGATATTAATTGTAATGCCTGTAATGCACCAGAGACTATTAATATAGAGCTTGGTGATGTATTTATTCCAAATGATTTTACATAATTACTTATTGCTTCACGTAAAGGGAGATATCCTTTTTGTTCTTCATATCCGAAATAATCTAGTTCCTCACATACGTTACGCATAATGAATTGCATAGTTTCTAACGGGAAAAGATGAGGTGCGAGTTCTCCTTTACTAAGATGAATCAATTTTTTATTTGCTTCTGCTTCATTTATTTCCCGTACCATTAACTTGCTTGGTTTATGAATACCAGCCTTTACATATTCACTCCAATCGGGCGGGGGATTGGTGGCTAATAATGACCATGTATTATTCGTTACAATTGTTCCTGACCCGATTTTCCCTTGAATTAAGCCATCTGCCATAAGTTCTTCTAGTGCAGTTATTACAGTACTACGATTTACATGAAATAATTTCGCTAACTGCCGCTGGCTAGGAACCTTACTTCCAATCGGCCATTCTCCGTATTCAATTTTTTCTTTCATATAGTCTATTATCTGCCGATATTTAGGCAGTTTTTTATCAGTAGACATATTAAAAACTCCCTCATTCATTTTAAAAATGCAAAGTGGTTGGTTTTTTCGAGGATTAACTGGTTGAAGACATTGTATCAACTATTAAATATGATGAAAAGAAATAATTGGTAATTAGAAAATGGCTGGTTTATTGGAGAGGGAGAGAAAATATGCATAATAAAAAATGGGATTTTCGTATTGTATGTGCTCACGCTTTTACGATTCTTATATGGGGAACAGCTTTTCCAGGAATTCGGATGGGGCTTGAAGCTTACACCCCTGAACACCTTACTTTGCTACGATTATTAATCGCTTCTTTGATTCTTTTTCTGTTTTCACTTATATACAAATTACGTTTACCTGATTTGAAAGATATTCCAGTAATTTTTATATTTGGTGCTCTTGGATTTACAATTTATCATATTGCACTGAACTACGGTGAAAAGAGTGTGAATGCTGGACCTGCTAGTTTAATTGTATCAGTAACACCTATATTAACGGCAATTCTTGCTTCTGTTTTTTTGAATGAAAAAATGAAATTAAATGGTTGGATCGGTGGTGTAATTAGTTTTGTAGGAATTGCTTTTTTATCGTTAAGTCAAGGAGATTCCATTCAATTGAATAGTGGGGGATTACTAATTTTATTGGCGGCAATTTCAGAAAGTCTATTTTTCGTTTTTCAAAGTCCATACTTAAAAAAGTACGGTTTCTTGCCATTTACAATATATACAATTTGGTCTGGTACTGTATTTATGCTTATTTTTTTGCCAGGGATTTATGAAGAAATTGTAGCAGCTCCTATAGAAGTTACTTTGAGTGTTATATATTTAGGTGTGTTCCCGACAGTACTGCCGTATATTGCATTAGCATATATTACATCCCATGCCAGTGCTTCTGAGGCAACAAGTTCTCTATATTTAACACCAGTAACTGCATGTTTTATCGCTTGGATATGGTTAGGTGAGGTGCCAACCTTTGTTTCAATAATTGGAGGAGGAATTACTATACTTGGAGTTGTGATTGCTCATTTAACATTTAATAAAGATGATTATAAGCAAATTGAGAGTGAAAAAGTATGGTAAGACATCCCTGCGAGTATTTGCAATTTAAATGCAAAATTTCGGATTAATAACAGGCTTTCAGTTCTATAAATATAGTGAAAAAAATCTATATTAAAATCAGCTAGTCCAATATTTGTACAAGATTTAATTAAACTGGTAGATTATTTATCTGCAAAAGAACTAGCATAATGCTAGTTCTTTTTTATCAATACATTACTCACCATTAATATTTGCTTAGAACTGTATAGATTTAAATTATTTCCACATATACATAATTATCTTACCTATGAAAGGAGTGCATTTCTTGGAGAAGGTTTTATTTTTTGGAGACCCAGGTATTGATGATTCGTTTGCAATTATGTATGGCTTACTGCATCCTGAAATTGAAATCGTTGGTATCGTAACTGGATATGGAAATGTTGAACATATACATGCCGCTCATAATGCCGCATATATTTTACAGTTAGCAAACAGACAAGATATTCCTGTAATTAGCGGTGCAACAGGCCCACTTACAAATGAAATTACAACGTATTACCCTGAAATTCATGGACCAGAAGGATTAGGGCCCATCCATGTACCGGAAAGTGTGTTATCTATTCCTATATACAATTTTGGTAGTATTGCTGCGATTCTTGTAAAGTATGGAGAAGATTTAACAATTGTCGATGTAGGAAGATCTACCTCATTAGCGATTGCTTTTAATTTATGGAACGACTTGATGTTAAATATAAAAGGAATTTATTTTATGGGTGGTGTCTTTTTAGAAGCAGGGAATGTTACTCCATTAGCAGAGGCAAACGTGTACGGAGATCCTATAGCAAGTCAAATTGTATTTCAGCAAGCGAAAAATATAACGTTATTCCCTTTAAATGTAACAAATAAAACGGTTTTAACCCCAAGTGTATTTACTTATATTTTAGTTAATACACAAAATCCATTTAAGCCGATTATGAAACCCCTGTACGATTATTATTTATCAGCATACCAAAAACTCAATCCATATATTGAAGGGCCATTATTACACGATGTACTTGCTATAAGCGGTTTAGTGAATCCTACATTTTTAAATTATACATCCCGAAAAGTGACTGTGGATATATGTGGCGAAACGAAGGGACAAACTTTTGCTGATTTTCGTCCACACTCTAAATCTGAAGGGGCGCGTATAGCGTTACAATTAGATGAGGAAAAATTTATTCAGGATTTTATGAAAATCATGTTATAAGTTGATGTCGAAAAAGGGAATCATTTCACTCCGTTGAATATAAAAGATAAATTCTCTTTTTAAAGGAGCTTAAAATAGTGAACGTCCAATTAAAAATTGTTACGAGAGAAAATTGGGAAGACGCATTAAAGTTACAAGTTAAAGAAAACCAAATACACTTTGTTCCGGCAGTGGCAGTATCACTTGCTAAAGTATACATAAAACCAGATGGTGAAAATGTCGAATATATTCCATTCGCTATATATGATGGTGACCTTATAGTTGGTTTTATTATGCATGCTTTTGTGCGAGAGTCAACAGATATGTATTGGATTAACGGATTTATCATTGATGAAAAAGAGCAAGGAAAAGGATATGGAAAAGCAGCATTACAGGAAATCATTAACTTAATAAAAAATAACTTTAAAGAGTGTGAGGAAATTAGATTAACTGTCCATAAAGATAATATTTCTGCAAAGAAACTATATGAATGTTATGATTTTAAACCATTAGGAAATGTATATGACGGTGAGGAAGTATATCGCTTATTGTTATTGAAATAAAGATATACTGTTTTGAAACAATAAGTTGTTCCGTTAAAGGGTCATATCGCGGAGAATTGGTTGTACTAATTCATATAAATTATCGCAAACTCAATTCACGCAATTATTTAAACATTTTATTATAAAACAGTATTTATATATACTTAAACTATCATTAATAAAAACATCAATGGAGGAACTAATATGAAAGAAAGCAATAAAAAAGAGTTGTCACTAGAGCAACGTGAAGAATTACTACAAACATTGAAAGATCGTTTTGAGAATAATATGAACCGTCATAAAGGTTTAGAATGGGCTAATGTTCAAGAAAGGCTGGATGCTAATACTGAAAAGTTGTGGTCGCTCAACGAAATGGAACGAACTGGTGGCGAACCTGATGTTGTTGATTTTGATAAAGAAAAAGGCGAATATATTTTTTATGATTGTTCAGCAGAAAGTCCTAAAGGTCGTAGAAGTGTTTGTTACGATCTTGAAGCGCTAGAATCAAGAAAGAAACATAAACCAGAAAATAACGCTATTGATATGGCAACTGCCATGGGTATTGAACTATTAACGGAAGAAGAATATCGTACGTTTCAAAATCTTGGGGATTTCGATTTGAAGACATCGAGTTGGGTGCAAACACCTTCTGATATTAGAGAACTTGGCGGTGCCCTTTTTTGCGATTATCGCTTTGGACACGTCTTTGTGTATCACAATGGGGCAGAATCTTACTATGCCGCAAGAGGCTTTCGTGGTTCGTTAAGAGTCTAAAATTTGTACAGGCAGGTAAATTTGAAGTAGAGAATAGATTTGCTTAGGGAATAGTAGTGATTGCATACTTTAGCTACGGATTCGATTTTGAGGCCGCAAAGAATAGGGCTAATCAAACCTTATTGTAAAAGAATGAATCAACTAAAAATATTAAGAGTATGTTTTGATAATTTTCATCATAAACATACTCTTTTTTAGAATCATTTATCAAAATTATTAGTTTTAATTAACGTATAAACGAGAACTTGTAAAAGGTACTCTTGCAATTATCAATGAAATTCACCCATATGAAACACCTATGATTTATATTATCCCGCTTTTAAATGAAAATTTTCGAGCAAGTATAAAGTGGATGATTAGGAGGAATACAAAATGAAAAGTAAATTCCATCATATTGTACGAGCTATCATGATAAAAGATGAAAAACTACTAGTCGCTGAATACATAGGCCATCACTATTTTTTACCCGGTGGCCATGTTGAAATTGGGGAATCAGCAGAGAATGCACTAATAAGAGAGTTACGAGAAGAACTTGGAGTAACTTGCAGTATAAAACAATTTTTAGGCGTCATAGAAAATCAATGGCAAGCCAAAGAAACCCTCCACCATGAAATTAACCACATTTTTGAAATTGATTCAAATGAGTTAAAATCCGATTTCACTCCAATATCTAAAGAGTCCCATTTAGCATTTCACTGGATTGATTTTAATAAAGAAAATATAAATTCCTATACAATAATGCCGACACCTTCAGTAAAAGAATTACTAGAAAGAAAATTAAGTGATGAACTATTAACTTGCTGGATTAGTAACTTTTAATTGTCTCTATTTATATTAATTCCGTCCACTAAAAGAATATAAAGAAAATAGGCTCATAAACAAGGTACATCACCTAGTGTAAAGTCATATTTTGTTGATGTACGCATTTAGTCTATAGCCTTATTTCTACTTTATTTTTAAAAGTAAATAAACTCGAAAATTTGGACGGAATTTACATTTGTAAATGGAGGGTTTCATAATGAATGAGTTTCAACAAGAACTACAAGCGTTAAACCTTAATGCTTATCAACCTGGTAATGTTGTGTATTGGGATCAACAACAAAATCAATATCCATATTACTACATTCAAGACGATGCACGTCGTTGTGGCGGATGCGGTGGCGGCGGACGTTGTGGCGGATGTGGTGGTCGCTGTGGTGGTTGTGGCGGCGGACGTTGCGGCGGTTGCGTAGGTTGTGTAGGCTGTGTTGGTTGTTTCAGCTGTTCTAATTGCTGGAACTGGTGGATTATTTAAGTACTATAGATCAATAATATTTCACATGAAAGAAAAGTACAGATGCAAAGTTATAATGTATTGAAACTTTTCTTTCATGCTGTTATTTTTATATGTTTTAGGGGGATATTTATTTGTACAAATATGAAAAATTAATTTCATGGGTAGAAAACATTAAAGAGACAAATCAAAGTTCTACGGCAGCACTTTGTATTATGAAAGATAATAAGATTGTGCTAGAGCATTATAGTGGAGCGCATTCAAATATTCCTACTAGTAAAAAAGTAACTATATCTTCACAATTCAATGTCGCTTCCGCAAGAAAAAGCTATTTAGGATTAATGGTAGCTTATGCAGTTTATGAGGGGAAAATAAAATCTCTTGATGACGAGGCTGTAAATTATTTTAAAGAATATGATCCTTCATTACTTGGAAAGACAACGATAAGACATTTAGTAACTCATTCACACGGTTTAAATGAAACCGATGATGGGACAGCTTTTCGTGAATTTGAGCCGGGACAAGCTTGGGCGTACAGAGATATTAATGTAAGAATGGTGACGCAGCTTATTTATCACTTGTATAACAAAAGTTTTCCTGAACTATTAAAGGAGCGTGTATTCATACCTGCTGACTTCAAGGAAACTGGATGGAGAATAAAACAAGATGATAATTTAGTTAAGGTTGTTGTAAATCCAGATGAAGATGCAATAAGTAGTGTTGGTGCAGTAGATGAAGGCTCCGAGAAAAATCTTTTTGTCTCTGCGAGAGAATTTGCATTTTGGGGTAACCTTCATTTAAATAAAGGGTTTTTAAATGGTAAACAAATTGTGCCAAAAGAAGTTATAGCACTTGCTACGAGCTTACAAAGTCCAGAGTATACAAATAAAGAACTACCTCAAAACGGGTTGTTTTGGTTCGTTCAAAATGAACCTTCTTTATTTAGCGAACTTGGTGAGCGAGTTCCTAAAGGTTCCTATCAAATATTAGGAATTACAGGACCAACGATATTAGTCATTCCAGAATATAATGTCGTCGTTGCTAAAATGTACAATAAAAGATACAACTATGGTGGGGATAATTATTTATATTATTTACGTGAATTTAGCAATTTAGTCACTGATACATTTAGTAGCAGTAAAAATACTATGGTTAGGGTATAACTACTCCTATAATAAAAAGGAGTGAACTTTAATGAAAAATGAAGTGAATAAAAATAAAAAGCAAAATATAAAGGATGTAAACACAGAACAAAACGCGATTTATAGCGATCCGAAAGATGCAGCTAATATGCAAACTGTACCGCAGCCGAAAGACTTTGAGGAAATTGAATATTAATTTTCTCTCCGACTTATTTATGAAAGAAAAATACGTCTTAAGTCTCATCACTTTCAGCAAATTATTTGATAACATATATACATAAGCATTCGAAAATGTCTTATCTTAACAAAGCTTTCTTTAAATGCTGTATATAACCTACAAAAAGGCACTTCTTGATGAAGTGTCTTTTTTGTGTAAGCTAACTCAATTTCCATTTTCCGTACAGTATCTTGCAATTTATCATGGATATACTAACTGTGAAAATTCATGTCATGATAAAAGAAGGGGACAGTTAGCATGAAACAAACATCTATAAATCCATTGCTAATTGTTCTAGGTACAATCATTGTTCAAATTGGCCTAGGAACAATTTACACATGGAGTTTATTTAATCAACCCCTTGTAAGTAAGTTTGGATGGAACCTCAATTCAGTCGCGATTACGTTCTCAATTACGAGTTTTTCTTTATCATTCTCAACTCTATTTGCAGGAAAGCTACAACAAAAATTTGGGCTTCGTAAACTTATCGCTACTGCAGGAATTGTTTTAGGACTCGGTTTAATACTTAGTTCACAAGTTTCCTCATTACCATTACTTTATTTGTTAGCCGGTGTTGTCGTTGGATACGCTGATGGAACAGCATATATTACATCACTATCTAATTTAATTAAATGGTTTCCAAACCGTAAAGGACTTATTTCTGGTATATCTGTTTCGGCATATGGAATGGGAAGCTTAATCTTTAGATATATAAACGGAAATCTTATCAACAGTCTTGGAGTATCACAAGCATTTTTATACTGGGGTATTATCGTCTTACTATTAGTGTTGATAGGATCATTCTTCTTACGTGAAGCAATTGTAAGTAACACTGCAACTGAAACATTACACAATGATTATACGCCGCGTGAAATGATGAAAACGAAACAAGTATATCTCTTATTTTTCATGTTATTCACATCATGTATGGGCGGACTGTATTTAATCGGTATGGTAAAAGACATCGGGGTGCAGCTCGTTGGTCTTAGTGCAGCGACTGCCGCAAATGCCGTCGCAATGATCGCAATCTTTAATACAATAGGTAGAATTATTCTTGGAACGTTATCAGATAAAATAGGCCGATTAAAAATCGTCTCGGCTACATTTATTATTATTGGATTATCCGTCTTCACTTTAAGTTTTATTCCACTAAATTACGGGATTTATTTTGCTTGTGTAGCAAGTGTCGCCTTTTGCTTTGGTGGTAATATCACCATATTCCCAGCCATTGTGGGAGACTTCTTCGGATTAAAAAACCATAGTACAAACTACGGGATTGTTTACCAAGGTTTCGGATTTGGTGCACTTGCAGGATCATTCATTGGAGCACTACTTGGCGGATTTCAACCAACCTTCATTACAATCGGTGTTCTATGTGTTATATCTTTCGTTATCTCTATAGTAATCCGCCCTCCAAATGCAGAAAAGAAGAAGGAAATAAAACAGTTAAATCGAAAAATAGCTTAATGCTAAGAAAGAGTCCTTATGCTAGGGCTCTTTTTCATTACAGCATAATGTATAAACAATGGATGCCATTCAAATAATCTAATTTTGTCCCTGTACTTACTACATAACTAACATTAAAGAAGATAGGGAATTCCGATTATTAAATTGAATAAATAACATAAAAGAGCGTGCTAGTTAAAATGAAAATAGTAAAGCAATGGGTACAAGAAGATAGTGATTACATAAGAGAAAAGTAATTGAATATAACCAAAAGCAACTTTCAAATGAAGAAAAAACACCTTCAGAAACGGTTAGTTTTATAGTAAAAAATGCAAAAGAAGAAATAGTAGGAGGGATAACAGCAATAACATTCTGGCATCATGTATATGTTGACTTCCTATGGGTTTCTGAAGAATACAGGCATGAAGGTTATGGAAGCAATTTAATGAATCTTATTGAAGAATTTGCAATAAAAAAAGAATGTAGGCTAATCAAATTAGATACTTTTAGTTTCCAAGCCCCTAATTTTTATAAGAAGCATGGGTATAAAGTGATAGGGGTAAGTGAAGATCATCCTAAAGGGCATAATCATTACTATTTAGAAAAAAGGTTATAAATGAATCATTAAAGAGTGTATTATGATTAATCTTTTTCAAAATATGCTCTTTTCTTTTGTGTGTCTATGAACACGATATCGTTTCGTATTAGTTATTTACTCAAATTACTTTTTATGAATCCAAACAATTTAATGATAGAATAAAATAAAGACAGAAAATTTTCACCATTCAAGGGGGTTACATATGAAAAAAGTAAATGTTACATACGCACTTCTATATGATGAAACTCATGAAAAGCTATTAATGGTTAAAAACAAAGGGGAAAATGGGTCTTATTACACTTTACCAGGTGGAGCAGTTAAATTCGGGGAAACGTTAGAAGAGGCAGCAATTCGTGAAGTAAAAGAAGAAACAGGGCTAGACATATCTGTAAAAGGGGTTTGTTCCATTAGTGAAGCCTTTTTTGTGGAGAGAGGACATCATGCAATCTTCTTTAATTTTTTAGGAGAAATAATCGGAGGGGAAATCTGTATATCACGGCCAAAAGAGATTGAGGAGATTACCTGGATGGAATTAGATTCAGCAGAACCTTATTTACGTATACCAGAACACTTAAAAAGCCTTTTACAAAAGAAAGAAACAGTTCCTTATATTTTTAATGGAACTATTATTCATCAATCTTCATAAAGATAGTATTTCATTTAAGGCGGGGGAAAAATGGAGTTTATCGTTAATCACAAACAATTTACACAAGCTCTTTCAGAAGTAAGTAAAGCTATCTCAACAAAAACTTTAATTCCTATATTATCCGGAATAAAGATAACAGCAGATCAATCTGGAATTACTTTAATCGCAAGTAATTCGAATATTTCCATTGAAAAATTTATACCTATTTCAATTGAAGACGAACAAATTACAACTATTTTAAAAGCAGGAAGTATTGTTGTACCAGCAAAGTATTTCATTGAAATTATTAAGAAAATGCCAAGTGAGATTTTAATAAAAAGTATGAATGAGCAGTTGATTACAATTCAATCAGATGAAATTACTTTAAACTTAAATGGACTCTCGGCAAATGAATTTCCTAATGTACCATTTTTAGACTCACATACAGAAATACAAGTAGAAACGGAACAGCTGATTGAGGTATTCAAACAAACTGTCTTTGCAACTGCTAAAAATGAATCTAGACCAGTTCTTACTGGCGTACATTTCGTTATTGATCATAACAAATTAATTTGTGCTGCTACTGATTCGCACAGACTGGCTTTACGTGAAATACCCATTTCTTCACATGCGAAATTAAATTGCATTGTACCAAGTTCCACTATTAGTGAACTACTAAAATTAATGAACAGTAATTCAAATTTAGTATACATATATCTTTCAGAGAGTCACATTATTTTTAAATTCGGTACAATTACGTTGTATTCAAGGCTTATTGAAGGGAAATATCCTAATATATCCGGCCTAATTCCAAATGAATCCCAAACGATTATTAATATAGATAGAAAAAAGATTTTACAAGGTGTAGATCGTTCAAGTTTATTGGCTAGTGAATGGGCAAACAACAACGTTAACTTAGAAATCATCGACGAATGCACAATACAAATTTCTTCCAACGCTTCTCAAATTGGTAAAATATCCGAGACACAACAAATAGATGCTATTCACGGTGAAAAGCAATTAAATATATCTTTCGATGGACGATATATGGTCGATACTTTAAAAGCAATAAAAGAAGATAGAGTTACTTTAAGTTTTGGTGGTTCCATGAGACCGATATTAATTGAAGCAGGTGAACAATCTGCAGCAGTATATTTAATATCACCTGTTAGAACTTATTGAGAACAAAGGAAGGAATTGAATTATGTACAAGCACACTTTATGTTTTATAAAAAGAGATGAAGAAATACTTATGTTAAATAGAGAATATGATCCTGTAAAAGGATTATGGAATGGTGTAGGAGGGAAGATAGAAAAAGGAGAAACACCGTTAGAAAATGCAATTCGTGAAATAAAAGAAGAAACAAATATAGATGTTGAACAAAATCAAATTCAATTTAAAGGCATTATTAAATGGGAGGATTCTTCATATTCTGGTGGCATGTATGTCTATTTAGTAAAGCTACTTAATGAATTTACATATCACACTCCAAAAAAAGTCTCAGAAGGAATTCTAGATTGGAAAGAGGTATCTTGGATTCTAAGTGACTATAATTACGGCGTAGGAGAGATGATACCTAAATTTTTAACTGAAGTACTTTATAATGAATTAATATTAGAGCACTCTTGCATTTTATCAAATCATAAATTAGTAGATTATGAGAATAAAGAATTAGCTAAGCAAACCAGCCCAATAGATTCAATACATAAATTAGTGCAAGCATGAACAGAAAATAGTTAGTGTAATCGAAATGTAACTAAAGATAAATTTTAACGTGAGGGTGAGTATTATGAAGAAAATAATCGCTTTACTCTTAGGTATTGTTCTAATTACTTTTGCTTTTTTTCATTACAATAAAGAAAGTTTAGTTCAAAATGATAAACTGTTTGTTGAAGACTTTAAAGGTAAAAATGATTCAAATAAAATTCAAGCAGCTATTAATAAAGCAGAATCAAGTAAAATTAAAACGGTTTTGCTCGATGATAAAAAGTATAAAATCACTTCACCAATTATCGTTAAACAAGGTGTAAAACTATTATTCGGTTATGGAACACAATTTGTTGTAGAGGGAAACTTTAGGGTTCTGGAACTAGAAAAAAATGCTTCTATTGAAGGAGCTTATATAGCTATTGACGATCCTAAATTTAATTCTGAAGTTATATATTTAGACGGCAAAAATAAGTACTATAACACTTGGAACAAAACACAAGTAAAAGATATTAACATTATCAATTGGACGGAAACGAACAAAGGTACAGGGATTTCTTTATACTCCGGTGGCAAAGAAAATGAGATTTCGTTTGTTAACTTCGAAAACATTAAAGTAGCAGGAATGGAAACAGGGCTAAAATTAGTAGCGAAAAAACCGAAAGCTGGACATTCCTGGATAAATGCCAACCGTTTTATGAACTTCTCTCTAGAGGATTGTGTAAATATGATTTATATGGATAGTAATTTAACTACGCCAAATGAGATTAGCGGGAATCAATTTACAAATCTACAAATACAACCTTCAAGTAAAACAAAAAATATTTTAAGGGTGAGTGGACAGCATAACGAGTTCAATGCAATGGTGTGGGATTTAAATAAAATTAATCACGAAAACGAACTCATTGAACTAACTGATAAGAGCATGAATACAGTCATTGATATTACCTCCGTGCCGACTTAACGTCAATATGAGCTTGTACTGTTTCTTCTGGCAACATATGAATAGCAGACCATCTCGTATCGTATTGCCCGCATTCCATTAAAGTAAGATCGAATGGACCATATTTATTACCAATCTCCTTAAAGTGCGGAGCATAGCCACTATCACCGCTAAAGAAAACTTTCGTTTCTTGACCAAGAATAAGCCATGAACACCATAAAGAACGATCTTTATCAGTCATACTTCGTCCAGAGAAATGCCTTGCAGGAGCGCAAACTAACTTAATATTATCAAACGTAATTTCATCCCACCAATTATGTTCACTAATTTTATTAGGTGAAACACCCCATTTAATAAGATAACGTGCAACTCCAATCGGGACATAAAAATGCTTCGCACGATCTTTTAACCGCATAATACTTTTGTAATTTAAATGATCATAGTGATTATGAGAAATGATAATCGCATCAATTTCCTTGAAATCTTCACGTTCTAAAGAAAAAGCACCACTATAACGTTTACTATTAAAAACAGGGAACGGGGAAGAGGCGTCGCCAAACATAGGATCTAATAACAGCTTTTTACCTTCTATTTTCAAAAGAGAAGCAGAGTGCCCAAACCATGTCACACTCTCTAAAGATTCATTATTTTTATTCGATAAAACAATAGGTAAATTCTTTACAGGACGTAGCTTTGTTTTCATTTTAAAGTAATCAGTCATTAAACCGATAATATCTTTCGGATTAAAACTTACATCAGTCGGAATTTGATTCATATATTTCTTTTTCATTAGTTCTCCTTTTTACGTTTAACAATATACGTATGTTGTTATTGTAGCTAATTGTAGTTTAAACGAAATCATTTTACCTTTCACATCTTAAATGCAGTACATTTCATAAATTCTTCAAATTTATTATTTATATATAAAAAAACAGAATTCATTTAGCAGCAGCTAAAACTAATATTATGTATTTGTAAATTGTTTTGCTTAAGTAAATTCTTTCTCATAAACAACAAAGAACGTACGTTTCGTTGTATGTTATAGAAGCAGATAGGTAACTAATTATCCACAGGAAGGAGAGTCTATAAATGCTAGAAGAAAGAAAAAAGAAGTCTAAATGCAAACTATTAAATAGCAATAACTAAATATAGAATTCTAGATAACCTTAGTATAGGTATTAACATAGCTATACTAAGGTTTTTTATTTGAAATCATTAAAGGATACTTATTTTTATTTATAGAACATAGTAAATACATAGATTTTACAATTAACTTATTTAAAAAGGAGGGATGTAATGATGCTTGCTAATAATACTCCAGAGAAAATACTACAAAAAGCTTATGAGACTAAAATGATTTCATCTGGAGATAATTCGCCATCTATAAAAATAAGTGGAACAAATCTTCAATATTTACTTGTGATGCTGCATCTTGGTATAGGATCCAATGCTATAAAAACGAAGCTAAATTGGACTAACGAGGAATTCGAAAAACAAATGCATACATTAGAACTAGAAGGTTTATTGAAAAAGACAGGAGGGAGTTACTATCCAACGTGTATGGTTATAACAGCTAATGAAGGAGAAAAACTGTATAGCCTCTGTGAGCCTCTAATTAAAACTGCACTTAAAATTATTGAAAAATATTCCAATCAAATTGATGCTATGTCTAAAAGAATCGAGACATTTAATCATTTACCTAAAGAATCGTACAGTCTTTTACTATATAGTGGTGTGTTATTAGATTTTGGACAAATAATTAACATTGAAGAAAACTATTTAGAAATAGAACGGCCTTTGAGAAACAATAAAAGATATTATTATGCGATTCTAGAACAAGAACAAACAGACAAAGAGTCCTTTGGAATGTATGGTAATACGTATTTGGATTTAGGGGAATATCAAATTGGTCTTTATGGAAACACTCGATATACAACTTTGAATTTAATAACTGCGAATAAAGAAACGTTTGAAGAGTATTTTCACGATGCTATTACTGATATTAATTATACAAAAAACAATTAGTTAAAAATTTTGTAGCGGCAGATAGACAATTAGACTTAAATTTAAATTTATTATACGAAAAATTAGGCTTGTATAAAAATTCACAACCTGTTATCCCAGTGTTTACAGCCCTAGATTTATCTATACTTAACGAAATCGCGAACACGATCAGTGCAGATTTGATTTTATTATGTAAAGAAAATGAGAAACCTTTAAAAGAATACTTTGCAAGCAGCAGATACTCAAAAGAAATAACTTACGAAGAATTTTTTATTTGGTGGTATCACTTTTTCTATACAAAAATAACTGAAGAATTAATACAAAAAGGCGTAATTATAACAAGCGCTCAAAAAAATCAAACGTACATAATCTATTAAAAACTTTAAATTAAAGTGACTAATATCCTTTTGCATATGTAGCAGCTGAATGATGTATAGACAATAATTAGTAAATAGAGGATAATCCGAAATTAAAACCTAATATAAAGAAAATAAGATATTAAAAGGAGAGAAGAGCCATGCAAAAGAAATTTATCAATCCAGAAACAATGCCAGTAACTTTTGGATACTCACATGTAGTTGAAGTTAGTAACGCTAAACGAACAATTTACATATCTGGACAAGTAGCGATCAATACTGATGGTCAAATAGTTGGCATTGATGATTTAGCTACACAAACGCGACAAGTATTCGAAAATATTAAAAGCGCATTAGAAACTTTGGAATTAAAATTTAATGATGTAGTAAAATTAACATTTTTCTTAACAGATATTTCTCAAATGGCCATTGTTAGAGATGTTCGAGATCAATACATTGATACTAAGAATCCACCAGCAAGTTCAGCTGTAGAAGTTAGAAAGTTAATTAACGATAACTTATTAATTGAAATCGAAGCAATTGCTGTAGCAAACTAATTTAAAAACTTATCATCAATTAAATTAACATCGAAGAAATTTGTTTAAAGTTAACGATTAAACAAATTGCTTTTTTGTCTTAACTAAAATTTGTTTGCGGCATTATTTATGAAAATAAACAACAAAAATATATTAGAACAATTTATCTAAGCTATTAAGCTGTATCAATTCATATAACACACAACCAATCATGAACAAACAAAGAAAAGGGAAGTGTAACAACCGAGACCAATGTGTAATAAGTTTATTACTTTTTTCTAGTTAACATAATATATATTATACGAAGTTGTATAGAGTAAGTGTTCATCTGTATCAAAAACCAAGTAAACTATACTTAATGAGACGAAATAGGTATTTTTAATGAGATTCACATAAAATCTTATCTAAATGAATTTCTACAGTTTTTATCGTTTATTTTGCTATAAATTAATCACAGCAAATCTTAATCGATTAATTATCGTTTAACGAGTCAAAAATAATTTTGATTAGCACGGAATTTTTTTATGCGAAATAAATTTTTCTATACAAATGATAAATTTCATTTTATGTTTTGCTTTATAGATTTATTGCTATTACATATGTTTTATTATTTTATATTTTTGTTGTTATTTCTTTTATTTACGCTTGACTTTCATTGTATTCTTCATTCTAGTTAACATAACGTTTATTTTTAACGTAAAAAAATCCTCCTCACCTTCAGGAAGATTTCTTTTGCTAGCTAGTAATCCATTTATCTATTTTTAGTAACAATCCCAATTGTAAATAACATTGGAAAAATCTAGATTTAATAAATCATCTTTCTTTATAAAGAAATTAGCAACACCAGAATCTCCCCACATAATATTTAATGAATCATCTGTATCGATTTGCAGCAATAATATATCATGTTGCTGGTATTTTTCTTCCCATTCCCTTGGATCTGTCTGTGTGAAAAATGGATAACCACCAATTTTATGCCCTTGATCTTTACATAAATCATCATACAGTTCGCCTAATTCTGTATTATTTTCTTCATCAACAATTTCTTCCCAATCAATTTCCTCACTAAACATCTTTTCAAATCGATAATCCCTTGATGTTACGGGTTGATAACCCAATTCAAACTTTAATTTCGCTGCTTCAGGTATGATAAAGTCCTCTAATTCTGAAGTGTTTAAATAACTAAAATCAGTAATAACCTTATTTAAATCTTCTATAATTGTAGAATGATAAATAATTCGAAAGTCTTTTTGGATTGTTGGATGATCAAAATCTGCTCCGTAAAGCTCATCTTCAGCACTTACGAAAAACTGCAGCATACCCTTTTGAGGCATATATTCAACATGCGGCATTTCTTCAAAGTTTAGCTGCGCAAGTAACATCATAGGTTGTCCATTTGAATCTTTAGGATGCTCTTGATATATAGGTACATACGGATAGCCACCAACTTACTTTCAAAAAGAGTTGTTTCTGCTTGCGTTCCAGACACTTTAATATACGGTTTCACACTTTCTTCTAAAATACTACGATACTGCTCTAGTTCTTTCGGAATTTGAAGTTGATACGTATTCTTCATTACATTTGCCTCCCCTTAATAATGAATTGAAAATGCCTTACTTAATTATATAGCAAAAGATAACTTCATTGAAAATCGTTAAATATCCGTTTTCACCCTCGTTTTTTGCGCACTTGGTGGACAAAGTAAATTATGTTCTAAAACCTTTTTATTAATAGTTCGAATTAAATCCGCTGCTTCTGCAGTATTTGTAGTTTCTTTTAGCCTTTCTTTTAAATCATCAATTTCCTTTGAAAGCTCAATCCACCTAGGTAAAACATGATTATTTTTTAAAGTTCTATACAGTTGTTTTTCAGGATTATACGAAAGATCTTTATCTAGATTTAGAGGTTTCCCTTTACCTGGCAAATTATCAAAAGACCCTTTCTTTTCTGCTTCTTTAACGATAGAGCTAATATGATCCTCATACGTGAACGACCAAACTTTTTCATCTTTTACTAAAATTTCTTGTTTTTTAAGTTTTTTATCTAGCTCATCTTGATTCATAGATTCTCTCTCCTTTTTATTTTATAGTGTGGTTTTTGTATATTTTAATGCTTTCAACCCATCAAATAACTTTTCTCGCCACCAAACATCGTCATGACCGCCTTGAAACTCTTCATAAGTAATTTGGTATCCTTTTTCTTTTAAAGCTTTATACAGGCGTCTATTAGCCGTTAAAAGAGGTTTGTTTTCAAGTTCTCCTGCTGCTATGTAAAAATGAGGTTGACTCGTATTAGAATCTATAGATGAAATTTGATTTTCAATCCAAGGAATTTGATTTTCATAACCATCCTTTTTCCAATGCACGGATCCAGACATTGACAACACGTTTCCGAAAACATGTGGATTTTGAAGCGCTGCATAAAAAGCTGCTAAGCCACCAAGACTGAAACCAGCAATTGTTGTATGATTCTTTTCTTGATATACGTGATACCTAGCTTGAATCCATGGAAGTAGTTCCTCCGTTAAAAATGTATTCATTTTATCGTTATAAGTTAGCTCTTCTAGTCGATCAACGGGTTCTATTGCAACAGCAATACAAGATGGGATTTCTTTTTCGTATATTAAATAATTGAGTGTTCTTGCGATTGAAAGGTTATTAATGAATGAATTCCCATCAAACACAATGAGAAGTTCTTGAAGATGTGAAGTGTGAGAATAGTCATGAGGCGTATAAATATAAATTTTACGTGTGTCATTTAAAATCGTACTATGAAAAGAATATGTTTCAATTTTTCCAGATGGATAATGATCTGAAGGAAAACGACTGCTATACTGTACTTCCATTCCTATGTTTAACACAGACGCTTTATTGGCATCTTCTCCAAATGTATTTTTATTAAATCGGTCTAGTTGGTACTTTTAACTGCGCTTTATCCAATCATTTTCGAAAAAATCGTTTACTGAAAAATAGTACGTTGAAATAAAACTCTCATCCGTCCTAAACGTTACATACCAAATATCTGTCTGTAACAACCGTTGTAGTTGATTTACAGACAGATCCCAACCAGGAAAACTACCGAATACATAGACGTTTTCAGTTTTTTGATCCCCTAACCATATATACGTTATAAGCTTATACTGATTTTCTACAGGACATTGTTCTATTAGTGGCGTATTATTTGACTTTATTTCATGCAAAAAAGTATAAATTGCTTTCTCGTTTCCTTTTTTAATTGATTATTAAGCTCCTCTAACTTAGGACTAATTATTGAAGTCACCCATCTGCCTCCTTTGTATTTCTTTCTTTTCATTAGATTGCTTTTATAAAATTTAAGATTAGTATGTTATGTATTTAGATGAGTTATTTATTAGAAGGTTTATCAATTGCCTGAATAGAAAGTTTCAACGCTTTTATTCTTCTTTCTAAAAGTGTTCTTTGAGGACTACCAGCCTTAGACTTATCATAGGCTCTCTCAATTGATGGGAGCAAACCAGCAAGGACATTACGTGCTTCTGCTAACTCTTCTTGGCTATACCGATGACTTTCTTGATTCCACACGTTCTCTAACACTGCTAGCCCTATACAAACGGCTTTAAGCCTTTTTTTCACTAAGGTAGTATTTGCTCCCTTTTGAGTCATCTGTGAAAAAGCATTTTCAAGTTTACGAATTGTCGATTGTAAAGATTTTATTGATTCCAATTTATCTATATTTGACACGTTTTCCATGTTACTATTGTTCCTCCTGGCTTAACTTATTTAATACTGGATATAATAAGTACTTGATTTCACTCGAAATATTTTATCATAAATAACTAACTATATTCGAATTGGATAATGGATTAAAGGAAAACGGTATATAAACGCCTCTCCCTCCTTTACATCATTCTATATGTACTTCTTTCTTCGTATTAGAATCCCTATATAAACAAGGTATTAAAATTGTATTTTTTATGAACAAAAAAACGCACAAGCAGCATAACTTGTACGTTTTTATTTTTATTCAGTAATATAATACAGTAATAGTTTCCGGGCCTTCTCATAATTCATGAAATCTCTATACAAAATGGGATACTTCACAATTTCTGTTTCTATAAAACGATATTGCGGAAACCATTCAAAAAACGATTTCTTTAGCCACTTTATTTGATCAAACACAATCTCCTTTTCGTTGTTATTAAGTATGTAACTTAAAGTACCTGCTGTATGCATCCAATAATAATTTAAATCAGCATTTATACAGTCATCATCTGTAAATTTACTTTTTAAGTCTCGTTGCAATTTTCCTGTAGCACGATACGGAAACGGTTTATGCAGTGGACTATGCATTTTCTGCAATTCATTAAAAATAACCTTTTTACCTAATAGCAATTTTCCACCCCTTTATTTCCTTACCCAACTTAATAATTTTTCATAATGATGTTGAGCATCTGTATAGCCAAGATTATATAGGTTAACAAGTTTCTCTTTATTTCTTTCTATTCCGCTTATAGGAAGCTGTACGCTAGGCTGAATGATATAAAAATTTTCTTTTTGTTCTATTTGATTCATATAAGTTATCGTCTCATTATAAAAACGATAATGTTCTACTAAAGATTGTGCGATATTCGGATATTTTCTATATAATATTTTAGCCAGCCCAGAAAATTTATTCCGCTGCTTCTCGTATCCATCCGGCTTTGTCATAATAACAACATTCTTTTGGTAACCATCATTTTGCGCTTTTAATACTGGAATAGGATCTGTAATCCCTCCATCTAACAATTTTCGATTATCATATTCTACAGCAGGTGCTATAAACGGCACAGAGCTTGATGCACGAATAATTTTTAAAATATCATTTCCATGTTCTGTTTTATTATAATAAACTGCCTGTCCTGATTCACAATCAGTCGTTCCGATTACAAACTGTTCATTTGAATTTAGGAATGTTTGAAAATCAAACGGTACAATTTTGTTTGGTACTTCATCAAATAAAAAATCCATTCCAAATAATTCACGTTTGCTAATTAAGTTTCGATAAGATATATACCTGTGATCTCCTACTAGCTCTGTATTCACTTTCTTATTTCTTCCTTTTTGACGTGATAAATAGGTCGCTCCCATACATGCTCCAGCGGATACACCGACTACATACGGAAAGAATAAGTCCCTTTCCATAAAATATTCGAGTACTCCTGCAGTATATAATCCTTTCATTCCGCCGCCTTCTAATACTAAACCGATATTCTTCATGCTCAGTCCCTCTGCTTCTGTTTTCTTAATTACATGTTAGCACAAGATTTTAGGATGAGGTTATATAAATTAGTTGCAATAATAACAAAAAACTATTGAAGCAATGTCATAATCTATTAGTCATTCGCATGGTACAATATAAGAAACTCATTCCACATATTATAAAGGAGGAATTTCATATGGGTTTATTTAGTGGTATTTTAGGAAATGCATCAAGTGCGAGTACAGAAAGCGTTGAACGTGATTTAGAAAAGATTATGCTAGATGATGAAAAAGTTGAGCATGCTTATAAATTAATTCGTGATTTAATCGTATTTACAAATCGTCGTCTTATTTTAGTTGATAAACAAGGGATATCAGGTAAAAAAACAGAGTATCATTCTATTCCTTATAAAAGTATTACACAATTTAGCATTGAAACAGCTGGGCATTTTGATTTAGATGCAGAGCTTAAAATTTGGGTATCTAGTATGGATGATCCAATTACGAAAGAATTTAAAGGTGACGATAGTATTTTAAGCATTCAAAAAGCGTTAGTAACATATACGACGAAATAACGCCTTTCCGTATATTTATTCATTATCGAAATTACTAACCCGAGTATTTTGGAAGAATATGCGTTATTTTTGTATATTTAATCTAAAAAACATAAAAAGGTAAAGCGTATTTCAAATGCTTTACCTTTCTTTTTTGTAATAAATAAGTGTAGTTTTATCATTTAATTTCTTTATTACTTCTGTTCTTTTATATCCCATTTTTTCGTATAGAAAACAATTTCTTTCTTCTTCTAAAATCGTAGCAAGTTCAAAACTCCGTGCTTCTGGAAACATCTCTTCAATTAAAATAAGTACCTTCTTAGCGATTCCTTTCCCTTGATAGATTGGATGAATGAACATTGGACTGATCCAAAATTTATAAGGTCTTTCTTTTTGGGATATACATATCGCTCCAACAAGGTTCGAATCTATTATCATCTTATAAAAGTTGTTGCTCGGATTATTTATTCTTAAAATAGTTTTTTCAATAGATTCATTTGCTGGATTTGTTTCATAGTCTTTATATTTATTTAATAAAGGACTAAATGAGTCTATTTGCATTTGAAATAAAACTGCTGCATCAATTTCTGTCGCCTTCTCTAATGTTACCAATTTAAACGCTCTCTTAAAGAAGTAATGTGAGCTGTATGATGACGACCGTGCCATGCATATAGTCCAATTGCAGCAGCAAGTTTTGTTTCTCCTGATTCAGGATGATTAAATGTCTTTTCTAAATCTGCCGGTTCTAAAGAATATAATAAGTTAACCCATCTTTTATGTAATGAATCTAGCATTACAAGTGAAACATCTACTGGTAATTTCGAGTCAGGTAGCTCTGCCCATTTTTCTTCTTTGTACGGTTTAATAGTTGGATTCTTTTCTGTCATTGCTAATTTAAAGCGTATGTAGCTATTCATATGACTATCAACAACATGATGAACAACTTGGCGAACAGTCCATCCACCGACGCGATACGGTGTATCTAACTGCTTCTGATCTAAATCTTTTATCGCTCTTGCTAGTTCATTAGGTAAATCCTCTATTTCTTGAATCCATTTATCAATTATTTCTTCTGTAATAGTTCCTACGTAAGTAAATTGACCTATTGGATAACGTAAATCCTTCATGTACATGTCCCTCCCTATTATTTTTAACCCTTAGTAGTCCTCCAAATATAATGTACGAAATTTACGTTTTCCCCGTTTAAATCTACAGTAGTTGTCTCCGCTTCCTTTTCACGAGAAAATCCGTTCTTTTCTAATACAATTTGTGAAGCTATGTTATTTGTTGTTGTCATAGCACGTATTTCATTAATTTCATAGACTCTTGCTTGAGCCAAAATCAATTTTACAGATGCTGCTGCAACTCCTTTTTTTGTAAAACCCTCTCCAACTCGGTAGCCTAACGACCCAATTCGTTTTTCCTTATCTACATCAACTAAATTGATACGTCCTACAATTTCTTTTTCTGTATTACGTATGAGATGAAAATAAGAAATCCCCTCAGTTTGTTCTTTTAATAGTTCGGCAAGTTGCTTTTGAAAGTATTCATACACGTAATAATTAGAGCCACGACTTGGTACCATTGTTTCAAAAAATGATTTGTTCGTGAGTTCAAAATTAAATAAATCTTCAGCGTCTTGATTCTTTAATTGTTCTATGTATATTTCCATCCCGTTTACCCCTTCTTGATTTACTAACTGTTATACATTCTTTTTTAAACGATAATTTTCCTGCTATTTCTTTCGTCTGAGTAATACAGTAAGTAATACTCTAGGATGAAAAAGATGAAATGGACTACGAATTAAGTTCATAACTCTGACTAACCGAATATAAATATCAGAATCACTTGCAGAAAGTTGATATATTTGTTTCGTATACCATTGCTGAAATTTTTGTTTCGTAGTTAATTCTTTCTGTAACTTAGGATGACGTGCTATCTCCGTTGTGGTCATTTCCCAAGGTGTTTTGATAATCATAGCAGTCTTCCTATAAAACTCTCGAGTTAATATTTTATCAAGCCTTTTTCTCCCTTGAAGAATTAGTTGTAATTGGTGAGCTTCCATAGCTGCAACTGAAACACCTTGTCCGAAAACTGGATCAAAACGACAATGCGCATCTCCAACTACTAACAATCCTTCAGGCAAATTATTAACTAGATCAAATCGCCTGCGTACTTGATATGGAATTTTGTACGTTTTTATATCGGTAATCGCCTCAGATTTGTTTAGAAACTCTGTAACATTAGTGATTGATAGGTTTTCAGCAAAATCATAAAATTCATCATCTGTTTGCGGTGCTTTTTCATTTGCATATCCACTAAAAGTAACAAAATAACGATCATCTTCAATCGTTTGAATTAGAACACCATAAGGATTCTCAGGAAAACTTGGAGACATAAGCATATTACAGCAGTCTAATTTCTCTTTTTCTTTGAGCCTAAACATTCTAGTTGCGTAAAACAAATCAATTCTTATTTTCTCTTCTTGTACTTCGAAATTGTATTCTTTTAACCAATCTATACTTTTCGAACCAAATCCACTCGCATCAACAACAAGATCTGCATGAAATTCTTCTTTCATTCCTGTTTTCAAACATTTAGCTCTTATTCCATAGACTTTATTAAGCTTGTTATCTACTAGTAATCCTTCAACCAACATTTCATACTTCGAAGTAACATTTGAAACTTGTTCAATTCGTTTTTGAATATGCGATTCTAACAGAAGACGACTTTGTTGAATCATATTTATTTCGCCTTTGAAAGGCTGCTTCCATAGGCCGAACTGATGCCATTTTAAATCGCGAGTAAAATTATTTACGATGCTACCTGCTTCAATTAATTCATTAGTAATGTTAGGAAACAACTCCTCAAGTGCTTCTTCGCCGCCTTTTAATAACACATGCGGATGATTACTTTGCGGAACTCTTTTTCGCGGGCCTTTTCCATCCCATTCTTCACCAGCTTCTACAATGATTACTTCTTCAAACGTATTTGATAAAGCCTTTGCGGCGAGTTTTCCTGCGATACTTCCACCAATAACAATAGCCTTAGTAAACATTTTTTCCCCCTTAATGAAAAGAGATCCTGTCGTGTATGAATGGAACAGGATCTTAACTAATAATTCCTTGATAATTATATTTAAAACACCTGTGTGAATTGCAACATTAAAATTAAAATACCTAATCCCCATACGTAATACGCGAATACTTTTAAAGAATGACGTTTTAAATATTGGATCATCCATGAAACTGCTATGTAACCAAAGAACGCTGCTGATAATGTTCCGACAATTAATGATGTACTAGAAATAGATTCAGCTTTCCCTTGAAAAACATCTGCAAATTGCAAGATGATAGCTCCGACAATAGCTGGTGTTGATAATAAAAAGGAAAAGTACGCCGCTGTTTCACGGTCTAACTTTCTCCATAATGCAGCGACAATTGTCATTCCAGAACGGGAAATTGCTGGAAATATAGCTACTGCTTGAAATGAACCAATTATGAATGCATCTTTATATGTAATATCATTCATTTTTTTACGACCGTTCTTTTGTTTATCGGCCATATAAAGAAATAAACCCGTCACTAAAAACTCCCAACCTATTGTTATACCTGTTTTTGAAATATCTTCAAAAAAGTCTTTAAATAATAAGCCGATTACAACCGCAGGTATCGTCCCGACAATAAGTAATAGCATAAGCTTTGAAAATGGATTTTTTATTAAATAAATAAATTCTTTTCTATAATAAATAAACACCGCAAGTAACGTCCCTATATGCAGCATCGTATCTAAAAACAAACCTGCCTCATCTAACTGAAAAATATGTCGCCCTAAATATAGGTGACCTGTACTGCTTATAGGTAAAAACTCTGTCAGCCCTTGAATAATTCCTAAAATAAAAGCTTCTAGCCAATTCATGATGATCTCCTTTCTCATTTGCTTGTACCAATATATGATGCTTTAATTTTTGTTATGAAAGAAAATATATTTCTCTTGGGGATTTACTTTAACCTTTATTTAGAAGTTATGGATTGCGATAAAGATGGATATATATGTAAAAAAGGAGGGTTTACATGGAGAAACATACAAAATTAGGCAACATATTACTTTGGATTGGACCAATTCTTGTGTTCTTAGGCTTATGTATGACAAATGTAATTACAGACATACCTTTCTTCGAAGGAAAGCATAAAACTTTTGGAATTATTATGTTATTTATAGGGGTACTTTGTTTAATTGCCGCTCATTACTTTAAAATACGAAAAAATTCTGCCGATTAAATAATCTATTCCCTTATAAGGAGGAACAAATGCGAGGAAAATCATTACGGACAAAAATTACAAAGCTATATAAATAAAAACAATCCTAGTGTATGTACTAGGATTGTTTCATTTCGCTAATGTTGTTTATTTATAAAACACTTTATCAACGTTATATTTCGCTTTGTACTTATTAATGATGTATGTTTCGTAAATTTCTCTTTCAGTTGGATCTTCTACGATACATGCATCGATACGGTATACTTCATCACGATTATTTTTGATTGGTGAAACATTATCTTCAAAATGCTTTTTAATACGTTGTCTAATTTTACGAGCTTTACCTACGAAAAGAAGTTCGTCATTAATATTGTAAAACATAAAAATGCCGCCTTTATCTCTAGGGAACAAGTGGAAATCGATAAAACCGTTAATTGGAGTAATTAATGGCTCGTCTCCTTTAATAACTTGGTTACGTTCAGTAATGGAAACATCAGCTTCAGGAATATTAATTTTAATCAAGTTCATTCACGTCCTCTTTTATTATAAAGATAAATAATAGCATAAGTATGTAAGAAAAGCTATGTTAAGAGAGATATTTCATTTTATAATTCAAATATTATAGGTATATCATGTAAACTTTTTTTCCAAATCATATGATCGTTTGATTCGCCCCAATAATCCTTCAGCACATAACTAGGTTTTCCAAACTTTTTTGTCCATATACTTTGTGCTTTTTTGTATCCACTATCTAAACAGCATTCGGTTATTCCTCTGCTAAGTAATGTAAGATACATTGTATTTAGTAGTAAACTCCCTATACCTTTTCTTTGATACTCCGGAAGTATTAATACAGTTCCTATTTCATACAAATCCTTAAGTACACCGTCTGTACAACTATTAATCAATGCACTTGCTGGACCGATTTCAATCGTTCCAATGATTTTATCGTTACTTGTATCTATCGCTAATAAAAAGTAACGATTTTCTCCATTACTATCAAAATCATTTTTTAAATATTTCTTTTTCGAGTTAATTTCATTTTCTATGTCATCTAATAGATGTGATAACCCTTCGTTTTTAAATGTATTAGTAATAACAAGACGAAAAAACAAATGTAATTCATCTAAATCATTCGAATTCGGCCTTCTAATTTCAATGTTATACATGGCTTACATCTCCAATTTTTAAAAATATATGAGAAAGTGTATTTGTTCAAAAAGATTTTATGCAATTGCTAAGACCATACTTTATATACTCTATTCATTATTATTCTACACAACTCTGCATAGATCCAGCAGTATAAAAAACTCAGTATAAATATTAATGTAATAACTTTTATATCCATAGTCGTATGAATACTAGGACCAAGTACAGGAAAACGGAATATATCGAGAATGATCATAATTCCTATAAGTAGACATATCGCTGAAAAGGAAATTACCCAAATCCTCCTCTTGAATTGTAAAAAGGATACTCCTAACGCTATACCTAATAAGCCTGTAGTAAAGGGAAAGACAATTAGTTCACTTGGCTCAATAATGAATAGTAGGAAAATAGTAAGAATATAAGAAAGTACTCCCTCACGAATAGAATAACAAATAGCCAGAAAAATCGGTAGCGTCGCGAAAGGACTAATAAATAACCCAATTCCAGGGATTAAGTTCCCCGCAGATTGAAAAATAGCAGCAAATGAACCGAGTAATGCTGTAATGACTAACCTACTTGCAGGCGTCACCTTTCTTTTATGAACAAAATTCGCATCCTGCTCTATCATCCATTGATACCAATAGCTTCTAAAGCGATTCATCAAATTCCCCCCTAAAGAGACTTAATTCACCACTTTCTATTTTTATTCAAATACTTATTGGTTATGTTTTACTTTCTGCTTGTTAGGAATCACTATACAATAGATGTTTATCCATAGAAGGTTTTTTAAGAGGCGCTAAGTTGTGCGTTTGAAAAAGTATGAATTCCATATATTTTTAGACTAAGAGTTTATACCGTATCATGGAACAATTTCAAAAATAGTACCTTTGTTAAATTCAGTTACTTTCATAGAACCATAAACTCCTAAATATAATCTAGTTTGATCTAAGTTTGTTCCTAAACTAACATAATAAGCTGCTTGAGTCCCAAAATCATAAGTGGTTTCAATAACATGAAAATCATTACGTTTCCCGTCTAGAACTGCTCTAGTAAAAGCTAACACTCCCTTTACTGGAGATTGAAATTCTTCTTTCTTAGCAAGATCAGTAAACACGATACTACCAGTTAAACTAGGAATTGTAGTTCCCATATATGGTTGTACTCCTGTAAGTGAGGTTCCTCCAAACTTATCTGCTCTGGAATCTTTATGAAAATAACTAATTAGGGGCTGTATGCGCCTCACTGATGTTTCTATTGTTTCATTATAATAAGCCATTGTTCTCTCATCCAAAGTAGGGTTCTCAGAACAGTGCCTTATAAAAGAAGTAGGAAATTCTCCTTCCCATCCTCGCCAACCAAAATTAATAAATCCATCTTGATTGGGAGTGGATCTCATTAAATGCGTTTGAACAAGTTCGGTAACCGGTATGGGTTTATAATGAACAAACGAAAAAACAGACTCTACAATATCCTGCCCGACATTTCCAGCATATTTGATATACTGATTATAAAACCTTTGAAATGAAATACCTGTTATATTCCGAACTCCTTTCGCAATTACTGTAAGTGTTTCTTGTATAGATAAAGGAAACTCATTAAAGCGTGTAACTACTGGAGGGTTATTTATGAATGTATTTTTACTTACATCAATTTCAATTATTTTACCCGCTATTTCTAAATCATCCTGGCTTAAATTAAATGGATCATAACCCGATCCACCATCTCCATTTGTAAAAACAAGTTTTCCACTCTCAGGTGAAAAGTTTAAACTATTGACTCCGTTATGATTAAAAAAGGGCCTTCTTATGTTAAGTAATGTCCGTCGTTTTTGAGGTTGACTATGTGATTGTAAAATCCATTCCTCAACCGTATCAATATGATCATATTGAGTATCTCTATTTACCCACTTTAAGTTTAAAGTTTTCGGATCACACGGATTAGGTTTAAAAGGTTCAGAAAGGGCACCCGGACCTTGAGTGCCAGCTACTGAATAATGAAGGTAAAATAAACCGTTTTGATAAAATTGTGGATGAAACGCTAGTCCTAGCAATCCGCGTTCATCATAACCGCTACTAGAGACACCTTCTTCAAACGTGCCTAATTTGATAATTCGCGGGCGAATATCTAAAAAAGTCCTTATAACTCCGTCTCCTATGTAAAAGATTTCTCCTACCTGGGTTGCAATAAATAACCTTTCAATTGAGTCACCTGGTAGTATAGTTGTTTTCAAAACAGTAGGTAAATTGAACTTACTTGCAATGGGCCGTAAACTAACCTTAACTTTTGTCAACTCACTTTACACCCCTTTAATTGCGTTTTATTAAAAGAATATGATTAGAACTGTTCGATTAGTATTCAATTAGGGACTAGGGAATTGGATACTAGTTCTGACTGCGCTGCTTTCCCTGCTTCTCCATATAACTACGCATCCGTCGCATATATTCAGGTGCGTCCATTCGATTCCCTGCGATCATTTCAATAATACAGAGTCTTTTGGCGCTTTCCTTTTCAGCATGGATTATAGCCTGATCAAGCTCTCCATAGGTCCGGACCGTAACGGTAAACGCGTTACCTCCAAAAGCTTCGGCCAGCTTGGTGTAAGACCATCGAGGGATTTGGTTGTACTTTTGATCCTCTGTTTTGACATTTAAATATTTCTCAATTGTATAACCATCGTTGTTCAAGACAAAGATTATGGGCTTGCAGCCGTAATAGAGCATAGAACTGATTTCCTGTACCGTTAGCTGCAGGGCACCGTCACCTGTAAACACCAATACTCGGCGTTCCGGCGCGGCCATAATAGCACCAAACGCGGAAGGGATTGCGTAACCGATGGACTGCCATCCACCTTGTCCAATATATGTTACATTGCCCGGCAGTCTTATCTCTCCCATTCCGTAATAAAGCGTTCCGGTCTCGGCGATTACAATATCCTCCTCTTTCAGCATGCGCTGAAAACGCGGATAATAGCCGTCAGCCATTAGAGGTCCGTCGGCAGTAGTTGTGAATTGCTCATAAGGGAATGACAATTTTTTTGTCAAACCTTTGCCCTTATAATTCACCTTCTGAACGGCAAGTAGCATGTCGGCTGCAAGAACATTCGGATATTCCGCCTCAGCGATTTTAACTATATCCGGTTGAATATTGACAGTTATCAGCGGATTCAGCTTTGCGGTAAAACTTGCGGTGTTTGTGTCCGCCCATACCATGCCAATCGCAATGATACAATCTGCATTCTCTACCGTACTTTGGACTTCAGTCCTCCCGAAAGAGCCTTGATACATTCCGATATAATTTGGATGGTTCTCGTCGAATCCTCCCTTCCCGTACATCATCGTTACAACAGGCACATTCATTGCATCGGCTAGCTGCCGAGTCGCTGTCTGAAGGCCGAATCGCATCGTTTTCACATCCACCAAGATAACTGGTCGGTGGGAACGTTCCAAAAGCGGACGGACATGATTCACTGCAGCCTGAAGGGTATTCGGATTGGATGTTGGACGTGGTGGTACCGGTTCTGCCCAGACTTTAATCGGCTTGGTCACTAAATCATTAGCCACAACCAGGTATACCGGCTTTTTCTTTTCCTTAGCAATGCGAATCGCAGTCTGAATTTCAATCTTGGCATTTTCCGGCGTAAGCACCGCGGTATATGCCGTAATCTGCTCATACACCTTGCGAAAAACGTCAAAATTCCCATCCATTAAGGTGTGATGCATAAGCTTATGCTCTTTTTGATCCTTCTCAGGAGGCGCACCCACAATGTGTATAATTGGCACATGCTCGCTGTTGGCTCCCGCTATCGCATTGCATGCACTGAGCTCCCCGACCCCAAATGTCGTAATAAGAGCCGATATTCCTTTGATTCTTGCATAGCCATCTGCAGCGTAGCCCGAGTTTAGTTCATTTCGTCCTTCTATAAAACGGATGCCGTTATAACACTCCAAAGTATCAAGAAGTGTAAAATTATAGTCCCCTGCGACACCAAAAATTTCGGTAATGCCCTCGAGTTTCAGGCAATCGAACAAATACTGGCCAACCGTTTTTGGATCAGGTCCCCTTTGTAAACCAAAGCTGCCCGTATTAATCATGTTGTCCATCGCTTGCTCACTCCTTATCTATTTCTTTGGCTTGTTCTATTTTATAGTACCCTTTTTGATAATTCCCTTTAATTAAACCGGTTATCCGTTGTGCAACAATTAATCGGGAAGAAATGCTCCTTATCTTTGGAGATATTCATAAAACAAGAGAAGGAGGAGAAACACTAAAACATTACAAGAATGTATTAATTAATCTTCTAATGTTCTTTTTAAATTGTTTCCCTTTAAAACATCCCATTTATCATGCTCCTCACTCTGTTTTGCAAAAGTCTAGCTTACTTTTTAAAATTTTGTAACAGAACCTTAAAAATAATAAAAACCCACGAAGAAAATGCATTTTCTTCGTGGGTTTAGTTATTTAAATGGACTTTCACCTACTAACTCAAGAAGCATCCGCACCTTCAAACTGACTATTATAAAGCGAAGCATAGAAACCATCAGCTTTCAATAACTCTTCATGATTACCTTGTTCTACAATATCTCCGTCTTTCATGACAAGGATTAAATCTGCATCACGTATTGTTGATAATCTATGAGCGATAATGAAGCTTGTTCTACCTTCCATAAGGTTTTCCATCGCTTTTTGAATCAGTACTTCTGTACGAGTGTCAATGGAGCTTGTTGCTTCATCGAGTATTAATATTTTCGGATCCGCTATAAGGGCACGTGCAATTGTTAGTAGTTGCTTTTGTCCTTGGGATACGTTGCTTGCTTCTTCGTTTAGTTCCATTTGATATTTATTTGGTAATGTTTTTACGAAGTTGTGAACGTGAGCTGCTTTCGCTGCTTCAATTACTTCTTCGTCTGTAGCATCGATTCTACCGTAACGTATATTTTCCATGATGGAGCCGTTAAATAGCCAAGTGTCTTGAAGTACCATACCAAACATGTTGCGCAGGTCTTCTCGCGTGAAGTCTTTTATATCGTGACCGTCGATACATATTGCACCGCTGTTTATGTCATAGAAACGCATTAACAGTTTTACAATCGTTGTTTTACCAGCTCCGGTTGGTCCGACGATTGCTACCTTTTGTCCAGGTTTAATGTTAGATGAGAAATCATTGATGATGATCTTATCTGGATTGTATCCAAATTGAACATCTTGGAAGGTAACTTCTCCTTTAACTTTTTGCAGCTTCACTGGATTTTCTGCTTCTGGCACTTCCTCTTCTTCTTCTAAAAATTCGAAGACTCTTTCTGCAGCAGCTGCAGTAGATTGAAGTACGTTCGCGATTTGTGCTACTTGAGCGATTGGTTGCGTAAAGCTTCTAACATATTGCACAAAGGCTAAAATGTCTCCAACTGCGATGGTTCTCTTTACCGCAAGCCATCCACCTAAAATAGATACAGCGACGTAACCGATATTACCGATAAATGTCATAATCGGCATCATCATTCCAGATAAAAATTGAGATTTCCATGCGGAATGGTAAAGGGTATCATTTACCTTTTCGAATTTTTTCACTTCTTCTTCTTCTTTGTTGAAGGCTTTTACGATATTGTGACCACTATAAATTTCTTCGACCTGACCGTTTACGTGTCCTAAATATTCTTGCTGGGATTTGAAGTATTTTTGTGATCGTTTTACGACTGCCATGATGAGAATCATCGATACTGGCAATATTAAAAGCGCCACTAATGTCATTTGCCAGCTGATTGATAACATCATGATAAGTACACCGATGATTGTAATAACGGATGTGATGATTTGCGACATACTTTGGTTTAAAGTTTGGCTCACCGTATCTACGTCATTTGTAATTCTCGATAATACTTCGCCGTGCGTTGTTTTATCAAAGTATTTCAGCGGCATACGGTTAATTTTTTCATCGATTTCTTTTCTGAAGTTATAAGATACTTTTTGAGCTACTCCAGAAATAATGTACCCCTGGATAATACCAAACACAGTGCTCAGTATATATAATCCAAGGAGTAAAATGACAATGTTTCCGATATAGGTAAAGTCAATGGCCGCACCGGGTCCTCCTGATACTTTGCTTACGAGTCCTTCGAAAAGTTTTGTTGTCGCGTTTCCTAAAATTTTTGGACCAACGATTGTAAAGGCTGCACTGCCGATTGCGAAAAGGATAACGATTAAGATTGATAATTTATAGGGCTTCAAGTATTGAAGGAGTTTATTCATCGTTCCTTTGAAGTTTTTTGCTTTCTCAATCTTTCTCATGCCGCCGCCCATAGGACCGCCACCGCCAGGACCAGGGCCGCTTTGTTTTCTATTTTCTATTTTTCTATCACTCATGATGACAACTCCTCTCTTGAAAGTTGTGATAAAGCAATTTGCTTATAAACTTCACAGTTTTCCATAAGCTCTTCATGAGTACCAGTTCCAATTATTTTTCCTTCGTCAAGTACAATAATCTTATCGGCATTCATGATTGTACTGATTCTTTGGGCAATAAGTAAAATAGTACTTCCTGTAATCTCATTGTTTAAAGCTCTGCGCAATGCTGCGTCTGTCTTAAAGTCAAGAGCTGAGAAACTATCATCGAATATGAAGATTTCCGATTTTTTCGTAAGAGCACGCGCAATAGAAAGTCTTTGTTTTTGACCACCGGAAACGTTCGTACCACCTTGTGATATTTCTGTGCGGAAGCTTTCAGGCTTCGCGTTAATAAACTCCATAGCTTGCGCGATTTCCGCCGCTTTTTCGAGTTCTTCTTCAGTTGCTTCTTTTTTACCATATTTCAAATTACTCTCGATTGTACCTGAGAAGAGAACTCCTTTTTGCGGTACATAACCAATTTTCTCTCTTAATTCCTTCTGAGATACTTCTCTAATATCCGTGCCATCTATTAATATTTGGCCGCTTGTGACATCGTAAAAGCGTGGAATTAAGTTGATTAATGTTGATTTACCACTACCTGTACTTCCGATGAAAGCTGTCGTTTCACCAGGTTTTGCAGTAAAGGTGATATTGGAAAGCACATCTTCTTCTGCACCTGGGTATCTAAAGCCAACATTTTTAAATTCAACGTAACCTTTCTTGTCTGAAGCAAATGTTTTCGGCTCTTTTACATCACTAATGGTAATGTCAGTATCTAAAACTTCTGCGATACGTTGTGCGGAAACTGAAGCACGTGGAACCATAATAGATACCATTGAAATCATTAAGAAGGCCATGATGATTTGCATTGTATATTGCATAAATGCCATCAAATCACCAACTTGCATATGTCCCATATCCACTTGGTGTGATCCAACCCAAATAATAAGTACAGTAACGGCATTCATGATAAACATCATCATTGGCATCATAAATGACATTAAACGGCTTACAAATAAATTTGTTTTTGTTAAATCTTGATTTCCTTTTTCAAATTTCTTTTCTTCATGTTTTTGAGTATTAAAAGCACGAATAACGAGCATACCGGTTAAAGATTCACGAGTGATTAAGTTAATTTTATCTACTAACTTTTGGATACGCTTAAACTTAGGAATCGCGATGCTAAATAAACCAATGACTAGGCTTAAAATCGCAATTACCGCAACTGCGATAATCCATCCCATTGAAAGGTCTGTAGTAAGTACTTTAATAATGCCGCCGATACCTAAAATTGGTGCATAGAATACAATGCGAAGCATCATAACCATAAGTGTTTGAACTTGCTGGATATCATTTGTACTTCTTGTGATTAGAGATGCAGTGGAAAACTTATCAAACTCCGCATTCGAGAAGTTTGTAACTTTCCGGAATATTTTCTTTCTAAGGTCTCTGCCGAGTCCTGCAGCTACTTTTGCAGCAAGTAAACTCACGATAACGGTAGCTGCCATACTTACTAAGGATAAAAGTAGCATTTTCCCGCCGGAAGTAAGAATAAAATTAGATTGAAGTTTATCAGTATTGATACCGATTTTCTTATACTCATTCTCAATGTATGAAACAGCTGATTGTGTTACCATGCTGCCTGGCATATTCTTAAACTTTTCATCTGCCTTTTCTTTCATTGCATTGATTTGATCTTGAGGAAGTTTCGCAATGATTGCAAAAGGATCTGAATTTGGCGGAAGTTTCGCTGGTGTGTTGTTGTCACCTGTCGCAGCAGGAGAGAAAGCAGATGAGCCACCTTTTTCAATTCCTTGTGTAATTAACATTGGTTTCCCAAAGATATCGTTAAGTTCGTTAATTATTTTTTTATCTTCTGTATGTAACTTATAAAGTGGCTCTTTATCAAGCTGCGGATAATCTTTTAAGTCATTTTTTAGTTCACTTTGAGAGAGGTTGTTCTTATCTAAAAGCACATAGTTGTCAGCAACTTTTTTCTTCTCATTTTCATTCATAAAGAGCGTAAGTTTATCCATTTCACTTTTACGAATAACCTCAGGTACTGCATTTTCTACACCTTTTTGTTGAATCCCTACATTGACAATGTTAGACATGTAGTCTGGCAGTGATAGATCGCATACTGCCTGTACAGTTAAAAGACATACAACTGCAATGATAGAAGCAATAAATGGTTTTAAATGTTTGATGATCTTTAACATTTAGTTCATCTCTCCATTTTCTTTGTCTAATTTTTTTAGTTTTTACCCTGCTTCTCTCCTTTATTCTTCGTATTCTCAGTAATTCATTCTAGCAGCTCTTTACGTATTTTCGACTACAGATTAATTTTATGACTATATGAAGATATGATGCACCGAAAATAATCAAACATATTTTATAAAAAGTGATTCTATAAAATATGTTTAAAGCCTATTTTGATAACTCTTTTTTTCAAAAACGGGGTTTTTATATTAGGTAAATTAGCAGTAATAGACTTATCTTTGATCAAACATGTTTATAAACCAACATAACGTACAGGAAATTGACTTTTCTCTTGTCGAAATTTACTTAGCATACAGTGGTCATATTTTTTCAAGAATAACGGAAGAATATATAGAAAATGCTACATAAACGTGAAGTTTGATCAACTTAGGGGGGACAACCTTGTTCAATCAAATAGTAAAAGCTGTACCCAATTTATTTACGATTGGAAATTTATTGTGCGGTGTTTTTTCAATTACCATGAATATGAGTGACTATTTGGAAGTAGCCTCCATTTTTATTTTCTTTTCAGCTGTTTTAGATCTCCTTGATGGAAGAATTGCGAGAAAATTAAAAGTGAACAGTGAGTTTGGTGTACAATTGGATTCTTTAGCTGATATTGTTAGTTTCGGAGTTGCTCCTGCACTTTTATTTCATTCGATAGCAACACCATCTATTTTAACTTCTTTGGCATTTATCCTTTTCCCAACGATGGGTGCTTTAAGATTAGCTAAATTTAGTGTAAAACCAACCATTGGATATTTTAAGGGATTACCTATTCCAGCTGCTGGATTACCATTGGCCGGTATGGGATTGTTTTCATATAGCAATGCATGGATTACATTAATCCTCGCTCTCTTAATGGTAAGTCCAATTAGGTTTAAAAAACTTTAATTGGGATCCCGTCTATCGCTTTAATTTCATTTGTGGAACGGTTCGCTAATATCCATCAAGTTGAGGGTTTTGATTTTATTCATCATTTTACGAATGCAGCGATGGGACAGACTTTAAAGAGCTTACCTATTGTACTCATAATAGATTGTGAAATTGAATAGCCTCCAGTTTTTGGGGCTATTGTTTATATTTCTGATATGTATTTTCGCCTCTATATTGAACGAATCAATCTTTCTTCTCTAATACCTCAAACGATAAAAATGCACTTCGTTGCTATAAAGGGCAAAAAATTTTCGTTTTGTAGGTTATCTATTTTCTTAGCTTGATAGCGATGTGGTGATCCCGCTTGTTTAAAAGAACTCCTACCTCTCAAAATACTTAGTTACGCCCAAATAACATAACAAAAAGATTAGGAAATCACTCCTAATCTTTTTGTTTATTACTATTCCATTGCCCCAGCAACATCATAATCATTTAAATCTAATTCAATCGGTTGCCCTAACGCAAGTTTCGCAAGTTCTGATCCTAAGTATGGACCTGCTGTTAATCCTGAAGCACCTAATCCGTTTGCAATGAGTATGCCTTCAAAATTAGGGAGTGGGCCAATAACAGGTAAGAATCCTGGCGTAAATGGCCTGAAGCCAACTCTAGTTTCAAGCATTGTACCATCTTCTAAACCAGGCGCTACTGTTAACGCTTTATGGAATACTTCATGTAAACCACCAGCTGTTACACGGTGATCGAAACCAGTATCATTCTCATGCGTTGCACCAATTACAACATGGCCATTGTCAAATGTTAAAATATATTGATCGTTCGGCGGCATAACAACTGGCATATTTTCTGTTGCTGTATTTTCCATTTGCAAATGAACAATTTGTCCTTTTTGGAACGTAACTAAGAAATTAATTCCTAATGGATTCAAGATTTCGTTCGCCCATGCGCCTGCAGTTACCATTACCTTTTCCGCTACAATTGTTTCGTCATTTACTTTAACTCCCGTAATATGATTCCCTTCACGGACTAATACTGCATCACCTTTAATGAAAGTTGCACCATGTTTTTTCGCAGCGCTTATTAATGCGTTGCGTAATAATCTTCCATTTACTCGTGCAGCGCCACTAATATGAACAGAACTATATTCTTCCGATAATGCTGGGAATAACTTTTTCGTTTCTTCAGCTGATAAGCGAGTGATTTCACCAATCTCCGGTGCATCTTCACGGCGTTTATACGCTCGCTCTTCCATTTGATCTAGTTTTTTCTCATCAGTATGTAAACTAATTGCACCTACACGGTTGTAACCTGTATCCGTTTCACCGTCTTCTTCTAATTGCTGAATTAACGAAGAATAGTAACGTGCACCGCCTTTAACGATTTTATACCATGCTTTATTACGACGTTGCGACAGCCACGGACAGACAATACCTGCTGCTGCATCAGTTGCTTGACCTAAATCTTGACGATCTACAATAGTAACCTTCGCACCAGCCTTAGCAAGATGATAGGCAGTAGATGCCCCTAAAATTCCAGATCCAACTACAATATACGATTTCATTTCAAACACCTTTTCTCTTTTGCTAATTATTTAAATATAAGAACATACTTTAGTATACTGAAAGGAATCCTTTTTTCAATGTGCTCAACGTAATTAATTGTTGCATCATTGTGACGTTCCTAATCATTATTTTTTCTTCTTACGGAATAATTCAATTGTTTTATAGCCTTGTGAAAGGATTTCAATCATTTTCTCAAGACGTTTATCGCGTGTGTTTTCTTGTTTCACAGAAAATAAATTACGTGCCCAATCTTTTTGATAACCAGGAGTTAAACTTTGATAAAACTTAAGTTCAGCTGGATGATTAGCCAATAATGCTTCAACATCTTGAATACGGTCTGCATAATCAGCAACACATTGACTCACTGCAGGTGTTTTCTTCGCTTTTTTCTTTTCACGTTTTAAACCTACAACTGTAAAGACATCATCCATACTTACCATTCGCGCAAATTTAATTTCGCTTTCCCCCACATATCCATCATCTCCAACGTTTAATGCCGGAAACATCTCATCACGGTGAATAAACGTACTGTAACGAGCATTACCTTTTTTCGGATATGCGAAAAACACGTAACCTTTTTCAATTAGTAATTCTTCATTACTAATAATAAAATTCGTTTGTTTCACCATTTCATCAAGTGTTTCAACAAAAATAAAAATAGCATCATGTTCTTTTGAAAATGAGGTTTCTTTACCTGTGAAAATGTCATAATCACTTGGTTCGTTAATTACGACCATATTTGTATACTTATTTAGTTTCAATTTATCAATAACTGACATTATAATCTTCCTTTGTATCCAATATTCATTTTATATACTTCTTTATACTGTTCTAGTGTATTATATCTATTAAGAAAATTAAACTTGAAATCGTATCATTCTGTTTCAATAGACCATAATTTTTTACTATAAGGAGTGGTTTTATGCCGTATGTAATCCGGGATGAAGGGCTAGTTTTGCAAGGAGATAATGGAAAAGAGCCAGTCTTTCATACATATGAAAAAGCTGAGGAAACGTTAAAAACGTTAACTATACCGCAGTTTCCGAAACATATTAGACGAAAACCATTTAAACCAAAAATAATAAAAATAGCCGATTCTGAATAAGAACCGGCTATTTTTATATTCACAACTCAATAGCAAATAAAGTATATAAAAGCTCTTTATATTTATTTTCTGTAATTTCACGCTTCGTTTTTTCTCCATAAATAATTTCAGTTAAACTAGTATTCGTTAATGAGACATGGCCAAAGTTCGTCAATTTTACTGCAATGGGTCCTTTATTGAAAATAGATTTCTCATCTTTTATCACTCTGCTTTGAACATCGTTTACTACTGTCTCATCAATAATATGTTTATAAAAAGCATGACAAACTTTCCATTCTCCATCAACATCTATTCTTTCTAGAACATAGTTTCCTTTACTCGTATCTTTTTGTCTTACTCGATACGAACCGTTTTTAGAAGAAACAAGTTCGCCAGTAAACGGTACTGGTACAAGAGGTACTAATGAAGCAATACCTACATCAATTAAGTACCTTACGTTTTCGTAATTTAAAATAATTGTTATATGCCCATCTTCAAGTGCCCAATCGTTTATATCATTTTTATATACGGTACCTAGTGCGAGTTGTACATCATAACCACTATCTTTTAAAAAATAGTAAAAAAGAGTATTTAATTCATAACAAAGCCCACCTCGAGAACTAGTTAAAATTTTCTCTTGTAAGTTTTTCATAGAAATTGTATTCGCATTACTTGCTATTACATTTAAATTCTCAAACGGGATTGTGTGGGCAAATGCAAAGAGTATTGTACTTAATTCTTCAAATTTTATTTCAGTACGTTTTTCAAGGTTTAATCTTGTAAAGAGTTGATCTTGTAACTTTGTCATATTCAGCACCCCTTAATAAGTTATAAATTAAAATAATATATGCTGATTGTAAATTTGAAGGGATATAGTAACAATGTACATTTGCAGTTACTGTACCGGTACAAAATTTAAATTTGAAAAACATATTTATATAAAAATACAAATAAGAGGCACCTTCACGGATGCCTCTTTCGAATTACATTTTATATCTTTATTTCAATGAGCTTAATTTTTCAATTGCTTGTTGCTCAGTTGCTAATAAAAAAATATCCTTACCTTTATTACATTCATAAATAAAATCCTTTAAGCTTTTACTCGTATACATAGAGAAATCCCCAATAATAGCAATCTTTACTCTGTAGTTTATAAACTTTTGAAGAATATCACCCGCAAGCCGTGTTTTTAAGTCAAAGAAGCTTTCACTTATTAATGATTTATTGATAGCAATCCACTTCATATTGAACTGTTGCCATGAGATCTAATGCAGATTGAACGTCGGATATTAATACTGTATCGTTTCTGACGACGGCAATATTTATTCCGCCAATTACTACTTTCTTTATTTCCATAGTCTCACCCCTCTATAATTTATAAAGTATATATTAAACACGCTGTGTAGCTCTTCATTAACACACATAAATGATTTGCCCCTGGCCCAATATCCTTTATATCCTCGTAAATAAATATTGTTTTAAAACTTCTCATACGGTCAATGAAATTAAGGGTAATCTATCTTTTTACTATTTTTGAAAATTTATCTCTCCACAATAACTTAATAAATTATCAAAAGAAGTAATCTCGGCATATGGTTTAGTGTCGGTATTATTCTTAATCACATTAGGGTTGAACCATATGCCCTTTATATTTGCATTTTGACAACCGGCAATATCCTTTTCTAAGTCATCTCCAACAAATAGTACATCTTCTGATTGTACATTTAGCTTATTTAATGCTAGTTCGAATATACGTTTATCAGGTTTACTAAATCCCACTTCTTCAGAAATAATAATCGTATCAAAATACTCATTTAAACCCGTATTCATTATTTTAGCTTTTTGCCTCTGAGTTGAGCCATTTGTAATAATTCCAACTTTAAAGTGCCTCTTTATATGATTTAAGAAAAGAATAGTATTTTGGTCAATTGAAAAACATTTAGGCAAGTTTTCATTCCAAAAATCTTGGATATAATTGCGTGGCAATCTATATTTCGGCGCGAATTCATCAAATAATGATTCTAAAACTATTATTTTATCACTAATGCCATATTCTCTTTTATCATATTCTTTGAATTTCTGTAACATATTGTTTTTGACTGTATCACTAACATCCTCATAACACTTCTCTAAAACTAATAAAAACAAGTTATCTACTGCCTTATCCCTATCAAGTAACGTATCATCTAAATCAAATAGCATCGCTTTATAACCCCTCAAATAATTTCACAACCTTTCTCGCATTATATAAATAATCCCTAGTTCGTACCTTTAAACTTTTGGTTTACCAAGAGAGTTGTTATTTATGTGAGAATAACGATCAAACAGAGTAAAGGATTTATTTTTACCTTCCAGGAGAATTAATTCTAGCCTTAGAATCCAGTTGTTTCTCTCCAGATCAATTAAATGCTCAACTACTTCGAATGTATTTCAAGTTCCTTCCTCTTCATTACAATGTAGCCATTCGCCTGATAAACTAGATAAAAAAACTCCAAAGTTTGTGGCACACGCTCTAGAATTACAGTAGCTTCTTTTATATTGAAATTCATTTCCTTTTCTCCTCTTGGTAAAGAAGTAAAAATATATTTTCATACAATTCAAGAAATTACACCCGATTTACATTATTATACATTAGTTTTACTTAAATATTAATGTTCATTTTATTGAACGTGGAGCTAACACAATAATCGTCTTGTGGAATCTCCTAATTTATCTCCACATAAACTACAGATAGTACGGCTATAATGACTACCAGAGGTGATATTATGAAAAACTATCATATCCTCGTGGTTGAGGACGATCAAGAAATTCAGGAATTAATTAAACAATTTTTAATGACACAACAGTATACAGTGGTAGTCGCATCAGATGGATTAGAGGGTATGACACAATTTAATAAGCAATCCTTTGATTTAATTCTTCTAGATGTAATGATGCCCAATCTTAATGGATTTGAAGTATCCAAGATGATTCGAAGTCAGTCAAACGTACCAATTATTATGCTAACTGCATTGGAAGAAGAGGAAGATCAAATGAAAGGGTTCGATCTTGGAATCGATGATTATATAACAAAACCCTTTTCGTTTCATGTTTTGATTAGACGAGTCGAAGCTGTACTTAGAAGAAGTTATGATAAAAATGTAAATAATCATTTGGTATTTAAAGAAGTGCGTATCGATGTTGATGCATATAGAGTATATGTAAATGACGTTGAAATTTTATTAACGACAAAAGAGTTTGAAATTCTACAACTACTATTTCAAAATGAGAGAAAAGTACTCACAAGAGAAAATATCGTAGAAAAAGTTTGGGGGTACGATTATTTTGGAGAAACACGAATAATTGATACACATATTAAAAACCTACGTAAAAAGTTAGCTATCCCTTATATTAAAACAATAAAGGGTATTGGTTATAAAATTGATGAATAGTATTGTGAAAATCATGAAGATGAAGCAAATTACTTATAAACTCTTTATGACTACCTCTCTCATTTTGTTATCCTTTGCAGTATTGATTTATTTAACTTTATACTTCTTTCTCCCTACGTTTTATGAGCAATACAAAACAGATCAACTTCAAACAGGGATAAAAGAAATCATTGATAAATCTAAAGATCTTACGTTTCAAGATGCGATACCACTTTTTGATGAATATGCAAAAAAAAATAATGCGATGCTTTATCTTCAAAATAATGAGGGAATAATTAAATACTCTCCTTCATTTTCTTTTACTCAAAATGGTTCGCAAACAACAGTAGTTACTAGAGCCACACGGTTCGAGAATGCAGGTACCCTTAGCAATTCATATAACGTTACGAAACCAATTCAATTCCAAGATGGTAGTTTAACGCTTATAGTCTTTGCTACATTTCAACCAATTGATGAAGCTTCACAGGTTTTAGTACGCTTTCTCCCCTATATTAGTATCATTGTACTCATAATTGGTGTAGGGAGTGCTTATTTCTATTCCAGGTTTATTACAAAACCACTTATTTATATTAATGAGGGTGCACAAAAGATGGCAAATTTAGATTTCTCCGAAAAAATTGAGGTTCGCTCTACAGATGAGTTAGGAGAACTATCTAATAGTTTGAATGACATGTCTATTAACTTACAACAAGCTATGTTTGATTTAAAAAAAGCAAATCAACAATTAAAAAATGATATTGAAAAAGAACGAGAAATAGAAACAAAACGCAGAGAGTTTTTTGCGATTGTAGCACATGAATTAAAGACCCCTCTTACTGTAATGAAAGGATACTTAGAAGGGATGATATACAATATTGGCCCTTATCAAAATCGTGATCAATATTTAAAGAAAAATCATCAAATTATTGAAAGTATGGAACAATTAGTTCGTGAAATTTTAAGCATGTCGAAATTAGAACAACACACCTTTAAACTAAAAGTAGAAGAAGTTAATCTTTCGAAGTTAATAGATACAATCACAAAAGATCTCGAATTTTTTGCTTCTCAAAAAAGCATCCAAATAATAAAAGAAATTGATTCTGATCTTTCTGTTTATACAGATCGTGTTCTTTTTGAAAAAGCATGTAAAAATATTATCCATAATGCGGTTATGTATTCACCACATAATGAAAAAGTCTATATAAAGTTAAGTGAGGATTCTAAACAAGGTCAAATCAAAATGCAAATTATGAATACAGGTGTCAATATTAAAGAAGAGGATATACAACAAATTTTCAAACCATTTTATCGAATTGAAAAATCAAGGAATCGAAATACTGGAGGAAGTGGTTTGGGGCTATATATTGTTAAACAAATTCTTGAAACGCTAGATATAAAATATTCTATAAAAAATATGGAACATAGTGTACAATTTTGCATGAACATTCCATTATCTAAACAAAAAACAAACAAACTCCCCTTTTAGTAGGACGAGTTTGTTTGTTTTTTGTAGTTTTAGTATTGATATTTTTCGAGTTACTTTTTAAGCAATATTGGGATTAGCTTTTTTACCAATCCACATACCTAAGCCCACCATGCCAAGCCAACAGCAAATTGCTAACATAAAGAAGAAATACTATTAATGGCATAGCTCCCAAATGTAACGCTAAGGACTATAAATATTGGAGAATAAAACCCGAATATCATGATTAAAGTACTTACTAAAAATAAATGGATTAGATTAACTTTCTTAGCAGCTTTGATATCTAAAAATATGGACATCAAAATCCCTAATAGGTATGGTCCAACTACAATGAAAATACAGGTTAACATGTTATAGAAAGTAAAACTATAAAAAATACCCATCAAAAATAAATATCCATTTCCTAATCCAAGTAAAAATGATTCTGCCTTTAAGCGGATTGGTAAAGAAGATGAAAGTTTATGAAAGAACTTTCCTTTCAACAAACTCAAAAACATGAAACAAATAAGCGCTATAGAAAGTAGAAAAAAATAAAAAATATATTGTTCATTATTTATGTTACGACTTGTTCGAATCAAAAGAATAAGCATTGAGACAAAAAGAAACTTTCCTACAACCGATACAATGGAGATAGGTAAAAGCCCTTTGGCTAACTCTGTTCTCGGCATTTTTTTTATAGCAAAAAGGATACTGATTAAACAAATCCCATATATGCATGTTATCAGCGGCGGCGATAAAAAACTAATCGCTAACAATACGATTATTAGTAAAAGAAAAACGATACCAATAATAATCGCTTGTTGATTTTTATTATAAACCTTTCCCCCGCCTTCCACATGTAGAAACAATAAAGTACTCGTCATGGTAGAAATTGTACTAACTGCAAAACCAGAAAATAACGCACTTATTTCTAGCCATCTTGAACTCCATCCAAAGAAAGTAACATTAAGTAATGATACTATCAGAATAGAAACAGTCCAATATAAAGAGCGGTGAATCCCAGCCTTATTCACAATAGGTATCCAGATAAACACACCCGTCATATAAGTTGTATAAAACAAGATTGATGGCCAGTATCCCTCAAAGCCTTTCGAAATCTGTAATCCATAAACAATGTAAATAAGCATGGGTGTAAAGATAGTCGTTATTAGTAGACTAAATGTAGTTATACTTTGCACCACAAGTCTTTTTTGCTTTGTCGTATGTATCGTATAACACCTCACTTAAAATGAAATCAGTAGTTGTTATTACTTATTCTGTCCGGAACGAGGTTGTTATATATACGCAATCCAATTGAAATTCCCATTACGAGGTAAACTCAATCTAAATCCACATTAAATTAAGTGGCGTGCAGAAAAGGTGGATTTTGTGATTCTTATAAATAAAATTAATGGATATATTCAAAACCTTAATCATAAATGGAACAAATGTGTTACTTAGATTGTCTATTACGTATAAAAAAGGTGCTTTTGGTAGTTCTCTCATTTTGTAATGCAAGAAACACAAGATGAGTGCTATCTGGTACATTTGTTAATTGTATCGGTATGTAAAATACCTAAACAAAATCCATATATTCTTGAAAGAGGTTGAAAATGTATGCTAGTTTCAAAGAAGTTTTTTCACATCGCACATTATAAAAAGATGCTCCCTGTAGTATTACTTTCATGTGCAACGCTTATAGGCTGTTCCAATAGTAATATTCAATCCGAACCACCGAAACAAACCAAACAAGAAAATACAGGTAATCATTCTTTTGTAAAGCTTGAAAAAGAATATGATGCTAAACTTGGTATTTATGCATTGGACACAGGTACGAATCAAACTGTTACTTATCGTTCAGATGAACGGTTTGCATACGCATCTACCCACAAAGCCCTTGCTGTTGGAGCACTGTTACAAAAGAAATCAATAGAAGATTTAGATCAAAGAATTAAGTATACTAGCAAAGATCTTGTGAATTACAATCCAATTACTGAAAAATATGTAGATACAGGTATGACTCTTAAAGAGCTTGCGGATGCTTCCCTTCGATATAGCGATAATACTGCACAAAATCTTATTCTTAAGCAATTAGGTGGGCCAAGTGAATTCAAAAAATCACTGAGAGAAATAGGAGATACTGTCACGAATCCTGAACGTTTTGAACCAGAATTAAACGAAGTGCAGCCAGGAGACACTCGTGATACTAGTACCCCAAAGGCGTTAGCTACTAGTCTTCAAGCATACGCGCTAGGCGATATACTTTCCATTGAGAAACGGAACTTTTTAATAGATTTGATGAAAAGAAATACTACGGGGGACAACTTAATTCGTGCTGGAGTTCCAGGAGAATGGGAAGTAGCCGATAAGACCGGCTCTGGGTCTTATGGAACAAGGAATGATATTGCAATCATTTGGCCACCAAATAAAAAGCCAATTATGCTTGCGATACTTTCTAATCATGCTAAAGAGGATGCGAAATACGATGATAAACTTATTGCAGATGCAACTAAAATAGTGTTAGACAATTTAAAAGTAACGAATAAATAATTACTCCAAAGAATGACTTAGTTAAAATTCATATTTCATTTGAAGACCGTTGATATTGAAAGAGCACAAAAAAGAACCTGTAGAATATACTACAAGTTCTTTTTCAAAAATTGTTAAAAAGGGAATAACAAACTATCTTAACATTCAATACAGGGAGACCATTTTGATTATGGCTTGGTTATATTGTATATCAAATATAAATATTTGAAGAAACTGATTTCGAAAATTATGTGAATTAAAAAACTAGGGTGTTTATATTAAATTTCGTTTACTACCAACTTCTTCTTACTTAAATAGACTGCACGGTCTGATTTTTTAGCAACTTCCTGTGAGTGCGTCACAACAATAATACATTTATTTTCTTTATGTGCAAGTTCTTGAAACAGTTCTATTATATCCATTGCCGTTTCTTCGTCGAGGTTTCCTGTCGGCTCATCCGCAATCAGTAAATCAACATTACAAGATAACGCTCGAGCGATTGCAACACGCTGTTGTTGCCCGCCACTTAGTTGCAGAACATTTCGTTTCGCTTCTACTTCTGTAAGTCCTACTTTCTCTAATAATTCTAATGCCCTTGCCGTTTTATTTTGCACTTTAACACCTGTAATTTCCATTGCTGTTAAGACATTTTGAAGAGCACTCATATAGGTAATCAAATTATAAGATTGGAAAATTACCGATACATTTTGATTACGGTACCGATCCAAACCAATTTTCCGAATATCCTTTCCATTAAATAGTACATAACCATTTTTAGGTATATCTAGCCCACAACCTAAGCTAAGCGTAGTGGTTTTACCAGATCCGGATGGTCCTAGAATCGTGTAGAAATGTCCTTTTTGAAAAGAAAAGTTAACATTTTCTAGTATCGCTACTTTTTTTCCATTACTTTCATAATAATAATCTAAGTTTTTAAATTGTAAAATCGTCTCCATATCGAGCCTCCTTATTCATCTTTTAAAAGAATTTGTTTTGGATTCAGGCGTAGAATAGATAATGCTGGAAGAAGCGTTGCTAATATAGCAATAGCTAGTCCAATGCCCCCCATTTTCCCTACATCTTCGCCTGTTACACTTACATTAATTTTATCAATTGGATCCTCTTTTTGATTTTGTACAGTTCCACCAGGTCCAGCTACCATTACAGTTCCATTTTGTGAGGTGTTTGTTTCTTCTCCTGCTGTAGCAATTTCACTCGAAAGTAAATTATTCCCTATGAATTGAGAAATTTTTGCTCCTGTTGTTATGGATAATCCAAATGCTAAAATAGCGATACATACTACTTCTACTACGAACTGCGCCATCAGTTTCCACTTTTTCTCTCCAATGGACAATAGAATCCCCATTTCCTTACGACGTGCTTTAATCGATAACATAATGATTAACCCTAAAATAATCGCACCTGCAATTGATACAATATAAATAATCATTTGAGAAGTAGATGAGATATTTTCGATAGGCCCAATCATTTGTTTGTACAACGAATCATGTGCATCTAATTTATAATAATTAAAATCAATATCAGATTTTTTTGCTTCTTCTTTAAATGCTTCAATGTTTTGTGGATCTTTCAAGAAATACACGACTTGAATGCTACTTATACCTTGATCTATTTCTAATTTTTTCATAGTTGAATGCGGCATATATAGTTTATTAGCTGGATCCATTATAGGAGGAGCTTGTTGCCCCATTGCTTGCTCATTCGTTTCGTAAATACCGATAATTTCAACCTCCAGGGTTTCCTTCTTATCCCCTGATTGCACTTTAACTTTGTCTCCTACTTTCAAGTTGTTTAATTCCGCTAATCGTTTTTCCATTAAAGCTACATTCTGATCTTTCATCTGTTCTGTAATTGGTTTCCCATCAATGATTTTACTTTTTCCATTCTTAAAGCTTTCTTGTAATGCAGTTTTGCGAACTCCCTCAATCATAAAAGAAGAATTCATATCTATTTCTGTACCGGAGCCTGAACCGCCTCGTACAGCCGCCATTCCCGCCTTACCTTTTCCTTCTTCTTCTCCTTCTGAAGCTCCTACTAGTTTAAGTCCGTCAGAAATTCCGAGAGTGCTAGTTATGTAATTATAGTCTTTTACATACTTTGACTTCGCTAATTGATCTGCTTCTTTTGTATTAAGCTTCGGTGGATTAGGCATCTCTCCAGTTTCCCTAGCTTGTTGACCTAATTTGTCAAAATCAAGACTTAAAGTAACATCTGCACCGAGTTTTTTTCTTGCTGCATCAGCAGCTTTTTTTGATGCATTTTGGATTGTGAATCCTGCCAACACTAAATTTGTAACAATTAGGAAAACTGCCATCAAAATTAATGATGTTCCTACTCTTTTTTTCATACTGAGAATTGCTCGTTTCATAAAGTTCATTTTTTCTTACCTCCTTGATAACTTGTATTCTATATAGGTTATCTAGAGTCTATATGGAGCTAATCGGTAGTTTATCTAGAGATATAAGGAGTTTATGTGTAGTTATTCATTGACCTGGTCAAGAAAGACCGGAACACATATTCAAAAACGTAATCGTTTTGAATATTGGCAAGGAAGTTATGGCTTTAGATAGCATTGAATGAGAGCATACAAATCCATGCTTATTTCGTAATTTCTATACAAAAAATAAAAACCACCCTATTTGGATGGTTATATGTGTGCTTGTTAAATATGAAAATTCATTAAAGAATATGGACTTTTATTGAAGTTGGTCGGATTCTCTAATAATAATATTGTGTTAAAAAGCCTAACTTATAATTTTATAAGTTAGGCTTTTATGCTATCTATAAGAAAAAGTTATAGAGACTCATAATATTTTATAATTTAACCTTTTGTATTTAAACAAGTAAAATAAAAGTAACAAGTGCATACATTAAGGAGGTTTTTTGATAGTGACAGAAACTATAACATTTAGGATTGCAACGGCAGATGATTTAGATGAAATTGTAAAAATGCTTGCTGATGATGTTTTAGGAAATAAAAGAGAGCGCTATGAAACACCACTCCCTGATAGTTATATAAGAGCATTTCATGCTATTGATTGTGATCCAAATAACGAGTTGATTGTAGCGTGTGATGGGACGGAGATTGTTGGTATTCAACAAATTACATTTACGCCTTACATTGTACGTCAAGGGGGGTGGAGAGCTACAATTGAGGGTGTACGGACAGCCTCATCAAAACGTGGTAAAGGTATAGGAAGTAAACTTATTAAATGGGCTATTCAACGTGCTAAATTACGGGGATGTCATTTAGTACAGTTAACAACAGATAAAGAACGACAAGAAGCTTTACACTTTTATAAGAAATTAGGTTTTAAAGATTCTCATGAAGGATTAAAACTCTTTCTCTAATGAATATAGCTATTTATATACCAAAAAGACGTATATTGTAAGGTTAATTAACTATAGGATTCGAAAATTATGGTAACTATCACTGTATTAAATATACAAATTGACACATTGTCTTTCATATAAATTACGTCACTTCAAAAGGTGTACCTTTTGATACGAAAATAAGCAAGTTAATATTCTCATTCATAAAAGAGAACATTAACTTGCTTTTTAAGTTTTTGTAAAAGATATTTATAGTTTTATTTTATTGATAGCTTTATAATATAATATGCAAATTCCCCACCTGTTTTATAATTCAAGCATCTACTATTAGGAAAAGAGAATATTTTACAATTAATTTACAGCATAAATTTTGTCCATCTTTTAGACGATATGTATTTTGGAGGAGGTTAATTTGATTTTTTCAAAACTCATTGATCGATACGCCTTGTATGATTTGCACAAAAAAAGAAGTGTAAAGTTCCAGTATACTTCTCTTTCTAACACCTCACTATATATAAAGGACATAGAATTTTTTTATAAAGTAAAACCATCTCATATTCATTTTAACATTAAGCATTTAAAACAAGAAAAGGAATACATGGTTGGACAATTCAAATATAAAAGCTCGGTTCAATCTGGTGATTCACGCAACGATTCTGCCACTGGAGAATTATTTTTACATAAAAATGAAGATGCACCTCATGTTATCTTTGTTCACGGTTGGAGAATGGATTCTAACGAACGTGTAAAAAAAATATTCCACGACCATATGACCAACTTGAAGTGGAATATGTATTATTTCACTTTACCATATCATTTTGACAGAAAACCGAACCAATCCCTATACAGTGGAGAGTACATGGTAAGTGCCAATGTTGAACGAACTGTAGAAGCGACTAGACAAGCGGTAGCTGATTTACGAACTTTGATCAAATGGATTAAAGAAAATAAAAATGGTCCCTTGATTTTAATAGGAATCAGTTTAGGTGGAGTTATTACTAACTTAACATCTCTTGTTGAACCAGAAATTGATATGTTAGCATCCATTTTCTACGCGAATCGACTCTCTTATTCAATTTGGAAGACAAATCCAGGTAAATTTATTAGAGAAGATTTGGAACATCATGGTGTTACGTATGATGATTTAATAGCTTATTGGAAAATCACTGAACCGAGTCAAGCGTTACCAAAAGTAAAAAAAGAAAATATTTTATTAATTTCAGGTAAGCACGATCTATATGTACACTCTGAGGATACGGACTATTTGTGGGAATCCTGGGAAAGACCTACGCGATATATTTATACATGTGGACATGCCGGGATTGTTCTTAAACGTAATAAAATTGCAACTGATACTATCAATTTTATTCAGAATCGATTGAACTCCTCACACTTCCCCAAAGACATACCTTAAAGTGAGGGATTACTAAGTATAGAATCTTATACTTGTAATCTTTCATTTTATACCAAGTTCATTTCATATAGAAAAGGGTTACTCATCATTTTCACCAGGGGCTTATTTTTATAAAAAGAAATTATTGTTGTTTACCCTTTATATGCAATATTACATATAAAAATCTTTAATTGTTCTGTTATAATTTTAAGAGTAAATTATTCATCCATTAATTTACACCATCCATATCTACAGTTATGGAAACCCTAATTACATATAAAAAAGAGAAGAACCTTGGTGAGTTCTTCTCTTTTTTATATTTTTTTAAGATTACTATCCAAAGTAATTATTGCAATTACTTTAAGCTGGCTTTTGAATTATAAATTCTGATTTTCATACTTCTTCATGAGTCTAGATAAGAAAAAAGAATCTACTCCTTTTCTAGCCAAATAAAAGGAATTTTTTTAAACAGTTATTTTAATTTGTACTGTTCTCCTATATTAATGCCTGCCCATGAGTATTTCCCTGAATTATATATTAAGGAATGAAAATGTATTAATTCTTTCCGAGTATGAATTCGAATAGGTATCACTTGCAATATGTCATTAAAATAAAAAGGATTATCACTTGGTTTAATTAGAAAACTAAGTGTACATAAATACAACGACATGAAAACACTTTTCTCCTAAATCCACTACTTGTATTATTGGTTGCGTGAAACTCCTTCTTGAGAAAGGTTTTAATTTCCGAATATTCTGTTGACTGTTGTCGCATATCCAATTTACAATTTAATTGTGATATTTTTTCACAATTAAACTACTTAGAATACACTTCATTTATTCGAAAACAATTACAAATAGAGGTGCTAAAATGAAAACAAGAGTAAATCCAGAGTTATTACAAGGGTTAGAGATGTTTCCAAATCTCGATTTACACCCGGAAAACTTGCAATCAATCAGAGAAGGAATAGCTCAAATGAGACCACCTACCGTTGTTGATGAATCCCTTTCATTAACAGATGAAGTCATTGTTGGACCTGATGATAATCCGTTACCATTAAGAATTTATCGTCCAAAATCAAATAATGAGCCTTTACCTGTCTTATTATGGATACATGGTGGTGGTTATATCTTAGGGTCTATAGATGATAACGATGATACTTGTATGAGGTTTGCAAAAGAAGCTGGCTGTGTGGTCGTGTCTGTAGACTACCGCTTAGCACCTGAACACCCTTACCCAGCACCAATTGAGGATTGTTATTCAGCTTTAAAATGGATTGCTGATAATGCGAAGTCATTAAACATTGATTCGAATCGAATTGGGGTTGCAGGAGTAAGCGCTGGAGGTGGACTAACAGCAGCATTATCATTATTAGCCCGAGATCGAAAATATCCTTCAATTTGTTTACAGATGCCACTCTATCCAATGATTGATGACCGAAATAATACACCTTCAGCGAATGAAATTAAAGAAGGATTTGTTTGGAATCAAAAGGCAAATGAAGCTGGTTGGAAAATGTATTTAGGAGAAATGTATGGAACAGATCAAATCCCTGTCTATGCAGCGCCTTCTCGAGCAGAGGATTATAGTGATTTACCATATACTTACACATTTGTTGGTCAATTAGATCCATTCCGCAGTGAAACATTAACCTATGTAAGCAAACTAGCGCAAGCTGGTGTTGATGTCGAGTTTCATTTATATCCAAATGCCTATCACTGGTTTGAAGGGTTAAATCCAAATGCCGATGTATCTATTTACGCTGTAAACGAAATGGTACAAGCAGTAAAGACTGGTTTCAAAAGAGTCTCTAAGGTTGAGGCTTAATCCCTTTACAAGAAAAACACTCGTAAATAGTATAATAGCCGATTCTCATTTAGAATCGGCTATTAATATGTAAAATTCACCTAATATATCAAGGTTGAGAAACAGATATAAGATGTTTAGGCGATGTGTTTATTTCCTCTGCCAACGCCTTAATGCTCATCATGATTTGAAGTATTTCTTCTAATGTTGTCCTCGGGTTGATAGAGCAAAGTCGAATTACTACTTTTTCTTTTAATTTAGTCGTACTTAGCATAGCAAATCCTCTTTGATTAATTTCTTCCACCAGTTTTTTGTTTATTTCATGAATTGTTTCTGTAGACGTTCGCTTACAAGGAATATAACGAAAAGTAACAATTCCTAATTGGGCAGGTGTTACTACTTCCCAATCTTTTTCTTTCCTTAAAAACTCTTCAACTTGTTCAGCCAACATAATGCCATGATCTATTGCCTCACGAAAAGCTGTGACTCCAAATGCTTTAAAAGAAAGCCATACCTTTAATGCCCTAAATCTACGAGAAAGTTCAATTCCACGCTCCCCAAAATTCACTTTTTCTTCTATATTAGTTTCCGTATCCTTAATATACTCTGGGATCATACGGAACGTTTTACTTAAATATTGGCTATTGCGAATGAGTACACAACCAACATCATAAGGCTGAAAAAGCCATTTATGCGGGTCTAACGTCAAAGAATCAGCACGATGAATTCCTCTTAACACCTCCCTTCCTTTTTCACTGAGAATTGCTGCAGCCCCATAAGCACCATCCGCGTGTAGCCATACATCTTCATCACCACATAGATCAGCCAATTCATCGAGGGAGTCCACCGCTCCGCAATTCGTTGTCCCTGCATTAGCAATAACACAAAATGGTTTTTTCCCTTTTAATCGATCTTCTTTTATTTGCTTTCTTAAAGTACTAACTGAAATTCTTAAATCTTCATCTGTTTCAATTCGGCAAATTTGATGATGTTTAAAACCTAATACTTTAAGTGCTCGATCTACAGAAAAATGAGTTTGGTTAGAAAAATACACAACCGCATTTTCTATGTCATTATTCAGCTTGACCTGTCTCGCTACAGTAAGTGCAGTCAAATTAGCCATGGAACCGCCACTGACAAATAGCCCTTCAGCTGAATCAGGGAATCCTAGCATTGATTTTAACCAGTTGATTGTCGTTAATTCAATTTGTTCAGCACCTGCACCTACTATCCAAGCCGTAGGAAATACATTAAACCCACTTGCTAAAAAATCTGCTATTACACCAACATAATTATTAGGACCTGGCACAAAAGCCATAAAATGAGGATGATCCACATGAGTAATTTGATTAAACACATTGTTATTAAGAAAATGAAGTAACTCTTTTGGATTAGATCCGTTTTCTGGAATCGTTTCAATTAGCTTGTCTCTAAAAATATTACTATCAATCGTTTCCGAAACTGGTTTACTTTTCAAATGATTCATATGATCAACAATCAAGTCCACCGCTTGATATCCTAACTGACGCATCTCTTCGGCTGATAACTGCAAGTTTTTTGTCATTTGGTTTACTCCTACTCTATTTAAAAAGGCGAGTTCTTGCTCGCCTTTTCATTTTTTATAATTTGTAATCACCGATTGCCTGTATTGGATTTTGAAGAATCATGTTGATTAACTGATGGATGTGATTCAATATTTCCTGTATTTTCTCCGCTTCATATACGGTTTGATCATATCCAAACTTTATTGTAAGTTTCTCTTCAGGGAAGCACATAATTCCATACTTTACATGAGGCTCATCAACAACTTCGTAATCTGTGATGGCAAAATTTCTGTTTTCATTTGAAGAAAAGATAGCTGAGTTAGTCGGATAGTTTTCAAAAACCCAAAGATGGTCAGTCAACTCAGTTTTTAATTCACTTTGTTTTTGTATATCAACAAATGAATAGTATGCATACTCATTACATTTCAATGTTTCTAGTTGTACTTTTTGCAGGAAGTCCACAAAAGATTGCGTTTCTGTCCATGCTAGTCGGATAGGCAAAACATTTGTGAACAGACCGAACATATTTTCAATCCCTTCTACTTCGGGGGGTCTGACTGATACTAGATTAGGTAATACTACTTCTCTCCTTCCGTTGTATTTGCCAAGCAATATTCCCCATACAGCTAGTAATGCCGAATTCATAGTTATATTGTTTTTAGTTACAAATGTCTGTAACTGATTAGTCAAATCCTTATCTAATGTTAAATCCATAAATGTAAAATTTAACCCTTCACTTTGAGTTGGTACTTTCTTTTTAGGAATACTAATTTTCTGATTGTATCCTGATAAATAATCCCGCCAAAAATGACGTGCTTTCTCATGATCTCGTGCTACAGTCCAATCTATGAATGTCTCAAAAGGTTTCACCATAGGTAACTCTGCCGTAGTTCCCGCATTTATTGTTTCATAGAGCTGGAATAATTCGTCTATCAAAATGCTGACGCTCCAACCATCACATAATAGATGATGGGAACTCCAAACCACCTTATGCTCGTTATTTTCTAGTTGGAATATACAGAGACGGGTCATGAGTTCATCATTTTTGAATCCTTGACTTAAATTTTCATTCATCCACTGGTCTAGGAATTCTTGCTGTTCTTGTTTCGTCATCTCAATCAAGTTTTTTATCTCTGAAATCATTTGAACATCATGTAGAACAGCTTGCCAAGGTTGTGCTTGTTCATCTTGCACAATTATCGTTCTTAAAGAATCATGACGATCAACTAATTGTTGGAAACACTGAATAAAGAGATTAATATCCAGCTCCCCCTCAAGTGCCCAAATTGTTTGTTCGAAATATGCATTTGTATCAGGTTCAGTCGCAGCATGTTCATAAATAACTTCCTGGAAAGGTGCCAATGGGTAAATACGTTCTATTTTTATTTTTGGCATTTTTTCTTGTATTTTGATAAGTGTATGTTGATTAAGTTGTTTATCTTTAACATTTAGTAATGTAACTTTATTATCGTTCATTTTGTTTGCATCACTTGTTTGCGAATTTGGAAGATGATCAAGCTTTTTAACAAATTGAACCATGTCTCCTAATATAGGAAATGAAAATAAATTTTTTGGCTCCAGCTCAAATCCTTGTCTATACAGTCTGACGGAAACTTGAATCGCTTTTATCGAATCTCCACCTAAGGCAAAGAAATGATCATTTACTCCAATCCGATTTACTTTGAGTACTTCTTGCCAAACACTAGTTAATATTTTTTCCATTTCCGTTTTTGGAGCAATAAATACTTCATTTGTTTGTTTCTCCGGAGTAGGGAGCGCTTTTCTATCTAATTTCCCGTTTGGAGTCAAGGGCAATTGTTCCAAATAAACAAAATAAGAAGGAATCATGTAATCTGGCAAGTGATCTCGCAAATGCTTTCGAAGTTCTGTTGTGCTAATATTTTTCTCAGTTACCACATATGCGACTAAAAATTTTATACCATACTCATCTGTCTGATCAATCACTACTGCATGTTCGACTTGTTTGTAAGTGAGAAGACAATGGGCGATTTCTTCTAACTCTACTCGATATCCTTGAATTTTGACTTGATAATCTTGGCGGCCTAAAAATTCAATATATCCCTCAGGATGCATTTTTCCACAGTCTCCTGTCTTGTAAATAAGACCAAAATCAGGATGTGATACAAATGCTTCATTTGTTTTCTGTTCATCATTTAAATATCCTTTAGCAAGGCCCACTCCCCCGATATATAAATCTCCAATTACACCAACAGGGCACATTTTCTTTTCATAGTTCAACACATAATACGTTTGGTTTGCCAAAGGTATCCCGTATGGAATACTCTTCCAATGCGATTCCACCTGTTTGACCGGATAATAAATTGACCAAATCGATGCTTCTGTTGCTCCTCCGAGTGAAACTACTTCCGCAATCGGAAAATGTCGTTTTATTTTTTCTGGTAAAGAAAGTGGAATCCAATCTCCACTATGTAAAACTAAACGCAAGGAAGAATGTTCAAAATGAGAACCTACTTGATCTAATACCAAATCCATAATTGCAGGTACTGTATTCCAAATTGTAATTCCTCTACGTTCGACAGTACGGATTAATTCTTGCATGTCTCTTGGGTCACGAATCATTACCAACATTGCACCTGTGCTTAACGTTCCGAAAATATCGTATACAGATAAGTCAAAACACATAGAAGAAATACCAATAATACGATCATCTTCATTTACCTGATATTTTTGATTAATATCTTGAATGGTATTTGCAACCGCTTGGTGAGTAATAATTACTCCTTTCGGTTTCCCTGTACTTCCTGAAGTGTAGATAATATAGGCAAGATCTTCCGGACCAGCAATAGCAGGCATATCTTCTGTTGTGTATAATGACAAGTGGTTTTTTGCATAAAGACTAGGTTCTAATAAAAGTTTGCATGAGCTATTTTCTAAAATATATGTTTGGCGATCTGAAGGATGGTCGGGATCAATCGGAACATAAGCGGCACCTGCTTTTAAAATACCTATCATATTAGCAATTGTGTCAACTCGTCTTTGTGCTAAAAGACCAACCTTGTCACCTAGACCAATTCCTTGTTCTTTTAAAAAGTGCGCAACTTGATTGGAGCGCTTATGAAGCTCCGAGTATGTTAAGTAGTCTTGTTCAAAAACTACTGCTACTTCATCCGGTGTACGTTTTACTTGGTCTGTAAATAATTGATATAAAGTAGTCGACGGTATTTTTTCTGTTGTCTCATTGTATTGCTCAATTAAAGCGTGGTCTAACTCTTTCATCTGCAAAGATGTTACGTCACTTTGTTTCACTAATTGTTCCAATAAGTCAACAAATTGGTGAAACATCGCTTCTATCACATCAACATCAAACAATTCTTCAACATAGTTCCAGCTAATTAATAACTCTCCATTTTTTTCAATTACCACATTATCCAAATACACTTGTGGAGTCCGAGCATGAATATGGCGAAGTGAACCAAGTTGTTCCCAAGCAAAAGCCCCCGCACCTGCTAGCATCGAGGTGAAAACAATTGGCATAACTGCTTTTGGCGTCATTTGATGATATCGAGTAAAATCTCGAATGAAATTAACTCCATCGTAATGGCGATGTTCGAGACCATCTAATAAAGTAGATTGCGTTTCTTTTACTCTAGTAAAGAAAGATTGATCTGGATTCACATCAACATCCAACAAGATGAGTGAAGTGAAATCTCCCACAATTTGCTCTACTTCTTCATGAACAGGATAACGGTTAAATACAGTCAAATTAATTGCCAATCGACGTTGATTACTCCAATATGCCAATACATCACCATATATTGTACAAAGCAGAGCCGAAGGAGTTACTTCTTTCTCTTGTGCTAACTTTCGTAGCTTTGTCCATATTTCATTGTCCAGGATCTTATTAAGTGATTGAAACTTAGGAGTAGCAATCTCTGCTGGATCCTTTTTTAACAGCAAAGAAGGCGCAAACGGAAAGTCAGGAAGCTTACTTGTCCAATAATCTTTTGCTGTTTTATATTCTGTACTTTGTTCCAGTTCATCATAGATAAACATGTAATCTTGAAAATCAAAAGATAGAGGTTCTAACCTTTGCTCTGGTTTATAATAATAATGAAACAAATCCTGTCCAACGATGTTCATGCTTGCTCCGTCCATTAATAAAGCATCGTATCGAAAACATAATAAATACGTGTCTTCTTTTAAAAGAAAGGCTTTTAATTCAAACAAAGGCCATTGCCCTAAAGGAAATACATGATTAGTCATTCGAGAACGTTCTTCTTGTAAGCGAGCATTTTGATTCCTATCATCTAAATCTATGAGACTTACTATTTCAATCTCGTAATCAGGAACGCTTTGTAATATTTGCTGTTCTCCCTCTGGTAAAATTACAGCTCGTAACATCGGATGACGTTGAATTACCTTTTGAAAACTTTTTGAAAGACGATTGATATTCAATTCTGTTTCATATTCAAAATAAGTTTGAGGTGAAATACCACTTAATTCAAACTGTGAATTCCGTCCTAACATGTACGCTGTCTGAACCTCTGTTAAGGGAAATGGCTTAGACAAATCTTTAACATGGGTTGGTCTATTTTCAAAGTTTTCCGTTTTATGCTCTAACTTTACACAAGTACTAAGTTGAGCAATCGTGGGATGCTTAAAAAAATCTGTTGTACTTATTTTTAAGCAGTCTTTTCTTAATAAATTAATTACCTGAAGTGCTTTAATCGATTCTCCTTTTAAAGCAAAAAAATTATCATGAATACCGATTCCCTCAAGCTCCATAACTTTTTCCCATGCATGCACCAATTTTTGTTCAATTTCATTGCGCGGGGCAACGTATGGAATTGATACATAATCTGTTTGTGTTATATCTAATAACCTTTTCCTATCTACTTTCCCATTTGGATTCAACGGAATCTCTTCCACCTGAATCATTTTTTCAGGAATCATAAACTCAGGTAATTTATCACTTAAATATTTTCTGATTTCATCAAAAGAGACCTTATTATCCGATACATAGTACGCAGCTAATAATTTCCTATTTCCATATACTTGATCAACAACGATAGCTTGGTTTATTTCTGGATATTCCCTTAACTGGCTTTCGATCTCTCTTAATTCAATCCGATATCCCCGAATTTTTACTTGATGATCCATTCGACCTAGATATTCAAGTTCTCCATTAGGCAACCAACGAACGAGATCACCCGTATGATACATCATTTCTCCTGCCGTAAAGGGACTCGGTACAAACTTTTCATCTGTCAGTTTAGATTTCCCAAGATACCCTCGTGCTACCGCCACGCCACTAATGCAGAGTTCACCCGGAATTCCAAATGGTTTTAATTGACCATACTTATTCAATATATAGGAATGATAATTCGGGTTGGGACTTCCAATCGTAACTTCTTTGGCAGAGCTCAAATCCTTTACTGTTGCACAAATGGTTGTTTCTGTAGGACCATAAATATTTAAAATTGTCGCTTCACTGATGCATCGAATTTTTTCAACCAAATCAATGGAAAATGCTTCTCCCGCTAACAAAATAGATTTTAAATCTTTTAGAAAATTTGCCCCTTCTGGATCACTCAAAATCACTTCCATTCGCGATGGCGTTGATTCCCATAAATCCACCTTATGTTCTTTGACCAAATAAGCTAATTCTTTTGTTGCGAACTGATCCTCTGTAGCAATAACTACTTTCGAACCTTGTGTTAAAGGCAGACATATTTCTAACAAGGAGATATCAAAAGATACACTAGCAAGAAACAAGAATGACTGATTATCTTTTACTTTTTCTCTCATTACACTTAAAAAATGGACAAGAGATTTCTGTTCTACCATTACCCCTTTTGGATTCCCTGTCGATCCCGATGTGTAAATAACATAAGCTAAATCATTAGGATAACTTTCTCGAACTAAATTACTTTCCTCATCACCTTGGAAGAGATATTCCTCATCAAGATACAGCACTTCACCCGCAAATTGCGGCAATTCTACTTCTGTTCGCTTGCTCAGTAAACATTTCGCTTGACTATCTTGTAACATATATTCAATTCGTTCATTTGGATAGTTAGGATCGATTGGTAAATACGCTGCTCCTGCTTTTAAAATCCCCACCATGCCAATGATCATTTCCAATGACCGATCTACCATAACCCCAATAATACTTTCTTTGGAAACACCTTTACTTTGAAGAATAGAGGCCAATTGATTTGCTTTCTTATTCAATTCTCTATATGTCAAAGATTGATCATTACAAACAACAGCAATTTGATCTGGGGTTTTTAACACTTGTTCCTCAAACAAATTTTGAAATGATTGAGACAATTCTATGTCCGCCTGACCTTGATTCAATTCTTCTAGCAACTCTTTCTCTTCTTCTGAAATGATACAAATATCTTTCACAGCCAAATTCGAATTTGTTGACACTTGCTTTAAAACATAAAGATATGAATTTGCAAACTGTTGCAAAGAAGAGAATGAATGAGACTTGAAAGAAATTTGAACTTCAAATTCATTATGTATTTCATTCCATTTTCTTTGTATCCAGATGGCTAAATTATTCTCTGCATATTCTTCTATCGAATTTTTATTATGTAATCCTTCCATCCCAATAACAATTTGAAAAGGAGTTAAATGGTGTTTCGCTAATAATTCAGAGAGTGGATAACTCTGATTGTCATACCCGAATAAATTCGTTTGTTCAATCTGATTTACTACTTGTTTAAAGCTGTGATGCGGATGGATTTCACTTCCTAAAGGAATCAACTTATTAAGATTCTCGCTTTGTTCAATATTCTTTTCAATTACAGGAATACCAATAGTAATCTTTTCTTGATCTGTATAGTGTGCCAAACAAATCCTTAACGCGGCCTGTAACCAGCTAAATAATAATAAATCTTGAGACTTAATTACTTTTTGTATACTTTTACTAAACTCTACATTCATTATGACTTGAACGTGCTCGCAAGGATTTTCTTTATTTAGTTGGTAACCGCTATTAAATACAGAAAAATCGAGAACCTCGGAAGATAACTGCTCCTTCCAAAAAGCCTCTACCCCTTTATTTTCATGAATCGAACTTCGATCTTTAATGTGCATTTTTATCTTTATCCCCCTAATATTCATTTCATCTATTCGTTAATTTTCAAGCCAACTTCAAGCCCATGGAGAAATACTTGATGGTTATCCAAACATAAAAATTGCTGAATCTCTTCAAATTTCATATGACCAACTGAACAAACGCCTAAATTCAATGTCTCAGCCACCATATTTAAGGTAGCAGTGATAATACCAGACTCAATACAAGCAAATAAATATCCATCTGAACCGTATTTCGGGATGGAAGCGTTCGCATTATAAACCAAATAAACTGAAAAGGCAGACTGAGTAAATAAATCTTGGTTAATTGACTCATGATCACTTTTGATTACTTGATCAATATTATTTACAATAACAAGACAGTTTTTTGATGGGTTATAATAATAAAACCCAGCTTTCATACCTTCTATACGTTTTGGTTTTATATAAATAAAGATATCAATAGGGTAGAGTCCGCCTGCACTTGCGTAATGATAGTATATATTTTCTTTCCTAACCTGTTTTAGAGTTGATATGAATTGGGAAAATTCTAAAAAACTAATATGTTTTTTCATATCAAATTGGCGACAAGACCTACGTTCCTTGATTATAGTGGGTAACTCATTTGTTGTTTCAAGTTGAATTTCGGTTGACCGCACAGCATGGTGTGTTCGATTCAATTGTTCACTCATATACTTATCTAAATCTTCTTTAGAAAAGCGAATCTGGTTGCTATATGGATTCGGAAAAATCTTTTCTTGTGTGGAAAATACTTCTCTTGGGGGTAATATGTTACTTACTAACACACGATTTTTTATCATAAGCTCTATTGTTTTTTGTGTCTCTTCTACATTTCCTAACGAAAAGTGCTCTACTAGTTCACTAATTTTCACACCTTTTTGAGTCAAAAAATAAAACTCAGGAAACCATTCAGACAGAACGCCTGCAAATCTTGTTTCTCCTATCAAAATTTCATTATGCAACTTCTCCCAATGCTTAATAGGAGACCAGTAATAAATTTGCTCGCTCATATAACCCTCCATAAATGTTTTACTTATTTTCAAAATACAATTTTCTAATCTACAAAAATAATCTTTAGATTCTGCCCCTTGTCTCATAGTGATTATAAATACATGTACTTCAACGAAGCTTGAGAATAATAAAATAACTTTTTCTTCATTAAATTTTTTTATTTCATCATAAAAAATGATTTTTTATTAGACATTTCACATCCTTTCCCATAGTAATCCTATAAGGTATAAACCATTTAGAACATTAAGAATTTTCATGTATTTCCAATGTGAAATTATTGTAATGGATTGGAAAGCAGATGGAAATAGTTATTAAACAAAATAATATTGAGAAAGTTTTATTTGTTATAGCGATAAAATTTTCTAATGAGATTTATTACAAATAGATTAAGAAAAGAATTTGAAATTTTTCTTTAGAAGTTAGTGTAAAAATGCACATACTATTACATACAAGTGAGTTACTAACATATCGTATTTAAAATAGAGAAAAGACACCATTTAAGGTGTCTTTTCTCTATTTTAATTCCATATACTTTTGCATCTTTGCTATTTTTTAAACGATTTGTAGGAATTAATACAACTCGAACATCTAGCCCGTTAGATGTTCGAATATATAATAAAAATTATATAAATTAAGAATGTGCTTCAGATAATTTTATAAATAAATACAAAGATATCTTCTCCTCCTACTGTAACAATAGCAATAATCTCTTGTCTATTTTCGTTATTAAATTGTAATATAATTACAGTATGTGAAATTATATTACTTTAACTTTAAAAGCGAAGTGAAAACAACCTTCACTTCGCTTTTTTCATTTGCAATCCCTATTCAATTTGCTCAATTCAGTATATACTTTCACATTAGTTGCTTTTATTTAATCGGTTTCTCTGTTTTTAAAACTAGTGAACTTAATGCAGGAACTTTAATTTTATTGTCATGGACAACGTAAAGTGTTTTACTTCCCGCCTGATTCTCGTTTACTAGCACTTTCCATGGACCTTTCGATGGAAGTGTTATGTCAACGGCTTCCCTATTTGCATTGTGAGCCACCATAAAGTATTCGCTTTTATTCCCACTTCCCTTTCCATCTATTGTATAAGCTACAACATTTTTAGGAACATCGATAAAAGCTACATACTTTTTAATTTGCTCTGCAGAAGTCATACGAAAAGCTGGGTATTTTTTGCGTAAATCTATTAAGCCCTTCATATACTCTACTTCATTATTAAATGCTGCACGGCGTAACCAATCCATCTGGTTAATAGAATCAGGAGATTTGTAACTATTATGATCACCATATTTTGTGCGCATAAACTCTTGTCCTGCATGTAAGAATGGAATACCTTGTGATGTTAATAAAATAGAAGAAGATAATTTATGCATTTGTTTTCGCATTTCTTCACTGTCACCTGAATTAGTCAACTCAAGTTTATCCCATAAAGTATGATTGTCATGTGCTTCCACATAAGTTAGCACCTGCTCCGGATCTTGATAAGTAGACGAATTTGTATCATAGTCAATACCGGCTGTAATGCCTTTTTTAATACGGTCTTCCATGTTTTGCTTTCCATTTACAAAACCATTTTCTTTCTCCTCAAATACACTACCTTTCAATCCATCACGAATATTATCGTTAAAATGAGCAATCCCTTTCATTTTCTCCGCATTTTTTTGATTTGCTTTCAATTCAGCTGCAAGAGGTGTATTTAAATCCCAGCCTTCTCCATGCAGAATAATAGAAGGATCAATTTGATTAACAGCTTTACGTATCTCATTCATCGTTTCATAATCATGAATACCCATTAAATCAAAACGGAACCCATCTAAATTGTATTCTTTTGCCCAGTATGTGACGGAATCTACCATAAATTTTCTCATCATCTTTCGATCTGAAGCGGTATCATTCCCTACTCCAGTTCCATTTGCTAATGTTCCGTCTTCATTGTAACGATAATAGTAACCTGGAACTAACTTATGAAAATTTGATTCAGCGGCATTATACATATGGTTATATACTACGTCCATCACAACACGAAGATTATTATCATGCAATGTTTGAATCATTTGCTTTAATTCAGTTATTCGAACAGTTGGCTCAAAAGGATTTGTAGAATAGGAGCCCTCTGGGACGTTGAAATTTTTCGGGTCATATCCCCAGTTATATTGTGGTTCATTTAAATTCTCTTCATTTACTGAAGCATAATCAAATATCGGTAAAAACTGAACGTGAGTAACACCAAGATCTTTCATATGATCAAGTCCTGTTTTTACACCTTCAGGCCCTTTTGTTCCTTTTTCTGTTACACCTAAATATTTTCCTTTTTGCTTAATACCACTTTCAGGTTGAATGGAAAGATCGCGTACATGTAATTCATAAATAATAGCATCTTCCGGATTTTTAAATTTTGGCTTTTTGTTTGCTTTCCATTTTTTCGGATTTGTTTCTTCTAAATCAACAACTGCACCTTTATCTCCATTTACAGAAGCAGCACGCACATACGGATCAACCGCTTCAGTCCACTTATCCCCAATTTTCACCTTATACGTATAAAAGAGACCTTTTTGGTTCCCTTTAAGTTCTGCTTTCCAAGTTCCCTTTTCACCTTGTTGCATGTTTATTTCAGTACCTATTTTATCGCTCCATTTTTTATATGTAACTAACTTCGCTTCACTCGCAGTAGGAGCCCATAAACGGAACTTTGTATGTTGCGGAGTATATATATTCCCTAAATCATTACCACCATAATAAAATAAATTATCAAATTCCTCGCTACGAATGACTTTACCGATTTCAGTATTCGCATCAGCTAAGTTTGCTATTTTAACTTTGTATGTTTGTTTTAAATCAATTTTCTGTTCCGTAATTATTTTAACCTTATTAGTAATATCTCCACTATTTTTATCATAAGGACTAATTCCCTTAATTTTAACGCCTTCAATTTCAATTTTCTGTTCCTTACTATTAAACGGAACATTAGTCGTTACAGTAATTTCATTAAAACTATCAATAGTAGCTTTTTGAATTGAGAGATCCGAAGAAGGCTTAGAGTTATATACTTTTTCATCACCCGAAAGGATCCATACTTCAGCACGACCATCCCTTATATTTTCAACCCAGTGATCACCTCCATCTTTTTCCCATTCATTGGTACGAACTATAAATCCTACACGATTATAGTCACCATCTATTTTTATCTTAGCGTATTTTCCAAATTCATCTTCACCAGTAAATTCATAAGATTTACCGTTTGCATTTTCTCCCCATACCCAAAGATTCCAGTCTTTTGTATTTCCAGATTTCTCTTTGTAATGAATGATAACTTCAGTTGTTTTCGAATTTGAAACTGCCTTCACACTCTGAAAAGAGAAAACAGATGATAACATAACGATTATGGTAAGTAATAAAAACGATTTGTTAATTAATTTTTTTGTAATTTGCACCCCATACACCCTTTCTTTAAATATTACGAACAATTTATTATGCTCATACTACGAAACACGGTTTAAATTAATCTAGGAATCTCTTTTACTTCACCTCCATATTGGCCATTTTTACGTATGTATTTCAATGATCTTTTAATACGAAAATCAAATATAAGATGGAAATAACCCTTACGAAAACGTTTGCATTAAAACTCAAAAAAATAGATTTGTTTATTCCTTCTTATATTTGTAAATACTAAAAGATCAGGGAAATTATTTTAAAGCAATCGTTTGTTATCGCTTTCATTCTATAGCACTTACTATTAAAAAGTCAATATATTATTAATTTTCTGTTTTTATATCCTTGAAATCTTATATATTTGTCGTAACTTATTGAAGATAGATGCCTGATTATTGCTTAGTAATTTTATTTTCACTAATACATTGCTACGTAAAAAATCAGCTAATATCCTTAAAATGACATTAGCTGATTTTCATAATGTATTAATGTATTAATATATGAATGAAAACTATATTTCTAACTTACTTAATTTTTGCTGCATCAAATGCTTTTTGCACTGCTTGAACTTCAGCTGTATTCGCCCCATATTTATTAGTTGCCACTCGAATACATGCTGATTTCAATTCTTTGAAATTAGATGTCATGTTTAACTCATCTGTATTTGCATAATAGAAAATATCAAACATTTTATCTTCACCAATTCCTTTAACAGTTACTCCGTTATGAGTTCCGCCTTTTGCAATGAGATACGCAACTTTATTAATAATACTTGAATTAAAATGAACGCCGCCTTGATCCCATCCATTAAAATCGTTAAATTCACTGTAATCATCTGGATAAGGTACTCCAAGTGAAGATGGAACAGAAGCTGGGTTTTCCATATCACGGAAAACAGATCCAGTTTGTTCGCCCATTGTCCAGTTAAAGCTTCCATTATTTACGTATTTCTCAATAGATGTTCCCATAATATCAGATAGCGCCTCATTAATCGCACCAGATTCACCGTAATATTCAAGATTAGATTCGCTAGAAGTAACAGCATGTGTAAATTCATGTCCAGCTACGTCATATGCCTTGACAATAGGATCGCCATATACAAGCATACTTCCATTATTAGCACTTAATGCATTTTGCCAATTTTTCGGATCGTTCGTATCTTCAGAATCCCAAGCATGTACAACTGAAACTACCTTTTGTCCCTTATTATCAAAACTATTACGCTTGTATTTATCTTTATAAAAATCAAATACCTTTGTTGCTAAGTAATGAGCACTTACTGCTTTTGGATCGTTAAATGTTGTTGAAGTGCTGGTTGCTAGTGTACCAGGATAATAGCTTTCTTCTTTAGTAATATCTCTGTAATTCACATCATATGTTTCAATTCCTTGCCCTCTTGTATAATCAGCAAGTGCATATTTGCCATTACTTTGTTTAGAAATACCAAATGAACGAGATATACCTAAATCATCTTTTCCTGTTCCAGTTAATGATGTAAGACTACTTTTTTTACTTTCCTTTAAAGCTCCAACTAGTTTTTCACTTGCTTTTAAGTTAGATTCTTGTACCATATTTTTTAACATATCACCATTTTGTGCATTTACTAAATAAGTTCCGGAAACATAGTTTGGTGTTGCCGCTTCAAAGGTAACTTGGTATGCATTGCTAGCTTGTCCATTATTTTCATCAACAAAAATAACTTCCTTAACTTCTGGCTCAGAAATAAACTTGATATCGTTCCCGTACTTCGTATAAATATATTGTTTCGCTCCATCTTTTGATAGATTAATAGGCTTTTTCAATTCTTCTTGTTTTAAATTTTGCGCGCTATCGCCTGAAACACTTTTAATAACACCGTTATTATCTACGTGTGCAGTTAATTGATGGCCATATACTTCTTTTCCTTCGTATGTTTGCTGCATACGCACAAGTGTTGTTCCATCATACGAACCACGTTTTTGAAGAACTTTATAATCTACTCCTGTTTCTCCATTGACTTGATTTGGAGAAAGAGCTTGTTCAGCTTTCTCCTTAAGAGCATCTTTTACTACATTCTCTGGTGTTTTTTGTGACGGTTGTGTAAGTTCACCTGAACGGAATGAGTCCTCCTGAATTTGAACTTGAAGTTGATCTGTTTCCTCTGCATGACCTATTCCGTATGGTGCCACAGCTGTTAAAGCTAATCCTGTTGTTAATGCTACTTTAGTTAATGTCTTTGTGTTTTTCATTTTTTCACCTCGTATAATTTTTGAAATAGAAAGCTTGTACAAAGTATACTGTCTATTTATGTCGAAAAAAAGAGAAAATACAAAATTTATGTAATATTATGCAAAATTACATATATGTGGTCGATAAAATAAAAAATGAGCCCTTTTAGGTGCTCATCCAATTGGTTAGTCGTTAATTATCTATATTCATTCTAATCAAAGTACACTTATATCTTATTAACAACATAAAAAACCACTCTTTACTATTTTAAGAATTGTAGTCAAATACTTTAGTGAGGTGAGGCAACGCATATACAAGTTAGATTTTTCAATATAATTTTGTTATTTATGTCTATAGCTGCATGGATTGTAACGTTTTGAGACTGCTGAAGTCTTATATGAGTTTCATCTTGTCAAAAATATCTTTCAAAGATAAATTTGTCTCCCCATTTAAATATAGAAAAGGACATATCTATTGCATGTTATTAACTTAAGGTATGTTCTTTTAAAGCATATTATAAATATACATAGTGAGAAATGAAACAATAATTATTCAAATGAAAAACCCCCTGAATTTTTAAAGCAATCCAGGGGGTTTTTTACCGATGATTCTCTATATTTCCATACCAATCACAAACTTTTTTAGGATAATGGTATGTCCAAGTTTAATAGTTTTTTGCACGAGAGCCATCTTTTTTATATTTATTTAATTATCCTACTAAGTTTTTTGTAAAATTCACCTTTTCTTTTTACATGATTAAACTGATTTGGATTAATATTAGCTTTTTGTGAGAGTGCTACAATCTCTTCTTTTGTAATTGAATCTTTAGTATTTATAGATGCTATATTTGTATATTTTCCATCTTCTGTTTTTGGGATTTCTAAAATCCCTTTATTTACAAGATCAACTACAGCCTTATGCTCTGAAGAATGTGTATCTACACCAGTAATTTTCCAATTATGCATAACTTTTGGCGTGTATACACCGTTCTTTACCTCTTTTAAATATGTAATAGCAAGGTTACGAATGGTTCCACCTGTTTCCCCGAATGCATTCTCTTGTTTAGATGACCAAGTTTGTTCAAATTTTCGTCCCTCTAAAGCTCCCCCTTTTGCCTGAAGAGCCTCCATTCTATACGCATTCATTCCTAGCGTCATAACATCGCTCATTTTGATTGGTTTATTTGTACGAATAGAGCGTAAATTTGTAATTCTACTACCATATGGTTTTGTTAAGTCAATTTCGTATTTTACGCCTCCAAAGAAATCGTTCGTACTGTATTTAGACGCACGACGATTTTTATCAAAGCTAACTGTTACATCTCCGGCACGAGATGAGTTAAAATATCCTGCTGCCCATTCCATATAGTCTTTTAAATCTTTTCCAGTTATCTTATATACTGTAATTTCTCCCAAAGCATATTGATAATTATAAGCAATATCTTTCTTCTTTATAGGACCTATATCCAAACGGGCATAATCATTATCAATTTGATGGGCTACTACATCCGCCTTACTGTAATGGAGCATGACTTCATGAAAGAAATCTGATAAAGGTGTCTCTTGAATCTGCACACTTGGAATACCCTTTATTTCATTCTGAGGAACAAGGTTTCTACCCTTTAATCGGGCGACTACAACATTTGCATCTCCTCTCGCATACTCATGAAAAGGTGTTAGTGTTTCTTCAAGTGTAGAATCAGATAATACTGTAGTTCCATCAGCATTTTTTACAGGTATAGCGGTAGCTGTTTTATCTTTTAAAACAAGCTTCCCATCTTGCTTTGTAAAAGTAAGGTCAATACGTGAAATATGCGTTCCGTATTTATCTGGTTCTGTAATAATTACGCCATTTACAACTTCTTTTTTTACAAGTTTATGCATATGAGCCGCAAAAATAGCGCTTAGTTCCGGACAAGCATTCGCAATATCTTGAACACCAGTACCTGGGATTCCATTCTCATTTTCTAGTCCCATATGCATAACCCCTACCATTACATCTACTTTATCTTCTAATTCTTTAATAGCCTTTTTTGTCTCTTCTACTGGATTTTTCACTACTAAACCATCCAAATGATCTGTCCCTTTTTCAAAATCACTAATCATTGGTGTATTCATACCAATAATCCCGACTTTAATTCCACCTTTTTCAACAATCGTATATGCAGGAAGAAAACGCTCTCCATTTTCCTTATAAATATTTCCTGCTAACGTCTTTCCCTTGTATTGCTCACTAACTTTTTTCAATGTATCTAATCCAAAATTGAATTCATGATTTCCAAATGCCCAGGCGTCATATCCCATTGTATTCATTGCTACCATCATTGGCGATTGTGGCTTATCGTTGAATAATTCTACTGAGTTTCCTTGAATTGTATCCCCGGCATCTACTAATATGGTATTTGGATTTTCTTGACGTACCTTCTTTATAACCGTATAAAGCTGCGTCAAACTTCCACTCATATTTGCTCCATCAAGCGCATAATCCCAAGGCATAAATCTACCATGAATATCTGCAGTACCTAACAATGTAATATTAACATTAGATTCCTCAGCCTTAGAAATAGCTGGTTTGACTGTTACTGCTGTTACAAGAAGCATAAGAATAATAAAATTGCATACATAGTTCTTCCATTTCATTTTTTGCATAATAACAATATTTCTCCCCTTTTTGTACTGTCATAAAGTTGCTTGAACTTTAAAAATGTAACTTATTATTCAGAGAAATTCAACTACAAAAGATAATTTTGTAGTTGGTTTTGCTGTGAAAATATAGAGAATAAAATGCATATATCCCCTAACAGAATAGTATTTTATCATTTTCTAATAAAATACTTCTTCCTCCAACGTGTGAAGGGCGCTAAACCAACGGTAGATGTATATGTACTTTCAAAATTTTGGACATGCAACTCATTTTCGGATTTTATTTCTAATTTTTTCCTTCTATATGAAAATACTGAGATCACTTCCAAAAATAATAACCCCGCTCTTCATTTAAGACGGGGTTACACTTATACAGCAAATCGGATTCAGATTTTTTTCAAATGTTCGTTTCCTCTTCAGGAGTAAAATCTGCTAGTTTCGTATTTTTTTCTGCTTATTGGTTGCTTTCAACTAAATTCATCATAATTTTAATTAGGACTTGTATTTTATCACTCGAATCCTTGATGCTATCCCAAATCGCTCAATAAATAGACAATGATTTTACTTTTCAACTCCACAAAGCAATTTTATCTCTTTAATTTGTTCTATATGACGCTGTTCATGCAAATAGATCAGTTCTATCCACTGATCAAGTAGTAATTCTCCAAGAGCTGGATGCGTCACTGATTTTTTCGCTAATATAGATTCATCTTCTATTGTACTCAGGAAACGCATCAATTCTTTTCTAGAGTCGTTTAACAAATCAAACATTTGCTGCACTTCAAATGGTTCTATACTTGGTTCAATCATTTCTGGGGCTATAAATTTTATCGATCTATCTAATAAAATAGTGTGAATTTCTTTACGCTCATTTAAGATACTATCCATCTTTTTTAATCCCGATGAAATAACTGTTATAACTCTCTCATCTAATAAAACTAAGTGATGACAAACTTGTGCTATACTCCATTTATCCTTATCTGGTTTCCTATTAAATTGAGCATCACTTAACAAAGTAATTTCCTCAAATAATTGATTTCTAGTTTCATAAAACTTGTCATTTACAAATGTATTCATGTGAATTCTCCTTTCGCTAGAACCTACATACTTAAATTCCTACGCTAGAAATATTCTCTATGGAAAAAAGATTTTCCTTCACTATTATTCCAATCCAATCTTTTCTTTCTTTAGTAGGTTCTCTAATTCATGCTGAAATGTATGAGTTCTCTCAACATCCTTGAAGATTTCCTTGAGGTTATTATGCGCTACAGCTACATCATAATACTTTCAACGGAATCCTTTCAATATAACTACATAAAACGTTCCTAATTATCAATCTAGCATTAAATATATGTAAAAAATCAATCTATTCATTCATTTTTAATGCTTATGTATGTACATTTGTTAATTTATTAGTTATATTATGGGTATTGAATGATTACGAAAAATTAATAAATCGCTTGTATAAACACCTTATATTTTTATATCCGTGAAAACTACAAAATGTATAAAATTCCATTTGTCAAATGAATTTAATGCGGAAGGAGGTTTGTGGTTACTTCATCGGGATATAATAATCAGTTTTGAACTGATAAAAATATAGGAGGCGACATAATGTTTCGTACGATTTCAAATTTCATGAGAGTAGCTGAGATAAGAAACAAAATTCTTTTTACACTAGCGATGCTAATTGTTTTTCGAATTGGCACGTTTATTCCAGTTCCTCATACTAACGCAGAGGTATTAAAAGTACAAGATCAAGCCAACGTTTTAGGTATGCTAAACGTATTTGGCGGAGGAGCACTGCAACACTTCTCAATCTTTGCTGTAGGTATCACACCATATATTACAGCTTCTATCATTGTACAATTACTACAAATGGACGTTGTACCTAAATTTACAGAATGGGCAAAGCAAGGAGAAATGGGCCGTAAGAAATCAGCTCAATTTACTCGCTACTTTACAATCATTCTCGCATTCATACAATCCATTGGGATGTCTTATGGTTTTAATAATATAGCAGGTGGACAATTAATTACAGATCAAAGCTGGACTACATACTTATTTATTGCGACAGTTTTAACTGCTGGTACTGCATTTTTACTTTGGTTAGGTGAACAAATTACCGCTAATGGCGTTGGTAATGGAATCTCAATGATTATCTTCGCAGGACTTGTTGCGGCGATTCCAAATGTCGCTAATCAAATTTATTTGCAACAATTCCAAAACGCAGGCGATCAGTTATTTATGCACATAATAAAAATGGTTTTAATTGGACTCGTAATTTTAGCGATAGTTGTTGGTGTTATTTACATTCAACAAGCTGTTCGAAAAATACCGATTCAATATGCAAAAGCTGTTTCAGGAAACAATCAATATCAAGGAGCAAAAAATACTCATTTACCTCTTAAAGTAAATAGTGCAGGTGTAATTCCTGTTATCTTTGCTTCAGCCTTTTTAATGACGCCGCGTACAATTGCGCAGCTCTTCCCTGACTCGAGCGTATCTAAATGGCTAATTGCGAATCTTGATTTTGCACATCCGTTTGGAATGGCGCTTTATGTTGGTCTTATCGTTGCTTTCACATACTTCTATGCATTTATTCAAGTAAACCCTGAACAAATGGCTGAGAATTTGAAAAAGCAAAACGGATATGTCCCGGGTATTCGCCCAGGTAAATCTACAGAACAGTATGTAACAAAAATTTTATACCGTTTAACATTTATCGGTGCGATTTTCTTAGGAGCAATTTCAATATTACCGCTCGTATTCACGAAAATCGCAACATTACCACCATCTGCTCAAATCGGCGGTACAAGTTTACTAATCATCGTAGGTGTTGCATTAGAAACGATGAAGACGTTAGAAAGTCAACTTGTTAAGCGTCATTATAAAGGTTTTATAAAAAAAGTGAATTAATTACAAAAACACACTAGAAGTCACAATAGCGACCTAGTGTGTTTTTATTATAAAAACTTATAATAACGGAGGTTTTGTCTTATGAGTCAAAGAATGTCTTATTATGATATTTCGCCTGATGGTATGAAAATTATGATGGATATGGAGAAATACACGAAGAAATCCTCAATTAATCGTGCTGTTAGAGAGCTTATAAAAATTAGAGTCTCTCAAATTAACGGCTGTGCTTATTGTATCGATATGCATACTTCTGACGCCCGAAAATTGGGTGAAGCCGAGCAAAGAATTTACTGCTTAAGCGCTTGGGATGATTGTGATTTTTATACTCCTGAAGAAAAAGTTGCTCTGGAACTATCGGAGCATATTACTCTCATTCCTACTAAAAGAGTTCCTGAAAATCTATATAACCGAGTACGTGAACACTTTGACGAAAAACAATATGTTGACCTTGTGTTAATCATTAATCAAATAAACAATTGGAATCGAATTTCTATCGCGATGGGCAATACCGTAATAAAAAAATAACACTTATCCACCAAACAATATGCGACCGATTTAGTTAAGTGTAAAATAAAATACACCCTATATAAAAACACAGTTGGTTATTTCTCCAACTGTGTTTTTGATTCTACTATCCCTAATCTATATTCTAATGTGTTAATCACTTTCTCTAAATTAACTATTTTTCCTTCTAAAGTTTGAATACGTTTTTCGCTGTTTTCTACATCATTAAACTTTAACTACATCTCTTTTTTTAACAACCTTCCTTGCTTAAAATAAACTCCAAGTGTAGAACGATTCGCTAAAAATACACCAATCAAGATTAAACAAGCTCCAATTCCCATTGCAGGATTTAATGGTTCTCCTAATACAAAATAACCTACAATAACAGCGATTAATGGGGATACATACAACCATGTTGATGGAAATATTGGATTTGTTTTTGATAAGAGCCAATAATATAAACCGTGCCCACCGATTGATCCTACAAATATGAGATATAAAATTGGCCATTGTACATTCCAAGATGTTAATACAGCTAAATTCGGCTGTTCCATTACAACAGATACAATTAATAGCAAAACTCCTCCATAAAACATTTGAATGCCGTTAATGAGAAATGGTGATACGTTAGGTAAATCTGAAAGTATCTCTTTAGAACGAATAGAACCTATTCCATAAAACAACTCTCCTACTAATATAACAAGGCATGCAATACTCCATATGAAAGTAAGTTCTTGATGCATGCCAGGTAAAGATATAAACAAAACTCCTGTAAGTGCTATAACTAAAGCAACAAGTTGTTCTTTTTGCAATTTTGTTTTATTTCTCTTTGATTGTAATAGCAAAATCATCATTGGGGCTGTTGCAGATAGAACTGCAGCTAATCCAGAAGAAATATATTGTTCAGCCCAGTAAAGGGTCGCGAATGTCATAAATGTTAAACAAAAACCAGCATATATAATACGTTTCGATAATAAGTAGGGCATAATATCCTTTCGCTTTAATTTAAAAATAATAATGAGAATAAGGCCCGCCAAAAAGAAACGAATTCCAGCTGAAAATAATGGTGGTGCGCCAGCTTCTATTCCAATTTTTATCGTTAAAAATGTCGTTCCAAAAATAATACATACTAAAATATAATTTAAAATGACCATTTTCCTTCCTCCTTTTTACTCTTGAAATGAGTATAGAGGATATGCTGTATAACAGTGTATCCACGCATATAACAGTTGAATAAAAATATAGTTGATTGTCAGACTGTTTTTCGCTTTAATTAAATTAAAAAGAAAAACAGGTGATTCTATGAAGATAGTACTACGTAAAGAATCCAACATACCATATTACCAACAAATATATATGCAAATTGTTGAGAGAATTCAAAGCGGGATGCTTTCACATGGCGATTACCTCCCTTCTTTACGTGCTATGGCCGATGATTTGCAAATTAGTTTATTAACTGTTCGTAAAGCTTATAAACAGTTAGAAACGAAAGGTTATATACGAATTGAACAAGGAAAAGGTGCCTATATACATAAACGTGTGAACAAAGATTTCAAACCAATTCCATATCAATGGCAACAAACGAAATCCATTAATGTTATGCGTTCTCAATATGTAATGAACCAACATCGTAAATATTTTGATTTTTCACAGGCTGTCCTTTATCCACGTTTATTACCAAATCCGTTTCTTTCAGATGAAATGCACAAATTACTTAATAAGGATCAAATGATACTGGCAACATATGGACCTGTTCAAGGTGACAAAGAACTTAGAGTGGAAATAACAAACTACTTAAAAGAACACCAACAAGTAGTTACAGATCCATCTCAATTATTAATTACAAGTGGTGCCCAGCAAGGAATTGATTTAATCGCCCAAACATTATTAAAACCTGGAGACATAGTGTTAGTAGAAAGTCCGTGTTACGGAGCGGCGCTTGATGTATTTGTTAATAAAGGAGTTCAAATTATCCCTGTTAGTCTTGATAACAACGGCATTCGCTCAGATTTAATCGATGATATTTGTCAAAGAAAGAATCCTGTTTTGTTATATGTGAATCCTACTTTTCAGAATCCAACGGGCACAGTAATGAGTAAAGAAAGAAGAATGGAACTTGTAGAACTAGCAGAGCTTTATCAATTTTTCATTTTAGAGGATGATTCTTTCGGAGAGATATATTTTGAGGATTTTAAAATTCCCCCTCCAATAAAAAGCTTTGATACAAATGGTCATGTTATATATTTAAAAGGATTTAGTAAAACGTTAGCACCAGGTCTTCGCATCGCGGCACTTGCAGCTGAAGGTCCTATCTTTGAATGGTTATACGCCGTTAAGGCTTCGATGGATATTGGTAGTCCCTTATTGACACAAAAAGCACTACTTCCTTTTTTACGCGCGGAACGAATGAAAAATCATTTAGAAAAATTACGGACTGCTTTACAAATTAGACGTGATTTAACAATTGATATATTATCTCCATTAAAAGAATTAGAATTTGAAATACCTAATGGAGGATTTAACTTATGGGTTACACTCCCTCAGTCAATCGATCCTTTTACATTATTACAAAAAGCGAATGAAGTAGATGTTTCTTTTTTACCCGGCACAGCTTGTCTGATAAACCATGAAAATCAATATAATCATTTGCGAATTAGTTATTCAATGTTAAATGAAAAAGATATGTTGATTGGATTAGAAAGATTACATGATACAATTGCCAAGTTTAAATCAATGATTTAAACTCTAAAACAACAACTAACCTCTTATTCACACAATAAAAAACCAACACTTTAAAATTTTATTAAAAGTCAAGATATAAGCTGAACCTATTATTAATAGTGAATTCTTATCTAATGTCATACATTATATGTATAAAAATTAAAAGGATAGAAGAGCTTGAATAAATTCGCCCTATCTATCCTCTTTTTAAACACAAATGACTAATCATAGCGGACTTCGCTGTCAACAGAACCTGTATTGCTCTATTGCTATGCTCAAACTTCTTTTTATTACTACTTGTTCAATAAGAGGTGTTTTCTTCCTGCATAAAATTTATTTTATAGGGAATTCATTATACTTATTAAAACAACAACATGATATAGACAAAACCAAAGAATAAACATAATGGACTATAGAACCAAGTGTCATATATAGCAAACTGAGAATGTTTAATTTTTTTGAAAAATCCAACAAACTTAAAATCACCAATTGCCCTAATAATGAAAACTAAAGCACAGACAATACTTCCGATTTTAGATAAACTATTTGCTTCGAACCCCTGCAAATAACCTACTTGAACAACAATAATGACACTAGCTAATAGAATAAGAATGGCTACGAATAATGTTCCCCATATTCTCGGAGTAAAAGCAGGCTTATGTTCTCCCTCTTTTACTGGGATAACAGCAGCAGAACCCCATCGACCTCCAAAAGCCCAATAAATATGCAAAAAACTGATAAACCACAGAAGCCCCACAGCTACTACTATTAATAGTAATTTCATTTATTCGCCCCCAATTTCGTAACTTCAAAGATAACATACACTACCGTATGTTATAGTGAAAATTTTGTCCCTTCAGGTTTTATAACCATATTAGGGACATTTATTATCGAATAATCAATTATGCCTCAGCATAATTGCGTCCGGAGGCTTTCACTTCTTTCAGTGGATGTTTGGACACCCGCTGAAAGAAGTGAAAAGCTCAACCATTTTATCAATATCAAAATTAGGATTTGCTTCAAACCTTGTCATCCATCCTACATACGTTAAATAGGCAAGTCTCGCTCGATCAATTGATTCAGTTTCGTCTACGCCCATTTTTTGATACAATTTTGCAACACAAGAAATTCTTTGTTCTTCTATATCTACTAAACGTGTTGCCACAACAGGATCATATTTAGCCCAAGCATAAATACCATTCTCAATTTTTTTATCTCGATTAAAACTAATCTGTAATAGCTGTTCTAAAGAGGCATCCTGTTGCTCCATACTTTGAACAATCAGCTTTGTTGCATGCACTTCCCAAAAGTCGAGCATAGAATCTAAAAGCTCTTGATGGTCACGAAAATAGTGATAGAAGCTTCCTTTGCTTATTTTTAGCAATCGAGCAAGTGCTTCAATGCGAACTTTATGTATACCTTCATTAGCTAATTGTTGTAATCCTACTTTTATCCAGTCTTCTCTCGTTAATTGCATATTATCTCTCCAATAAAATACGCTAGCGTATGTTTTACGTTAGATTACTACTATTCTCATTTTTTGTCAATTATTCATTCTGTTTATTTTTATGAACTTTAACGTTGTTGTTAATCGTAATATTGATCGTCATCACCCTCGATAAATTAGATAACACGAAAGTCCCTTCAGGATTACTGAAGGGACTTTTACACGTTTGCGAAAAGTCCCTTTATGTACAAGAAGCGCTTTTTAGTCTAAAACTATTTTTTCAGATTACATTGCTCTAGAAGCTTTTCTAGCATTTCCAAAGTAACTGGTTGTGCCTTGGTAGTTAGTTGATACCCAATCCGTCCATTCGTTTCTACAGTTGCTTGTTGTAAATTCTTGATTTCATGTATGCCTTTTTCTCTCAGATGCATAAATAATTGTTGTTCTGACATTTTTGCGCGTAATAAATTCTTTTTTAAGATTTCTCCGTTTTCTATAACAATAATGCTAGTTCCATTTAGAAACTTTTCTACTTTTCGTGATTTCAATTCAAAAAAATGAATAATAAGTAAAACACCCGCAAAAATAAACGCAGCAAAAATAGATGGGCCTACTTTCCTACTTAATATAGGTTCTACAATAATACGTCCTATAGAAACCACAATAATAATTTCAGCTCTCGTCATTTGGCTAACAGATTTACTACCTGTCAATTTTAAAACAATAATTCCAGTGAGGATTAAAATAATGCTTTCAAAAAGTATATTCATTACAGCCCAATCCTTTAATAGTGAATGTTACTAGTATTCCCATTAAAGGATTTTTATGATATTTCACATACTCATCAGACCATGAAGGATGTAAAGGTATCCATCCATACTCTTTATGTGCTTTATTATTTGAAGCTTCTCTCCCGGCTATTACTGGTATAGCACCAACTTTCTTTATTGCTTCTACTTGCGACTCATTACTAATCATTGCAAACACAATATGACCTTCTCTTATTAACATTAGCAATAAAGAACATCCTATTACACCAGTTGCACCTGCTACAAAAATTTGCATATGTGTTCCTTCTTATTTTGAATATCATAATTGAGACAAAACATATATAAAGTATGTGACAAATATTTGGTTAGTTTTTTCATTATTCATATGAAACGTATACTTTTAAAGGATTAATCATCCCTTGACTCAATTCCTCAAAACATTGTACGAGTGCAGTATAATCTATGTCATGTTCAAAAATTTCTTCTATAAATGGTGTTTGTTCTATTTTTCTAAAAAACCAATCTGCATGCTTTTGATAATCATATCCGTCACTTGACCCAATGATTTGCAATTCTTTCCGATAAAAGTCGGCGGTTAATGCTAGTTCTTCTTTATTACCATCAGAAAGTATACATATTACACCATTATTATTAAGGGCCTTTTGCAATGTACGAAATCCACTATTTGTAGCTGAACATTCAAAACCGTAATTATATGTTTCTATTATTTGCTCTTCTAAATCATATATGTTTTTTGCACCAAATTTATTTGCCAATTCTCTTCTATTTCTATTAGGTTCAACAACATCCACATGATCCACACCTGCATAGTATTTTAAGAAATAACATGTGAGTAAACCCATAGCTCCCATTCCAGTAATAAGTACCTTTCTATCCTGTCGTGGGTTTAGTTTTAATACTCCTTTAGCAGCATCACATGAAAGAATGGATAATAAGGCAACTTTAGGTTTTATATAACTAGGTACTCGAATTACTTTATGTCCCTTAACTATTCCTATCGTTTGATGCCCATAAAAAGAAACTACTTTATCACCTACTTTTAAATGTGTTACTTTATTTCCAACTTGAATAACTTCACCATAACTTTCATATCCAGTTTTTCTTGGATAAAAAGGATTAGTATCTGTAACATCCGATTCTTTATACTGTGGTAACTCTGCTCCAATACTAATTGCACCTGCGATTGTTTTAACGATAATTTCATCATTCTGTATAGACTTAATTTCACAAGTTTGCCAATTTAATTGTTTATGTCCTTCTAAAACTAACTTATATTGTTCCATTACTACCCTCCCACTTTACAAAAATATATTCTCACCAAAATTCAAACAATGTATAATAGATTCATCCAAAATTAAAGCTATAACGTTGGCTAGCACTCAACAGTGATCACATGATAATTGAATTTGATGGATATGAAATTAATGAGTATGTTATTGGAAGTAACTGTTCTATTGCTGATTTAAAGAAAAAGTATAAAAACATAAAACACAATGATCTATCTTATAACGAAATTGTTTCCTTATTTTGTGTTAGAAATAATTATCAACGTATTTCAAAAATTTATTCAAAAGATATTTTAAGTGATATTGTAGTTGATTTAGACACAGAATATGTTTATATTCCTAGAAGGTAAAAGTAACTATTTTATAATAGAGAGTTTCAATGCAAATTATGATTTAGACAAAAATTTAATAACAAAAGTGAATGCCCAAGTATAAATCGTAAATAGAGTAATAATATACATCGTAAATTCAAAAACAGTCAGCTTTCTCTCACGTTTTATATTCTTTAAATATCTATAAAAGAAAAATGAGCATAAGAGCATTAGAAATAAAGACATTTGATATAAATTTTCTACTACAAGAACTGCCATACATTTCCCCCCCTATAAAATATATACACTATACATAAAGGATATCATTGAACAGGAATTATTTACCATCGTTTTTGTGAAAAAACTATAATACTTATTCTTAAATAAAAAAAAGCACTCCTACAAATGAGTGCTCTTAAAAAACATTAATTTTGATTCAAAACATTCTCCTCAAAATATTTCCCCCAATCTGGGCGTCTTCCATCCATATCTGTAAATCCATACTCTCTTCCTAATTCCCATGAACTTAACGCTCGTCCCGTTTTTTCATGAACATTTGGATCACTTGCTAAAGCTGCTACTGCTCTTCCAACAAAGAAAGGAGTTTCTGATGCGATAAAATGAGGGTCTTGTTTAGCTCCTTCTCGCCAATTCTCCTCTGTTACACCAAATATATCTAACATCGCTTCTGAACGAAGGAATCCTGGACTAACTGCGACAGCTGTAATATTGTGTTGTTCTAAATCTTTCGCCATAGCTTCTGCTAAATGAATTGTTGAGACTTTTGCTAAACTATAGTACAAATTACCTCGATATTGATAATCGACTCCATCTGTAATTTCAATAACAAGTCCCATTTTATTTTTCACCATTAATGGTACACCGTAATGGCTTGTCATTATATGAGAATGAACAGCTCTTTGTTGCATAAGTAGTCCGTTATGTAGATTGTGTTCCCAGAAAGGTTTCTCCCATTCCGTTAAAGGATCGCCGCCCCAAACATCGTTTACTAAAATATCAAGCTGTCCATTTTGTTCGTCTTGAATCTTTGTAAATAATGCTTTAATATCTTCTTCTACCGTATGATCAACACGAACTGCGATTCCTTTTCCGCCTTGCTTTGTAACAAGCTCTGCCGTTTCTTCAATCGTTTCAGTTCTTCCCATACAGGATAAATTCCCTTTTGTACTTCTTCCTGTTACATATACAGTTGCACCGGCTTCACCAAGCATCATCGCAATACCTCTTCCGGCGCCTCGTGTTGCTCCGGCCACAACTGCTACTTTACCTTGTAATGGTTTCATGTGATTCTCCTTACTCTTTATAATCAAGTATAATTATTTTCGGTACCCCGTTCTGATTTTAAGAAGGGGTTAAAATAATATTAATTAAATTTGATTAGCATTGCACCCTATGCTTCGTTGTGCAGCAGCGAAGTTCATGCTTTTTTGTTCGAAATCAGCACATCTAAATAGTGCTGATTGTACATAACGCCTAATATGTTTCCGAAGGGATCAACTACGGAAGCCGTGATGAATCCCACGCCGCGCTCTGTAGGTGCCTCATACTCTTTTGCTCCCATAGACAGTAGCTTATTGAAAGTTGCTGTTACATCATCAACATGCCAGTACACTATAGAGCCAGATGGGCCGGTCACTGAATCAGCTGGCGCATAACGGCTATCGATTAAACCTAGCTCGTGTTGGTAGTCGCCAATGCGAAATTCGGCATATCCTGGACGTTCAAAGTATGGTTCACTTCCTAATAGGTCAGCGTACCATTTCTTTGCGGCTGCTAGATTATCTGTCCAAAAACTAACTGTGGTTAGCCCTCGTAATGTCTGTGTATTGCTCATAATCGATCTCCTCCATAATGTTGAGTAATATTTCCACATACTAAAACGAAATAACACCTTCTGAATTACCTTTAATTCACATATAAATAGCCCATTCTCTTATCCACATTCAAGAAAATGCCCTTTTAATGGAAGATCATGAACGTAACGATTTTTTTGTAATTAAACAATAATATTGTGAATCAATAAGAGCAATACATACAAACAAGGCTATTCTATTCAAAACACGCCCCCTCATAATTTTTATTCTTTTTTGAACTGAAAATCTAAACGGTTCATTCGCTTTATTTCCTCACTTACTTTGCGAATCCCTTCTTCAATCTTGTCTTCTTTTACATTTGATACGTTTAACTTTAACAATCTCTCTTTATGAAAGTTACTTAAATAATTTTTATCAATAGAATCTATACTTATTTGACTCTTGCTTAAATTTTTAATAAATGTGTCCGTGACTATACTTTTTTTCAACTGTAAACAAGTGTGTATTCCAATTGGATCTACTGTTCTAGAAGTAAACAAATGTGGGTTTTCATTTTGAACACCTTCTACTACTGCCGCTAGTTTTTTTGACCTATTGTAGTAAGATGCTTTTATTTTATGTTTATGCCGATCAAACATTCCGCTCTTTATGTAAATTTCTAAAGCAGCTTGCGAAATCATAGGACTATCGATATCTAAAATCTTTTTATACTTATAAAAGGCATCTGCAATGGATTGCGGGATGACTGCAACACCGACTCGCAATCCAGGAAAGATGATCTTCGAATAACTTTTTAAATATATAACATGATTACAATTATCTTGGCTGTAAAACGGATCTACTTTTGAATCAGTTTCTAAATCTGCTAAATAGTCGTCTTCTACTATAAATACATTATATTTCTTCGCAAGTTTAATAATCTTTTCTCTCTCTTTTTTAGAATACGAAGTTCCAAGTGGATGATGAAATCTTGGAGTTGTATAAAAGAATTTAATTTTTTCTGTGCTGAATATCCGCTCTAGTTCATTTAAATCTATCCCCTCATGCGTACGCTTAATTCCGATTACAGGAATGTTATTTGTTTCTACATATTCAATATATAAATGGTAACTTGGCTGTTCAATTAGAATCCTATTATGTTCATTCGGAAATGGTATTGAAGTTAATATAGCAAGCGCCTGCTGCACACCTGACGTTATAAATATATTATCTTCCTTTGTGAAAACTTGATAGTTTGCTAACTGTTTTTGCACAACCGAAATTAAAGATGGTAACCCTTTCGGTGTTCCGTATATAAACAAATCATTCTTATAGGTATCAATCGCTTTATTAATGCAATGCTGAAAATCTAAGTATGGAAAAACATCTGGATCTGGGGCCGAAGAAGCGAAATCAATAATCTCGTTACTTTCTATGTAACTTCCAGATTTCTTAACAACGTAGTATCCACTTTGAGGTACAGAATAAATAATATGACGCTTTTCCAATTCATGCAGCGCTCGTATTACAGTCGCCTTATTACATTCATATTGTGTAACAAGCGACCGTATAGACGGTAATTTCTTTCCTTCTTTTATCTCACCATTTTGAATCATACTTTCTAAGTCGTTCAAAACATGTAAATATTTATACATCATTACACCTCCTATTTTTTTGTACCGGTACAGTTTGTATTTGTTCACATTGTAGCACTAGATCAGAAGGATTACTATGTACGTATACTGGCCAGTAAGAAATCAACTACTATGAGGTGGAATTATGACAAATACAACAAAAGCATATATATCAGCATTACTCTATTCATTTATTATTGGGTTTTCATTTATGTTTGTGAAACTAGCACTAACCATTACGAGTCCTCTTGATACTCTGGCTCACCGTTTTACAGTTGCCTTCATAGCAGCAACCATTCCGGTTATTTTCGGTTTTGTAAAGTTAAATATATCATTTAAAAACATACTTACACTTTTACCACTCGCAATATTTTATCCAGCATTGTTCTTTGCTTTCCAAGCATTTGGCTTAGTATATACAAGTTCATCTGAAGCTGGAATTATACAAGCAGCGATCCCTATATTTACGATGATACTAGCTTCCTATTTTTTAAAAGAATATACGAATACATGGCAAAAAACATCAGTATGTATTTCTGTCATAGGTGTCATTTATATATTTGTTATGAATGGTATAGGGGCTCATGAAACGAGCTTTATCGGTGTTATTCTCATTTTATTATCGGCATTATCATCTGCTTGCTACAATGTATTAGCTCGAAAAATGACAAAGAAATTCAAGCTGATGGATTTAACATACACAATGACAGCAATCGGTTTTATTAGTTTTAATTTCATCGCAATCATTGACCATATGAACAAAGGTACAATAACTGTATACTTTAAGCCATTTACGAATGGAACATTCCTTATCTCCATTTTATATTTAGGATTACTATCTTCCTTACTGACAGCATTATTATTAAACTATTCATTATCTTATATTGAAGCAGCCAAAATAAGTGTTTTTAGCAACTTATCTACACTTATTACCATTATCGCAGGCGTTGTATTCTTACACGAGCAAATTGCCTACTATCATATTGTCGGTACACTTATGATTGTTCTTGGAGTAATAGGCACAAATTTTCTAGGAAAAAAAGGAATCATAGCGAAAAAGAAGAATACCTCCTTGAGTAAATAAAAAGTGAGGGGTAAATAATGCAGAACTCTAATACGATCGATATCCGTAATATACATGAGCTAGAGAACGAATTATCTACTTTATTAAGTAAACCCATTTCTTCAGGAGAAGATTTAGAAAATTGGCTGAAAATACAGTCGAAATTAATATGGGAAATCGAAGAACAATTGAGATCACACTATATTGACTTTCAATGTAATACAGATAACAAAGAAATAAAAGATACATTTGGATATGATCAACAATATGTAAGGCCTCTTTTGAAACGTTATCAAAATTCCTTTGATAATAAATATTTAGAGTCACCATTTCGAATGCAACTTGATCCAAAAACTTATAGCTTACTAGATAAAAAAATAAAAAATGCGCAAACATTATTTTGTGAAAAGAACATTGATTTAGAAGTAAAAGAAGACAAATTAGTAACCGAGTACTTCGAAATTACAGGCAGTTTGACTGCACTATGGGATGGCGAAGAAAAAACAATTACTGAACTACAGTCTTACTTACAAAATCCGAATCGTGATATACGAAAAAAAGCAAAAACGCTCATTTCTGAAAAATTCTTATCTGTTGAAAATAATTTACAACATATTTTAAATGAATTAATTGCAATCCGTCACCAAAAGGCAAAAAACATTCAATTAGATAATTATCGTGATTATATGTTTAAAAAACATGAACGTTTTGATTATACGGCTGATGATTGCTATGAACTTGCAGAATCCGTTCGTAAATACGTTGTGCCACTTATTGATAATATATTTAATGAGAAAAAAGCTGAACTTCAAGTAGATACACTTCGTCCGTGGGATCTAAAAGCAGCCGCACCAAATCAAAAAGTATTAAAACCCATTGAAGACGAGGGTGATTTAATCGAAAAAAGTTCTCATATTTTACAAAAACTAGACCCAGAATTTTCTGCATTATTGAGCCGTATGCATAAAAATGATTGCTTAGATTTAGAAAGTCGTAAAGGAAAAGCACCTGGAGGATTTTGCGAACACTTACCTGCTTCTCAATTATCTTTTATTTTTATGAATCTCAATCATACACATTATGATGTTACTACTTTCCTCCATGAAATGGGCCATAGTATCCATAATGAATGTATGAATCAGCTAAAGCTACAAAAATATTTAGAAATCCCTTCAGAATCAGCTGAGCTAGCCAGCATGACAATGGAATTGTTTTCGATGGAGTATTGGGATACATTTTATGAGAATACAGAAGAATTTATAAAAGCAAAATTAGATTTCTTTAAAGATATTGTTAAGTATTTACCACAAATGCTTATCGTTGATCAATTCCAACATTGGATGTATGAAAATCCAAATCATACTGCTAAAGAAAGAAATGAAAAATATTTAGAATTACATAACACTTACCAATCGAATGTGGTAAATATTGAAGGTTATGAAAACTGGATAGCAACTGGCTGGTTACCTGTACTACACATATTCGAAATACCATTCTATTATATCGAATATGCAATCGCGCAACTTGGTGCATTGCAAATGTATAAACAATATAAAGAGAATCCTAAACAAGCACTACAAAATTACAAAAAAGCATTATCTCTAGGTAGCTCTGAATCCTTACCAGAGGTATATGAAGCAGCTGGAATTCGTTTTGATTTTTCTAGTGAGACAATAAAAGAATTAATGGCATTTGTAGAAGAAGAATTAAATTTACTTGAACAAATATAAGTAAAAAAGATGCACCTATACTTTTAGGTGCATCTTTTTTACTGTATTCTCTTCTAATTAGTTTCAATTTTCATCTCGCTTTATTAATAATCTCTATATATTGTAGGTCCCCATATCCTATTGTTGGAAAAAGATTAAACAACCTTTTTAGTAACTCTTGTGTTGGTAAATCTTTATTTTTGGAGATATACTTTACTACTACATTATTTTCTTTTAGCATCTCTAAATATAAATCTATCGCCTGATACATTACAGGTAGTATCTCATGAGATGGCTTTTTATGATTTACTAGAACTTCATTGTAAACAGAAAAATAGTTCCCTAATTCAAGTTCAATTTGACTTACTTTAAATTCATCCTCTCTGAAGCTATTTAAGTATACTTTTCCCTTATAATCAGACTGTTCAAGGTAAGAAAGTACGGTAAGTAGATTCATTTGGCAAAACATATCCTCACCAAACCATAAAACGATACATTTATACTCTTTTTTTAAAAGATTCTCTAAAGGATGAATAACCTTTTTCATATAATTTTCTACAGTACCTTGATGTCCTTCTGCCCTTGTTTTAATAAACTCATCATCAAAAATCTGTGCAGTAGTCGCATTTACACACATAGCTTCATTAAATGGAGCGTAATCAGACTCCCCCATTAGTCTTTCACTTTTAAATTCTTCATACATAAATTGACCATTTAATATGTTTAGTACATCTTTATCAAACAGCTCACTCTTCGCATTTCGTAACTGATTAACTTCAACTTTTCTAGAAAAATTCATTCTATCCCACTCCTTGCCATCATTGATTGAGAGTTTAATAAATGATTGAACCGGTATTTTGTTAAGTTGGAATTTTCCTGGGGTTATACCAAAAATAGTTTTAAATGCTCTACTATAAGCCTCTTGCGAAGAGTAATCGTAATCAAATGCGATATCAATTATCTTTCTATCATTCGTCAAATCTTCCGTTGATAAATACAATCTTCTAAGAAGAATATATCGTCTAATACTTATCCCTGTTACTTGATGAAATTTAAACGAACAGAAGTAAGGAGAATACCCCATATAATCAGATAATTCATCTAATGAAAACTCCTTTTTTAAATTGCCCTCAATCCATTCAATCATTAGCTGTATATGTTCATTCATTTATCTCCCTCCTCACTAAATATTATAAGAAGTATCCACTTCTTTCTTTTGATATTTCTTGTGGTTTATAACATTAACCACCCTCTAGAACCTTTAAATATCATATGTAATTACTCATTTCATATTTTTTCAGCTATCTTATTTTGTCATACATTTACTTAACTTTCCAATAAAGTGAAACTTTAAGCAGTGGGGAGTTTGTTCCTCCCCACTGATTATTATCCCATACTAATCGGACTTTTACGGGATAAATCTTTTTTAAAGGATTCTATCAAATAAAACACGAAATTTGTAAGTTAAGGAACTAGTAGTTTTGTGCGTGGAAAATTTATGTTTGGAAAGAAAGTTAAAATGAATAATATAGAAAAAGAGATACTTAAACTAATTAATAAACTATATCCAAATGATTGATTTTCAAGACTGTGAAAAACATTTTTACATATTCGATTTAGCTGTTCCAGTCTATAGCGCGAAATGAGTAAAAAAATAAATGATCCACTATTTTAATAGGGATCAAAATAAATACTTGAAAACATCTTTTATTTACAGAGGTGTACTCTCTGCCAATCTAGCTGCGCTAATAATAGGAGCCCACTGGAAAATTTTATCTCTTAATAGACCTGTTTTTTTTGCAATACATATGTAAATACATTTCAGCTAATTCCACTGAATTCTGTGAATACAATAAGTATGTCCGAAACACATCTGCACGAATATCACCTGAACTAGCATCAACCCAATCTATAATATTCACATCACCATTACTCATAATTAAATTAAACGGATGAAAATCACCATGACATACTCTAGGTTCAAATGTGATTGAATCTAACTTTTTTAATATATTTCCCTTTTGTTTTTCATCCAGATCATGCACGGAGTTAATTTGACGATAAAGCCTTTCTTCCATCGGTTCTATTTCATTAGAGTTCACAGATATAGCATGAATTTTTTGTTGTATACTTACACAAATACTTATGAAATACTCCGCTTTACTCAAATTATTAAGCAAAAGCTCACCAACACTTTCTCCTTCTACATATTCCATAATAATAGCTTGTCTGCCTTGTATCTCTGTAACTTCAAATACTTTAGGAACGTGTAAACCACATGAATATGCATACTTTTGTTTTTGTGCTTCGTATAGAGATTCTGTATTAGGGAGGCATTCTTTAAACAATTTCACAACTTTATTATCACAAAGATAAATTTCAGCCGTATTTCCTTTGGCTATCGGATTTCCTAGATTCAATTCATTTCTCTCCTTACAGTAAATTAGAATAACGCTTTATAGTCCTCTATAAATTCAGTGTAATTATACTGAAACCCTTCTTCATGAAAATAAAAAAACTTCCCCCTCCCTATAATTATATAGAAAGTGGTAAGTTTAATTTTCTAGGAATATCGGAATGAAACTCCGGTGTATGCAAAACAGAAAATGAATACCCTTGTTGAATAAACACTACTTCGGTATGTTTACTTTCAAATGGAACACCATTTTTCTTAAAGTTATTTTGGATTTGTTGTAAAAACGCATGATCCGGTGTTCCGAATGAAACATGTACTTTCGGTGGTAAAGCTTTCATCGCGATTGGAATCCACGGTCGCTGCCACCAGGTTGCAACGATATATGCAGTGCCACCTATAACAAAGTTGAAAATATCCCCATCTTCCTTCGTTTTCATGTCTAGATTTGATTTCAACCATTCCGTAAATACAGGTACACTTTTAACCGGAAGACCAATTTCCCTTACGTATAAAATGTTTAACGGTGAATGCGGGACTATTACCTCTTCTTTAACATAACTATGTGCGATAATTTCGAGAAGATTTCCATCACCATCTTTAAAGTATAAATTGAATAGACCGCTCTCCTCACCAATTGTATGACCATCTTTCCATTTCACAATGAGTAATCCAGACTCTTTAAGCCATTTTGCCGTTTCATGAAATTTTGAATATGGGATCTCAAAAGCGAAATGCGCAGGTGCAATTGCTTCATACACTTCTTGAAAACTAATTGTTGTATACGGTGTTACTTCAAATTGAATATATGATGCGGTTTCTTTTTTTATTGGAAAAGATAATATGTCTTTATAGACTTGTTTTACCCCTTCTATAGAAACCGTTTGTAGTTTTATATCTGATATATGTGTAATCACTTTACATTCCCCCTTGTTTCTTATTATCTATTCTTATTGTATTACACTTATAAATAGATAAAATCAAACCGAAGGGTGGATTTTCCGTGTAAAAACTACAACTTTAGTATGAATATGTTAGCTCCAATTACTTTTTATTTCCTCTATAACAACTTCTGGTTTATCCCAGTGTAACAAATGTGTAGTATCAAAGATTAATTTTACTTTCGCGCCAGTTTTTAACTTGAAAATTTTTACTGTCTTTTCTCTATAATCATCCCATATCTGCGGTAGTGTAGCTCGAAGTAATACAATATTAGATGGTAACTTCTCGTAAATATCTATCGTTTCATCTTTATGCATACCTCTTATTATATTACCAGCTGTTGTACCTCTCGCATGCCAACATACTTTATTATCCATTTCAATCCCTAGATCTTTTACAGCAACTTCTAATAATGGAGACCACCTAGTATATGCTTCTTTTTCACTTTTGAAAAATCCATCCCAATTATTAAAAATATATTCTTCAAAATCCTTTTCGTAATACGCGATTTCCTCTTCAAGCGTTTCTTCTTGAAGCCTTTTTGTTTGATATCCTCCATCAATAAGAATGCTTCCTAGTACTTTTTCTGGATTATTTAATAAATAAAATAGTGCTACAAAACTTCCCCACGAATGTGATAAAAAATAGAAATGTTCAATTCTCAGTTCATTTATTATTTCATTTAACCAGTTTGCTAAATTCAGCATCTCACAATCTTCCGTTCTTTCAAAGGGCGGTGTTTTACCATGCCCAGGTGCATCAATGGAGATAAATCTATACTCTTCCTTTAATTCCTCTGCAATTTCTATAAAACTTAAACTCGTACTACCTAACCCATGTAAACAAAAGATAACGGGCTTTTCATTATTTCCCCACTCAGTAATATGCGCGTTTATTTTTTCGTTGTTAATATAGTAACGTTTCAAAATAATTATCCCCTATATTTCAATTTTTAGATTATCACTTTACCTATTTCTATGATTTTTAAGTTTCCCCTGCATTCTTTTCCACAAAAAAAGCTGATTTTCTTTTAAAGAAAATCAGCTTTTACGTTAAAATACACTATGATTTAACAGCAATAATCATAAACCTTTTTGAATTCGTACGAATACCTTTTTCGGAACTATTAGCGTCAATGAACTTTTGTAAAATATTAAAGTCCTCTTCTTTTTCTCCAAATCTAGGAATAATAGGCGTATGTTTTAATAAGAAAATAAGATCCTCAGGAGTACTGTAATAATCAGTAACATCATATTCACGTACTTGTACGAGTTCAAATCCTGCACTAATAAGTTCACCCATATAATTATCTTTTAACGTACCATCTCTTTCACCTAAACATTGCCCTCTACCAAATGCTTCTTTAAGATTTAATTTATCATGTTCGCTAACTTGTTGTGTTAAGAAAAAAGCACCTTTTTTCATTACTTTTGCCAATTCAGGTGCTACAAACGGCGCATGACAACTTGAAGTAATATCAAAATGAGCATGCGGAAACGTTAAAAATTCCGAATCCATTTGAAGAAATTCAACATTTTGTACACCTGCTTTATTCGAATTGGAATGTGCTGTTTTGATCATTCCTTTAGAGTTATCTATTCCAATCAGTAATGCGGCTGAAGATGCTATTTTTAATATATTCTCTCCTCCACCTGTGCCAACATCAAGTAGAATATCTGATGGTTTACATCTTTCTTGCACTTCGCCATAAAAGTCCCAAGTGTCACCTACAGTTTCACACTTTAGCTTACTAAAGTCCCACCCATTTAATCGTCCCACTTTATCATAAAAACTTTTATACTCTAATTCATTCATGTTATTATTTCCCCTTTGTAAAAATGCATTAACTGTTTAGATGATTCTCGAAATAGACTCATAGTTGATATTATCGTGAAAGGGCCTACGTCTTCTTTTATATCTGCTACGCATTTTTTCAGCCCCGAACAACTAGTTACTTCGAACGATACAGCATTTCATCTATATTACTTCATCTGGAAGACTGCATATATAATAACCTATAACACTATTTAATTATATATTATAAAATACAAATTACTAAAACGATATGTTTCGACAAACCCCATTTAGTTTACATAATAATATTATAGTTTGTTTTTATCGATATATTCTAAATGTCCTCTTCCCCAACCACACATACTATCCAAAACAATACTGACTGTTTTTCCATGCTCAGTTAAGCTATATTCCACTTTAGGTGGTATTTCTTGATAAATTTCGCGTTTTATTAGTTGATCGTGCTCTAATTCACGAAGCTGCTTCGCTAATGTTCCTTGAGAAATGCCTGGCATTAATCGCTTTAATTCACCAAACCGTTTCGTTCCATCTGTTAATAATATAAATAAAATGAGTGGCTTCCATTTCCCACCGATTATTTGTAATGTCGCTATTACCCCTTTTAATTTTGGTTCCTCTAAATTCACTTTCCTCACCACTCCCCTCAAATCATAAATTATAATGAGTAATTTTTTATATTATGTATCCATATAACAAGCGATTAGTACGAAATTTGCGACTATGTACATATAAAGTGCGTACTTTTCACTTGCAATCTTTTAGCGAATAATAAAAGCATAGCAGTTTTATTTTAAAGTTTTTATTAAAGGAGGGGCTAAAATATGTCTATTACTACATTAAAAGATACTCGTATCGTTATCATTGGTGGAAGCTCTGGTATTGGATTAGTAACAGCAAAACAAGCAATCGAACAAGGCGCACATGTTATTATTGCAGGACGCTCGGAAGAAAAATTAAAAATTTCTCGAGAATTAATAAATAACAACCATCTTCAAACTTATGTATTGGATAATCAAAATAAAGAGCAATTACAAGATTTTTTCAAGACAGTTGGGAATTTTGATCATTTATTCACACCGGGAGCCTCTTACACACTTGGACCAATAACCGCTACAGAGGAAATTGCTGAAAGCAGCTTTATCGGAAAGTTTTGGCCACAATATTACGCCGTAAAATATGCGATTCCTTTTCTTTCAAACTCTGGATCTATCGTGTTAATGTCCGGTGCATTTAGTCAAAGGCCACTTAAAGGTGCACCTGCTTATGGCGCTTGTAATGGTGCTATTGAAAGCTTAGGGAAAGCTTTAGCTGTTGAATTAGCTCCTATTAGAGTTAATGTTGTTTCTCCTGGAACGATACGAAGAGAGAATGAACAAAGTGAGAAAAGACTAGCTGCTTATGAAGATTATAAATCTCTTTCTCTTGTACAGAGACCTGGGTATAATGATGAAATTGCACATACTGTCCTGTATTTAATGCAAAATGGTTTTACTACAGGTAATGTATTATTTCCTGATGGAGGATACACATACCATTAAATTATTTAAAACAAAAGCCCCTTATTAAGGTGGCTTTTGTTGCTAATTTAGAAACTGCTGAAGTAATACAGGATCCTTTTTTAAAAGTTCTGCTAAAAACAAAAGTTGAGGAAAAGGTTGTAAGATTAACTCCTTATCCATTTTTTCTTTCAATATAGCCATTCCACCTTGCTTAATATAATCGTTTAGTGTTATTTCCTTACTACAAATTAGCCTAATATCACTTACTGAAAGTAATAATAGTCCGTTTGTTTCAGAAGATGGATTTGGTTCATTTTCTGAATGTGCAATATACATAATAGATAAAGTTTCATATGGACTATCAATAATTAATATTGGAGCGACTTCATTTTCTACTTTTATTTTCTTTGATTGTGCATTCCAATTCTCTTTGTAGTATGTACTTGGTGAACTCAATATAGTAATATCAATAGCAGCTTCTTCTTTCACTTCTCTTTTAGCGGTTTCTACTGCTGTCTCATTGTTTTCTTTATGGCCTCCCAGCCTTACTACACCTAATGTATCGCCTTTTCTTGTTGGACCAACTTGAAAAATAAATAGATTATTATAAAGAACATACGCGCCAGATGTTCTTACGTCTCTATTAATATCTATCAAAATTTCCCCTCCAAATCATTAAAACATTATGAAACACTACTATTTAGATTTGCATGTCTACTAAGTTTAATTTATGGTCTGTTGCAACCTTTAAAAGGAATGCAATTTTTAGATTTTGGGATTTACATCTACTTCGAAACTCAACTTTATCTTAAATATTGACATTGTGTGAGAGTCAACTATTTTTAACAACTTTAATTATATTTCTTTAATTATTTATCCTTATACTTTCTTGCTCCTCAGGGCTATAAATATTGATATTAGTCCGTTCACAGCTAATAATATTACTGTAATACTAGCGAGTAAAGCTACATCTGCTGCAAACAATTTAATCGTATGCCACGGTGAATTTGTGCAATAAATAAGAAGTGGGATCAAAATACTAGATAATAGTAGAAATATACTCCCAACGAACAGCCAAGTTTGTTTTTTACAAGTTTTCTTACGTTTATACTTTTTCATTAACATAATTGATGTAATAATGAGTGAGAGTGTGACTATCGACATAACAATTTGTGTGAATGGTATGTTTTTAGGGATATCACCAGGTTTTTCCCCATTCAAAATACTAATAATCCCCTTTTTCAATACCGTTAGTGCTGTTTCTTCTAATACATGATTTTTATTCGTTAAAATCACACCAGCCCAGCCACTTTTATTTAAAGTAAACATTTCTGCACGAGCATCAGGCGTTGATCCTGAATGCCAAACCATCGTTTCGCTTACATTTATATTTGTTGTTCTTAATCCAAACCCATAACTTTTTTCTGAATTTATTTTATAAAGCGGTGATAGATAAAGATCCATGCTTTCTTTCTTTAAAAATCGAGTGTGGTCTTGGTGATTCAAAAACATTATAAATTGAATCATATCTTCCAAATTCGCGGTAATATAACCATACGGTGCTCCAGCATTATCATAAGACACTACACTTTTTCTTGGTATACCAAACAACGACTGATAACCTGTTAAATAGCCTTTTTCATATGCACTTTCTTTATTTGCCGCTGCGCCATTCATTTTTAAAGGCTGAAAAACATGCTTTTCTATATATGAAGAATATGTTTCATTTGTGACTGCCTCAATAAGGGCACCAAGTATCATATAATTTGCATTACTATATTGATATTTTTCACCTGGTGGGGCATTTAATTTTACTTTTGAAAGTTTCATTACATTTTCCTTTAATGCTTTAGAATTCTTCAATTGTTTATCTGATAATGCTAAGCCTTCATATGTGTTTATTCCACTTGTATGAGTTAGTAGATGTTGGATTGTTATATTTGAAGTTGATTGTGTATCTTTTAGTTTAAACGAAGGAAGATGTTGTTGAACTGAATCCTCTAATTTTATTTTTTTATCTTCTATTAACTTGACTATAGCTAAAGCTGTTAAAGATTTACTTATTGAGCCAATCGCAAATGGTGTTTTTCTAGTTATCTTTTTTTCAGATTCTCCAGTAACCCCCCATAATTTTGTGTAAAATACATCTCTATTATGTACAATAGCTACTGAAGCTCCTGGAATTTTATGTTCCTTTAAAAATTTTTCAATATAAATATCTAAAGTAACTCTAATATTTTGCTGAGCGTAAACTTTTGAATGTGCAATACATAACATTAATACATTACAAACTATACAAATTAGAAACAATTTATATTTCGATATCTTCATCTTAATGTACTTCGGATAACTTTCTTTTTTTATAAATTACTAAAATTATTGATATTAATAAAGAAACCATTAAACTAATCATTATTAATATAGAGTTCCACCATTGATTTTCTGCTATTCGATATAAAAGATTAAAATTAAAGTTATTTTCACTGTTGGTTGGATTAAGGGATTCAGTTAAAAATATTGAAAGTGTAGTTTGTGAAATGAGGTATGTAATAAATGCGACAAATATGCCAATTATGATTAATGTATTAGATTTTTTATTTATATTTTGAAGTTGTTTCATTTTCACTCGCAGATCAATTTCATTTATCTCCAAAAAGTCTTGAACAAATAATTGAGGCGTTCCTAGGTCATTTATACTTTCCTCACCATGTTCACGACATTCTTGGATATGCTCTAAAATTTGTTGTTTAATATTTTCCCTTTCTTCTAAACTTATATCATATTGCTTTAATTCCTTAAGTACGCCTGTTAAAAATTGCTGTTCTTTATCTTTTAATTCACTCCTCATTTCAGAAGGTCTCCTTTCAAACCACTCTTTAATAATATTTTAATATCAGATTGCAACTCTAACCATTCATTAACTTTCTTCTCAAGACGTAATTTTCCATTTTCATTAATTTCATAATAAATCCTAACTTTACCACTATCCGTCACCTCTTGATAAGTATTAACCCACTCTTGATTTTTCAGTTTAGTTAAAATGGGATAAATACTTCCTACTCCTTTCAATTTTAAATTATGTACTTCGAGTTCTTTCATAATTTCATAACCATAACTTTTCTTTGTAGACAAAATAGACAATACACACATTTCTAAATTCCCTTTAATTAAACTTGTTCTATCCATACGATAAATTTAACAGAAATATATACTTCATTCAAGTATATATTTCTGTTAAATTTAAAAATTCTAATAATTATACAATCACTAAAAAAGTAGCATATTCCTTTTGTTATTATCCAAATAACCTAAATTATTATCCCGAAAAAACATTTTTATACGTCAATAATTATATAATAAATGATTATAATTAACGATTTAAAACTAACTCTCGCAGATAAATGTATTTACATCTTAGAAAGACTAACAAAACTTAAACATAAATGCCAACCTGTAATACCTTTCAGTTTAAAATTTAAGAATAATTTATATTGGTATTACAAATAGATTTTTCTTGCTCTATTATCTATCTACCTTAACACGTTTAAAGAAACTCTTCTTCAACATAAAAACTCATTTGCAGATTATTGCAAATGAGTTTTTAATCCCTAACTGACCACTATTTTTTATTCTTCTTAATTTAATTATTTTTCTCAAGACACTCATAAACTGCCATCATTTCTCGCTTATTCAACTCACGAATTCGATTAAATATTAGAATGTCTGCAACATCCTCAGTTCGTAAGCTTTCATCCACAACATCACTAACTTTTCCGGTTAACCATGTTTGCACATCTATTCCATCAACGATTTCTTTAAGCCCTTCATCATTAATACCACTTGCATTACAAGTTATACATGGAATTGTTAATTTAAACACGCCATCATGTAGATTATCTTCGGTTATAACTTTCTTACCGTTACAGAATGGACACTGGTTGCTTTTTTTAATTTTATTAATTTGGGTAACTAATTTTTTGTAACCAAATGCTTCGTATACATATGTTAGTTTTTTATATTTACCATTTGTGAAATACTTATCTATAATGGTTTCTCTTGTTTCATAAACATTAGGAAAATCACAAATAGTTACTTGATTGTTGAAGCAAATGGATTCTATATTTCCTTTTATTTCATCCCAGAATGGTAAAACATTTTGTAACACCATTTCATAATTTGAAAAGCTTGCTTGTTCTAATTCAAACATTTTCAGTGCGACTTGTATATTTCTAGGTAATAAAGAAACATCTTCTGTCATAATCATATCGTCACCTACGATAGATTTCAATTTGACGAGTACAGGCAAATCTCCTACAATTTTTAATACTTCGTTAAGCGGCTGATTAATAATTTCACGAATATCTGTATCTCCAAAATTAAGTGGTTTGTGGTGATTTAATAAAGTCCCCTTACAAATTGGACATTTCATCATTTCTTTAGAAGTCTTAATATCTTCTTTAATAGCTGCTTTTGAAATAACAATATACCCGCCAATAATCGTATTAAATCCTACCCATGTTCTACGTGTCTTTCCTTTCTTATCATAAAAGGACTTATCAAAATAGCCGTACCAAAATGTATGTTTTTCTTCCTCAGACATATCATTATAGCTCTTTGACAAATCATGACCAAGCTCATTTTTAATTTCTTCAAATAGAAATTCTATTTTTTCATATTGATAAAATTTTAATACTTTCATGATTTCCGGATCGAATAGACCATCCCAAAATGGAACATTTTTATCTTGAATTGTAATTTCTTTATCAAAAACTTCAATTTGAAGACGTCCGGAACATGATGGGCAATGATTATCCTGAGAATAGAAATCGAAGCTTCTCGTATCTTTATTAGTCGGATGAGCAGCTACAATATGATTGATCAATCCACCAATTTCATATAAGAAACTATATTGACTATACAAATGTCTTTCGAGATCAATAGCAACAACAGGTGCCATTGTATCAGATTCATATTCACCATAAATTAATCGTGCCATTGATGATAAGCTTTTTAAAATACCACCCTTATAAACGTTTTCAGCATTTTTAAAATAGTTAATATGATTTTCTTTTAAATAGTGAACTCCTTCTTTACGCTTAAGCGTTGAAGAAATGTGTACTTGTTCAGCATTATTCACACTTCTTTTTTGACGATAATAATCCTCATGACTTACTACATCAAGATGCTCTATAGATTCAACCTGTCTTTTTCCAAAATCAACAATATAATCAGAACTTTCTAGCATGTAACTGTTATGCTCAATCATTATGATAGAGACTGATTCATCTTGTAATATCCCTCTAACACTATCTATAAATTGATTTAAAATATTTTGCGATAAACCTTTTGAAGGCTCATCAAAAATAAACAATGTATGTGGATTTCTTGTTTTTGCAAATAACTCAGAAACTAAATGAACACATTGAAACTCACCCGTTGATAATGTTTGTGTTTTTCGTTCTAATGTTAAATAGCCCAGTCCTAATTTGATTAGTAGGCTCAAGCGTTTATACGCAATATCTTCGTTTGGAATTTCATCAATAATATCCTCAATTGAGCGCTCAAAAATATCATCAATTTCTTCACTATACTTTGTCAGTTTCTTTTTAATATCTAAGAAAGTTGCTACAGTTGATCGACTTGTAATCGATTGGTTTCGATCTTGCCCTACCATAACTAGTTTATCTTTTGGATATCGTTTCAAGAAATCTGTAGCTAAACACTCATTGACAAGTGTAGATTTCCCGCATCCAGACTCTCCTGTAACAGTTACAAGTCTATTTTTAGGAATCTGAAACTCAGTCATTTGGATATTTCGGCAATATAATTCATGGAATGTATAATATTCTGTTGGCATTTTGTAATTTCGTTCCGATAGTATTGGCTTTGGCCTTGGTGATTCTTTCACGATTTGTCCACCATATTTTCCGCTACCAGGTCCGAAGAACAATTGCTCATCTGTTGTATCCAGTACTGTATCTGAATGATCAATGAGCCAGATTTGATTTTTACACCCTAATTGCTTGATCTCTTCTAATATTTGTAACAATGTTTCATTATCAAGCCCCACGGAAATCTCATCAATAATAATTACAGCATTTTCACTTACTGCCATGAATTCAGCTAAGTAAAGTCGTGTTAATTCTCCACCTGACAACGTACCCATAATTCGATTTAATGTTAAATAACCAATGTTCATATTGATAATATTTTGCAGTATATGTTGTTTTGCTTCACTAATATTTAATTCTTCTGCTAGTGAAAGAATAGATTCAACACTTAAATCGTTAATATCCGAAATTGTATGTGATTCAGCAAATAACTCAATAGTACGTTGTTCAACTTCTTCACTATAACGTTTCCCCTTACATTTTTTACACTCAATATTTTTAGTTGTACCACGCCCTTTACAGCCAGCACACCAACCTAATTGATTATTAAATGAAAAGACTTCAGGAGAAAGATTAAATTCTTCCGCTAATTTTTCACGAATCTCTTTAAAAACACCTGTATGAGTACCAATCGTCGAACGCGGATTGGAAGAAATTGATGATTTCCCTAAAAAAAGTACTAAAGGCATTTCTTCCATTTTAATTGCACTAAAATTAGTTTCCATAATATTAGGAAATAAATATTGATATTCAGCCTTTGGCAATAAGGAAACTAGACGCTTCTTTGATTCTTCACCAATTGTTTGACAAAGAGTTGTTTTTCCAGATCCAGATAAACCAGCAATACCAAGTGATTTATTAAACGGAATAACAGTATCTAGTTTATTTATGTTATTAGCAATTAATTGATTTACTTTCATATTAACCTCTATTCTTATTGTTTTTAAAAATCATTTTTATAAGATAATAATTACATAATAAATACCATGAATTTAATCCCTAATCTTTCAACTCATCAACCTTAACCTTATAATTATCAAACCAATACTCCCACTCATCTTTTGAAAACACCTTCTCTTCTCCTTCTAAAACGGAAGAAAAAAGATCTAAACAAATATGCCAACCAGCTATATCTTTTGGTGTATGATCAGTTAATTCATGAATGTATTCTTTAAGTAGTAAAAGAGCACCATTTTTCTCTTTATGTATTTCAAATCGGACACGATCTTTATCCCATGTGAATTCAAGTACTGAATTTAGTTGGCACTCTAAAATATCAATATTTAAAAATGAACCATCCATCATGTCGAACTTTATAATTCCACCTGTTTTAAGGTTTTCAATCTGTAAATTAGACATCCATTTTTTAAGCTTGCTGTTTTCAGTTAAAACAGACCAAACTTCCTCTATTGTATTGGGAAATTGGCGTTCAAATTTTATAATATAGCCATCAATTTGTTTCTCTATTTCAGCCAACATATTTATTTCCTCCTACTCTTGTACAGAATGTATGTTCCTGTTTTATTTTACACGAATTTATGTATAAAAGAAATCTCTATGGCAATGAAATATTAATTTAATGTGTGAATGGTATCTTGAACATTGATTGATTTATTATATATTCTCTCCATGTGTTTATTACAATAGGCGTACCTCAACATTTCCGCAAAAAAATTCAACATGAGAAAACGTTGATTTATTTACTTTATATGATATTTCCATTAAATATTTAAAAGCAATTTCCTTTAAGATAAATGGTGTTAATAAGAGCTAATATAGTATTCAAATCAAGTTATGTAATGTTCAAAATCACTTATTATGTATGTCTAATTCCTTGCTAAACGTAGGTTTACAAAGCAAATAAAAAAAGCCGCATTTGCGACTCATGAACTGATAGAACTAACACCTATTTTAGGTGAATGACTTACCTTTTAATCGCGTCAACAATTAGCGATGGAAAACCAAGTTTATCGCCTCTATTTCTAGAATCATACCTTTTCGGACGGAAAATAACGCCGTCATTCGCATCCCATTCTGTGTAATAAAATTGACCATTTTCATCACAATATTCAAGTAAAACTACCTCAAATCCAGCAATTTCAAACATTTTCGTTAATGTTTTATAATTATGTACGATTTTATGGCTTGCAGCTGGGTGGTCTTTCGGGCCAGGGCCGCCTATTTGAACCATATTTTGGTAGGTTTCATCTCGGAAAAATGCATCAGGCACTCCGCACCGAATATGACCTGATGGCTTTAAAAATTTATAGCAAATTTCAGCTGCTTTTACACCTTCTTCAAAAGTAAGATGTTCCCATACATGCTCTGCTAAAATAGCTGAAATGGAATTGTATTCAAATCTTTCTTCCCAAGTGGTATTGTCTAGTAAATTAAGTTCATCTTCTTGCGTTTGAACCCAACCTGGATTATTATTAAATACTCCAGCTCCGACTACTACTTTAATTTCGTCTTGCTTAATTGCCATCACTTTCACCTCATAAATCTTTTAATGTATTAATATATTCTATGTTTACTATACATTTTCCTTTTTCAACTAAAGTGCCAGTTAGCTCAATAAGATAGGTAACAAAACTTCTGTTGTTTTTACTTATCCTCCCACATACAGCAAAAACGTTTATAGTGCAAAATAAAGAGCGAAAAGAATAATTCCCTCCGCTTTTTATAGCAATAAATACATTTCATATTGTGCTAAAGAATTCTTTTCAAATCCAGATTTCTTTAAAAACCCTTCCAGTAAATTGTTGTTTGGGAACCCAATTGATAAACTTGATAACTTTAATTCTTCACTTGCTACCTGTAATAATTTCGTCCCAACACCAATATTTCTATAATCTTTGTCTATGAAAATAAAACTAATTTTTCCTTGTTCATTTACACATACAGAACCTTTTATATCACTATCAACATATGCACCGTAAAATGTATGATTTGTTTTTTCGATATAATCAATATCATTTTGCCAATTTATATGGAAGCTTAGCCATTTCTGAATTTCAACTTTAAATGTTGGAAATTCTAATTGTTTTACTTCAATATTTTTATTACCTTTATTCATTATTTTAGTTAAATCATTTAAATTATAATAAGAAAGATCATATACTTTTTCATAACCTAATTTGTTATAAAAATGAATCGCCCGATCGTTTCCTACAATAACTTCAAGAAAAAGCTGCTTACATTTATTTTGTGTCGCTTCTTCTTTATGTAACTCAAATAACTTTTGACTTACACCAATGCCTCGAAATTCTGGATGAACAGCTAATGTTCCGCAGCGCATTGTTTTTATACTTTCATATACCTTAATACCACCAAGTATTACACCAACAGATTTGTCACCGTCTAAAGCAAGAAAGGAGTGTTCTAGCGAATTCCCTTCTGGCCCAAAAAATCTTTTTATAAAATCTTCTTTTGAAACTTCAAGTTTAATGATGTAATCTGAAAATCCATCCTTAAAAGCTTTATACACTAAATCTATACTTACTTCACTACATCTTTTGTATTGAATCATATAAGTATAATCCCCCACTTTGACTTGTTATAAACTGCATTCAAATACATGAAATGAATTACCTTCACCATATCCATCTTTTATTTCATGAACAACAATTTGACTAAACCCATTAGTAATAAGTATATTTTCAAATTCTTTTAAATCATATAGTCTTATAGGAAAATCCATAATCTCAGTTTCTTTTATTTTCTCATCATGAATGATTTCATATTTCAGTATAATATTTAGAAGTTTTTCCGCCTTATCATATGAAACTTTTCTATACTCAACAATTAATTCATTGTTAATTTCTTTTCTATTTGTCTCTATCCAATCTAAAATTTGTTCTGTCTCACTTCCACCTTGTACAATTGTCAGAAGTAATTTGCCATTTTCCTTTAAGTTGTTTTTCATATTTTGAAGACTATTGTCTACTAAATTATTTGGTAAAAGTGAAAATGAACCGATAGGAATCATAATAAGATCGTATTTTTTATCACTATGATATTCTTCTATTCTTCCTTGTGACACAACCGGTTTTAAGTTTAATTTTTCTGCTTTATCTTTACAAACTTTAAGCATATCTTTCGAAATATCGAACCCTTCTATATTCACACCATTTTGCATAAAGGGAATTAACATTCTACCATTTCCGCACATTGGTTCTAACACATGTATATTTTTATCTTTTACAAAAGAAAGATAAAAATCCAATTCTTTTCCGGCTGCAATTGATTTATCACTTTCATATATCTTTGTACAAAGTTCTCCATAATACATATGCAATTATAATTCACCTCTTAATTTGAAATGAGTGGACATTTTCCTACATATGTCTCACTATTTACTTGTTTTATAACAAACGGTGCAATATCCCCATTTTGAATTTTGATTCCTGGCATATCTACTAAACTCTCTTTAATATCACCAGTACCATTTCCTTCTATAACAAAGGGTAATCTAACAATTGTCCAATCTACTTCACTACTTTGTATAATTTGCAATTCTTTATATTTATCCTGCATCATCTTTGGAAGAAATAATTGAAACAAATTAGCCCCTATTTTATTTGTAATTCCCTTCTGATCCCCTTTTACATTTAAGGATCCTCCAGAAATAAGAATATAGCGCTTCATTTCATATTCCTTCATTACTTTTAAAATATGTTCCGTAACTGTACTAAAAATATAAGATTCATTTTTCGGCTGACCTACCGCATTAATCACAGCTTTACACCCTTGAAGTAATTCCTGTATGGCTGACAAATCACGGGCATCCCCACTGATAGGCTCTATATTTTTATTGGTTATCGTCATATTTTTAGAATTTCTCGTTAATATTCGTACTTGATAGCCCTTTTCTAACGCTTGATTTACTAGAAATTTTCCGACTTTTCCATTCGCACCAAGAATTGCTATTTTATTTGTATTTTCCATTATTAGAACCCTCTTACTATCCATTATTTACTACAGCAATCTCATAAACACGTAAAAAAGTAATTAAATGCTCACACGCTCGTTCACATGCTAACATTTTAAAAACCTTTTGTTCTTCTTTCGTTTTGTCATTCGCTTGATCTGAGGCAGCTTTTAAACATAGAAATGGTTTGTTATTTACACGACATACATAAGAAAATGCTGCCACTTCTTGATCAACGGCTAAAGCACCGTATACAGTATGAAGTAAATACCTCATTTCTGAACTTCGAATACGTTGATCTCCAGATAGAAATGTACCAAAATGGACCGGGTCATACGAACGCAATTTCTTCATTCGTTTTACGAGTGATTTAGTTGTTTCAATAGGTGCTGTTCTACCATCATATAGATTAAAACTATCTTCTCCTGAACCAGCCGCTGTAACATCATGCTGTAAAGTATTAAGAGCTACAACGATGTGTCCATTTTTCACCTTATCTGATAAACTCCCGCAAATCCCTGTCATAAATAACTGGTCTGGCTGAAATTCACTTATTAATAGTTGTACACAACTAGCACAACTTACTTTACCGACACCAGTTACAACTGAAATAACTTCTAATTCATTAATAGAATGAAAATGAAATTCCCAAGCTGCTATTTTTTCTACACGCTCACTTGGATAATGTTGATGCAAATACGTAAGCTCTGGTTCCCATGCAGATACAATTGCGATCCTTTTCATTACACACTTCACTTCCTCCTATTTTCATGTAAATAAGTCATCTATACTCTCTCGTTCATATTCTGGTATCCACTGTTTATACTTCTCATATAAATCCCGTATCTTTTCTTTATTCTTCGCAATTACTTCACATCCTCTATCACCATAAATAAACATGATAATATCCTTTGTTACATTTATAAAAAATACATCTGGATATGAAATTTCTTTTTTTCGCCCTAGACGTGGACGTAGGTCAGGGAAATCTTCATGATTAACAGCTTCAATAAGCGGTTCATATTTAATATCTTCTGCAAAACATTGTAAAGAAAATTGATATGTACAATATAAGTCAGCTTCTTCATCTTCAAATAGAAAAGGGAATGTTTCTTGTCTTATATGAAACTTTAAATCCCTCTTTTTAATAAACCTATTGTATACATTTATTTTCTGCGCATTTTTTATATTTTCCTGTTTAAATCGATAAACATTTGTGACTAAAAAGACGGTATCTTCTTTAGAAAATATATCTTTAAATAGACTTTTATTATACCTATATAGTTGTGTGAAATATTCCATATTATACGTGTTACCATCTTCTTTGAATTGATATTTATCTTTCCCAAAATCAAAATGAAGATGATTTTCCCACTGAAAGTATATGGACGGTACTAATGTAACTCCTGGGAATCTTTGATTCATATATTCTTTTAATTGCATTTTTATACCCTTTCTACTCTACAATTTCTTTTAAATACCAATATGCTTCTTCTAACCACGGGTGTATGACTTTTAATGTATCTTTTCTTTCCCACAAATATGAAATATATACAAAAGCAGCATGTTCTAAAGAGTTTCCTAAAGCTTTTTTTACATTTATTAAATATGACGGTGTCCCTATTTGATCCCATTCTAATTTATCAGCAATAAATAATACTAAATCCATCTTCGTTGCATGTTTATGCAACGTAGTGTGGCAACAGATAGCATTTAAAACTTCTTTATCTTCTACTTTAAATACCTCTTTTGCAATTACTCTCGATAATTTTTGATGAATAATCATTGGAAATTCTCGTTCTTCTTGTAATATTTCTATGCCAAATTCTTCAGCAACTGCAATCCGCTCCTCGTTCGGAAAGATTGCACTAATATCATGTAAACATCCTGCAATCGCTGCTTTTTCTTCATCTTCATAAAATATTCCCGCAATTTTTCTTGCCTCATTTGCCACACGAATTGAATGTTTATATGTAAATTCTTTATTATATTTTAATAGAAAAGCTTTAATATCATTTTCTATTTTTCCAGTTGGAGTAAATGAATATATATCATTATATAACATAGCAAGTCCCCCTTATAACTATCTTTCAGTATAATGTGGAGTTTAAATATCCTTCTTATTTTATATTCGTTATGAATGTTTTAATTCCTTTTTAATACGATACATGAAATTTTATGTAGAAACATTACTACAAAATACATAAATGTTTGATATTATAGTAATGTTGATTAATTGTAAGGAAAGGAACTAACTATAAAATGAATAAAAACATATTAATTATTGATGATGATAAAGATATTGTAGAATTACTGGCTGTTTATTTACGAAATGAAGGCTATAACATTTATAAAGCTTATGATGGTGATGAAGCATTACAAATGATATGTACATATGAAGTTGACCTTATGCTTTTAGATATTATGATGCCAAAACGAAACGGATTGGAAGTTTGTCAAGAAGTGCGTGAAAATAATACTGTACCTATCCTTATGCTTAGTGCAAAGGCTGAAGATATGGATAAAATTTTAGGACTTATGACCGGCGCAGATGATTATATGATTAAACCGTTTAATCCACTAGAATTAGTGGCTAGAGTGAAAGCTTTATTACGAAGATCCTCTTTCCAAAATGCTACTTCCCAAAAGAATGAAGATGGTATTATTCGTATTCGTTCTGTTGAAATACATAAACATAATCATACTGTTAAAGTAAATGGAGAATATATTAAACTCACCTCTATCGAATTTGATATTTTATATTTACTAGCGAGTAATACTGGAAGAGTATTTAGCTCTGAAGAGATATTCGAACGAGTTTGGAATGAAGACGGTTATGGTTCTAATAAAACGGTAATGGTCCATATTAGTAATTTACGCGATAAACTTGAAACCGTAATGAATGGTGAAAAACTAATTCATACGGTTTGGGGAGTAGGATATAAAATTGAGAAATGAAGCATTTGATATATTAAAAGATATACCAAAGTGGAAGCTTATTTTTTGGCTTTTATTAGCTATCACTCTTACACCAATTACCGAATTAATTATATTTCGCCTCGTAACGAGTGTAATTGAGAGTTCACTTACTCTAAGCGAACTAGGAAAAGAATTCATTAGAATTTTTGGCCATGAAAAATATATTGGATTAAAAGAGTCTTTATGGGTGATGATTGTATCTTATTTGTTTTTATTTTCTATTTTCTCATCCTATTTATACATTTTTTATCGTCATGAAAGAAAGGTTTACTATGAAACTTGTATAAAAAAAATGATTGAAGAGATTCGGTATATTGCAAGTGGAAACTTTAATCATAAAGTTTCCATCGTACACCATAATTATTTAGAAGAACTGGCAACTGGGGTCAATCAAATTATTGAGCAATTAAAAGTATCAATTGATGAAGAAAGACAGGCAGAACAAGCAAAAAGCGAACTTATTACAAATGTATCACATGATTTACGAACCCCTCTTACATCTATAGTTGGATACGTAAATTTAATCCATCATGATAATTATAGAGATGAAGTAGAATTACGATACTATATTCAAGTCATTTACGATAAAGTAACCCGTCTTAATGCATTAATGAATGACTTGTTTGAATATACACGTGTTCAAAATAAAGAGTTAAGTTTATATTCTGCTCCCATTGATATTGTAGAATTGCTTGGACAATTAACTGTCCAATTTCGGATACAGCTTCAAGAAGCTAATATTGAATGTCGCCCTTCTTTCCCATCTCAAAAGCTAATGGTACTAGCTGATGGGGATAAATTAGTACGTGTGTTTGAAAATCTAATCATAAACGCTATTACTTATGGAAATGATGGAGATCATATTGATATTACCGCTTACGAAAGCAATAACATGATTACAATTGATATAACAAATTACGGACAACCTATCCCTAGTACTGATTTACCTCATATTTTTGAACGTTTTTATCGTGTTGAAAAATCACGTTCAACAAACACTGGTGGATCTGGGCTCGGATTAGCAATTGCAAAAAGTATTGTTGAATTGCATAAAGGAACAATTGAAGTATATAGCGATGATAAAAAAACAACTTTCACTGTAAAATTACTCCCTTATAAAGCTTAATACCACATATTTATAGGTTCAATTTTTTATCATATAAGAAATTGAACCTTTTATATTCCATTAATATCCAAAATTTAATAATCCTTTATAATTCTTTAGAAATTCTTTACCTTTTCTTTCTTCCTAATTAAGCATTCCTTTTTACAATAATATTATTGATGTAATATTAGGAGGATCGCTAATGCAATTCTTGAAAAAAATAACAGTTTTATTATTATCTTTTCTTATTACTGCACTTATCGTTTTATATTTTTATCTTTATGTAAATGGTCCAATTATTCAAGCTAAATCAGCTATTTTAATAGATACTAATTCTGGTGAGATTGTTTATAAAAAAAATGAAGAAACTCCTATACAATCAGCTACTTTATCTAAATTAATGACAGAGTATATCGCACTGGAACAACTGAATGAAGGGAAAATACAGTTAGATGAATTAGTAAAAATAAGTAACGAAGTTTTCCGAGCAGAAACGAGTCCTATACAAGTAACTTCGAAAGATAAAACGACGGTTCGTGATTTACTTCATGCATTGTTTTTGACAGGGAATAATCGTTCCGCACTTGCCCTTGCAGAACACATTGCTGGAAACGAAGATAACTTTACACTTTTAATGAATGACAAAGCAAAACAACTAAAGTTATCACAACCATCCCCGTTTCTAAATGCTACTGGAATTAATAACGATACGAATAAACAATCAACTACAACATCGATAGACGTCGCTAAACTAGCAACACAATTAGTAAAAGACTTTCCAGATGTATTGAATGTTACGAAACTAACCTCTTACCAATTTACCTTCAAAGATTCAAAAGTTTTCAATACAAATAAAATGATATATTCCCTTAATAAAAACATTAAACTCCAAGGTGTTGACGGCTTACAAACTAGTTTTTCAACTAATGGTAATTATAGTTTTGTCAGTACAGCCACACGAGGAGATACTAGACTTATTTCAGTAATATTAGACGCCGGTGATGAAAACAGTACTTTTATTGAAACAAAAAAGTTACTTCAGTACGGTTTTGATCCTTCCTCGTACTCTGCACTCCAAGCTTTTAAAGATGCTGTTACATCTTGGACAATATTGTTTCAGTTTAAAAATTTAATCATACAAACGATTATGATCTTTTTCATCATTACAATCTTAATGTTTTTATATATACGTCAAAAAAAAGCCGAGGATTTTAACTAAAAATTCTCTTTAATATAAAAACCGACTTGCAATACAAATGCAAGTCGGCCTCTAAATTTATAATCCCCTTCCAATTAAATTTGCTGAAACAGGCTGAAGATTTAGTTCTCTCGCCCATATAGATAGCTGGCCAATGTGATGAATTTCATGCACAATTACATGTCGTAACACTTCTCCGTATGTATATATTTTGTCTGTCCACGAAGCTTTTAATATCTTATATTCTAGGTCACCAGACCATATTTGCAAAAACTCTTCTAATTCTCGTCGATATGAATCAGATAGCGCTTTCACTTTTTTGATTGATTGATAATCTTTAAACTGTGGTTCGTTATCCTCTTTTTCTTGAAGCGCACTAATCCAGCTATACTCAACATCTACAATATGGAAAAGTGTTTCTAAAATACTCCCAACACCTCCAACACGTTTGCGAAGCAATTCTTCCTTTGTAAGTTGTTCACACCATTTAAACCAATCATCTCTTACTTGCCAATTGTAATAAAATAGCGTTTTCAAATTGAAGCACCCCACTTTTTTATATAGCCATAAATGTTCCATTCGTATATGATTCATTTTTCAATCAACTTTACAAAATCACATTTCTTCTACTGAATTTCTCTACTATTTGCACAACTATTTCATTTACACATAAAGATCCATCCAAAACGATATCTGAATTCGGCTTTACTGTATTAATCGCCTCTAAATAAGCTTTTCTCGCATGTGTTATATAGTGTTTTAGATCATTATGTATTTCACTAATTTTATCTTCTGTAAAGTCACGCAAAATCCTCCTAGCCATCGCAATATCTAAAGGGGTGTCAATAAATATAGTTATATCTATTAATTCCCGCATTTCACTATTTAAGTAAGCAAAGGGATAATCTACTATAATATAGTCTAAATTACTATTTTGTAGTAGATGCTGAATATCTGCAATTAATGGTGTTAGTACCCATTCATCGTAATTAGCTCCATCATCAATCCATTTGCAAATATCAACCGGACAGTTATCAAATTTATATCTATCAAAATATAGAGCCTTTGATTTTTTCAACTCATGAGCTAAACTTTCTGTAATGGTAGTTTTACCGCCCCCTGAAACAGCTGCAATTGAAATTATTTTTGTTTTTTTATTCACGATTCCCACCAAACCCCTTTTGTTAACATAATATAATTATAAAACACTATTTTTTATTGTTCCATTCATATTCTAACATACTCATTTCCCATAAATTCCAATACGTTTCTCCTACTTTTTTTGACTCTCTTAATAAACCTTCTTTTACAAAACCTATTCTTTCGTAACAAGAAATAGCTGACTTATTAAAGTCATAAACACCAAGAGTTACTCTATGTAGTTTTAATTCTTCAAAAGCAATACGAAGTACGGCTTTCATCATATGTTTCCCTATAGAACGCCCTCTCATTTTCGTATTACCAACTAGCACTTTTCCAATTCTAGCAGACTTATTTATATTATCTATTTGTCCAAGAGAAATATGACCAATAACTGCTTTAGTCTCTTCATCTATTATTTTGAATGCCAGTGTGTTTGCACTTTCTGTATATTTCTCTAATTGCTGTTCATTTAAAGGATATGTAAATGCATTTCCCGACCATTGTATTAAAAATTCTTCGGAATTAATCCAATTTATTAATTGTTTGAAATCAGATCTTTTAAAGGGTACTAATTTAATCACTCTCATTCTCCTTTCGTACATCACTCTTTATAGCCTCAAACCTATTTCTATATAAAGAATATATTCTCCTTTTATACGAAATTAAAATAAAGCCATTCATAAGAATGGCTTTACAAAAAACGGCATAATTATGCTGTTTTCCTATGTCAACAAAAGTTCAATCGCTTCAATTTTACAAACAGAAATAATTACCGTAACTACCCCAGCACTATTAGCAAGCTTTACAACATCGCAAGTTACTGAAGAAACAGTTCCTGCATAATTATTTCCTACTGTAGTAATTCGCACGGCTCTGTTTACTAATTTTTTAAGCTCATCTCTAATTCCTTGTACACAGCAACAATCGCATTTTTTATTTTGTTCTTCTTGTTCTTTTTTACATTCTTCGAAAGCATCCCAACAATCATCCTGTTTACATGTACACTTCTTTTTACAATTATTAAATCGAGAACCCAAAACCTCACCCCCTAATCCTTTCTATTAGTAAAGTATGTCCACAGGCTTAAAAGTGTAAGAGACAAACACATAGAAAGGAAAAAACAAACAATTGTATTAGACATTCTTTTCTTTATTAACTATAAAAACAGGCCTCTAACAATTAGAAGCTTGTTTAATGAGGGGAATTAGATTTAATTCTGCTGAATTTAAAGTTTAGACAACCTCTTATAAGTCAGCTCCTTTAAGAGTCCCCAGCTTTTCCTATTACTTCACATATACCATATACATAGGCTTTGTTTGCATTAATATAGTACCTTTGCTGTTTTGAAATATACATTCAGAAAAGCGTACTCCAAAATAAGATATTATTTAAAATCTTAACGTTTCCTTCAACAGGTGTTTGTTGATTAATATCATAACCAGTAGTTCTCTCAACTATCTCTTGAAAATCAGCATAGTTTGTATGAATTCTATATCTAGTAGAAAGCACTCTATCATATAAAGGTAAAATAATAGGTTAATAAACAAGCCATTCTTTTACTAAAACATAGAATAGTATGAATCCTATTGAAGGGAGGTATAAAAGAATGTCCTGGAAAAATGATTGCTGGAGTTCTAAGAAAAGGCATTGTTGTGATGACTGGTGGAAATCTAAAGAAAAGAATCATTGTGATGATGATTGGAGTTCTAAGGAAAAGCATTGTGATGATGATTGGTGGAAATCTAAAGAAAAGAATCATTGTGATGATGATTGGAGTTCTAAACGAAATAAGTGTCGTTGTAAATGTTTCTTTATTTGTTGTCATTGTAAAAGAAAAAATTGGTAATATTTTCGATATCGACTTAAAAGAGAGAACATGTCTTTTGTGACCGATAAACACTAGAATGTAATATACAAAAAGCCAAGGCGCCAATGATAGCGAGCGCTATACGTGTAGATAGTACCCTTAATTCAAAGTCTGTTTTCTTGGAGGGTTCAGGATATGCAATTATGTAGATTCCCTTTAATAATGCAAGCCATGCAATAACCGTTAGGAACCCCTGCCAGTTGAATACCCATACATTATGTAGGATTACACTACCTAACCCTAGGAAAATCGATAGAAAACCATACATAATACCAAATCCTCTGTCTTCAACCACTAATTTTTTCAATTCACGTAGTACCGATGGACGTACGAAAAGTATTCCCGATACGATAACCGTTATCCATCCCCAAAACAATCCTAAAAAAGTACTAGTTTCCATTATTAGTTCACTCCCCTCAATTATTTATATTTCAGATATTCCCCCCTTTAGAACAATTCCAACATCTTTATATATAGGCTAAATTCTGCTCTTTTTTAATACAATCATGGCATATTCTATGCCCATCCTTAATCACCTCATTTCTCTACAAAATGAAATTTTTATATCATTCTCCATCATCATCTATCCGAATCAACCGAAGTCGCTTTGTACTATTACCGTACACTTTTTCATAGCTTGGAGCTAATATGCACCAAAGCCAATATAATGATTGATTCGCCTTTTCACTAACCTCTAAAATTGTCCCCTCTGTAATAAAATGATCACCTTGATACAATGTATACTCGCTTGTCCCATGGAATCATCATTATTCCCCTCCCTATTAAAATAGCGTTTTGTTTCAAATAATGCTCTCATTAATTTGGACGCATTTACCAGTATATTTACCAAAAAATTCATGATATCGTTAACTAGTCGAGTACGTCATTACTTGACGATTACCCTTAGGAGCCCCCGCAGACAATCGGGGTTCCTTTTATTTAAATAAGGATTTTGTTTAAATAAGGATTTTGTTTAAACTTTACAAAACTCACCTATATTAAACTATCTTCTAAAATTCCCATTGAACATTTATAATACTTTTAAACGGTTTAAATTCTACAATCAGTAATGGAGGCATTTTAATGGGAAACATCCCAAAAATATCATCACAACAATCAAATCCTAAGATACCCTCACAGCAAGTGAACGCTAACACCAAACAAGGTAATAATAAAAAAACAAGACGCCGTATTATAACTACTTTAGCTTTTATATTACCTATAATTTTTGTCCTTCAATATTCTCTTAATAACCAGCAAGAAATGATTAAAGAGAAACAAATCACGGTTAATACGGAGCAACAAAAATTATCTTCTTTAAAGAAGGATGGTCATACCCTTAAAAATGATGTTAAGGCTTTAACAGGTAGTGAAGAAGAAATTTTAAAATTCGCAAGGAAACTGTATGGATTTTCTAAACCGAATGAAACTATATTTCAAATAACTGAATAAAATTACACTGCATTATCCAAAAGGCGATATGAAGATAATCGCCTTTTTATATTTAATTTCTAAAGTAATCATACTAATCTCTCTTTCTATCAAATAACTATTTTGTTTAATTTATTAAAATACAACCGCTTGTCCATTTCACTTTGCTCTATCATTACATTTACTATTAGTAATACGATTTTTAGAGGTGATATATAATGGACGAGTTTTTATCTTTTGCTGCACTTAATCCGGGTTCTATTGGGCCTACACTTCCACCTGTTCCACCCTTTCAATTCCCTTCCGGTCCTACTGGTTCTACTGGATCAACCGGACCAACTGGACCAACTGGACCAACTGGACCAACCGGACCAACCGGACCAACTGGACCAACTGGACCAACCGGACCAACCGGATTTAATCTTCCTGCTGGGCCTGCATCTATTACTTTGACTTCTAACGAAACCACAGCATGTGTATCCACTCAAGGAAATAATACTTTATTTTTTTCGGGTCAAGTATTAGTAAACGGTAGTCCTACTCCAGGAGTAGTGGTCAGTTTTTCATTTAGTAACCCTTCTCTTGCTTTCATGGTTCCTCTTGCGGTCATTACCAATGCTTCAGGTAACTTTACCGCTGTATTTCTAGCCGCTAATGGGCCTGGAACAGTAACCGTTACTGCTTCACTTCTTGATTCTCCTGGAACAATGGCTAGCGTCACTATTACCATTGTGAATTGTCCGTAACGGTTTTATTTTTAAGGACTAAGCAATATCTAATAAGATGAGCACTGATTTACAGTGCTCTTTTTTATCATTGGGATGTTCCTTTCAAATGAAATTTCGTAACACCCTACTAAAATAACGCTTTTATTAAGAACTAATGATCTTTATATTTCTTAAGCTTGTCAGCACAAGTAATTTTTATAATTAGTTAAATTCTCAATATAGTTTGTGTATATAATTCCATTCAAAGATACATAATACCCACGTAACTATTTAAAAATACTTTGTTTTTATATCTAAGTTCAAAAAGGAGCTACATAACATGGATAAAAAAGATTTATTAAGTCAACAACTTGATTCTGTGTCATTAGATGCGCTGAATACCCCTAGTAAGGCCCAAGAACAACTGCAAGAAACCTCTCAGGAGGCACATAATTCAAACAAAAAGGACAGTACTCAAGCTTTACATGGCGAAGATTTACCAATTTCAGATGTATATAGAACAACGAACAAACAGTAAATTTAAAAGGGAAAAAATCTTAAGAACGAGTGAACTTAATTCTTTTCCCTTTTCCTATTTAAATAACACTTTTATATGAAACCCGTACACATTTTTGACACATCCACTATCACAATCTCCTGAAAATTCGTGATAATATTAATTTGTCGGATACGCCAAATTTCGACATTGAACGACAATAATATCTCCCTTATTGAATCCCTGTCCCCCAGGGATTTCTCCTTTTATTCATTACTTTTTTCTTCACTAAATTTTCATTCTTAACAAAATTCAATCACTCCATTGAATAGACAGCTATAGTATCCTATTTTGATAAAAACTAAAAACAAACAGATATACTTAACACTAATAGTAGATTTTTTAACTTCAAATTTACTTTTTCTCTCTTATCTTTTTGTAAACATTAAAAATGAGCTCTATTTACATAGAGCTCATTCGTAATTTTATAGTTTGCTAGACTGTAATCCCTGAATAAACGGAACTACTTCAGGATTTACAAGTGACGATAAATCTCCTAACTCTTTTCCTAAGTAAGCTGCTTTAATAACACGTCGCATTACTTTAGAATTTCGTGTTTTTGGTAAATCTTCTACAACGTGGATGTCTTTTGGACATAAAGCTTTACCAATATGAGAGTTTACTAAACTCATTAATTCTTTCTTTAATTCTCTTGAGAATGTTACACCATCTCGTAATACAACAAAACAATGACAAACTTCTCCTTTTACATCATCCGGTACACCAACTGCCGCTGCTTCTATTACATCATTATGTTTCACAAGAATAGATTCATATTCAGCAGGCCCAATACGTTTCCCTGCAATATTTAGCGTATCGTCTGAACGTCCTGTGATGATGTATTGCTCACCGTCATAAATGACCCAGTCACCATGAACCCACTTATTTTCAAAGCGTGACCAATATGTGTTTACATAACGTTCATCATCTTCCCAGAAACTTTTCGTCATACCTACCCAAGGTTTTTCTAAACATAATTCTCCGACTTCATCTCGAATTGGTTTACCTTGATCATCAAGTACAACCGCTGCCATTCCTGGTAAAGATGCGTTAAAACTAATCGGTGCGATCGGCTTAATTAGGACATTCCCGAAAATCCCACCTGAAATTTCAGTTCCACCTGAATAGTTACAAATTGGTACTTTACCTTTACCAACTGTATTAAATAACCACATCCATGGGTCTGGATTCCAAGGTTCTCCTGTTGATGCGAATACTTCTAAACTCTTTAACGAGTGTTTATTTACATATTCATCACCTTTTGCCATTAATGCACGGATTAACGTTGGTGAAATACCGAGATGAGTAATTTCATATTTATCGACTGTCTCCCATAAGCGGTCTGCTTCTGGAAAGTCTGGGACACCTTCATACATAACCATTGTTGCGCCATTAATTAAAGAGCCGAATAGTAAAAATGGTCCCATCATCCAGCCCATATCAGTTACCCATAATACTCGGTCGCCTTGTTTTATATTCATTCCAAACCCTGCATCAAATGCAGATTTTAGCGGGAAACCAGCATGTGTGTGTACTGTCCCCTTCGGCTTACCAGTCGTTCCAGATGTATATATAAGCATTAATGGATCATCACTGTTCATTTCTTCAGCATGTATAAATGGTTTTTCTTTTTCTAACGTACTCCATGAAAAATCATAATTATGCGGTGTAAAATCATTTCCTGCATGACGAACAATTACCACCTTTTCAACAGTTGGACAATGTTCACAAGCTTTATCTACTTCATCTTTTAATGAAACAATTTTCCCACGGCGTGAAAAGCCATCTGCGGTAATAACCATTTTTGAACCAGCCGCTTGTACACGTGTCATTACTGCATCAGCAGCAAAACCTGAGAATATTGGTGAAATAATCGCTCCAATTTTCATTACCGCTAACATAGCAACAACTGTTTCAGGAATCATTGGCATGTAAATTGTTACACGATCACCTTTTTCAATACCAGCATGTTTCAAACCGTTGGCAACACGGCTTACCCAGCTGTCAAGCTCTTCATATGTAAATGATTTCGAAGTTCCGTTTTCCCCTTCATACATAAGCGCTGCTTGTGTTTTCGTTTTATCGTCTGCAAGCCAGCGAGATAAAGCAGATTCTACAACGTTACAAGTTCCCTCAGTATACCACTGTGCAAACGGTGTACCATTTTCTAAATCTAACACTTCTGTATATGGTTTCATCCACTGATAGCCAACTGCTCTCTCAGCTTCTCCCCAAAACCAAGCTGTTTCTTCAATTGACTTATTATAAAAAGCTTCGTAATCTTCATAGCCTAATGATTTCATCCAACCAAATAAACGCGTTTTTTCTTTATATTCTTCTGCTGGAAACCAAACTGCTTGTTTCAATGTTTTCCCCTCCTTGATTTTTTGAGCAAGAAAGCCCTAAATAGGGCTTTTAAACTGGATATACAGGATGTTTACGATCCGTGAATACTTGATATTTACTCATATACATTTCGAATCGTCCTTTTAGCTCTTCACGTAAATTGTTTGGATGAACAATACCATCAATCACCATCTCAGATGCTAAACGGTAAATATCAATATCTTTCTTATACTCTTCTCGTTTTTCAGCAATAAAGCTTGCACGCTCTTCTTCTGGTAAAGCTGCTATCTTATTTGCATATACAGCATTGACCGCTGCTTCTGGACCCATTACTGCAATAGAAGCTGTTGGTAATGCTAAGCAGCAATCTGGTTCAAACGCTGGACCTGCCATTGCATATAAGCCAGCTCCATATGCTTTTCGAACGACGATAGAAATTTTCGGTACAGTTGCTTCACTCATTGCAGAGATCATTTTTGCACCGTGACGAATAATTCCGGCACGTTCTACTTTTGTACCAATCATAAATCCAGGTACATCTGCAAGGAATAATAATGGAATATGGTATGCATCGCATAAATTTATAAACTTCGCTGCTTTATCAGCTGAATCGTGGAATAATACGCCGCCCTTCATACGCGGCTGATTTGCAATAATGCCAATTGGCTTACCATCAATGCGTGCTAAACCTGTAATTAGTTCTTGAGCAAATAATTTTTTCACTTCAAAGAAAGAACCTTCATCAATAATTCTGTTAATGAGATCTTTCATATTGAAAGGAGCATTTTGATTTTCTGGAATGATTTCTTCTAACGTTTTATCGAACTGTTTCGGTTCTTGAGGTGTAATCAAAGGAGTCTTTTCTAAATAGTTACTTGGAAAATAAGAAATATATTGTCTTGCTTGCGTAATTGCATCTTCTTCTGTTTTACATAAAACATCTCCGCATCCTGATACTGAGCAATGCATACGTGCTCCGCCCATTTCTTCTAAAGTTACCTTCTCACCGATAACCATTTCAGCCATACGCGGAGACCCTAAATACATAGAAGCATTTCCTTCAACCATCATAACAACGTCACAAAATGCTGGAATATACGCACCACCAGCTGCTGAAGGTCCAAATAATAAACAAATTTGTGGCACTTTTCCAGATAATTTCACTTGGTTATAAAAAATTCTTCCCGCACCGCGGCGTCCAGGGAACATTTCAACTTGATCTGTAATACGTGCCCCAGCAGAGTCAACTAAATAAAATAACGGTACACGTAATTTCTCAGCCGTTTCTTGAATACGCAAAATCTTTTCAACTGTACGTGCTCCCCATGATCCAGCCTTAACAGTTGAATCATTTGCCATTACGCACGCAGTGCGACCATGTATTTTACCAGTTGCAGTTACAACGCCGTCAGCTGGTAACCCGGTTTGTTCACAATTTGCAAATAATGCATCTTCCACATATTCACCATTATCGAATAAAAGAGCTAAACGATCTCGAACAAAAAGTTTTCCTTTTGCTTTGTTTTGTTCATGATATTTCGGTGCCCCGCCTTGCTTAATTGTTTCAACTCGTTCTTCAAATGAATTAGATTGTTGTTTTTGATCTAACATACTTACTCCCCCTTATACATTGGTTTGCGTTTTTCCTTGAATGCCTGTAATCCTTCTAATCTATCTTTCGTATGGATTACGCCCTCATACGCCTGTTTTTCCATTTGTAAGCCGGTATGTAAATCTACTTGAATACCATTTGAAATTGCTTCTTTTGCTAATCGAACAGCAATTGGACCATTTTTAGCAATTCGATCTGCAATTTCAATTGCTTTCTCTTCTAGTAAATCAGCTGGTACTACGAATTCTACTAAACCATATTCTTTCGCTTCTTGCGCCGAAATACGTCTTCCTGTATAAATTAATTCTTTTGCTCTACCGACTCCAATTAATCTCGGTAAACGCTGCGTACCACCTGCTCCAGGTATAATTGCAAGAGAAGTTTCAGTAAGACCTAGACTCGCAGTGTCAGAAGCAATTCTAAAATCACAAGCTAAGCTTAATTCAGTACCTCCACCAAGTGCGATTCCATTAATAGCAGCAATAACTGGTTGTGGTAATTGTTCCACCATCTCCATAGTAGAACGAATCATACCCACAGCATGGCGAACTTGTTCTTCACTCATGTTGGCACGCTCTTTTAGATCAGCACCAGCGCAAAATGCTTTTTCGCCATCTCCTGTTAAAATAACAACGCGCGTATTTGATTCTTCGTTTATTTGAGTTAATATAGTTTGTAATTCTTCTAATAATGCCAAAGATAATGAGTTTGCTTGTCTTTCACGATTTAACGAAATCTTTACAACGTGCGGTGTAACATAGTCAACTGAAATGTTTTGTAATTGTAGCATCTTCTCACCTACTTATCGTTTTATGTTGAAGCGCTCTATACACATGACTCGGTAATTGGATATTCAACTTACTTTGAATAAACTGACTAGCTCTCAATAACTTTTCTTCATCAATATTAGTTTGGACTCCCAGCTTATGGAGCATATGCACTAAGTCATCAGTAGCAACATTACCCGATGCTCCTGGTGCATAAGGACATCCTCCGAGTCCACCACAAGAACTATCAAACGTTGTAATACCATATTCTAAAGACTTAACTACATTCGCCAGAGCCATTCCATACGTATTATGAAAATGCATTGCAAACTGCGAAGCATCATACTTCTTTAATAGATGTTCTAATACTTGTTCTACTTGTAATGGATTCGCTACACCAATCGTGTCACCGAGAGAAACTTCATAAATGCCGTATGAAAATAGTTGATTACATATTTCGTCAACTGCTGTGGCACTTATATCCCCTTCATAAGGACATCCAAATACAGTAGAAACATAGCCTCGTACCTTTTTACCTTCGAACGTTGCCTGTTTTGTTATATCTTCAATTACAGCTAATGCTTCTTTAATAGATTTATTAATATTACTTTTATTGTGAGATTCACTTGCTGATAAAAAAACATTCACCTCATCTACATTTTGCAAAAAAGCTCGTTCCAAACCATTTTGATTTGGAACAAGCGCTGCATATGTAACATTTGGATCCCTTTTTAGCTCAGAAAATACATCACTTGCATCTGCTAATGCAGGAACCCATTTAGGGTGAACGAATGAGGAAACTTCAACGTACGACAATCCCGCTTCTGTAAGTAGTTGAATCCATTTTACTTTATCTTTTGTGCCAACAATCTTTTTTTCATTCTGTAAGCCATCACGTGGCCCGACTTCTTTAATGACAGCAAAATTAGGTAGTTTCAATTCGCTTCCCCCTATATCTCCCTATTCAATTTCTAGTAATACATCTCCTTCATTTACAAAATCGCCTTCTTGTACGTTAATTTTCATAACAGTTCCGGCTTCTTCTGAAACGATTGGAATTTCCATTTTCATAGATTCCAAAATGACGACATCCTGCTCTTCCTCTACTGTATCTCCTACTCCTACAACAATCTTCCAAACATTTCCTGCCATCGATGCATATACTTTCGTCATCATTTTTTCCCCCTTAATATTCATAAATCTTACTTTTTAACAAGTTGTTTCGTTACAAAACCCGTTGTATAAATACCACTTTTGAACACATCGTCTCCGAGTACTTGCAGTAACATTGGTGTGTTTGTTTTAATACCTTCTACTTTTAACTCTTCTAGAGCAATTTTTAATTTTGAAATCGCTTCTTCACGAGTTTCACCATGTGCGATTACTTTCGCAATCATTGGATCATAGAAAGGTGTAATCGTTACTTGATTCTCCAAAAAGTGATCAATACGTATATTTGTCGGTAACGTTAAATCTGTAATTTTCCCAGGTGATGGGAAGAATGTTTTCGGATCTTCTGCGTAAATACGAGCCTCAATGGCATGACCACTACGTTTTACATCATCCTGTGTAAATGATAGCTTCTCACCATATGCGATAAGTAATTGTTGTTCAACTAAGTCTAACCCAGTAATTTCTTCTGTAACTGGATGTTCTACTTGTAATCTCGTATTCATTTCTAAGAAATAAAAGTTCTTTTGATCATCTACAAGAAACTCAACTGTACCTGCATTTGTATAACCAAGTGCTTTAGCAGCTTGTACAGCAACTTCTCCCATAGCCTTTCGTGTACCCTCATCTAAAAATGGTGAAGGTGCTTCTTCAATTACTTTTTGATTTCGGCGCTGCACTGAACATTCGCGTTCCCATAAATACACTGTATTACCATGTGTATCTGCTAAAAGCTGAATTTCAATATGATGTGCATCTGCTATATAGCGCTCTAAATACATTTCTCCGTTACCAAAGAAATTTTGCGCTCTTGTTTTATTACTTTCAAATGCTTTGGTGAGCGTTTGCTCAGTTTCCATCAACTGCATTCCAATGCCTCCGCCGCCCGCGGATGCCTTAAGCATTAATGGATAACCAATTTGTTTCGCAATTTCAATTGCTTCTTCAGCAGTTTCAATATTTGTAGTAATGCCTGGAACTACTGGCACATCTGCTGCTTGCATCGCTATACGTGACTCAATTTTACTTCCCATCTTAGTAATGATTTCTTCTGAAGGACCGATAAATACGATTCCTTCTTCTTTACAGCGAATCGGAAAAGATGGATTCTCTGATAATAATCCGTACCCCGGATGGATTGCTTCAGCATGTGTCTTCTTAGCTATTTCAATAATTTTTTCAAGGTTTAAATAGCTTTCTTGGACACGCGGACCGCCTACTAAGTAAGCTTCATTTGCCAATTTTACATGAAGGGCATTTTCATCAGCCTCAGAATAAATAGCAACGGTACGAATGCCAAGTTTTTGACAAGTTTTCATAATGCGAACTGCGATTTCCCCGCGATTAGCAATTAATATTTTTTGAAACATAGTGACTCCTCCTTTTTATCTACATCCTAAATGTCTTGCAATTACGAGACGTTGAATTTCAGAAGTTCCTTCACCAATTTCTAAAAGTTTTGCATCACGAATATATCGTTCAACTTCATATTCACGCATATAGCCATATCCACCATGAATTTGTACTGCATGATTTGCTATACGACTTGCAGCTTCAGATGCAAACAACTTTGCCATAGCCGCTTCTTTACCGAAAGGTTTATCGTTATCTTTTAACCAAGCTGCTTTATGTACTAAATTACGCGCTAATTCTACTTCAGTCGCCATATCAGCCAATTTAAATTGAATCGCTTGGAAATTAGAAATCGATTTTCCAAATTGTTGACGTTCTTTCGCATATTGCAATGCACGTTCAAATGCAGATTGTGCAATACCTACTGCTAATGCTGCAATTGAAATACGTCCTCCATCAAGTGTATATAAGAATTGTTTAAATCCTTTATTTACATCACCAAGAATATTTTCTTTCGGTACACGTACACCATCAAGTACGATTTCACAAGTATTAGAAGCACGAACACCCATCTTATCGTAAGGGCTTGAAATCGTTAATCCTTCACTAGTAGTCGGTACGATAAATGCAGAAATACGTTTTTTACCATTGTCTTCAAAACCGTTGATAGCGGTTACAATAATTGTATTTGCATACTCTGCGTTTGTAATCCAGCACTTTTCACCACTAATAACATATTCATCGCCATCTAAAATTGCTTTCGTTTGTGTGCCCCCTGCATCAGATCCAGCATTTGGCTCCGTTAATCCGAAAGCACCTAACGTTTTACCTGACGCCATTGGAACTAAAAATTTCTGTTTTTGTTCTTCTGTACCGAAATAATAAATTGGAGAAGCACCTAATGAAATTGTTGCAGCATAGCTTAAACCTGTTCCACCACAAGCACGACCAATCTCTTCAACAGCTAACGCGTACGATAACGTATCGCCACCTGAACCTCCATACTCTTCCGGGAATGGGATACCTAATAATCCTAGTTCGCCCATTTTTTGAAATGTTTCATATGGAAATTCCGCAGTTTTGTCATAATATACAGCTTTCGGTGCGATTTCCTTTTCAGCAAAATCACGTACCATTTCTTTAATCATTTGTTTTTCGCGAGTTAGAGTAAATTCCATTCCGCTACACACCCCTTATCGAATATTGAGTTTCGACAGCGTGCGAGTTTCTACTACAAACATTACTTCTTAAAAGACACGAATATTAGTTAGACAATTGCTATAATTCTGTCATAACTTAATTTTAAAACAGATTCTGTACCAATGCACAAAAAAATTCCTACATTGTTCTACAACAACATAGGGGTTTTTGTGTCGAATTATGTAATTTATTGTTTAATAATCTCTACCTTTTCCCGAATCAGAAATTTCTACTAACCCTTCAGGGTATGGTTCGAAATATGTTTGTCTTAATAAATACTTTTCATCAAATCGAATGGCCCATGTTTTTAAAATTACAAGTAAACTACTAAGTGGGATTTTCTTTTCAGAATACTTCTGTAACAGCTCTAAAAAATGATCTTTTTCTTGTTTTTTTAGCTTTGTTTTAAAATATCCGAAAATGTGCTCACATATATTTACATTCGATGTATAGCGAGGCGCGCGAATAAATAATTTATATAAAGTCTTCTCATAGTTATCAAATACGACTTCAATTGTTTCATTTTTTTGATTTGCAATAATACGCCCTAATTCTTTTTGTTTCACCTGATTATATGCCATAAATAAATACTTATAATCTGATTGAAACGCTACGAGTTCTTTTATGTTTTTAGTATGTTTAATCATTTTGTAATGCGCGATTGTAAACAATCTTGTAAAGAAATGCTCTCTAATAATAAAATTCGACAATCTACCTTCTTCTTCAATTGGAAGATGCGAAAATTTTTTTATTACTGCTCCGCCAAATAATCCAGTTCCTTTTCCTTTTACTGGTCCTTTTTCAAAACCAGAATAGATTTTCACATCACGAGTTCCGCAACTTGGCGAACGATTCTTCAAAATAAAACCGTCAACTTCAGGTAATGTTTGTAAAAACTCATTTGAAAATTGCTCCATTTTTTCAGTTACGTCTTCTCGTGTTGACGGTTGCACAAGCCTATTCGTACCGTTTTTTTCTACAATACGTATCGTTTCACGAGGAGTCCCTAAACCAATTTCTACTTCAGGACATACAGGTATAAATGTAACAAATGGCTGCAAGTTTCGAATTGTTAAATCTGGAACCATCTCTCCATTATAACGACAGGCATCAAATTCTAAACATTTACTTACAACAATTATCGGTTTAGCAAATTGTCGCATCACATTACCTCCGTGGCGTTAGTCCATACAAAATAAATTGAATCGTATTTTCAATTTCCACTTCATCGTCCCATTTCTCTTCCGGCAATAATAAAAACCTCGTTAAGAGCAACCCTAATACAGCTGATAAAGTAAGACGTAATACAGAAGAAGGCGGAAGTTCAATAATTTCCCCTTCTTCTTGAAACTTAGCAATCAGCTTTTTAAAATGTACAAGCAGTTCTGTTTCTATTAATTGTTGTATTTCACTTTTTAGTTCTGGCTGAAATGGTACTTCTTGAATTAATATTTTTATCATTGGAAAGTGCTTTTTAGCAAATTCAAATCTATTTTGAATTATTACTCTTAAAAGCACTTCATACGATTCATACTCTGTTTTAAATATTTCTTTTGCAAAGGCTTGTACGAAAAATGGTGCAGCGAACTTTGTTAAGGTCGGCATCACGACTGCAAACAATAAATCTTTTTTCGTTTTATAGTAGCGGAAGATTGTTCCTTCCGCTACACCAGCTCGCTTTGCAATTTCACTCGTTGAAGTTGAGGCGTACCCTTTTTCTCCAAACATATCAACAGCTGCCTCTAATATACGCATTTGACGTTCATTACGTTTATCAGTATTCGTTGCGGCAACTAATTCTTCCAGCCAATCCTTCTTCATTTATTGTGCTCCTTTTTATCATCATTATATTTTGCGATGTTTCTTTAATGCAAATACATTTCCTACTGCAAATAATAGTGAAAAAAGTAGTAATACAGTAAGATCTAATGCAATCTCTGTAAACCCTTGATTCCGAATCATTACTTGTCTCATAGCGTCAGCACCATATGTGAGTGGAAATAATTTACCTAACATTTGTAACCATGTATTCATGGATTCCATTGGAAACAACCCAGAAAAGAAAACTTGTGGCACGATAACAAGCGGTATAAATTGAATCATTTGAAATTCATTATTTGCGTATGCCGATAAAAATGTGCCTAATGTTAGTGCAGTTAAAGAAAGCATACATGTTATAAGTAGCGTTAGCCATATTGAGCCAGCTACATATAAATCTAAAATATAAACTGAAAAACTTACAATTATAATAGATTGTATAAATGCAAAGATTCCAAAACCAATAATATATCCTACAACTATTTCCCATCTTCTCACTGGTGTGGACAATAATCTCTCTAATGTACCACTTAAACGTTCTCTTACAAAAGATACTCCGGACAATATAAATACAAAGAAAAATGTAAAGAAACCAATTAATACGGGACCAAGCCCATCAAACATCGTAATGTCTTTAGAGCCATGTAAATAATCCACTTCAGGCTTCATCATTGATACATTATTCTTCTCTGTACTCTTTTGCAATACTTGAAGTACCGCACGTTTTTTTGATGAATCACTGCCTTCTAATAGAAGATTCATTTTTCCATTTTCTAAATGAATTACTGCATCTACCTTTTGCTTTTCTAATTCCGAAATTGCTTTGTCTTTACTATATTCATAAATTGATGCTTCTTGATTTTTCATTGCTTTTACTATAGGAGCAGGTACATCGACTACAGCAATATGCGGTATATAGTCTTTTTGTGTAAATACTAGCGACAATAACCAAAGTAATAACATTGGTGCCCCAAACATCATTGCTAAAGAACGCTTATCTCGAAAAAATTGACGAATGATACGGATGACTACACCATTAACTCTCATGATTCAATCACTCCTTCTAACATAAAGACATCTTCAATTCGTCCAGAAGATGTTTGTTTTTTCAATTCCTCCGGTGTGCCAATCGCAACTAAATTCCCTTCTCTAATTAGCCCTAGACGTTCGCAAAACTCAGCTTCATCCATAATGTGCGTTGTTACAATAATAGTTGTTCCTTTCTTTTTAAGGTCATAAAACTTCTCCCAAATCGATTTTCGAAGTAGAGGATCTATCCCAACTGTTGGCTCATCTAAAATTAATATTTCTGGTTCATGAAGGAGTGCTATCGCCAATGATAAACGTTTTTTCATTCCACCTGAAAAATGCTGTACTTGCTTTTTCATATGCTCTGATAATTGCACAAGTTCAAAAACTTCTACGATTCTCTCTTTCTTACGCTTACCTTTTAACCCATACATCGTTGCAATAAAATCTGCATTTTCATATGCCGATAGTTCTTCGTATAATGCATCAGCCTGAGCCATATAACCAATTCTTTTCATTTCATTTAGATTAGGCATGTTTGTATTAAAAACAATTACATCCCCTGTAGTTGACTCATTAATACCTGCAATCATTTTAATGAGTGTTGTTTTCCCTGATCCGGAAGGTCCAACCAAGCCAAAAATTTCTGCTTTTTCTACTTGCAGCGAAAGGTTATGCAAAACTTCTTTTTTCCCAAAACTTTTTGATACATCTCGTAAAATAATTGAAGGTTGGTGCACTAAAAATCCCCCTTTTCTTTAAAATGAGTGAGTACTCACTTTTATTTTACTCTCGAATTATTATATGTCAAACTTTTCAAACATATATTTTTTCTGTTATTTACTAAATCAATGAAACAGAGTCGACATTAGAATATCTTTTCTTAAAGTCGACTCTGTTTCATTGTGAATTATTCGATTTTTGTTATGTTTTTAAATTTAAATACCTTCTAATTCTAGCAACATCTAATGAATATTCGATAACTATTTGCTGTATTGGTAATATAACCGTTTCCGGATATAAATGTGCATATTGTAACGTTTCTGCATACTTTTCCAACCGTTTTTCTAAATACTTTACAATTTGCTCAGGATGACTTACTAATAAAGACGTACTATAATAATGAATTTGCTCCTCAATCGCCGTATATTCTTCAATTTCAAATTCTTTATGCATTTGTACACCCCTTTATATTTTTAATATTGCTTAATAATAACTATTTTAACTCGACTAATTTTTAAGTTTTTTGATTATTTACACTATAACAAACTCAATAGGTCAAATTTTGTTACTTTATGTAACGTTGAAAAATTTTAACAAAATTGTAATGGAAACTTGTACTCAAGAAAAACTACCTTTAAATTATTCTCCTGAACAAAAAAGCCGTACAGATTAATTTAACTGCACGACTACAATCTCAGGTCTATTAAAAACTCTTTGCGGAATGATACTATTGCCTAATCCTCTACTAACTATCATAGACGTATTTTGTTGTTCATATAAACCCGCTGTATATTTGGGCAGTATTCCTTGATTAGGAGCAACTAATCCCCCGATAAAAGGTAACCGAACTTGTCCCCCATGTGCATGACCCGATAACACTAAATCTACTTTCTCCTCAGCATACTCTTCTAGAAATTCAGGCCTATGGGATAATAATACATTATACCTATCTGGCAGCGTTTCAATTTTTGCTTTTACAATTGCATCTTTTACAATACTTCCTTCATCAATATCTCCAGTATTAAATTCCGGATCATCAATTCCTAACAAGTTTATTTCGTGTCCTCCCTTTTGTATTATTACATGTTCATTTCTTAAAACAGTGACATGCTGTTTCTTTAATTTTTTTTCTAAACTGTTATATTTTCCTGACCATTTTTCATGATTTCCTGTCACAAAATATACCGGATATTCCTTCACAAGTTCTCGTATTACTTGCATACTCATTTCTGCATCGTACGATTTACTGTCTATTAAATCACCCGTAATAGCAATAATATCTGGATTTATGCTTTTTACTTTTTGAATTAAAACGTCTTGATTATCACCAAATTTTTTATTATGTAAATCTGAAATTTGTAGTATTTTATATCCTTTAAAAGAAGAGGGAATTTTACTAGAGGTTATTTTAACCTCAGTTATACTTATTAAATTGTTTTGTAAATATAAAAAGATACTAATGCCTACTAATATACCAATAATTAATATGATTCTTTTAATCTTCTTGTTCATACTTCCTCCTAAAATCTTAATCAGTACTACAGTTCACAATAAATATTACGTGCCCTTCGCATTCAGAATAACTGAAATTTTTTAATTGATTTGTAGTATTTGTTATAGTTTTATACGCCACTTATAAAATTTTTCAATCGCATGCGTGTATGATGTCATGCTCATTTTTCAGTAATTTTATAGCAGATCACTGGAATCTCTTCATAATATTAACATTTATCTTACTTAGTTTGATAACTATATCATGATAATTCCTATAGTTTTTTATAAAAATATTGTGTACTTTTCTCGAAGTATATACGACATTTGATTACAAATATATTATTACCACTACGATTTTAATTTGTTTAAAACGTACAAAGAGAGAATTGAAACACTAAATTGCCTTATGAAAAGGTATTACTGTATTATTTATTAGAAAATTGAAAAAATATGTGTAGATAGCTATCATTGTAAGTGCATATATAATTAACTTTAATTTCCTGACATAATTTCACATAATTCTTAAACTAGTTTTTTGCGTGCATTATGAAATAAAATATTGCCCCATGTCAGTCTTTAAAAAATTATATATCATAACTTTAAGGGAGGAAGAAAACTATGAAGATGAAAAGAAAAATCATGATGACGACAGCACTTGCAGCTACATTGGCTACAGGTGCACTACCAAGTACATCAGTGTTTGCTGCTGAAAAAGGGGCTCCTATCCAAAAAGAAGAGACACAGATGAGTATTCAACCATTTGCACAAAATAATTTGGAAACAGCAGTTAAAGCTGCCTTAAATGGTCCAGAAGTTAAAAAAATTAAAGTATTTGAGCATGAATTTAATGTAAAACCAATTGAAGTAGTAAATTTAGGTGGCGGTAAAACATATGTTAAGGGACAAATTTCTCATCATTTAAGTTTTCGTCCAGATGATCAATTTTATTATGAGTTTACAGTGCAAGATGGAAAGGTAATAGATAAGCCTGCATTTAATATTGATAGAGGTGGTTGGACACCTTTTGCCGCTCCACTTTTATCAATTCTTGCTGCGTATAATGGGATTCCAGTTAATCCAAATGATTTAAATGCACTTGGTCAACAGATTGGAAAAGTGATAGATGGAAGCTGGGAACATGCAGCCCAATCTATCGCAACTGTAGTTAGTTTAAGTTTTAATGAGTAGAATTTCTTAATTTTTGTTAGCCTAACAGAGTCCCATTTTTCATAAGTAACCTTGTTATAAAAAATTCTGAAACAGCTATAAATAGATTTTTACCACTCAGTCACATTATCTTGATTTGTTAACCACCTTATCATTCATTATATGTCACAAAATAGAAGTCTTTTTTAAGACTTCTGTTTTGTTTGTATACAGTACAGCGGAAAGTTTGTTTTTTACCTATCTATGCTTCAATTCTTTAAGAATCCGTTTGACTATTAGATACAATTTATTACAACAAACTATTAAAATCTCAAATAACTTCCTACCCTATTTTGATTTTTTCAAACACAAAAATTCATTACTTTAAGAATCAAAACAATAGATGTAGTAAAAAATCATCTTGTTTTATTATATCTATTGTTTAAAAGTCAGGAGAGATAAAATGAACAAAATAAAAATGAGGAATTTTTTTAAAATTAGTATCCTTACTTGTTTCACACTAGCAAGTTTAAGTACACCATCTACTATTTTTGCTGATAGTCATCCAGGTTATTCCTATGAATCCAATATAGGCTATCAAAACCCAGCATGGATGTCGAAAGTAGCAGATTCAACAAAATTGAGTGAAATATCTATTCCAGGGACTCACGGTACAATGGCTTTACATGGAGCAAGTTTTCTTGATGAAAATTTGACAAGAAATCAAACTATGAGTCTACCAAAACAATTAAATTCCGGAATTCGATATGTAGATATGCGTGTTAAACGTGTAAAAGATTCTTTTGCAATGTACCATGGGATTGTAAATCAAAAAGCAATGTTTGAAGATGTATTAAAAGAGGCAATTCAATTTTTAAAAGATCATCCTACAGAAACAATTTTAATGCGCTTAAAAGAAGAAACTACTCCTGAAAGTGGCTCACTATCATTCGAGGAAATACTTAATAAATACAAAGACCTTAATTATTCCTATTTTTGGGATCCGAGTTCTGTACCAACTTCAGAAAGAAATAACCCTACTCTAGGAGACATCCGAGGGAAAATTGTAATCTTACAAAACTTTACAGCCTCTCAGCAATATGGTATTAATTACGATAGCTTAAATATACAAGATACATTTGAAATTGAAAACGGACCAGACGGAATGTATGAAAAATGGAATGCGGTGAGAACCCACCTTCAAAATGCAAATAATAATTTTAACAATGATAAAATCTATCTTAACCATTTTAGTGGCACAGGTGGTGCTGCTGCATTATTAAATAATGTTTATCCTTGGTTTGTTGCAAGTGGTAAAGAGAGCAGAAATACTGATAGTAACCCCAAGATGATTCAAAAAGCTACAACTAATGCGTGGGAAGATTTCCCTCGTGATATAAATGGTCAAGTATTTTATGGTGGAATGAATACACTTGGGACCGAACTCTTGCAACAAGGTGGAATTAAACATTCTGGTATTATCGCAGCTGATTTTCCTGGTCCAGGTTTAATTGATAGTATCATTAAATTAAATGGTATACATTCGAATGAAAAAGAAATATTAATTTCGCAAATTTCATCCGAATCTAGCCCTTTATCCGGACAACAAAATCGATCCAGTCAAAACTTTAAAATTGATAGTTTACCTGTAGGTACTAAGGAATTAAAATGGATTATTGAGCCTTCAGAAAAAGATCATCCTTCTTCTATCTCTTTCAATGTAATGATTGACGTTTCTCTAGGTACAGATTCTACTCGTTGGAAAAATATTTCACATGGATCTAGGACTGAAGCTTATACGAATACTAAATATTATATTGCAAGCCCACTTGGTGCCACTAACAAATTTACAGTGAAAATATACGCTATTACAAATTAAAAAATAAAGAATCCCAATGGAATTCCTTTTTGATGGAATACCATTGGGGTTCTTTAATAATTTCATTTCGTATATATTGGGATGAAGAGTAAAAATTGCACCCCTGTTCCGGTATTGCACATAGAATAAGTGATAACTACCCTTTTCCACTGATCATTTATTTAAAACTGGCTTCCAAAGCGATAGTGCAAAAATCCAATTTGGATCGCCGTTCCCTTGATAACTTTGAATCGCTTCATACACTTTTCCCTCATGTACTACTTTATCACCTTTATTGTATGCTTTTCTTGCATCCCATTTTTCATAAGTAGAGTCCTCTAGTTTTGTTGCTACAGTTAAAACATCACTTCTACTAGACTCATTTCCAGCTAAATCAACCGCCGTCACTACATATTTATACGATGTATTAGTTTTTAAATCTTTATCCATAAAGGATGTATTATCCGCTGTCCCAATTTTATTCATAACCCCAGTGCTTTCTCTATATACAACATAATGATCAACACCTACATTATCTTCAGACGCACTCCACATCAAATCAACAGTTGTCGCTGTTGTACCCATACTATGTAATCCTTTTGGTTGAGTCGGAGCCTCTTTATCTGGAGTTTCATTTGTTGTCTTAACCTTTAGTTTTTCACTTTCTTTTGATATGTTTCCAGCAGCGTCTAATGCCTTTATTGTATAGGTATATTCCGTATTTGCTTTTAGTTTTTTATCAGTAAAAGTTGTACCTGGTACCGTACCAATTACTTCTCCATTACGTAACACTTGATATTCTTTTACGCCTATATTATCATTTGAGGCCTTCCATGTTAGTTCAACACTATTGGCAGAAACTTTAGACGCATTTAATCCAGTTGGTTGACTTGGAGCTACTGTATCGGGAGCTTCATTATTTACTAGATTTACATCAATTACATTATAAAACGCATTTGACGTATCTGCTACATCCCATACAGCTAAAATAACATGATAACCATTGCGATCAGTTGGTACATTAATTGTATGTGTTAAATTATTTGATGCTGCCGAACCGTCATGTTTCACAGTTCCAATTGGTTCTAATTCAGCACGTGTTAATGGTTTATTAGGATCCCATCCCTTTTTGGTAATGTAATAATGCCATTTACTTGTAGAATGTGCCGCTGTGTATTTCCATGTAAATGTATTTGCTCCCCCCTTTATTGTGTTTTTGAACCAGCGATTTGATGTTTGTTGGTCAAGAATCCCTCCAAACAGTCCTCCTGCCGAAGCGATTTTCCCATCAATCGGTCCACCATCTGGGAATCCTTTAGGTGCTTCTAGACTTTGAGGTTCGTACATTACATTTCCACAATTTAAATTTAATGCTCCATAATTCTGACTACATAAAGCAGCACGACTACTCGGCTTTTCAACAAACCCATGTGCATATGCACTTTGAGGAATCATTGTAATTGCCGTCACCCCTACAGCTAAAACACAAGCACCAATTCCTTTTTTACTTTTTCTTAATCTTTCTAACTTAGATGTTAACTTCAAATTCATACTCGTCCCCCCAATATATTGTTTATGCTAATATAATAGCAATATAGGGATAAACGAACAAATCACCTACTAATATATTAATAGTTCAATAACATAAACACATTTAGTTTATTTATTAACCTGATATGGGGCTAAATTAAGCAAATTAATTCTATTTTGTAACATTATGTAGTAAAGAGTTTATAAAAAACCAATAAAGATTCACAAAAAATCCAAATATCGATTACTTAATTTTTTACAACCACACCCCACACGATAACTACATTATTAAGCAGGTTTCATGATTTATTACATTCTCTCGCCACCTGACAAAATCAGATCAAAAACATATCCCTGCATATTATCGATTAGTTCAACCACATCTGGATTTTTATCGTTGCTCAGCGACCAATTGATTGACACCATTGCGTTTGCTGTATACAACTGAGCTACAAAGTCAATCGGCACACTTACTTCAACCTGCTGCTCTTTCAAATAGGAATAGCAGGCATTATATAAAATGGATTCTAATTCTAAACGTAAATCCGCTGAGGGAACACGTACATGGAGTAAAGTTGCAATCTCTTTTTTTCGCGCTGAGATCTTATCGGTTATCATATTAATAGCTTGAGCCACATTTCCATTCTCTATTAATGCGAAACGAAATTCAATTTCTTCCTTGAACCAGCAGACATAATTTTGCACTAATTTTTCCAAAAGATCATATTTATCTGCAAAATGGCTGTAAAATGTGGACTTACTCACCATAGCATGTATGCAAATATCTTTAGTTGTAATTCGCCCAAACTCTTTTTCGTTCAAGAGGGTAATAAGTGTATTAGAAATATTTTTCTTCGTTTTATAAACGCGAACATCCTCTCCCATTAATAATCAATCTCCTTCCCAAAGTTGCTTATCAAACCATTTATATCCTTATGGTTCGATTTCGTACTTCTTACCCTTTCCTGCTTGTTGTTTCTTTAATATACTTCTCTTATCCTTACCTTGTAGTCAAATATAAGGAGGGATTTTATGTTTAAACAGTATGTAAACAACGAACAGTTCAATTTGCAAATTAACCGTTTTTTCAACGATTTCTATCAAGACGATGAGCGGGCAAATCAGGATTTGCAAGCCATCATCCCAAGACTTACAGACACGGACAGCTGGTATAACACTTGGATAGAATATGCAGCAATGCGGGAGCATCAGAAAGACTTCGATCTAGCTTCGGTTTATTATCAGGCTGCCGAGTTTTATATGGAATCATCCGATCCAAAAAAAGAAAAAGTGTACCAAAAATACCGTGAAACTTTTTATAAGGGCTTTCATGACTTTGAGTATGAAACCTATCAAATTCCTTATGAAGATTCCTATCTTCCTGCAATCAAATTCATGACACCAGGCGCATGTAATACACTACTTTTCTTTGGAGGCTACGATTCCTACATGGAGGAAATGATGAAGATGATGAACTACCTCATAGGAATCAATTATAATATTATAGTTTTTGATGGACCTGGACAAGGAACAGCACTGAAAAACGGCTTAAAATTCATCCATAACTGGGAGAAGCCCGTTTCCACAGTCATTGACTATTTCAAACTTGACCGTGTTAGTATTCTCGGAGCTTCTTGGGGCGGCTACTTGGCAATGCGTGCCGCCGCTTTTGAAAAACGAATCGACAAAGTCATCGCCTTTAATATTTTTTATAGTGGCCTTGATGCACTCAAGATGCGCATGCCGGATAATATCTGGAATAAATTGACCACGCTTCTGGCTACTAATGAAGCTGACAAAATTAATACCATGTTTAAACAAATGATGGCTACCAGCATCGACCTGAACTGGAAAGTTAAAAAAGGTATGGAAAATACAGGTGAAAAAACGCCATTTAACTTACTTAAAAACTTTGAAAAACATACGATGGCAGGAATCGGTCAGTTCATAAATCAAGAAGTATTGCTCCTGGCTGGTGAAGACGATCAGTACGTTCCAATTAGCCGATTACCGCAAATCGAATCGGAGCTATGTAATGCAGCCTCCATCACTTCTGTAGTTTTCACTAAGAAAACTGGTGGTGAACAACATTGTCAGGCTGGTCATCGTCACTTAGCTTTTGATGAAATTAAAAGATTTTTGCGACATAAATTATATTGAAAAATATGAAGCGTTTTAGCACTTTCAAAATTTTTCTTTTATTAGCACATTAGAACATGGTGACCATCGTGTCACTACTCAAAAAGACTGATATTATTTTCATAAAAGAAATCCCCCACGTATTTGTGGGGGATTATTCTGCGTTTTACTTATAATGAAATATGTGAAGTTTTGTTTATTTACAAACCTAAAATTCCAACAATCTGACTCGCCTTTAGATTAGTAATATAATAGTACATCTCTAAACCCTTTTTTTCAGCCTTTAGCACCTTACCCCTCATTTTCGATAAATGTTAGGAAACAGTGGATTGTGGAATTTTTAAAAGCTTCGTCAATTGTGTAACATTACATTTTTTATACTGAATTAACTCGTTTATAATTATTCTTACTAAATCAAACAAAAAAATTTGAGTAGCCCCCTATTTATTGCACTAATTATAACTAGAGCTAGCCCTTTCCTTTTCTTTAAATTCCTACTTTAACTAGAACATACGGACGTTAAGTGATATGAATTCATTTTATAATGGGGGAATTTTTCACCTTTTCTAAACAACTTATTACATTATTTTTATCTAATAAGGCACAGAAACAAATTAAAAAACTTTAGTGCTCCTGAAAATCTTCTTGAGGAAAAACGTTTTTAGGGTGAAACGTTTTTCAGGGTACTTTCATACTGACTCTTTTCCTTAAAATGTTTCTGTACCTAATATTTAAATTAACTTATGTCAAAATATTTCGCAATACAAGCGCTAAATGCTACATGGATATATAGAAAATGACACTTTTTATGAGCATACCCCATCAAATACTTATATTAAATATAGAAAGTCACCTTAATATTATTAAATTTGTTAAATTAAATAATGAAAATGGAGAATACTAACTTTATACTTGTCACAATTTAATTTATATATCTACTCTTTTATTACTCGTAAAAACCATTTGATAATTCCTTCAATATTAATTTATGAAATGCAGAGACCATCTAAAGCAACAATTTTCTTACATTAGATTGTTTTTCTATTTAATTTATTTTGTCGAAAAAAGTCGATATTTTCATATTTTTTTCATTTAATTATTGTACATTTGCACATTTAGTGTTAGGATTATGCCTATTCAAATTAGATCCTATTGATTCCTCTTTAAGATTTCTTTATTTTATTTGTGAAAATTAGTTACTTTCTAGTAAATTCCCAGCAATAATACAGCAAACTACACTAATAATAATTCTAAAATTATATTTTCATCTCGTAAATTCATAAAAAGGAATTTACGTCAAACTATATTTTCTATCTGTGTATATTCATTCTTTATTCAAACATGATTAATCATAAGTTCTAACTCGTTAATCAAATTTAAATAACAATTTTGATTCTAAAATAAGTTCAAAATCAAAATAAATATATTGTTATTTCAAAATAATGTTGTAAACTATCTTTAGAATGGAAAGATTTATGTAACAGCATGTTAAGGGGTTACAGGGGGAATAAAAATGAGAAATTTTTTCGATGACAAGTATAAAAATATTGAATTAAAAAGGAGACTATTAAATATAATCAGTGAAATTAGTGAATTAAAAGGAAAATTAGCTGCTTATCAGGAACAAAATCCTGATATATTTACTAGCTTAGAAAAAACCATACCACTTCATTACATAAAAAACTTTACTACTACCTATGAAGATATAAAAGTCCCAAATAAAAGATTAAAAGAACTTATTTTAGATGATATAGTACCTCAAAATATTTCGGAAGATGCTATCTTTTGTTTTTATCAAACACTTACTTTTGTACATAAGAATTCCTGTGATTTATTAATCAATCCAGAGACTATACAGGAATTACATTTTCAATTAATACATTACATTACCTCTGACAGTGCCAAATGGCGCGAAAAACCGTTTACTATTCCAGGTATTCCTGAAAACGGAATGCACTTAAATAGTTACCGCATTCTTCCACATGAGCTTATTCCACAAGTAATGGAACAATTATGTGATCAATATAACTCATTAAATTCTAGTAAGGTCCATCATTCACTTTTATTAATAGCTCGTTTTATATTTAATTTTTATTGCATAGTCCCTTTTAATCAGGGTAACGGCAGATTGGCACTTATGTTAATGCAATTGCTATTAATTAAGAGTGGAAATACATTTGTAAAATATGTATGTCTGGATAAATACATTAAGAAAAATGAATCTGAATATTACAATTCGATTTATAAATCTTCGGTAAATTGGTACTGCGAGGAACATAATAGTAGCTTTTGGTTAAAAACGTTTTTAACTATTATATTAGAGGCGTACAAAGATCTTCATAATACAGTTCTAGATTCTATATGTAAGCATACTAAAGTGGAGAGAATTCAGGATTTTATCCTTAAACAAAAACAACCCTTTACTAAGGAGTGTATTCGTAACACATATCCAGACATAGCAGAGAGTACAATCAGTAAGGCTTTAAATTCCTTGCAATTGTTTGGCCATATTAAGCTAGTGACAAAAGGAAGAAATGCTAGTTGGATTAAAGTTTAACTATACTTGTAAAACACTTACAGTTCAAAAAAGAAAATTATAACTTTATCATTTAAATTCATGCCTTTGGACTCTTATTCATTGAATTTCACTTTAATATATTAAGCTATTATTACTAATTCCTACAAAACGTTTTATAGGAATATTTGTCGAAAAAAGTCGTATTTTACTATTTTTTCTTTATTTTCTGGTTGTAAACGTTTTATTTTCATGTTACCATCTTAATCAAACAATAGATGGTAATAAAAATGAAAATATTTCTTTCCCTTAGAAACATATAAACGTACGGTCATATCAAGAAAATAAGGCCAAAGAAATATTTGATACCTATCCAAATTACCAATAGGAATTTTGCCGCATTAACTTTCTGTTATTTCAGAATAAAACTTCACATTTTGTCCCTAAACAAAATTTGTTAGCGTGCAAAATTCAAATACACTAAAACACTCAAATAAATGAAATGTCCTTTTTTATTGAGCATTGAGGTATGAAAAAATAATTCTTCCTACAAAATTCAGCTGAGTAACATAAAGACATCTAAATTACTACCTTTATCGCCATCTATTGTTGACAACATATTTACCAACTATTAAAAAGAACCTATCAAGGGTTCTTTTTTATTATAATTATTCAAATTTCACTTCTATCTTGATACTTAGATTTCTACACAAATTACATCTACTTTTTTACTCTCAATTATTGAATTTATAATATAGTACTTCAATTTTAGTTATTCTTGATCTCAATCCGTTTAAATTAGTGAATAAAATTCAAACATATAAAAATAATAACTACAACTAATCGTTATATATTAAAGAGGTGTCAATTTTGTCCTTAAATGAAAAGACCCTAGAAACAAAGACAGATAAAACCATTGAAAAAATCCAAACAAGTAACTTAAAAGAACTTAAAAATACATTAGATAACATCTTTGATATTAGTGCAGATTTGATTGAACATCCTTTGCAATTAAAAACAAACACGAATATTTTACTATATTATTTTGAAGGCCTTACAGATGGTGTTGCATTAAAAGGAAATGTTGTTACACCATTATTACAAGAAGTGAATGAAGACAGTCAAATATTTAATTCTAATATTATTGCTACTCATACCAAAATAGTATATACGTGGAATGAAATTAAAGAAGGATTACTTGAGGGACAATGTGTACTGTTTATGGAAGGAGAAAAGAGGTCCCTTCTAATAAATACAAAAGGCTGGGCAGAAAGAGCGATTCAAGAACCCATTTCAGAAGTTACTATTAAAGGCTCACATGATGGGTTTATTGAGAATGCCACAAAAAACATAGGCTTAATTCGTCGATATATTCCTTCTACTGAATTGAAAATTAAAAAAATGACAATTGGAGAACGCGCCACTTCTTTAGTCTATTTAATTTACTTAGGGGATGTAGCAAACGAAGATGTGGTCCAAGAAATAGAAACTAGAATCTGTAAAATTAAAACGGATGCGGTATTGAGCATTGGAGAATTATCTAATTTTACAAAGGATCAAAATTGGACTCCTTTTCCACAGGCTTATTTAAGTGAACGCCCAGATGCCATTTCTAATCATATACTTGATGGAAAAGTAGCAGTGTTAATTGATAGATCTCCTGGTGCGATGATTGTCCCAATGAATTTAATTGGATTTTTTCAGACTCCAGATGATTATAATATACATTGGCTCATTGCATCATTTTTTCGCTTATTACGATTTGCAGGATTTATTATAGCTATTTTTTTACCCGCAATTTATATTGCTATAGTCTCTTTTCACTTTGAAATCATTCCTTTAGATCTATACACTTCTATTGCAACGTCAAGAGTTAAAGTCCCTTTCTCTCCTTTATTGGAAGCTTTTATAATGGAAATCACACTAGAAATGCTACGTGAAGCTGGTATTCGCTTACCACAACCAATTGGACAAACAATTGGAATTGTTGGAGGGATTGTAATTGGGCAGGCGGCTGTTCAAGCTGGTCTTGTGAGTAACGTTATGGTTATTATCGTATCTATTACCGCCATTGCATCATTTATTGTTTCTAATTATGATTTATCAAGTTGTATTCGGCTTATTCGTTTTCCAATGATGTTATTAGCCTATTTTTATGGGATTGTAGGTATTGTTAGTGGATTAATGCTCTTATTTGCTCATTTTGTTTCATTAACTTCCTATGGTTCACCATATGGATTGCCAATTGCACCATTTCGTCTCCAAGAGTTAAAAGATTCTTTTGTAAGATTTCCTATTTCCATGATCACCACCCGCTCGAGTACAGGACAGCCGGAACAAAAAAAGAAAAAAGAAGGTGGTTCGCATGGGGAATCTTAAATTTCAAAACATAACTTTATTTGAATTTATTGTTTTCATCCATTCACTGCAACTTGCATCGGGTATGTTAATTATGCCAAGCCCACTTGCTACTACCGCTGGCACAGATGGCTGGATTTCTATCATTCTGGGATGGATGGTTACTTCTATAATTGGCGTATTTATTGTATTAATGTTACAAAAAAGTCCTAGCAAAAATTTCTCACAGATTTTAAAAACATACTTTGGTAAATGGCTAGGAACAATTTTTCTTCTTTTATATGCCTTTTATCTATTTTTTGCTGGTTTTAATACTTTATTAAAGGCAACTGACATTATAAAAGTGTGGATATTCCCTTCCACTCCTGCTTATCAAATCGCCATATTATTACTATTGCCTTTTATTATTTTATCATTGAGTGGGATAAGGGCTCTTACTAGTTATTCTATGCTTGTTTTCTTCTTCACTGCTTGGATGCCACTATTTCTTCTGTTTTCATTAAAGAGTAACTACAATCCTTTACACCTACTACCTATTTTTAAAGATGGCATATCCCCTATTGTAAAGGCAACAAAAGAAACAATTACCCCTTATGCTGGCTTAGAAATTGCATATTTTATTTATCCGTTCTTACAAAAAAAACAAAAAGCCATAAAAGGAATACTAATAGCGAATACTGGAACCATGTTTTTCTATCTATATGTGACTATTCTTTCTTATATATACTTTAGTCCGGAGGGGATAAAAGACGTAATTTGGCCAGTATTTCATTTGTTAAAAGGGGTTCGTTTTTCATTCATAGAACGATTAGAAATTATATATATCGCTTACTATTTGATTGTATTTTCTACTACAATATATCCGTATTTATTTTTCAGTTTTGAATCTGTGACCATTTTACTTCAAAAAAATGCTCGCAATTGGGTGCTCGTTAGTTTTATGTTTTTAATAGTCGGCTTATTTATTTTTCTAAATCCCGACGTGGATCAATATTTGTTTATATATTCTCTTATGGATATCTTAAATATCATTTTTTTTATTCTATTACCAATCTTTTTTTTCGCATACAGCATTCTTTTCACTTGGTTAACTAGGAGGAAACAACTTTGATTCGAAAATGGATATGGATTGTAACTTGTTGTGTATGTTTAATCGGTTGTAGTCAAAGAATCCCTCTTGAACAGGTTTCATTAATCCTGTTAATCGCCTTAGATAGAACTTCTAATGGAGACATAAAAGTGGGCACAAGCATACCACTCTTTCATCATAAACAGCAAAGAAGTACTATAGAGCAATGGACGCGGGCATCCACTGTATATAATGGATTCAGTAAAATAGATACGAAGTTAACGGGCTATATGACAGCCTCAAAAGCTGAAATCATTTTAATTGGGAAAAAATTGGCCCAAGAAGCAAATTGGATGCAGGAGCTTGATTCTTCTTACCGTGATCCTTACGCTACCATTAATGCTAAAGTAGTACTTGTTGATGGACCTGTAGAAGAAATTTTCACAATTAATAAGCCCGATAAACCATCACTACCATCTTACATAAGTAGTGTAATCGAATCCTCCATTCAAAATAATCAATCCGTTTCTTCCACGATTCAACAATTAATGAGAGAAAAAAATGAAGAAGGAATGACACAAGCTGTTCCAGTTATAAAAAAAACAAAGAATGAAATCGACACGGTAGGAATTGCACTTTTAGATCGACAAGGTAAATATTTAAGCCGTATCCCTAAAAAAAATGTTAAGTTCTTCAATCTTTTAAATAAGCCCAAAAATAAAGGCCGGATGATACTACACCTTGTGCTTCCACCTAAAAAATCCAGCCAAAAACCAAACACTTCTATATTAATACAGAATGCGACTAGGAAAATAGATGTTAATTTTCAAAAAGGAAAGTTTGTATTTAATTTCGATATAAACGCTAATGTAGCTGTAATAGAAAAAACTAACGCACATTTAATTAAGGAGCATTATGATAATAAAAAAAACATACATAATTTAGAAAATGAGGTTCAAAAAGAAATTAATAAGAAATTACAAAATATGTTGTATGAATTACAAAAGAATAAAATTGATCCTATCGGATTATCGTTATATGCTAGAGCTTTTCAATATAACGAGTGGAAAAAAGTAAAAGGAAATTGGTTGCAAGCGTTAGCAGAGGCTAAAATAACTGTAAAAACACACGTCAAAATAAAAGATACTGGGACCATTAGAAATTAGATTAGCCTATTCTTTTATTTGACAGCATTTCTCAGTCGAATTTCCCTTCCTCAATAATTATGATATAAAAGACGCTAATTCAAAGAAAAATCTTTCGGTTAAATGCTAACCAATAGATTTTTCTTTTTTCTCTAACCAGTTCTTTTAAAAGGGCAACAATTTAACTACGGTAATCAAGTACAAGTTTCTAATTTAAGGAATTTAAGAACTTATAACTCTATTGCAGTAAACATGCCAGATCCCATTATCAAAGCCGAAATTCCTAAGTTAAGGGGTTTCGGCTTTTTGAGTTCGTTCGAATATCTTAGTTTTAGTTTTATGTACTTTGATAGAATAGATACACATCAGCATATTTGTGCTTAATTTTATCGTTTAATGCGGCTTTAATAAATCATTTTTAGTTTATATATCCCATACTGATAGTAATTGAATTTTATTATTTATCCCCTTAGATTATTTCAAATGATTCTATTTTCTTCCCATTTGACTCTTTTGATATATTTCAAATTTCTTGATTACATGTTGTATAGGGGAGCCCTTCTTTTTTCCACGTAAGAAATCCTCCCTTTAAATTAACTACTTTCTTTATATCAGCTTTTTGTAAAATGCTAGCTGCTATAGCGGAACGTAACCCCGTTCGACATTGTAAAACTATTGGACAATTTTTCGGTACATCATCTAGCCGTTCAAGTAGATTACCTAAAGTGATATGTATTGCATCATGAAGATGTCCTTCATCCCACTCTTTTTTACTACGCACATCGATAACCTTTACACTTCCATCTTTTATTAACGGATATAATTCATTTGATGTTTTTTCCTTATAAATCTCTAAACTATGGAATCTTTGAATTACCTTTGAAGGTGCAAAAGCAATAATATTATCTAAGCCAATGGACTCAAAGTCTCTAATAACTTCCTCCACTTTAACATTTTCCGCATCTAAAATTATTAAAGTTTCTTTTTTATAATCTAATATCCCCCCACACCAAGTTGTGAAAGAATTGTTATAAGGTATGTTAATTGACTTCTCGATGTGGCCAGCAGCAAAACACTCTACATCCCTTATATCAACTATTTGCTGAACACCCCTCATCACTTCTTGAAGTTCTTCTATTATATAAATAGCAGTAATCTCTCTCTTCTTACGAGTTGGTGGACCATACTTATTTAAATGCTTCATTAATGGAAAATACTTTGGAGGCTCTGGCTGTCCCGTCAATAAATTCGATATAAAATTATCTTCATCATTACATTGAAACGCCCAATTAAACATCTTTTCATAACCTAATGTGGAAGTTGGAATTGCTCCTAATGCTTTTCCACATGCACTTCCTGCACCATGTGATGGCCATATTTGCAAATAATCGGGAAATATTTTTATTTTTTGTATAGAATCAAATAATTGTTTCGCTCCTATTTTTGCGGTATCTTTAATACCAACAGCAATTTCTAATAAATCGGGTCTACCTATATCTCCTACAAATATAAAATCACCTGTGAATATTCCTATCGGTTTATCATTCATATAATTATTTTGACTTGTATCCGTTACTAAAAAGGAAATACTTTCAGGCGTATGCCCTGGGGTATGAATGACATTGAATTTTATATGACCAACCTTAAACTCTGTTCCCTCTCTAACCAAATTGTATCGACCCTCGTTAAGATTTTGATATTTCCAATCACTATCTCCTTCATCTGATACATATAAATTTGCATTAAAAAGAAGGGAAAGTTCTCTAGACCCAGATAGAAAATCTGCATGAATATGAGTCTCAGCCGCAGCAATTACTTCCATTCCCTCTTTCTTAGCAAATTCTATATATTGTTCTATATAGCGGCTGGGATCAATAACAATTGCTACGCCTTCCTTCTGACAACCAACTAAATAGGAAGCATGAGCTAATTTTTCATCATAAAAATATTTTAAAAGCATAGCTATTCCCTCCAAATGCTTATTTCAAATTACTTCTCGGTTGTTACAACAACTCTCTATCTTTCCTTATAGAATCCCTTTCAACATCAAATTCCAATACATATAGGGCAACATATACCTTTTAAGTAAAAACATACTATACCGTTCTTTCGCTTGATTAAATGGAAACGTTTCTTGAGGCTCATGTTCATAGTTAAATTCAGCGAGTATAAGACTTTTATATCCTGTAACAATCGGACAGGATGTATACCCATCATAATTAGCCTGCAAGTCTCTTCCATTAAGTACGTCCAAAATATTTTGTTTTAAGACAGGTATTTGTTTTCGAATTGCCGCTCCAGTTTTAGATGTAGGTAAATTGGTACAATCTCCAAGTCCAAAAATATTCTTATATTTTACATGCTGCAAAGTATAAGGACTTATATCTACCCACCCCTGATGATCACTTATCTCACTTTCTTTAATAAAGTTAGGTGGCCCCATTGGTGGAACAACATGTATCATACTATATGGTACTGTTTCTCGTTTCAGTGTTTGCGTATCTTCAAAAATTGCTTCTCTCTTTTCAGCGATAATTTCTACTAAGTTTTTATTATAGTTCGTTATAATTTGCTTTCTTTCTAGTACTTGTTCTAATGTTTCAGCATAACGCGGTACCTGAAATATGTTAGCGTTCGCAGAATAAAACATTACTTCACTTCTGTTTTTCAAACCGCCATTACAAAAATACTCTTCTGCTAAATACATAATTTTTTGTGGGGCGCCACCACATTTAATAGGAGTATTGGGGTGGGTAAAAATCGCATTTCCTCCTTTGAATTTTTCAATTTCTCTCCAAGTAGAATCAACATATTTATAAGAATAATTGCTACAAACCCCATTGGTCCCAATAGACTCCTTTAAGCCTTTAATACCACCCCAATTTATTTGTATACCGGCTGCTACAATAAGAATCTCATATTCAAGTAGCATTCCATCATCTAAAAGTATCTTATTTTGATCTGGAAACAACTTAACAACACTTTTAGGAATCCACGTTGCTCCTTTTGGAATAAGTGATTCTTGATCACGCATCGTACATTCCTTTGAAACAATTCCTCCCCCAACTAAACTCCATAGTGGTTGGAAGTAATGTTTTTTAGATGAATCGATAATAGCTATACTTTCTTTCAATAGGGATACATTTCGTAACAAATGTGCAGTAGAAGATAGTCCTGCAGTCCCAGCGCCAATCACAATAATTTTATAATTATCTCTGGTCTTCATTATCCTCTTCCTATCTGAATTTAATTTTTAAGTTAACTAATTATTAGCCTTATTTCATCGTAGTAACAATATTATAAGATAAAAATACTATTATTTTATCTTATTAAAACGAATATTCCGTTAACTTCATCCATCGACATTACTATATGCGTAAATCCCTTATGTTACTTCTTTAATTTGTTTCAAACTCTACAAACTTTACATTTCTCAATATTAGCCTGTATCCTATCTCACTTTAATGACATTACACTTCTATAGATAATGAAATGCAAGTTTCTTTGGTATGGTTTGTCCATCCTCCTTTTTCAGGAGATAGACAAAAACAATCTTATTCCAATAGCTATATTACCTATTCTTTTTTGAATCTTTGTTATAAATATCTATACATGCATTTGAGAACGTCTTTGTTGTTTTTCCAGTCCCTCAATAATGTGAGAATTGCTATTACCATATTTCCCGTAGCCTTTGATTTATAGGGAGCTGAAAATAGTACATACCAACCCGACTGGAATATTGAACACCTCATAACAGGAGATACTTTCTACTTAACTCAACGTTTTGGTAGAGCGCATTTTGGTGCCAAAATGAAGATTTTCAAGGTTCACCCTGACGGTACTTTACAACGCTTTATTACAATTGAACCAGAATTTATTACTACGCCTAAAGGGTTAGAAATTTGGAGAACACCAATTACAAATGTATATACTAAAGGGACATATATTGCAGTAATTAAGTATAACGGAGAATTTACCTACTCAAATCATTTTCAAATTAATTAACTCTTTCCTACTCAATAGCTAGAATTGATTAATTAGGTAGCTATGAAGAATTAAGATCTTAACCAGCTTTAATTGGATTTTACCTTTTTTAATATAAACACATTTTACTTTTAATAGAAGTAAGTTAACTATTATATCCACCTACTCTTCGTATGCAATATTGCATACGAAGGGCCTTAAATATTTTGGTATACTATGCATGTGGATTTTTCATCCAAAATTCCACTCAAACGCATATTTATGTATATGCCGACCCTAATTGCTAAAAGTGAGAAGAATGTTATTCATTCTTCTCACTTTTTTTATTTAAAATGTGTGCTTGTACTTAGGTCTTTAGATATTTTACATTTTGAATCTTAATACTAATCCACGTATGTGAATTTCCTTATAAAAATAAACTCCAAAATAGAATTAATCTTCCAAATTCCACCTATGGAGTCAGTTGTTTTCTAAAAAACATTCCAGCGTTTTTATCAATTGATTTTAGAATAGTTAAATAATAATACCGTATACAAGCTCTGCATAAATTATTCATTTTCTTTTATATAATACCTACCTTTTTACTTCTAATAAATCATTAAACATTGGATTATATTTCACTTTTATATAAATAAAAGCCAAATAGCCGTTCATAATGAACGACTATTTAGCATCTTACTAATAATTTGAATGTTCTTCATGTTAATCTATTTTGTTTAATCCCGTAGAAGTAACTTGATAGGTTCTTTTTTTACCTATATATTCTTGTTTATTATTCTCAAGGTTAATAAGTGTAGCCCGTGTCTTTTCCTTTACTGCTTCCCCTTCTATATGGGTAAACTCGATATAATCTCCCACTTTGACTGGCACAGTTTGTCTTTCAGCAGTTTGCTGTCTATTTCCCACTATTTCCTTATTGTACACAACACTACCGGATGAATTCTGTACTTTGATACTTGCATACGTATTATTAAAATAAGAATGTGGTACGCCTGCTTCTAAATTCACCTGCATTTTCTCTGTTACCCTATTATAATCTACTTTTGCGATTTCTCTATCACTATATCCCTTTAAAGACCAACCAAATTGATTTCCGTCTAAAACCGTTGCTTCTGGCATCTTTTCTACTTTCTTCAGACCTTCTTTTGTAACTTCGTACATTGCTTTTTTTCCAAAGCTCTCTTGTTTACTGTTGTCTACATTTGTGAAAGTAGCTCTATGCACACCTTCTAAATGTGTTAACTCAATATAATCGCCTACTTTAACTGGAACTTTTTGCAATTCAGCATTTTGTTGTTTGTTTCCATAAATGTCTTTCTTGTATACTACTTTCCCTGATGCATTTTGTACTTTAATACTCGCATATGTTTCATTAAAATAATGATGTGGTACGCCTGTTTTTAAGTCAACTTGCATTTCTTCTGTCGACTTATTGAAATTGATTTTAGCAAACTCGAAATCACTAATTCCTTTTAGTGACCATGCAAATTGATTTCCATCTAAAATTGTTGCTTCTGGCATTTTTTCTACTTTCTTCAAGCCTTCTTTTGTGACTTCATACATTGCTTTTTTTCCAAAGATTTCTTGTTTACTGTTGTCTACATTTGTGAAAGTAGCTCTATGCACACCTTCTAAATGTGTTAACTCAATATAATCGCCTACTTTAACTGGAACTTTTTGCGATTCAGCATTTTGTTGCTTGTTTCCATAAATGTCTTTCTTGTATACTACTTTTCCTGATGCATTTTGCACTTTAATACTCGCATATGTTTCATTAAAATAATGATGCGGTACGCCTGCTTTTAAGTCAATTTGCATTTCTTCTGTCGACTTATTGAAATTGATTTTAGCAAATTCGAAATCACTAATCCCTTTTAGTGACCATGCAAATTGGCTTCCTTCTAAAATATTTTTTTCATTAGGCACATCTGGTTTAATTGGATTAGAATCCGTACCCTTCCAAATCTCTGCTGTTAAAATCGGATATCCTAATGCAGCCATTTTTTGAATGGTATCGTTATTTGGACGCAATCCCCACTTCTCAAAGAAAGGTATCAAATTTTGTTTGACTACTTTTGATGCCGAAATCATAAATAATTGTTTTTTATTTTCATCAGTTTGTGGAAGTTCACTTGAAGACATGTCTCTATACAATTGATGCAATTTAGGATAGAAGTCCTCTCCATATGCTAACTGTAGTTGCCAAAGCATAACAAGCTTAACAAAAACATCACTAACTTCGTCATAATTTTTATTAGGTTGTTCTAAGTATTGAAATGCCTTAGTATAAGCGCCCTCCTGTTGCAATCTAAAAGATTGATTAGATGTAAATGCTTTTTCTACAGAAAGGCTGTAAATATTATTTTGTACTTCTGTCATATTATAAAACTTCCAAGGTGATTGCTGTCTCAAATGCCCTGCCTCATGCCAAGGACCCCAGCCATCTTTTATAAATTTATTAATATCTAGCACGTATTGGATTGCATCTCCTACATATGCGGTTCGATAAGAAGTTGCATACATATAATAATCGGGAGAATGATTTTCTTCTACGTAATGAATATAATGTTTATCTACTTGTTCCCCGGATAAACCAGCTACTTTGTCTTGAATTCGAGTAGCTTCATCCATCTTTTTTAAAAGTTGTACAGGATCTGTATTAGAACCTAACAAATATTTCTTAACACGTGCAGGGCTGGCCGTAATTAATACACGTTCTCCTTTTAACTCCACTGCATGTGCATTGGGATATTGGTCCAGCATGTTTATTAAATCTTGTTTCGTATGCTTTCCTAGTTCAAAAAAAGGAGTAGTCGTTCCACCTGTTGTGACTGTTGTTCGAATGGTACCACCTTGTTGTTTATTATAAAAATAAATCATCCCCCCATTTGGAGATTGGATTGTGTTTATACCAGGTTTTAATGTAAATGATTTTATTTTAGAGTCTTCTCTCCAAGAAGCATCATACGAATACGTTCCAATGTATGCTTGAATATTTTGATTTCCTTCTACATTAATCGTTATTTGTTCATTTGGCTTTGCATATAAACCAGTGGGTTCATATGGACTAAATGCCATACTTTTTCTTTCCTGTTGTTTCAGTACCTCAACATCCCCTTTTCCTGGGACTGTATATATTCTGTTTTCTGATTTAACTGACTTTTCCTCTTGCAGTGATGTCGATATTTTTTTTTGCTGCTTTGTTTCCTCTGCAAAGACATCTGATGAAGAAACCATTCCAGTCGTAAGCATAGTTACTGTAGCGGTAGCTGCAAGTATTTTTCTAGTTTTATATTTTGAGTTATTCCCCATATTATCTCCCTCATTTTCCCTTAGTACATTTAAGGATTATTATTTTATTTATTACGTTTTTACACCAAAAATTTTTTACGCTATTTATGTTGTATCTAATACTCTATTTTTTCTCATAATAGTCTCCTTTTCTTTATTTCTAATTGTTTATAAATGTTATTTGATGACACATAAAATAACAACTTTACGATAAACTCATCAATAACAACCTATTATGTTTTGATTTAGTATTCTTAACTTCCATCTAATTGTATAAAAGTATTCAATTAGGAAAATAAGAATATAAAGCTCACTAATCATAGATTAGGTTTTATGGAAAAATTCATAAAAATCATTCACCTTAAAAATTCAAACTTGTATAACTACTTTCTACATATAGGATGGAATTATAAAAATATTTCAATAAAATAAAAGACAGAGGCCTGATGATACCTCCGTCTTTTCAATTTATAAAGAACAAAAAATCATTTTATAACTGTATAAATGCCCTTGCAACAAATACTGTATTCCGCTATTTTTTTGAAGAAACAGGATCCATTTTTAATGTTTTTATCCCTTCTTTTAATGTAAACGCATCCGCTCTCAATGTTTTCCAACTATCTTTCGCTGCATTCAAATTAGGTTTTAGGAATTTGAATTTATTTTGATCCGCTTTTTGGGATGCTTTATCAATATGACTAAGCACTCCCGAATATTGAGAATCTAAATCATGCCATTGTGCAGACATATAGGTAAGTGCATTAATAGCCGATCCAATCGCATTGTGCATTTCATTAATATTATTATACGCAACACCAACTACACGATTTAATGTTACTTTATAATCTATAGTCTGACGTAATTGTGCTAACAACGGCTCTAACGTACCTAAATTATTTCTTGCTACCCCTATCATTACACCACCAGCAATCCACGTAGGAATTGAGGGAATTGATACAGTTATTATTCCATCTGATTCTACTTGTTTAAAATGTCTTACTTGCTCTAAAACTTCATTTAGGCGCTTTTCATCTTCATCAATTCCAGATGCTTGGTTTTTCAGAATCGAATGCAAAATATCTTTATGACCTGCAAATGCTCGGACATCTTCTCCAATACTATCTCTTAACTTAGCCAGTTCTTGTATTAAATTCTGTGTATATGCTTGATTTTGTTTAATCTCACCTTGTAAATCTGTCATGCCTTCTTTTAATGTGTCTGCATCCCCTTCATTAATCGCTTCTACTAATGTGTCATAATAATTGTCGAATTTAGTATCATACTCTACAATCCCCGTCAGTGTATCTAAAAGTTGTTTTTTTATGTGTGAATCCCATTTCGTAGCATGCTCTCTTGCATTCTTTTGATCTTGTAGAATTTGACTAGGTAGATTTGTATATCCTTTAATGTCAATGCCTTCAAAGTTAACATCTGGGTTTTTAATTAACAAATAAGAGTAATCATTCATGGATTTTGCAAATACCCCAGCATCTTGCAAAGCTTTTTTCATCTTTTCGCTGTTTACAGAAAGAGATATATCTTCGGTACTAGTTTGTTCCATTTTACTTTCACTTGCGAAGGCTGCCACTGGAGAAACTACAGTAGTTGTTGTCAGAGTTAAAAACGTCGATACAGCAAGTAGTTTATAAGGAAAGTTTTTATTCATTTTAATTCCTCCTATACATATATATTGATTTTTAATTTGTTTTTTCTTGTTTAAAAGCAATGTCTTTTGAAATGAATTCTGCATCCTTATGAATATCATTCCAACTTTGTTTTGCAGCCTTTAAATCATCAGGTATTAAAGAAAGTTTATGTTCTTGCATTTGGTCGATATTATCATATAGATCTTTATAATTCGCTCCCATCGTATTCCATTGTTGCTGAATACTTGTTAGAGACATAATTGCTTGATCAACTGTTTGATACAAATATGTTAAAGTGTCTTTTGTATTAGTAAGTGAAATAACTGCTTGGTTAGCTAAATCAGCTTTCATACTTAATTCTCCAATTTTATTCGAAATTTCATTATAGGAGTTCATATGATTAGATGCCTCAACACCAGCTGCTGTTCCTAAACCGATACCAGCTGCCCCTAGAGCTGTTAGACCACCAACAACAGCTGGTGTCGCTGTGCCACCGGTCACAACAATTACTACCGCTCCTGCAATCGTTCCAATAACTAAAATAGCTGCTCCTAATCCACCACCAATTGACCAGGCTAATACATTATCAAAATGTGCTTTCTGCGTAGAACGTAAATTCTCAATTTCGGCCTGAAGTTGTGGGAATAGTGCTTGTTTTCCCGCTAATATAGCCGTTAATCCCCCTTGTCCATCTGGACCTCCAACATTATTTTTAAAATCTACAGTATTTGTATACAACTTTGTTTTGAAAGCTTCTAACATCTTAATAACTTCCGTAACTTCATTTGAATTTGTATGAATTGTACCGATTAAATCCCCTATTCCTTCTTTGAGGCCCACCTTATCTTTCTTTTTTACAGTATCTACTAGTGTGTCGTAATAATTTTGAAATTGTTCATCATAATTTACAATATTACGTGCTGTCTTTTGAATGTTTGGCTTCGCTGTATCTAGCCAGTAATTTGCATTGATTCGTGACAGTTCCTGATTCAGGTGAATGTTTTTGATTAATTCTCCCCCTCCTGAACCTAAATCAATGTTGGATAAATTTACATTCGGTTGCTTAATCATTGTTTTTGCGTACAAATCCATTACAAGAATATGAGAGCCTGTTTCAGCCAACACTTTCTTTAACCCTTCAGGTCCTAACGCATAATTTTCTATTTTCTGTTCTTGTGCTGTCTGTTCTTGTGCAAGTGCGTGAATAGTACTACCATTCGTAGCAGTTATAACTGTTGCTAAAGTGGCCAAAGTTATGACCTTAAATGGAAATTTCATTATTTGATTCTCCTCCTTATTTTCAATTGAGTTATTATCTTTTTATTAAACCTAAATTCTTAATATTAAAATTTATAAACTTGTTCTTCGAGTTGATTTGTTACATTTTTTAGTCGTCTTAATGTATCTTTTTGAGACTGAGTGTTACTAGTATCAACTTCAGTCACTAATTTTGTAATACTATTATTTATTAGATTCAAATCCTCTTTATAACGTTTCATTAGCTCAATTTCTCCATCTACTTGATTAGCAAATGTATGCAAATCATTTTGCATGAAAAGAATCATTGATTTTTGTAAATCTGCTACTGTTAATTTAGTTGTTAAGTCATATAATTTCTGATTTTGTTTCTCTAAATCATTTAAATATACTCTTTGCTCTGCTGTTAGTTTATTAATTTCGGCAAAGGTACTATATGTTTTTTTAATTTTTTCAGGATCAATCACTTTCATAAGATCATACTCTTTCGTTTTTGTAACTGCAGCTGCAGCAATTTCACCTTTTTTACTTTTCTCTATCGCTTCACGTGCTTCTTTTTTGGCAGCTTCAATTTCTATAGCTGATTTTCCCTTTTCTGTTGCTTCCTGCTCTGCTTTCTTCTCTGCTTCTACAATAGTATTATTTATTTCTTTTCCTTTGTTATACGCTACTACCGCTGTTTGAGCAGCCGGTTCAATGATATCTTTTGATAGGCTATAAATCTCTTGGAATACCTTTAGCCCTTGTTCATTTAAAGCTCCTGGTAATAATGCTATTTGCTCTAAATCATTTTGAATTGATTTTTTTGTATTTAGCATTTCATTTTTTAACTTGTCTATTTTTCCTGTTCCCTCTGAACTAAGTACACTCTGTGCTTTTACCACATCTGTATCAAGATTTTTCAGTTTCTTATCTACCTGTAGTTTAAGATCTGTTAACTCATTAATCTGACGTTGCACGTTTTCTTTGTTTGTTATAGTCATATCTTGAAGAACTTCCAGTCTATCTATAAACCCTTCTTTATCTTCCTTATTATCTACAAATCCTTTTAATGTTGGATAATAGCTATTAAATTTGGCTGCAAATCCTTTACTTTTTGAATTTAGTAGAATTAATTTTGGATATAGTTCTGATGACCACTCTTTCATATCTTGTTTAATTAGAAATTGAGTTGTATTTAAAGATGGAACTTCTTCAAGTTGTACATTCGGACTCGCTAAGGCTCCATCTATAAAGGTTTGTGTTAATTTGGAGTGTGCACCTATTTTTCGTAATGCTGAGGAAATATCTATATTATCTTGTTTCGTTTCTGCCTGAACGATTGGCATTGCGAGAGTATTGATAGGAATAGTCGCCCCAGTAACGATTGATGTTATTAAAAATCCTGTCATAATTTTATTCTTCATTCCGTACACCTCTTCACTATTGTTTTTTACAGTTTTAATCGTAAATTTTGTACAACCTAACGTTAGGATTTCATCACACACACTTGAGGATAGAAATTTTTTCGATAGAGTAATCGTATCTCGTTTTTTATTTATTTTTGATATAATATAAGGACCTTACTTCCCCCTCATTTTAAACACTATGTTTTTCATAAGTAAACCTGAAAATCACATTGATTAAATTTAATTTTTCAGATATTTATTATTCGAATTTAAAAATATTATATTTAAAAAAGTTAAATACAAATTTCATTTCATAAAGTGAAATAATTATACTATGATAATTAAACATAAAAATTCTTTGATTCCCTTAAATCTATATGAATCCCTTACTTAAAAATGATTTCAATATAATTTAATAGTGATTAACACATATGTGTCTTTTATATGGATATGTAAAATTACATATCCATATAGGAGTATCTAGCTTAACTACTCCAAAATATTATTATCGTATACATAACAATCATATTGCTACGAACACCACAGGAGAAAATTTCCCTCATGCACTTTAGGGGATAAATTGTCCATGAAATAATAATTTTCGCTTATATACTTACTACTCATTATAGGAATACAAAAAAGCGATTCTTTTCACAGTAAAAAGAATCGCTTTCTAGGTTACTATTTTCAATTACATTACATAAAGGATTGAGAAATTATCATTTAAGAGCCTTAACTATAACTTCAGCTGCATCTGCAATTAATTTATTATCATAGGTAGCTTCTTTCTCATCTTTACTAGATAAGATCGCAATGATAATAGGTGCCCTGTTCGGTGGCCAAACGATAGCAATATCATTTCGTGTCCCATAACTTCCAGCTCCTGATTTATCTCCAACTACCCAATCAGTTGGTACGCCTGCACGAATAAGTTTGTCTCCTGTAGCATTTCCTTTCATCCACTCTGTAAGAATTTTACGTTTATCAGCTGGAAGTGCATTTCCGACCGTAAAAGCCTTAAGATTGGTAGCAATGGCTTTCGCTGTACTAGTGTCACGAATGTCTCCTGGAGTAGCTTCGTTTAACTCTGGCTCAAAGCGATCAGCCATAGTAACCCGATCACCCATCTGTCTAAGTGCTTTTTCATATCCTTTAGGTCCGCCTATTTTATTAAATAAAATGTTCCCGGCGGTATTATCACTGGAACGAACAGCCGCCTCTGCAATTTCCCCAAGTTTCATGCCTGTATCTACATGTTTCTCTGTAATGGGTGAATATTCCACCAAGTCGTCTTTCGTATAAGTGATAACTTCATTTAATTTCTCAGTTGAGTTTTGCTGTAGCAATACTCCTGCCGCTAATGCCTTGTAGGTTGATGCAAAGGCAAATCTTTCGTTAGGTCGATAAGCAATTGTTCGATTTGTACCAGTATCAATAGCATACACACCTAATCGAGCATCAAATTTTTTCTCAAGTTGAGAGAATTCTTTATACGTCGCATGATTTTTATGTTTAACTGGTCCGGTCTTTTCTTTCGCTTCAACTTGCAATGCCCCTCCTGTAAAAACTTCTAGGCTTGTAAGACTTAAACCTAATATACCAACACATAAACCTATTTTTAACATCCTCTTGTTTTTCAAAATCATCATTCCTTTCAAATTTTCAATACTGAAAACAAGTAGTAAATTCAATACACTGTATCCTATTTGAAAACCTGTTTTTATACGTACACATAATAGACCATCTAAGAAACAAGTTTGTTCCATAAATTTAAAACCTTTTTAACTAGTAGCCAAGATATTAACAAAAGTAAGAGATAGCAACTATGATAGCCGCTATCTCTTATTTCAAATCTTCCTTTTTCTTTAACTTATAAAGGCTTTTATATAAACAGGGTCTCTTCCCCTGAGAAAAGTGCACAAATTTTACTAATTTTGATTCGAACTATCTATACTAGCAGCTTCACCATGTATACGTTGCTTTTTTAAATCAAAGTATACATCTAAAATTTCCTTTCCAATTATAGAATTAATTCCATTTTTATCATCATGAAGCCATGGGACTACTACAGAAAATGCTACTTCTGGATTATCATATGGAGCATATCCAACTAATGTTAAGTTATAACATTCCATACGTTCTCCTTTTGCATTTCTACCAATTGGATCATCTCCACCATATACAGTTTGAGCTGTCCCTGTCTTTCCTGCTGGTTTATATGGCGCATTTTTGAAATACTTCACGCCAGTTCCATCACCTTCTTGGAATACCCATCTAAAGCCTTCTTTTATCCGATCAATATGTTCTTTCTTCATATCAACTCGATTTAATACGACAGGCTCTATAGAGCGTATAACTTTACCGACCTCTTCTTCTTTTATTGATTGCTCTCGTATTTCTTGTACAATTTGGGGTTGCATTCTATATCCACCATTTGCAATAGTTGAAATATATTGTGCCAATTGCAATGGCGTATACGTATCATACTGACCGATAGAAAAATCTAGTAAAAACCCAGGTTGACTATCTACTTTTCTCGTTTGCCCAATTATTTCATTCGGTAAATCAATACCTGTTGGGACACCTAGACCAAATTGTTTAAAATAATAACGCATTTTATCAAATGCTTCTTGTTTAATATCCAATGAACCATTTGGTACGTAATTAACTCCCGCAATTTTTAAAGCTGTCTGGAACATGTATACATTCGAAGATACTTGTAAAGCTCGTAAATCATTAATATTACCAAATCCGGATACATTCCATGATTTCTTGGCTTGTGTACCTTTAAATTTCATCGGTGCATCATAAAATTGATCTCCTGGCTGTATTGCCCCTGTCTCATATCCAGTTAATAACGTTGCGCCTTTTACAGCTGATCCTAGCTCATACGAAGTTGTCATGTTACCTAATGCCAAATCCTCAATCTCTATTTTCCCTTCTTTTTCTACAATCTTTTTGCCTGCCATAGATAAAATCTGTCCGTTATTTGGATTTGTCATGACGACAAACGCTCGGTCCAACAATGGCTCTGAACTCTTAAAAGCTCTCAAATTTTTCTCTATACTTTCTTCCACTTTCTTTTGTAATTCCATATCAATCGTTAATGTTAAACTATTACCACTTTTTCCTTTAGAGATTATTTCTGTGTTTATAATGTTTCCTGATTTATCAGTAATGTTTTTCACTTCTTCTTTTGTGCCGTGTAATACATCTTCATATCGTTGTTCAATATAACTTTTTCCTACACGATCATTACGGTTATATCCACGTACCAAATAAGAATCTAAGTTTTCTTTCGGTAATCCTTCTTCACTACTTGTAATATTACCTAACACGGAACGAAATAAATTACCATTTACATAATTACGTTCCCAATCAACTGTTGTATCTACTCCTGGAAACTCCGCAAGTTTTTCACTTATCCGCGCATATTCTTGATCTGTCACATCTTTTTTTATAATTTGTGGTGTCAGTTGATAACCTGAACTCATTTTACTTTTAATAGCTAACACCTTTAAATCTTGTGCTGTTAATTCTGCCAATTCTACTTCTGTAACGCGACTTCGTCTTAAGTCTTGAATTTTTTTGTCTAGTTCTTTTCCCTCTATTCCCTTTTCTTTAAACTTTCCTATGTCGTTTTTAGTAATCTTTGATTCCGCACGTTTCGTATTCAATTGCATCCAGAAATCTTTTTTATCGATATCGGTTAATTTATTTATATCTTGCTCAGGCATTTCAAGTACCTTCGCCAAGTCTTTTGCTGTTTTTAAAATATCTTCACTCGTAATCCCCTTCACCCTTGTATACGTAATTGTGCGAAGAGATTTATTATTAACGACCGTTTTCCCTTCTCGATCTAGAATCTGTCCACGTGGAACTGGTATACTAGTTGTTTCATTTTGACTGTTTTCCACTTGGTTCTTATAAGCCTCTCCCTCAACGATTTGTACTTTTCCTAGCTGCATAATAATAGCTGAGAATAGTACAAATATGCAAAGGAACATTATATTCAATCGAATAGATATATATGTCTTCTGTTTCTTTACTTTTTGTTCTTTCATAAATCCTCCATATACTTCTTCAGGAAATCCTCACTAATACTTAGTAAATAAATATACTAAAAGCGTTCCCTATATATTAGAAACCACTATTCAGTTATAATAGTTTCTTATCTTTTTTGTTAAATCCTTGTAAGCATCCATTCCTTTTGGTTTAGCCGTGTAATTGATAAATCTCCCTTCCTGTTTTTTCTCTATTTTTTTGTCGCCTGCATTAGAAATGCTAAACTGTATAATGACTCATATTAAACTTACACATAGACTTACTATTAACATGTACTTTTTTTCATACTGATTGTTCCTTTCTTCATGCTGTAATACTTAATAGACAACCTAAGTAATAAAGTTGTTCCACATTTACAAAAAAAATAATTAACTATAAGATGGAATAGGCTACATAAGGGAGGGTTATATGTTACATACGAAAAGATGGAGATTTTTTGCGGTTCTTTCTATTGTAAGTGTGATTTTACTAATTTTATTAAAAATCAACTTCATTTCAATTACTATCGCAACTTCTTCAGCTGAAAGAGGAAAAATTCTGGATCAAAATGGTGTAATACTAGCTACAAATAAGAAAGTTAAGTCTCTATATTGCACTTCTAATGATGAAAAACTATCGAATAAAGATACATCAAACACATTAGCTTTTTTCAATCAATTTTCAAACGAGTTTCAACATGACATTTCTACAGAGGACATAAAATCTCAATTACAACAATCCTGTAATAAGCAGACTATGAATGAAATATCCTTATACTCTGATATAAATGAAAATGAAATTTCATTCATAAACAAGAATAAACCTAAAAATGTAGTGATCGAAGACGAATTCATTCGATATTATCCAAAGAACGAAATTGCTTCACAAGTAATTGGGTATGTAGAAAATGACCTTAATTCTAAAAATGTACCTGTTGGTAAAAGTGGGATTGAGTTTCAATATGAAAATGATTTAAAAGGAAAACCCGGAAAAACTCTGATTTTTAAAATGAATAATAAAAAGTTCTTATGGAACATTCAAAAAGTACAAAAAGGAAAAGATGTCCGGCTAGCTTTAGATTCTAAATTGCAGCAAAAAACAGAGGAAGCACTAAGATCTCAAATTAAGAAAGTACCTGATGCTAATGCTGGTTATGCAGTAGTAACCGATGTAAAAACTGGCGCAATATTAACTATGGCCAATTCGGCAGTTTTTGATCCAAATATATTAAATACACATGTATCATCTAAAAAAGAAAACATTAAATCCCTTTCGCAAAATAAAGCAATTCAAAAATTAAAGTATGGTGAATCTTATGTAAATATGGCCTCTACTATAAAGCCACTTACTATTTTAATCGGATTAAACGAAAAGCTTTTTCAACCTGAGGATACATATTTGGATAATGGTAGTTTTCAGTATGATAATCAAAATAACATCACCAATGCTCCTGGAACACCAACAGGTGAAATTACACCGAGTCAAGCTATCATTAATTCATCAAATACATTTATGACAGCAAAAGTAGCTCTCCCCTTATTCAACCAAAATAATGGGAATATAGAAAAAGTAGCAAATATATGGACAGATTATTTAAAGCAATTTGGCCTGCGCTCTAAAACTGGTATTGATTTACCCTTTGAAGAAGACGGAGAATATGAATTTCATCCATCTAATAAGTTTGAAAATGGAATCTCTGCTTTATTAAATGCATCTTGGGGAGGAAATGAAGTGCATACCCCTCTTCAACTTGCTCAATATGCAGCAACTTTGGCAAGTAAAGGTGATAAATATAAACCTCAAATCGTAAGTGCTATTATTGGTCAAGACGATAAGGAAACAAAAAAGTTTAAACCACTCTTAGAAAGTTCAAATCGTTATCCTATGAAATTTTGGAGTGTCGTGCAAGGTGGGATGAGTCAAAATATAGAGGAGATTAAAAACTTGCCCTTTCATGTCGCGGGTAAAACAGGGATAACTGGCTCTCCGAACGAGCAAGAAAGAATGATAAATCATTCTCTTTTCATTGCATATGCTCCTACCGAAGATCCAAAAATTGCTATTTCTGTCGTTATTCCTGGTAGTAATTCAGAAAAAAATATTGCTGCTCTCGTTACATCAGAAATTTTAGAATGCTGGAATTCACTTCAAAAAGAGGATAAAGATAAAGAGGAAGGTTCATTAAAGTGAACCTTCCTCTTTTACCAAATAGAATCTATATTCGTTATTTCCCATATACCTTCATCATTCTTTTCAAATATGAAAGAATATTTACTATCAGTTAAAACATACTCTTTTTGTACATATCCAGTATAACCGTTAATTGTCGATATTTTTATATATCCATCATTCTGCGCTTTTTCTGGAATCAAAGCTTTTACCATTTCATTAGATACTTCATATAAAACTTGTGATTCTCGTTTTGGTTCAGCTAAAATTTTCGTTTTATTTCCAGTAACAGTTGCATATATAAAATGCGATTGCTTTGGTTGGTTACTTTCTGTCAATCCACTTGGTACTTTGTATACTTTCTTTGTATCATTTGCAAATTCTCCCCCCATTGTAAGAGCGACTTGCAACTCATGAAAAATATCCTCATCAAACTTCAATTCATCCTTCTGATAAATTTTCCCTTTAAATAGAACTTCATCATTTAACGCTCTATACAGGTCATTTTCATTTTTTGAATTTGTACTTCGATATAACTCATTCATAAATTGTTTTAATGATGGATCTTGAGCAGACTCATCTTTTGTTTTAGGCTTAATTTGAGTACTACTTTGTACCGGTGATTTATTATCATCAAGCCAAGGTTGTTGAACAATAAAAAATAACATTGTACAAACCAAAACAACTACAATAGGCAATGCTTTTTTACGAAATGGTCTCTTGTATGGTACAGAGTCTACTTCACTATTTTGGTATATCGATTGCTTTATTTTATAAATAAATGCTTCTTCATCTTTACGACGCTCCATTGGTCCATTTTTTAATTTGCTATACCAGTCAGGATTTTTTTTACTGTTCATCACTTCTACCCTCCCCTATTAATTTTGAAACTTTACTTCTTGCTCTGCTTAACCTAGATTTGACTGTTCCAATGGATACACCTAATGTTTCAGCCATTTCTTCATAAGATAATTCATATTTCGCGTCCAATATTAGTATTTCGCGGTGTTTTTTAGGTAGTTTTAATACAACATCCCACACATCATTCATTTCCTCTTGATTAAAAAATTCTTGTTCTGCCGATGGAGATTGCTTATCGTCACTAAAAAATCCCACTAAAGATATCCTTTTAAAATAAGAGGATTTCAAATAGTTTATTGCCGTATTTCTTGTAATTTTTAATATCCACGTTTTAATAGATGACTCCTTTCGAAACGAATTCCAATGTTTAAAAACCTTAATAAATACATCTTGTGTGATGTCATCTGATAAGTGTGGATCTTTCGTAATAATAAATGAATAATTCCATACATCTTGCCAATAGTCTTTTATAACATAGTCAAGCTCATCATGATTACATTTTTCAATAAACTTCTGTTCCATTTCCACACCTCAAACTTATTTGAATAAACATAAAGCTGCCCTCACTTTTAATATGGTTTCAATATATAGACATGATACAAGTTTCATTTGTTCCATTGTTTATCTTTTTTTTCGACAGATGATATTTCTAAAAAAAATGTAATAAAAAAGACCAGGATAAATTCTTAAAATCATCCTGGTTTTTCTGTATTAAATATATTTTCATTATTTTTTTATAATAGAAACCGCATCTAATACATCCACTTGACTCCCCATAGTTTTAGTGAGTTTTTTCCATTCAGTTTCTGCTTGTACAGCCGTAACATCATCTGTGTTATATGGTCTATCTTCACCATACGATTTATTGAAATGAAGGATTTCCATTGATGTTTCATTTACAGGGATTTGATTGAAAGTTGCATTATCAACAATTACAATCAATTCCTCGTAATTTGGATTACGATAGTGACCAAACCAAGTATCACTAGCATACTGGACATCTATTTTCTTTTCATTAATTGTTAATTCCTTGATTTTTTTATTTTTCTTACTAGCTAGTAAGACAGCTTTACCTTTTGGAACTGAAGGTACTGACTTAATTGGGTCTGAACTCCATACTTCATCATCATTATCTGACTCTCTTAATACACCTAACCCAACCATTTTTTTCGCTGTTTTTTGATCCATCATTAATACTTGTTTACCATCAATTTCTGCTTGCTTCACTTTATACAAATTGTTGGTCTTAATTTCACTTTTATGTTGATTTACTATTCCTTTTAATGATTGTTCTCCTCCAATTAATAAAGCGGCATTCCTTGGTTCTTCTTTCTTCCCAAAAGAACAAGCTCCTAACATAGAAATAGATACAATCCCTGCCACGCACACTTTCATTACTTTTTTCATTGCTTTTTCTCCTCTTTGCTTGTTTTATCAATACGCTACATAATTTTTTTATATAACCGTTGTAAATAACGCCAACGGACAGTGAAAAAGTACACACTTTGAATGGATATAAAGGCTAGTATAATTAAAATCGAAATCTTTAAAACTGAGTAGTCAATTAGCTGTTGCAAGGCTATAAAAGCGACCCCGCTATGAATAATCGCTATAATGATAGGCAAGAAGAACATTAGTATAAGCTGTCGTGTTACGATTTTCTTTAGTTCTTTTCTACTTAGACCGACCTTCGCAATCATTTCGTATTGTTGTTGTTCTCTTTCTAAATCTGCATATAGCCTGAAATATAATAGGCTGGCTGCAAACGTAAAGAATACGATCCCTACTAATACACTGACAATAAGTAAAATACCGTTCTCTTGTTTCGAAGAAATCCATTCAGAATACAACGCTTTAAAATAATGATGTGCTTGCCCCGAATTATGATTACCCATTGTTTCTTCTAATTTTTTTGTAACCACTCTTGATTTCTCCCAATTTTCCACGACAAAACCATATTGACTTTTCATTACGTAAGAATCATCTTCCGTCTTTCTGTTAGGGATTTTATCGTACAGAGAATCCGAAACAACAATAATGGCTCCAATTGAATTTGGGAGAACTATATGTGGGACCGCCTTCTTGACCCGGAGGGACATTTCTAAGTTTTCCTGTACTACATCTATTTTCTCGGGTATATCTTTTCCTCTTGCATACTTTTCTTTTTGCGAAATGATTGAGGGTACTATAATCGCTTCTTGATCATTATCTATCTTTTCCATTTCATACCCGAAGATTTTTGCAAACTTGTTATACTCTGATACTTTGATTAGCACTAAATTATTTTCCGTGAATTTAGGATTCGTAACCGCTACCTGATAAGAGAAATTTGAGCGAGTAAGTTGTTTTTTTATTTCTGTAATGTCCTCTTCTTCTTGTGCATTTTCTCCTAATGAAGTATATGTAAATGCAAATGGGTTGGTCATTTCGGTTAATCCCTTATTTCCCATTGCTAGGCATGTACCAATCCCTGTGAAGGCCACAGCGGAAACAATCGCTAGCATAAAGAACATAGTTGCATTATCCTTCATACGATAGGCCAATTCAGATATAGTAAGAAGGTTTGTTTTATTAAAAAACAAAGTGTCTTTTTTCTTTAAGACACGTATTACATACACGCTCAACTGTGAAAATAGAAAATATGTCCCTATCACTACAAAGACTACCCCTCCAAGTAAGTAAGGCATAATGAAGTTTCTTTCTAGTACGAAATAGAACACACATCCATACCCTAACCCAATTAATAATACGGAAAGGAATGCTAATGCTTTTGATGCCTTTGGCTCTGGTTTTGGCTTTTCCTCTGATTTCATCAAATCAATTAACTTGTTTGCTTTTACCATTTTAGAAGTAAACAACGAAATGACTAGAAACAGAATCAAAAATGCGCCAGTTGTCGTAAAGACAGCTTTTATAGGAACGTAAAAAGGAAGACCCTTATCAATCGCTAATATATTTTCACTTGCCAATAAATTGAGCTTTGAAAATATCAAACCAATTAAGATACCAAATGTAATTGAAGCGACTCCAATTAACATATTTTCTAAAAAAATTAATTTATTTAACTGCGCCGGTGTCATACCATGCATGATTAAAATTCCAAATTCTTTTTTTCTTGTTTTTAAAAAAGAACTCACCGAATATAAAAGAAAGAAGAATGAAAATACAAAAATGAGATATTGAGAGATTTGCATCCCCATTGTTCCTAAAAGGCTCATTGTTTTACTTGTGGAGGCTAGTTCTCCTTGTAAATCAGGATGAAAAAGTAAGAGTGAATATGTGAAAAAAACCATAACTGAAAATGAGCTACTTAGAAAGTGTGCAGCATAAGTCCGCTTACTTCGAATGATATTATTAAAAGCGAATCTTTGAAAAGTCATGCTTACGACCTCCTAGTAATGCAAGTACATCTATAATTTTTTGATAAAACATTTGTTGGTTTTCTCCGTTATAAATTTCGTTATATAATTTTCCATCTTTAATAAATACAACGCGATCACAAAAACTTGCAGCCACTGGATCGTGCGTAACAAGCATCATTGTTGCATCTTGTTCTTTATTTAATCGTTTTAATAACTCCATTACATCATTAGCCGCTTTTGAATCTAAGTTTCCTGTCGGCTCATCTGCAAGTAATAATTTAGGTTTATGAATTAGAGCACGTGCAATTGCTGTTCTTTGTGCTTGTCCGCCCGATATTTCATATGTTCGTTTATTTAATATATCTTGAATGCCTAATTTTTCTGCAATACCTTCTACACGCTGATTCATATCCTCAACTTTAGTACCATCTAACGTCAGAGGAAGAACAATATTTTCTTTTACAGTTAATGTTGTAAGAAGATTGAATGCTTGAAACACAAAACCTAATTCACGTCTTCGAAATAATGCCAGTTCATTTTGAGATAATTGATATGGATTTTCTCCATTAATCAATATTTCTCCTGATGTGGGAGAATCAATAGTAGAAACCATGTTCAACAAAGTAGTTTTTCCACTTCCTGATGGTCCCATTATTCCTACAAACTCCCCTTTTTTCACACTCAAATTAATGTCGGCGAGCGCTTCATAAGATACCTTTCCTGTATAGATTTTACTCAGTTCACAGACCTTTAATATTTCCATATCGTTTTGCTCCTTTTTATCTTTTAATAACCTAAGTTTATCTAAGCGTCCCTTCTTCTCATATCGATTAACCTTTCATATATCTAACAGGTCTGTAATATTTCTGAAAAGTCAAAATAAATACCATTCTAACGATTTGCATAAGGGAAAATAATACAGATTGTTGTTCCTTTTCCTACTTCCGACTTTATTTCAATATCATGTTCCAATCTTTTTATAATATTTTTCACAAGATATAATCCCATCCCAGTAGATTCCTTAAATTTCCGACCGTTTATTCCCGTATAAAATGGGCGGAATACTCTCGGGAGGTCTTCTTTTGGGATTCCCACACCATGATCGTGTATTTCAAGGATTACTGAGCGCTCTTCTTCTAATGTAGTAATAGTAACGTTTTTTCTACTTCCTGCTGAATACTTAATGGCATTGGATATCACTTGATGAATAACAAACCGAAGCCACTTTCTATCGGTTTCTACCATAATAGTTTGTTTTACTTTTACTTCTGGATAAACATAGCTACGGATAAACAGACGTTTATTTTCACGGATTACTTCTTGAACGATTTCCTGTAACGAAACTCTTTCCACATAAAAATCTTGCTCAAACGTTTGTAATCGCGCCATATATAAGACCATTTCTAATCCGTACTGCATTTGATCTACTTCTTCCACAATACTTTCAAAAACCTCCCCATTCTCTTCTTGTGTGATCAGTTCAATAACTGATAGGGGCGTTTTCATCTGATGCACCCATTGATTAATAAATGTAAGGTGCTCTTTTTGTTTATATTCCCAAGTCTTTAACTGTTGATGATATTGACTGTATTGTGTCTTTAACACACGCTGAAGTGCTACTGATAATGGAGTGGAATCGAGTTCTTCTAAGGAGTCCTCTAATGTTTCAGAAGGGTTGGATAATTTGTTATAAAATCTACGATGGCTAAAGTAGCGATAAAGTAAAAACGCAATTAAAAAGCATCCTCCTAAAAACACACTATATAACGCAGTAGATAAGTGGTTATATCCGTCCAGCCAATAAACAGTTAGAACGACAAATAGCTGAATGATTGAGAAACAGATGAAAGGGATATGTTCACGTAAAAATAAATTCATTATTATACCTCATCATTCTTCCAAGTTATTTTCAAACGATATCCAGCACCACGAACTGTTTCTAATGCATTTTTTATTCCGATTTCCTCTAATTTTTTTCGGACACGTGTAACATTTACACTTAACGTATTATCATCTACATACGTATAGTCATCCCAAAGTTTTTCTAAAATTTTCTCTCGACTAACAATACTAGGAGATTGTCGTAAGAGAGTTTCTAGTAAAACAGTTTCTTTTTTTGACAGTATACACATGCTATCATTTAGCTTTAATTCCATTTTTTCTGGATAAAGTATTAAACCGGATTGCTGAACAACTCTTTCTTCCGCTTTCGGTGCGTATTCTCCGTAAATTCTTCGAAGATGACTTCGGATTTTTGCCATTACAACTTCATAATGAAACGGTTTAGTGATATAATCGTCTGCACCATGTTCAAGTGCCATAACTTGCTCCATCTCTCCACTACGTGCTGATATAAATATAATGGGACAAGTAGAGACCGTTCTAATTTGTCGGCACCAGTAGAAACCATCAAAACTCGGTAAATTTACATCTAATAAAACTAAATCAGGTTGAATTTTTTCAAAGTTAGCCAAAATATTTTCAAAATCCTCTGTAATATTCCCTTCATACCCGTACTTATTAATATGGGATTGAAGTAGTTTAGAAATTTTTTGGTCATCTTCTACAATCATGATTTTATACATATATTTAGCTCCTTTTATTTATGTATCTATTTATTATCTAGAAATATCTAATTAATACTTTTATCTTTTAGTATAAAGAAATTCCCCTCTTACTTATATTGAATAACCTTACTTCAAACTAACAGTTTTGTAATATTTCTGAAAATAAATTTAAGTATAATAGCTCTTATTTTTTAAATTTCAATTATCTAATTTAATATTTTTAAATTTGTTGTTTTATAATTTTCAAATAAAAAATAATCGTATTTAATTGTGTAAAAAACACGTAATTAAATACGATTATTAAAATCATAAAATCTGCGTTTAGAAATAAATTAACCGATTCCTAATATAATCTTGGATCAGTAAGGTTTGTATATTTACTAAAGAAGTAAATTTCACCTACTAATTAAGCATTATTTCTGAAAAACATGTTTTATTTTTTCACCTGGAACGTTGCTCCCGCCTCTTCCTTTTACATCTTCAATCATCATGGTAACAATCATGTTTGGCGCGCTTGCATCGAAAGCTGCAAACCATCCAAGTTCTTTACCCTCTGCTTCTTTCGATTCTTTCAGTTCTGCTGTACCTGTCTTACCAGCGAGAGTTACACCATCAACTTTAGCAATTCTCCCGGCACCATCAGGATCATTAATAACCTTTATTAACGCACTTTTTAATATCTCTTGATTCTTGGTAGAAATCACATTTTCTTTCCAATTTCCCGCTTCTTTTGTTTTTTTTATAAGATGCGGTGACGGAATGTTACCCTCATTGACGATCGGTGCATAAGTCAATGCTAAATGAAGAGGTGTCATTAATACTTGTCCTTGTCCGTACCCCGTGTCTGCTAGTTGAATATCATTTTTTATCCCATCTTTTGCAATAATTGAAATAGGGAATTCGTATTCAATTGGTAATTTTTCATGAAATCCGTATTTCTTAAATTCATTTACATACTGATCTTTTCCTATTTTCAAAGCTTGTTGAGCAAAATAAATATTATCAGAGTACTTCATTGCCTTATCAAAATCAACTGGACTAGCATCCTTCACACGTGTTACATAATAATTTCCCCAAGATGAATCTTTTGTCCACTTTAATCCTTGAATTTTAAATTCTTCCTTAGGATTTATTGTGTTTGTTTCCAAACCAATTGCACCTGTAATCGTTTTAAATACGGAACCTGGTACAAATGCTTGTGTGAAGCGATTCATCATTGGCAGTTTCGAGTCGTTATTCCATGCTTCCCGTTGAGCTTTTGATGCTCCTCTAACTATTGTATTTGGATTATAAGCAGGGCTACTTACAAGTGCGATTGTTTCACCCGTTTTAGGATTGACCGCTGCACTAGATCCTGCTTCATTTTTCATCTCATTAAAGATTTTTTCTTGAATTGCAGCATCAATAGTTAACGTAACATTTTCCCCTTTTTTTGCTTCTTGTTTTGCTACGTTTTTAATCTCTTTCCCGTTCTCATCTTCCATAAATACGCGTCCACCCTTTTCACCACGCAATTTATTCTCTAATACTTTCTCTAAACCTGTCTTACCCACTAAATCATCTGCTTGATAACCTTTTTTTTGAAGCGATTTTAACTCCTCTGCATTTACCTTTCCTATATATCCCGTTAAGTGTGCCGCTGCTTCTCCTAATGGATACGTACGAATATTTACTGGGCGAGATAAAACCCCTTCTAATTCAATATAATCATTCTGTCTCGTTCCCTCTTTTAAAATACCAATTGGTACAAAGGAATCTGGTTTTATCCATTTCGCTGCGAGTTTCTGATCGACCTCTTCTGTAGACATATCAAGTAATTGTGCTACTATTTCTTTTGTTTGCGCTGCCGTTTCACCTAGTTTCTCTGGAATAATTCCAACTTCAGTCGCTTTACCATTCGTTGCAAGCCCTTTTCCATTTCGATCATATATTTCTCCGCGTTTTCCTTGCTCTGTTTGCATACGTACTTTGTAATCTTTTTTCATACCTGGGAAAATGAAGTCTGGTGTCCAATCTATTTTCCAAGATTCCTTATCTTTATCTTTCACGAGTTTTGCTTCATGGATGAATGAAACTGTTCCTCCATCCGTATCCATATTAACTTCAAAAAGAAAAAGTTCTTTATCTTTAGTATTCGCTCCTTTCGTTTTAATTTTTAAATTCTTAACTCCAATACCCTCATAAATTTTTTGATATTTCTCTGTGAACTCCTTTTTAGAAATCGTTTTTTTTGCATGTTCTGATAAATAATCATACATATTTGCAAATTTTTTATCATTCCATAAATTGATATATTCTTCAAATGCTTGTTTTGGCGGCTCATCTTTATTGCATCCTACCAACATAACTCCAAAACAAAAGAAAAGCAGCATCCATATTTTTTTCAATTCAATCTTCTCCCTTAATTAAAAATGATTATTCCTTTCTAAATATGTTAAATAAAAAATGTTTTAACGCTTAATAGACAGTGTAAGTAATGAAATAGTTCCACATTTACAAAAAAATTAAATTTATGGGTAAGCTGCATCCAAAAGGGAGGATTTTAAGATTCTTACAAACGACGAATATATTTAGCGAACGTTATCATTATTAGTGTTGTTTTAACAATTCATTTAAAATACCTTTTAGTTCATTTCCGCCAATTTCATCTTTTTTCTTTATAGATTATTGATACAAAAAAAGAATCCTTATAATAAGGATTCTGCAACAGAAAATAACAAAAATATAAACAATAAAAAGAATTACTTAAAGTATAATTTATAGGCACTCTATATCCTTCTTTTTCGCACCAAAAACCCCTGTACAGCATGCGACAGGAGTTTAGGTCATTCTACAGCTTATTTAAAAGAGTCATGTACAGGCAAACTACTAAAAATCAATTCAGCAACTTTTACATATCCTTTTGAGTTTGGATGAATTAAATCCGTAGACCAAAGCGTATTGTCATTAACTAAATGATGATTCCAAAAGTCAACATGATGTAGCTTATACTCTCTACTCAGTGAAAGTATAACTTCATTTGCCTCTAATAATTGTTCTTTTAATACTTGTTTTTTTTCAGAAGGAAACGGAAGCCGAACTGTAAAATCTGGAAGGTTTGCTATAATAATATCAGCATCTGTTTTACTTAATGTATCTATCATAAATTCCATATCGTTCTTATATGCATGATGATTCCAACGTCCTTTTAAAACATCGTTTGCACCTGCAATTAGACTAACCAAATCTGGATTAAAAGTTAATGCCTGTTCCAATTGCTGTGAGCGAATTTCTTTAGTTACTAACCCACGTTTTGCAAAATTAGCATATTTTAAATCATCTACACACAGTTGAACAAAATGATCTACCCAGCTTTTTAATGCTATTCCCTCAACTTCATCCCCTATCCCCTCTGTAAAACTATCACCAATCGCTACAAATCGCTTCCACATATATAGTCCCCCTTTTTTGTTATTCATATCTACACTATACAATAGCCCACAGCGTAATTGTTCTTCTTAAATGTTTTTCAATTTCAATTAAATTCCATGGGAGATTTTTCAAATGAGCAAGACAACTCGATTAAACTATTTCACATGAACAAAAACATGAAAATCTACGTTATCTTCTCGCAGAAATAGGTTGAGACCAACTATCTTTCCCATTATCATTTAAGCGTACTTGAAAAACATATATAGGTTGAGAAAAGCCTTTTGTATCAGCGTAGTAATCTATATTATAATCTGTAATGACTAATGTATCACCTGCTTTGAAAGATATTATAGGATCAAAGTCTCCTTGTTTTAGTTTTTGAAATACTTCTTTGGGAGACAGAATTTCGACATCTCGAATATGTGATTTTTTTGTAACTGGCTCATTGTCATTAGGCATTTTTGTAATTTCCTCTTTGTAAACAGGCATTTTATTACCTTCGTCTTTTAACTCTATTGATGTTTTTATAGTGACATCAGTCATGTCTGTTTTTGTAATGGGATCTAAAGGCATATTCCCAAATTCCTTCATTTGATACGAAATCATTATTCCAAGTGCAACAAAACTTACTGTAATCGGAAGAAATAAATATTTGGTCATTTGTGTATCTGTTTCTTTTTTCTTCAACAATATAAGAACTATATTTAACATAGAATATCCTAGCATCATTCCTAAAGTATTATGAAGTAAATCGGCTAGTTCCATACTTCCACGTTGCATTGTAAATTCAAGGATTTCAATCAATAAACTTGCTATAATTGAGCTGATTAACATCCATTTTGTTTTTTGAAAAACATTACTAAATAAAGGTAATAAAATTCCTAACGGAAAAAGCATACCTATATTCACAATGATATGGAAAAAAGAAGAAAATGAAAAGGTATTCCATGCTTTTTTATAAACACTAAGTACATCAAAGTCAATTGTTCTTGCAAAAGTTATATCATCTGGACGACCAAATGAAGTAGCTGATAATACAAGGGAATAATATCCTATTATCAATATAAACAATATAACTTGTTGTACGGTAAATTCCCCCCCTCCTTTACATACCTTTTTGTATACTACAAAGTAGCTAAAAACAAAAATGAGTAGTAACAAGAATGTGAGTTGTATTGTAGGAATTGCAAAGGTAACAAGTAGTTCGGAAATAAAATTCATTTTACACCTCTGTTTTTACGAATAAAATATTCAATAGTTTTATATAACATTTTAGATATAGATAGCGATGTGTTGTTACCCCTAATAATTATTAATACAGAATTAAACCTGTATACATTGAGCATTTCTTCCTCTTGAAACCAGCTTTATTTGACCAAGCAGCTACAAGGAAACTAGCGTTTTACTAATTGTACTTTCGGCTATGTCTGGAAAAACGTTACGAAGATTCTCTTTAGTAAGAGGATTTTTGGAGTTAAGTATAAAATTAAAAATTTGTTCAATTTTAGTATATTTATATAGAATCCGTAATTGACCGATTCCTAATATACTTAGGAATCGGTCATATTCGTATATTTACTAAAGAAATAAAATTCCTTCAAGCATTACACTTTTTTTCGAAAATTTGTTGTTCTTTGTTTTGCCCAGTTGATACATTTCTTTTCAATTAAATGATACGAAACTATAGAAAAAAGTATTGTCATTGAAATACACAAAGCAAGAAGGAAAAAGATAGGTATCTTTGTATACAAAAGTTTAAATAGTACCATCATGATTGGAAAATGACACAAATAGATACTGTATGAAATTTCTCCTAAGTATACAAATACACTCTTATTTAAAAATGCTTTCACTTTTAGGTTACTCATGGCCATTATTATAAATATACTAACACCGATTACGACACCCCAATCTTTTAATAAGAAAGTAGTATCATTACGGGAAAAACCATAAATTAAAATGGAATATAAATATAGAATAATCCCTAATGCAATAAGAAATCCTTTATTAAATTTTTTCATATTCCTATATAAGTAGATAAGCTTTTCCTGATGCTTAAAAAGTAACATTCCAACCATAAACATCGATGTGAAATGCAGTGTATCGGCATAACCATTATAAAATCCCTCTGCTTTCCCTATATGCAACATATTAAGGAAAACACTAATTAAAGAAAAGCTCAAAGCAAATAGTATCGTTTTCTTCCAACTCAGTTTATAAAAAAGAAGGAATAACAACGGAAACACAATAGATATACGCATTTCTTGAGCCAATGACCAGATAACTGGATTATAATTTTCCGTAAAAAAGTTATTAAGAAGCACAAAATGGTTTATAATATCTATTTTTGTTATAGACCCTTGCCACCTATCATAGAACCAATCCCGTAGTCCAGCCACTTCATACGGCGAGAACAAAATAAATAAAGCAAAGGTACTGATTATCCAAAAATAATAAGGAATATAGATTCGTACAAATCGCTTAATTAAATATCCCCAATAATTTGTTTTTGAATGATAAAGTGCCATAGATAACACAAAACCACTGAGTACATAAAAAACGATTACAGCTTCCCCGCCAGCCCATAAAAACCTAAGCGGAGAAAATTTAATAGAATTAGGCAACGATGGTAGCATTAAACAAAAATGTCCAAATACCACTGTCAGTGCCGCTAACCCTCGTATGGAATCTAATTCTTTTATTCTCTTACTCATAAAATGTTCTCCTTGTAAATTGTAGATTTTGCTGTTAATAAAGGCCACTATACTATTGTAGTGGGAGAATTATACATATTGTTTCTTTAAATTCCTAATATAAGCAGTACAAAGTCAATCTATGTATCTGTTTTAGGAAACTTTCGTATTTAGGCATAAGTTATATAATAATAGAAAGAAAAAAGAAATTTCATTCTATAAAATCATATTGTCGTTTAGAAAACATTTTAAAACTGTTTTCTAAACCCTCGTTATAGTCTGTCTGCTTATTTGTCCATTGAACACCCTTATTCCCAGGCCACCCTGAGGTATTAGCAACATATTTTAATAGCTCTGGTCCTTTTAAATTTTGCTGTAAACCACGGTTATATGCATTTATCATATTAGATATTGCAATTCGAGTATTGGTTTCTGCATTTTTCAAATCTTCGTTCGTTAAATCTTTAGGTGCTAGTCCACCTCGATGAAGCTGAAACAGTCCAAATGATGTGCCCTGATCTCCAATTGCGTTTCGATCAAACTTACTTTCATGGAATGCAATAGATAAAGGAATCCATGGCGGTATACCATGCTCTATTGATATTTGTTGAATCGTGTCTCTTACTTTAACTCGGTTAGTATGATGGTCATATGCGTATTTTGTAAGATATACCCCTCCTGTTAAAACTAAAATAAATACTCCACTTTTTATTAATGTCCCTCTCATCGACGTCACCTCACTTGTCAGTATCAAAGATTGTCACTAGTAATCCTATCTTTTGGGGATATTAACTCGTAATCATGTATCATTTTGTTATTGTTTGTTTCATTAATTACCGATTTTTAGGTGAATTTATTAGGGAGTTCCCTCCATATAACATTCGCTTTTATCACTTTCGGTACAATTTACTTTTGTATGGGAGAGCGTTTTCTCTGTATGGTACCGTACTTTTTTCTCGAATACCTTGCTTTTTTATTCGATTGAAATTAAAGAATAACTATATACATAGGGATAAACACTATAAAAAGATACTTAAATTTCTTTAAAAAATTCATTTTTCGGCCTCCATTTCTTTATATAATTAATTTAAAACAAAATATTTAATAAGAAGAAAAGATTTTATTAAATTTTTATAAAATTTAATAACAGGAATAAGTACCAGGTATTTATTTTTATTGTCACTTGATGGAATAATGAATGTATTTTCATCATGTAACTTTATTAAACTAGCCTTGCACCAGAACCCTTTGAATCGAACAATTCATAATAAACGCCATCCTTTCTGTATATTTCTACAAAAAGAATAGCGTTTTTTGATTATATGGATACAAATTTATCTTAGCTTGATTGCAATACCGAAAGTTCCGAAGAACCAGATTTGAGAATTAATGCAATCTTCCATTCCAAGCCATCCACATAAGAATCTATAATACTTTGAAACCTTTTATTTCAGGCTAATATTTAGTTTTATCCTACAAAGTTAGCCTTTTACTATATCAACCGCACTATTCCACATACCGCTAAAGAAAGATCCTATTTCGCGCATTAAACGTGTAAACCAATTTGCTTGTTCTACTTCAGATTTTGTTACAAGGTCTACTTGTAATGATTTACCTGATAAAAATCCAGGATCTGTACTATCTTTAGGTGATATAGTCATTTTACTAATTGTTACATCTTTTTTAATAGGCGCTTCTTGTTCTTTATTCGATACTTTAAATTCTTTTTTATAAACGTCTTTGTTGCCCTTTGGCATTGGAAGTGAAACAGCTTGCTTCGTTTGAACAACTACATCTTTGTCCTTTGCATTTGCTACTCGCACTGTTTCATGACCTTTTACTACTGAATCTTTTCCATAGACCTTCTTCACTTCAAAATTTGCAAATCCATAATCATATAATTTCTTTGTTTCATCAAAACGTGCTGTATGAGAGTTTGCTTTTATAACTACAGAGATTAGACGCATACCGTTTTTTTCTACTGTACCAGTAAAACAATCTCCGGCTTCTGGAGTAGTTCCTGTTTTTAACCCATCTACACCTTCGTATTGCTTAATTAAGCCTTTTAACATCCAGTTAAAGTTCGTCATATCAATCGGATACTTGCCACCCTTTTGGAATGTTTTTTTAGGGATTTTTGCTGTATCTAATATTTTCGGGAAATCTTGAATAAGACGTTGTGCTAAAATCGCACAATCTCTTGCGGACATTTTATTTTTCTCGTCTGGAGTTGTTCCTTCTGGGTGATGTCCTTTTAAATCATGGTTTGTTAAACCTGTAGAGTTTACAAATTTATAATTTTTCATTCCAAACTCTTTTGATTTATCGTTCATCATTTTCACGAAATTGACTTCTTTTCCAGCAATCTCTTCAGCTAAAGCAATTGTTGCACCGTTTGCAGAGTAGATTACCATTGCCTCATATAACTCTTTGACCGTATAAGAGCCACCATTTTCTAATGGAACGTTTGATAATGAGCGATCTTGCGAAATCTTATATGCATATTCAGAAATTTTAACTTTTTGATCCCATTTAAGTTTTCCTTTATCCACCGCTTCATGAACTAAGTATTCACTCATCATTTTTGTCATACTAGCAATTGCTAATGATTCATCTGCATTTTTTTGATATAAAATTTTCCCGGAATTTGCTTCTACTAAAATTGCTGATCCTGCTTCTACGTCTATAGCAGGAACTGTTTCCGCTGATGCTCTTCCAAATGGAACAGCCATGCTACAAAATAGTGTAAGCACTGTTACTATTGTAATAAATCTCTTGCAAAACATACTTTTCACTTCTGTTACCTCCAATATCTTTGTACTCAAAAAAACGTTATTTTAACATAATCCTCCAAAAAATAGACAGCGTTATCAAATTCTATATACATATAAGACATTAGAACCACTTTCATATAGGCCATCTCATCCCACCCTTTTAGGCACACTGACACTTAGTGTTCCCACACATATCCCTCTTTTTAATACCTTTGTATTTTTCGAAATGATCTGTACTTTCATATCTTTTAGGATTACACTTAATAGACAATCTAAGTAATACATTTGTTCCACATTTATAAAAAAATAAAACCAGTGTGCCCCGATTAAATATCGAAACACACTGGTAGCTTAGCCGTTTTCTTATTATCTACTTGACAGAGTCTGTCAGTCACTTTTCAAAAATTACTATATTTGCACCAGAACCACGTATTACTATGACTTTTGCTATTCTTCTCTAATTACATCTTTAGCATTTTCCTTCACTTGCATCAATTAACTCACCAGTTACCCAACGACTGTCTGATGAAGAAAGAAAACCTACAATATCAGCTATATCCTTAGGTTCTCCCCACCTATTAAAAGTCGATAAATCTGCAGCATATTTCTGTCCATCTCGATTCCCCAATGTCTCGGCATTCATTTCTGTATTAATTATGCCCGGGAGAATTGCATTTACTGTAATACCAAGGGCACTAAGTTGTTGTGCTAAAGTACGAGTGAGTGTATTTATTGCCCCCTGAAATATACTGTAGGCAAAAACACTCGGAGAGATATCAATGAACTTCCCCTTCATTCCAGTATTCACCTTATAGTAATAAATAAAATAATTTGTCAGTATCATTTCTACTATGAATGGCCTACTTGAATTATTAACTTAAGAAGTTTCTTAAGTTTTAAAAAAAAGCTTATGGAACCTTTCATTCCATAAGCCATTCTATTTAATTGGATGTTCAACAATAAAGGACATCCAGCCTACTTTATATTCTGCATGTATATTACCATTATGAAGTTCAACAATTCTTTTTGAAATAGCGAGTCCCAGTCCATTTCCTTGATCATCTTTTCTTGCCTTATCACCCCTGAAAAACCTTTCAAATAATTTATTAGGATCGCTAACAGGCGGCTTCTCGACTTTATTTGATACTTTCAAAATTGCTTTGTTACCTATTAGTTCAAGACATATTGATAATTCGGATGGTTTCATGCTGTACTTTATCGCATTCATAAACAGATTTTCATAAACACGTACCATTTTTTCTACATCCATGAAAATAGGTATTGTTTCTTCCGTTATTGATTTTTGAACACTTAAACCTGCCTTTTCAAATATAGGAATATATTCTCCAACTATTTGCTCCAACAAGCCTGATAAATCAACTTCGTTAATGTTTAACTTAGCATCGATGTCTGATAAACGGGTGTACTCAAATAGTTCATCAATTAGATATTTCAATCTCTGTGATTTTAAATAAGTGGTTTCGAGATACTCCTGTAATTGTGCTTTACTGTCGTATTGCCCTCTTTTTAATAAATCTACATAGCCGATAATAGATGTCAACGGTGTGCGTAAGTCATGAGATACGTTGGTTATGAGTTCATTTTTTGTACGTTCCAATTGTCTTTCCTGTTCAAATGTATTCTCCAATTCCTTGGACATATAATTAATATTTTGAGCAAGATGAGTCAATTCATCCTTTCCCTCAATCCCAATTGTCAAACCCAGCTTTCCATTGGCAATATCATTAACACTATCAGAAATGAGCTTTAAATATATTATTTTCTTTCGAACCAATATCAAAAAAATGATTATAAAAGTAAAGATTGCTAACGCGAATATAAGAAATGTAAGCATATTATTTTCAAATGTACTAAGATCATCAAGATAGTGATTTAGATTTAATGGTATTATGACATATAGAAAAGTGAGGATTGTTAAACCAAACGAAACAAAAAAACTAACTGCAACAGCACCAAGAAGTTTTATAATTATCTTATTTCTAAAACTAACCTTCTTCATATTTTGTACCCAATTCCCCAAACAGTTTTAATATAAATTGGATGTTTAGAATCCTCTTCAATTTTGTCTCTTATTTTTGTAATATGCACCATGACAGTATTATCCGATTTATAAAAAGCATCTTTCCAAACTGCTTCATATATTTTTGCAACACTGAGAACAATTCCTTTGTTACGAGCAAGTAGTTTGAGTATATCGAACTCTTTTGGAGTTAGCCTTACTTCCGTTCCTCTTACCCATACTTGACGTGTATCTGTATTCACGGTTAAATCACCAATTTCTAAGATGCTTTTATTATTATCTGTATGCATATTGTATTTTTTAAACCTTCTTAATTGGGATTTTACTCTAGCGATTAACTCCAACGGGTTAAACGGTTTTGATAAATAATCATCGGCACCAGAAGCTAGACCCTGGATTTTGTCTATATCCTCTGATTTTGCAGATAGCATGATAATAGGCATATTTCGTTCTTCCCTAATCTTCATACACACTTCAATACCATCCATATTAGGCATCATGACATCCAAAATAATAAGATCGAACTTCTTTTCTTCTAACAATTTTAAAGCTTCAATAGCATCTTCTGCCTTTTGAGTTTTCAGACCTTCATTTTCCAAATAAACAGAGATAAGATTTCTAATCTCTTTATCATCATCAACAATAAGAATTTTTGACTCCATCATATTCCTCCACATTTTTCTCGTATTGAACAACTAAAGGCAAAAGCAGGTGGTACATTTCTATCCTCTCTTTAGTATATACTTGCAATTAAAAGCGCCAAAATAACATAATCGGTATAAAAGATAATGTCTTAAATATTGTTCAAAATTTTCTTTAGATCCATTTACAATTAATAAGTTTTCTTCTTCATTAAATTTAGCTTTTAATAAAAAATAATTATTTTGAGATTCCTTCTTTTAATTAAACTTTTTTGATTACACCTGTAGTTTATATAACTTATAAAATGAAAAAAGAATCCTCTTCAATACGCTCATTAAAGGAAATTCTTTTTCAAATCTTATTTTCTTTACTCGTTACTTATTTTAACCAGTTTTTCTCCTTGTTCTAAAAGTGTTTCATAGTCATTGTTCTCTTTAATTTCTTTGATTTTATTTTCAATTGTGGGCGTATTATTTATATTAAAGTACGTATTTAATACTTCATATGGTGTCTTTCCTTGTTTGGTTGCACTATCTTCAATAGCTTCTTTCCATGGAATATTTGCTTTGTCCATGCTTAATTCAAGGGCTGAACCAGTCTCATATCTCATATTCCGCTCTAAAAACTTTGGAGATTCTGCCTGTCCATTAGCAACGAAGTTGAACGCCTCCATAAAAGTAACATGATATGGCTTCTGTTTCTTTGCAAGTACCATAAGATTTCCACCAGTTAACTTACTATAACGATACTCTAAGTATCGTGCTGAACCTTCTATTGCTTCAGTTTTTGTTTCTCCAATTAATTGAGGCCATTTTTTATAGCGATAGTTACGTACAATTGTCCAATCATATAATGCCTGATTAATACTTTCTGGGCTTGTATCAATCATTGCTTTATCTAATAGCTTAAATTCTAATCCCATTAGCGCGTAATTTTCTTTATTAATAGGATATTCGTGAATAAACTCTCCACCATTTGCATCATATGTCCAATCTTTTTGTTTATAAGCATGAAAACCTTCATGTAATAAGAAAGATGAAAAATCAAAATATAAATCTGGATTACTAAACATTTTAGGATGATATTTTAAATAAAATACATCCATATCATTAATATTTATTGTCCCAAAATTCCAAGGAATCCAGGTAGAAATAGTTCTAAAATCAAAACGAGTTAAGCGATAGACTTTAGGTAGATGCAGAGAATTTGAGACTTTTATTTCCTTTGCAAAAATACTATTTTCTAATCCCGTTACATTAACTGCATAAGCTTCTTGTCTAAAGAATCCCCCGTCTTTATTACTACGTATCAGAACCAATGGCATTTTTTCGAAGCGATAATCTTCATTCCAAAGTTTATCACTCGATTCTTCAAAGCTCTTATAAATAGTAGCTAATTCTTTTAACATCTTTTGATCCGTATTATCTAAAGACTTAAACTCTGTATGCTATGTTTTATTTAAAATTATGCTTCCCAACATAATTCCTATAAATATTACTAATAAGATTAAAATTACCTTTAAAAATTTTTTCAACACACACTCCTTTTCTAAAACGATAATCCTTATGATGAGTAAGGTTTACAAGTTTTATGTTTATTTACACTCTTTTGGTGCAGACACAATTTATACACGATATTATTTTGATAATTGTTCCATCCTGTCAAAATTCCGGTTATAGTTAACAATTAATATTGGATGATTATTCAATTTTATTGTAAGGGGATAGTGCAAGAGTTCCTACAAATAAGGTTAAAGTAGTACTCAATGTAGGAACGATGCTATTTTTCCTCTTCCTTTCCCTTCATCATAACGGGGGCCAATTATGATGATATTTAGTATACATAACATTATTACATTAACCTTCTTTCGGAAGTACAATTCTTTTATACAATTGAACTGTAATCCAGTAGTAAATCGAGTAAATCACTATGAAAATAACAATTGGTAACCAAATTCGAAAATACGGATCGATTAAAAGAGGGCCAAACATATTCATACCAACTAATATGTGAACAATACCGATAATTGCTGGGACTAAGAATACGAAGGATAACTCCTTATAAATCGATTGTGTTAATAATTCCCGGCGAACACCAATTTTACGAAGCATTTGATAACGTATACTATCTTTAGATGCGCCAGATAGAATTTTAAACATTAAGCAACTTGCCATCATTGCTAAAAACGCAATTCCAACGAAGAACCCCATAAACATTAGTCCGCTGGAAAAACTTTGATTCGCCTTATATGTTTGATACTTACTATCCAGTTCTTCCACTTTCACATTTTTATATTTAACTACCTGCAATTCATCAATTTTTTTCCATTCTTTTACGTATGCTCCAAAAACATCTGTTTTCCCAATAAACACCGTATTTTCTGTATCTTTCATACTATCGTATATGTTTTGATCTACAATTTTTATTTTATGATCAGGATGTATATAATTTGGCTGAATTGTTTCGAAAGCTTCTCTCCATTGTTTTGATTCCGCATCCTCTTTACCCCATTGTCTTGACAATGCAAATGCATCCATGGGAATCTCTTCTGAAACTTTCATTATCTTCTCATTTTTTCTATCTTTTACTAAAGGACGATTGTTCTCTAGCTCTTCTTTTATATAATAAACATACTTATCATCTACTTTGTAACGATATTCAAGTTTCTCTTGAAATAAAATACTACTCAAAATGTTCTTTTCTTCTGCTGTTGGATTATGAACTACCGAATCGTAAATTGTTCCTTTATCAGTCTGCTTTAAAACGTCATTTTTAAATGCCATACCACACGCAATTCCACCTGCTCCAAGGGCTACTAAGATTGCTACCGTCGCAAGCACATTTGTTAGGCCATTAATGCGGAAGTTTAATTGAGCAAAGGTAAAAGCATTAAGCCCTTTTTCACTACGCTTTTTATTACTTTTTATTTTTTTTATCATGACTGGGAGAAGTGATCCAAACAACATGTAAGTACTAACAGTTGCTGCGATTAATCCAAGAGCCATTAATGTAGGAACGGTTCCTAGATTTTTTGCCTGTGGTATATAGAGCAGTGATGCATAACCAATACCTAACAAAATCAGACCAAGGAATGCAACTACAACTGTCATTTTTCCTTTTACCGCGACACGCTCTGTTTGTGCATCTGCATGTACAAGTTGTAATACAGAAATACGTGATAATTTAATACTATTCATACTTGCTGATAGTACAAATAATGCAAAGAAGAAGATGCAAGTAGCAACCATAGATGGAATGTACAAAGCTTTGTAACCTTCTCCAGTTAACTCCAATTGTTTCATTAATAACTGTCCGATACCTTCTGCAAGTCCTACACCAATTGTGATCCCAATTACAAGTGATGCCGCACCTAATACAATTGTTTCAAGGAACATCAGTAATGTAACTTTATACTTTTTTGCTCCTAACATCATATACATACCAAACTCTTTTTGGCGAAGAGATAATAAGAAAGAGTTTGCATACATAATGTAAAAAAATGTTACAATCGCTAATAAAAAGGAACCTATTTGGAATATTAATACAATAGGACCAACGTTTGCATTAGATTCAAGGAACGTTTTATTTAGTGATAGCGTTTGAAACATATAGAAAGTTGAAATAGATACAATTAGACCAATAAGTAATACAATATAATCTTGTAACTTACTTTTTAGCCCTGACATGGAAAGTTTAAATAACATGCCCAAACCTCCTTTCTTATGCTTTTTGTGTGCCTAAGTCTGCAAGCACGTCTAAAATTTCTTTGTAAAACTCTTCACGTGTACCATTACGGTGAATTTCTTTATATAACTCACCATCTTGAATGAATAAAATACGCTGACAGTAACTTGCACTGTATGGATCATGTGTAACCATCATAATAGATACACCTTGTTCTTTATTTAAATTTGTCATTGCATTAAGTAAACTAGTTGCATTTTTAGAATCAAGAGCTCCTGTTGGCTCGTCCCCTAAAATAATTGCAGGCTCATGCACTAACGCACGTGCTGCTGCTGAACGCTGTTTCTGTCCACCAGATACTTCAGATGGGTACTTTTGAAGTATTGCTACAATCCCTAACATATCAGCTACCTTTTCTACTTTCGGCCCAATTTTTCGTGATGGGACACCTTGAAGAGATAATGGAAGTGCAATGTTTTCGTAAATAGATAAATTCTCTAATAAATTAAAGTCTTGGAAAATGAATCCTAACTTTTGCGAACGGAAATCAGAAAGCTCACCTTGCTTCATTTTCGTAATATCCGTTCCTGCAATTTCAATAACGCCACCTGTCGCTTTATCAAGAGTCGAAATTACATTTAATAATGTTGTTTTGCCAGAACCAGATGGCCCCATAATCCCAACAAACTCACCATCTTGAATCGAGAATGAAACACCTTTTAATGCGTGTGATTGATTCTCAGCTTTTTTACCGTACACTTTTTGAACGTTTTTCACGTCTACAACTGGTTTCGTCATATATCCTCCTACGTTTGTATGATTGATAAGCTACTGTTTGAGTTATGTCTTTTTCGTTTCCACTTGCAATGCTTCATCTGTAAAAGTATTAAACTTGTCCACCACGAATACACATCCTTTTATTTTTCAAAATAATAAGTCCTTTCATACTTTTGTAATACATAAAAATAGGTATCAAACGGGATTTATTGTATTTAATTTGAATATCTATTTTTAGTAATACACATAATAGACAATCTAAGTAATAAATATGTTCCCCTTTAAGATAAGAAAGCACTAGGTGTTTTGTTAAGAAAACACAATGAATTGCACATAAAAAATCCCTTTTCGCCATCTCACAAAAAAGAATCATTGCTGCAGCCTTTATAAACTTTATAATGGCTGGCTCATGCACAAGTATACATGTTGCTGCCCACTAGATACTTCAGGTGGATGCTTTTGGAGTATCGCTGAAACTTCTAACATATAAGCTACCTTTTCTACCTCCGGGCGAGTAATTCGTGATGGAACACCTTGAAGGGAAAATGAAGAAACAATTTTGTATAATCATTTGAATTATAAATAAAACATATTAAGAACTACTGGTTATATTTCTTAATTTTTCTTAAGATAATTTATAAAAACTAAACCATAATGGGGAGATTATTTCATAATTGTTTCTAGTACAAATAATAAAAAAACTACATCCTATATTGAATGTAGTTTTTCTAGCTGATTTATTTATTTTTTACTTCATTTTTATAAAAAGCAAATAATGGTTCAATGGCTGGACTAGATAAAAGAGGAATTGCCTTCTCAATCAACTCTCTATCCCAATCATACCAACGCATTTCCATTAGCATATTCATTTCTGTATCAGTGAACCGTTTCTTTATTTCCTTAGCAGGATTACCGCCCACTATCGTATATGGCGGAACATCTTTACTTACGACAGATCCTGCTGCAACAATTGCACCTTCACCGATTGTAACGCCAGGCATTATAATAGCATTCATTCCAATCCAAGCATCACTTTTAATGACTGTATCACCCTTCGGTTCATATGATTGTTCAATTTGCTCAGCGAATGGATATACTGTAATCCATTCTGAGTGATGATTATGATTACCACCCATTAATATGACTACTCCACTGGCAATACAAACATAATTCCCAATTATGAGTTTATCAAGATGCCATCCCATCTGTTCAATTGGATTGAAAAGTACTCGGGACTTAGCATCCCCCCACAAATACCTTACACAGCCATCTTCAAAATTTTGATGACCATAATACCCTGAATAATAGGAGTACTCTCCTACCTCAATGAGTGGATTTGTTACTATATCTTTTAAATACTTCGTTTCTGACCAATGATTATATAATGGATGCTTCATAACTTTATTCCTCGCTTCTAAGTATTGTAGATCTTTGTAATTCACTTAGAAGCTTAATACGACTGCTACATTTTTTAGCTTTCTCAAACGACGAATCATTATATTCAAGCCCTTCTTTTATAATAAAAAAATCATAACGTGATAAATTATATAAGTCAAATTGTAAAATTATGTGTTCAAACTTAACGCGTGCATTGAAATTTCAGTTTTAAAATAATCATGTTTTCAAATAATAAATCGCAATTACATATAATAAAGATTTATTAGCTATATCTCTAACTTCTTTCTTATATTAGCCTTCACTCCCTCGATATAATTTTATTATTTATTAATTTGTCTGATAAATCAATAAATGTTAATATGATTATAGAAGATATTATCATCCATTAGATTTCACAGCTAGTTTTTCACAAATACGATTTCTGAATCCTTAAGTAAATAGGAGGTTTAGAACATGAAACTTTTAAGGCAATCAACAATTATTGGCGCATTGACTGTTGGAGGATTTTTATTTTCGAATACAATTGGTACACTCCCACCCGTGTCTGCTGAATCGCAACTTACACAAAAAGAATCACAACTTTTAGATAATTGGCGGTGGCAAAACTATTTTTTATTACATCATAATGCAGATTTTTTAGAAGAGTTAGCAGTTGGTGACTTAAAGCATGGAGATACATTCGATGTTAATATATATACTGGTGGTAAGGATACTGGTATTGTAAAAATATATCAATTGAGTGGAAATGAAAATGATGAAATAAACTTGCATAGATATAAAACCATTTACGACTCAGGTATAACACATAATTATGGTAGATTTGTAACACCTATTACTAAGGTTTATAATCCAGGAACATATGTAGCTGTTATGAAACTTGGAGAAAATTATTATTATGGGGGCAGCTTTAAAATCTCAAAATAATTAACGTAAATTCGCCATTAATTAAATGTTAAATACTATTGTTATTAGACAAAGACCATTTTAAAAGCCCCCTTATATAAGGGGGGGATTTTTTGATTGTTTCCCCTTTTTAGGGCTAGAAGAAATCCTTACTTTCTTTATAAATTAGCATTTTTATTCACTAACCGTTTTCACTTCTTTATGTTCTACAATCCGATATGCAATATTGCATATTCTATATGTTCACTCTTTAAATATTTGATAATTTATTTATACAAAATTTTAAAATTAATATTGAAAGGAGAATATTAAATGTCTTTCTTTTCTTGGTCTCCTCTTATTTTCTTAATAGGTGTTGCAATTATCATTTCTATTCAAAGGGCTAAGAAACAATAATTTATTATTTGGAGGTGTAATAATGTCATTTGCAGCATGGAGTGCAATTTTTATGACTTTAATTGGAGCAATATCCGGAGCAATCTTTGGTACAATTCCCTCTAGAAATAAGAGAAAAAATACTAACTAAAAAAAACTAATAATAAAAATTAATATCTATTTTAGTGACAGCTAATACGCCCCAAACATTTCAGCTGTCACTTTCTATTCAAATATCTTCCTCTTCAAAACTCCATCCACCATCAATATAATTTGCTGACCATTCTTTTCACTCTTGCTCGAAGAAAGCTCCCAACTCTTTCTGGATTTTTGGGTCGTATTCTAATTGTTATAAAGTAAGTTCATCTTTATGATTAGACCGTGATATCCAATTCCTAATATAAAATGCCCTTTTATTTTTTTGATCCATCTTCATTCTCCTTTTCTTTCAAATAACGCTTTTATGAAAATTCCATTGTCTAATTCTTCACTTGTCCATTTCGCTTTTCTCTACTTCTGCATTTATTATTAGTAATACTAATTTTTCAGAGGTGAAATTATTATGGACGAGTTTTTATCTTTTTCTTCAGTAAATCCTAATTTAGTCGGACCTACTTTACCACCTATTCCACCATTCACACTTCCTACTGGGCCTACTGGCAACACCGGACCTACCGGGCCCACTGGACCTACTGGACCTACTGGCAACACTGGAGCTACCAGTGATACTGGGCCTACTGGTAACACTGGACCTACTGGACCTACTGGGCCTACTGGGCCACCTGATGGACCTACCGGGAGCACTGGACCTACTGGACCTACTGGACCTACCGCGCCCACTGGATCTACTGGGGACACTGGACCTACCGGACCCACTGGACCCACTGGATCTACTGGGCCCACTGGATCTACTGGGCCCACTGGACCTGGATGTATAGAGCCACTACCAATATTCACTCAAATAGTCTATGTAAACAAAGCTGGTAATGACGTTACCGCTGATGGTTCTGAATGTGCACCGTTTTTAACAGTTACTGCAGCAATGGCATCAATAACGGATGCAATAGCGCCATTTCCGGATCCTTTAAATATAACTAAACGTTATGCTATCAAAATTGGACCCGGTACCTATATTGAACCATTAATTCATTTAAAAGCTAACATTCAATTGATTGGGACTAGTACTTTATTAACTAGATTACAAATTCCTTTTGATATAAATGATCCGACTTGGTTTGATTTGAATTTTTCACAAGATCCTAGATCTGGGTTTGTCAATCTGTCATTAATAAGTGGGCCACTTGATTTTAACTTTCAAACAGCGCAAAGTATTTCAGGTAAACTATTCTTTGTTAGCGTTAATATAACCCCTACTCCTATATTCACAGCTTTATCTACTTCTGTGAATCAAGTTAATATCCGTGACTCAATGTTATCCGCTGGTTATACTCAAAATGGCATTAACATGGTGATGTTTGCTTCATTCGTTTCTAATGGTAATATTACTATTAATTCACAAGCGACCACAGATACTCAAGTCAATTTAGTTGGTGGAGGAATAAATGGTAATGTCATTATTAATGTACAATCTGGTCATATTCCAATTGACCCTTTAAATTTAACCAGTTTTGCTATTACAGAAAACATTTTTAATCCCAGTCCTAATTCAGGTAATTTAAATGTCAATGGCGTTAATAACATTATTACAAGAGTCAGAGCGACAGTTGATTCATTACCTATTCGTTCCCGAATAACTCTTATAGGAACAAATACTTCTTTAATTAGAGTTGATGACGCTTTCGATTTAGCTTATGCACCTATCAATCCAATAAATTGGGCTGCTCCTCCTCCTACAACAGTACAGGAAGCTTTAGATAGAATTGCTTCATTGCTCGCAGGAACTATCGGTACTCCATAAATACCTTAGAAAGAACTTAAACCCTGTTTCTATACAAGCTAAGTTGTTATGGTATATGAGAGAAAGTCTCTTCAAATCTTATTGGAGAGACTTTTTTCGTTTCTAAGTAAATCCAATATTCAAAAATGAATCTATATGATAAACAAAGTAATTATTTCTTAACAAAATTCAAATTCCATTGAACTTTCTTCCCATTATTCTTTATCTCCGTCAGTGGCTCCATTTCCTTTTTTACAAATACATCTATCATTTTTCTTTGTATATCTTCTTTTTGTTCTTCCTCGGATCTAAAACCAAAATAAAGTAATGCACTTGTAATAACCAGTCCTACAATGTATCCTAAAATACATCCTAACCAAAATATAATGTACCATCTCCCTATGCATTAATTCGGATATATATTAATACATTAAAATGTAACATATGACGATTTTGCTATAACACAAATAAAATATAAAATATAAAATAAACAGAAGTATATATACAATAAAGTATATTTTCCCCTTCATAAGTACTAAAAAAACAGCAATTAATCATTATTAACTGTAAAACTTAATATTACATACTGATGAAAAATGAATTTCTAATAAAATTCTATACAAAAAAAGTAGCCTATAAAGTTTTATAGGCTACTTTTCATTTCATCATTATTACTTAACTAATTCTTTCGTTCCCTTCATTACATCAACGAAGAATCCCCAGTTATTCACAACAGAAGAAATACTAATATGCTCATCTGGAGTGTGAACGTTGAATATATCTGGACCGAATGAAATTGCATCTAATTCAGGCATCTTTTGAACGAATACACTACATTCGATCCCTGCATGCACAGCAAAGATTTCAACATCTTTATTGTATTTTTCTTGATGCACTTTTTCAAACAAATTACGAATCTGTGAATTCGGATTGTATGGCCATTCTGGATACTCTGACTCTATTTCAAATGTTGCACCAACTAATTCGGCAATACATTTAATTTCATCTGCAACATGTTGTTTTAAACTACTGACAGAACTTCTCACTTCGTTACGTAATTTAATTTCATTTTGCAACGTTTCAATAACGCCTAAATTTGTTGAACTTTCTACTAGACCTTTAATATCCATGCTCATACTTTGAATGCCATTCGGAATTAAGAATAATGATGAAATAAGTTGCTTTTGTGTCTCTTTAGCAAATACTTTTTCTACTTTCTCATCCAATTTTGTAAGAGTTACATGAACATCTGGATCAACAGCACGCATTTCTTCTTGTAATACTCTTGTCCATGATTCTAGTTTTTCTTCTACTTTCTCTATATCTTCCGTACGCAATACAATTGTAGCCACACTTTCACGCGGAATTGCATTTGTTTTTAATCCGCCGTGAACCTCACTTACATCAAATTGGATATTTGCTGATAAATCACGTAATACTCGTCCTAATACTTTGTTCGCATTACCGCGTTGTTTATCAATTTCCATACCAGAATGTCCGCCTTTTAGACCACCAACATATAGACGGAATGCATCCATATTCACTGGCGCTTCATCCCATATTACTGGAATTGTTTCTACAGCTTTCGCACCACCTGCACTACTTACAAGTAATTTATGATCTTCTTCAGAATCAATATTTATAAAAATCTTTCCTTCAAAGTGATTTGCATCAACAGCGAAAGCCCCGCCCATTGTTGTTTCTTCTTCAGTAGTAATAACTACTTCAAGTGCTGGATGCGAAATGTCTGATGCATCTAATAAAGCCATTGCATACGCAACTGCGATACCATTATCCGCTCCTAAAGTCGTTTGATTTGCATATAACATGTCCCCAATAATTCGTAATTCAATTGGATCTTTTTCAAAATCATGTACGATTGCTTGATTTTTTTCACATACCATATCCATATGACCTTGAATGATAATAGCTGGTACATTTTCATAGCCAGCAGTTGCTTCTTTTTTTATAATGACATTCAATGCTTCATCTTGAATCACTTCTAAATTACGCTCTTTTGCAAAGCTCACTAAATAATCACTAATTTCCTTTTCATTACCTGATCCTCTAGGAATCTTTGAAATTTCTGTAAAATGATAAAATACAGGGTGCTTTGTTAATTGTTCTAAAGTAGAATACATTTTTCAAGCTCCTCTCAAAATGACAAAATAATATGTAAGTCTTTAATCATTATACCATGATTCATTATTTTACCTTTCTTTTAACTTTTTAATATATTATTCATTTTATGTACAACACTCTTACAATATTGTAAGGGTGTTGTAAGCTATATCGATTTTCCTCATTTCATAATAGCCGTATACTGTGTAAAGAAACAAATTTAAGGAGATAAACAAAATGAAAAAGTTTTTATCAATTATTACACTATGTTTATTATTTTCTAGTATTACTATTGGGTGTGAGCGAGCATCACTAAATCGAATTGGTAAAGATGTGTATTATGTGCAGATAAAAGGCGAAGGGACTATCGAAAAAGTAGAAGGTAAAAACTTACGAAACTACACGTTGCCCGCCTATGACGAAGACGGAGTAAAAAAACAAATTACATTTAGAAGTAAGAAAGCATCAAACGAACATAAATTAAATGAAAAGGCATTTTTATGTCTTTATGTAGATCAAGATGATAAGAGCAAAAATGAAATATCATCAATTGAAGTGAAGTCATATGAAGAGGTTCAGGAAGCTGAGTTACCTGCAAAAGTAAAAGAAAAGTTAAATGCTAAATAAAAAACAAAAGAAAATGCACTATGCATTTTCTTTTGTTTTTTTCACTCGTATATATTTCGAACTGTTTCTATTCATAAGTTTTTCTAAACGATTTATATTTTCTGTTAGTGCACCTTTCACAAGAGAGAAATCTGTATTCGATTCTTCCTTTTTTTCTTTAAAAAACGAAGATTTTTGTACATTTATTTCTGCCATCTCTTCTCCCCCTTTTATAAAAAAATACAACCTTTTATTTATATTATATAGCAAATGCAAACAGAGTGTACATGTATCATTTTCTTTTTAATTCTTCTACTTGCTGCATAGTATCTCCTTTTATTAAAGAGAAATCTCTTGTATCTTCAACTTCTACCTGGCATTCTATCTTTTGTATTTTTGTTAATTATCATAAAATTACCAATATTAATCTACTATTTAATAATAATATTTGATATTATATAAAAGTAGATTTTAATGGGATTATCACCTAATATATTTTTGATTAAAATAATTTCTCATATAAGAAGGTTAACCATATTGAATATTATCGTGACTCCAGAATTATTAGAAGCTACTGCTAACATATATATTGATAACACTTCAAACGTTACATATCAGAGCTTAGATGATATTGCACATAAAATTGAAGCAATTTCAGACGATAGTTTATTTTTAGAATCTAAAAATTTATTGCAGATAGTATTTCAAGAAGGGGAAAAAGAAAGCAAAATTGTAGGAACTCTCCCAAACCGTCTGGTACAAAATATCGAAGACTTATTCCCACTGTCTATTCAAGAAGGGAAAACAATGTTAATAGAGAATGGCTTTAATTCCTTATATGCTGAGAATTTTATAAAGGATTTAAAAACAACGCAGTCTATCTATACTATTATGCGTCTAGATACAACAGAAAAGGATGAAGTTATTTCTGATAATGGATTCTTTGTTATTGAATCACCAAACACTCAATGGCTATTAACTCGAAATAGAATAAATGATTCCTTTGATATAACTTATTTAACCAAAAATCTTTTCGAAAATGAAATAGAAAAACTAATAAAACATTAATCCTTTAAGACGGGAGTATATTTATATTGAATAAACAACAGAATTCTAATAAAAAAAGGAAAGCCTTTTTGAAAATAGGATATTACCTATCATCACTGTTCTTTCAGGTGTAATTCTACTAGTGTACAAAGGATTAGAATTTATTTCAAAGTATATACTACTTTTAATATTATTTGCCCTAATTATTGCTTCGTTATACTTATTGTTTATGAAAGAAGTAGTTGGTGCTACTGTCGGATTTATTTTTGCAGCTCTTGGGTATTATATGTATAAAATCATTTTTAAACAAAAAAAGAAATAGTGCATAAACAAATCATAAGAAGATAATTTAAAAGAGAATGCTTTTACGCATTCTCTTTTAAATTATCTTCTTTTATATACTTATATGGGGTGTCCTCCATAAATTTTTCTAATCGATTCACATCTTGAGTCAATGCACCCTTCACAAGAGAGAAATCTGTATTTGCTTCTTCTTTTTTTTCTTTAAAAAACGAAGAATTTTGTACATTTATTTCAGCCATCTCTTCTCCCCCTTTTCAAAAAGATACAACCTTTTATTTATATTATATAGCAAATGCAGACAGAGTGTACACGTATCATTTTCTTTTTAATTCTTCTTCTAACTCTTCTACTTGCTGCAAAGTATCTCCTTTTATTAAAGAGAAATCTGTTGTATCTTCATTATTTTCTTTAAAAAAATCATTGTCATAATCTTTTATCACTACAATCACCTCTATGTGCTAGTGTAGGAATGATTGTCCAATTTTATACAAGCTTGTCTGAATTTGTTCTCCCTTTATGTATAGGTGAAAAGGACAGAAAAAGATTCTGTCCTTATTTACTAAAATAACTATGATGAATTGTTAAATTATATACATTTTCAAAATCTCGATCTTGAAGGTTATTTTTCTTCCCATCAATAACAATGAAAACATCACTAACTATTTTTGCTGGTATAATTCCGACATTTTCTACTTGCACCGCTTTCTGCTCATTCAATTGCTCGATGTGTTCTAATGGAACAATAATACTAAATTGAGAGCGGATACCACGAAAGTTTGTATTTAATTCCTTCACCGCTTCAAATACAACAATTTTCGCTCCAATTTTTTCCCCATATGAATCTAAAAATGCGTTTAAGCTTTTTGTATATTCCTCTTCCGTATGCCATTCCATCGTCCCAAATGCTGCTGGATTAATATTTTGGATAATGTTCGTATATATTTCTCCTCTTGCTTTTGAGGCGATTAATGACCGCTTTATGGATTGAACAGTTTTACCGATATCGCTAAATTTCGCTCCCCATATTTCAGAAATGTTAGGTGTTAAAATAAATGCAATATCAACGAAAATGACCATCGCAGTAAACATTAATAAGTTTTTCCAGAGGGTTAAATCGATTCCTTTTATCATGAAATAAACTGTGACTGATGTTATGAATAATCCATACCAAGTTTTTCGAATTCGCTGCTTTTTCTCTTCGTATAACTCTTCATTTCTCCAATAAAAGAAAACAAGAACTACAAAAATGATCGCTAAAATAAATAAGCCGATTCGAATGTTAGAGATTACCAATCATATCACCCTCCATTCAAAAACTACTCACGATATCATTACATGCACAAGCAGCTCTCTTTATGACAAAAGACGTGGACAAGCTTCTAAATTTAGCTACATCGCATATACATTAGAAGGAGGCCGCGTCTTTTATCCCGCATTAACGGGCAGTAAGCCCCCCCCCCACCTCAAAATTCAGCGAAAGCAAAGACGTTAGGTGAGGGATCAACTGCCCATAAAAGCCCGATTGGTGAAGGCTAATAATCAGTGCGGGATGAACACCCTCCACTGATTAAAGTTTCACTTTATCATGAATCTACATTGTATATGTAGACAAGCATGCGTTTCAAATTTTCATGTTAAAAAGAAATATGTTTCGGAATTTCCCCTTCAGGTACTTCTCCATCCATACTTAAGTAATAATGACGAATCGGACGTAATTTTTCATCTAACTCATAAACAAGCGGAATGCTAGTTGGAATATTTAATGAAGCCACACCATCACTTGAAAGGTTGTCTAAGTATTTCACTAGCGAACGAATTGTATTACCGTGCGATGAAATAATTACTTTCTCACCACTTTTTAATGACGGTGCAATTTCTGAATGCCAATAATCAACTACTCTTTTCTCCGTATCCTCTAAACATTCAGTCAATGGGAATTCATCTTTTTTTAACGTTTTATATCTTGGATTGTTCGCCTCATATCGAGGATCATCTTCAGTAAGTGCAGGCGGTCTCACATCTATACTTCTTCTCCAAATATGAACTTGTTCATCTCCATATTTTTTTGCAGTTTCGTCTTTATTCAATCCTTGTAGTGCACCATAATGGCGTTCATTCAACTTCCATGAGTTATGTATAGGGACCCAAGTGAGATCCATTTCATGCAGTACAATCCATAATGTACGAATTGCTCGTTTTAGTACCGAGGTATACGCAACATCAAATGTATATCCATTCTTTTTTAATATTGTTCCTGCTTCTCTCGCTTCACTTAATCCATTCTTTGATAAATCCACATCTGTCCATCCTGTAAATCGATTTTCAAGATTCCACAAACTTTGTCCGTGACGAATGAGTACAAGTTTTATCATTATAATTCCCCTCTCGGAAATATGAATTTTAAAATTTCAATACGTACACATATAAAGTTTTTGGCAATGTGAATTTTTTATCCATAGTTGCCAAATATACAGATAAAAATTTATGATTTTTCAAACTACAAAACAAGATACTGTTTCTATCTTTTATTCTACTGGTATTTCACGCTTAGACGTCCATGCATCAAATCCTGAACGGCTATTTGCCATTTCATTCATAACTTGATGCCAATTTTCTTCACATGATTCGCCAAACTGTGAGAAAATAGCTCCCATTTGTTCTCTTTGAACATCGCTCAGTTTTTTCTCTAAGTCTGTTCCTTCTTCTGTTAAAGACAGCTGTTTCACACGACGATCATGTGCAGCTTCATTACTCTCAATAAGTCCTTTATCTAACAGTTGGCGCAACGGTCCGTGAAGAGCTTGTTTACTTATTTCTAAAAGTGATAGCAGTTCATTTACACTAAGCCCTGGAAAACGAGCGATAAAAAACAGAATTCTATGATGTACACGCTGTATACTATACTCTTTTATTATTTCATCTGGTTTTTCTGTAAAAGTTTTATATGCAAAGTAAAATAATGCTAATGCCTCATTCATTTGCTCTTCTTTATGTTGTGTCATCTACTTTCCCCCTGTATGTAAATTATACCACAACTCAATTATGAATAATTAAGTTGGTATATTGAGCCTAATTTCTTCATTCTAAAACCAACAAATTTCAACTATTATATTTTTTGAAGGTTGTTTAATTCGTAAATCATACCTTCAAATAAAGTATCCAAATTATTTTTTAAAGAATTCTTAAGGAAATAGGTTAAATTCAAATGATAAATATTGTAAAATTTATTTATTAATATTTTTTTAAAAACTCAATTGTGATTGGAGTGTTATTGTATGCAAACAAAAAAAGTTTATCTTTATGTATTTAATACGATGTCAGACTGGGAATATGGACATTTAATTGCAGAACTAAACTCAGGAAGATATTTCAAAAAAGAGTTAGCCCCTTTAAAGGTAGTTACAGTAGGAGCTAATAATGAAATTATTACTACGATGGGAGGACTGAGCATAAAGCCAGATATTTCCCTGGATGAATGTACTCTTGAGAGTAACGATCTTTTAGTTTTACCTGGAGGGACTACTTGGGGGGAAAGCATTCATCACCCTATCTTAAAAAAAATTGGTGAAGCGTTAAAACTCGGCACTATTGTTGCTGCCATTTGTGGTGCAACTGAGGGGTTAGCGAATTTTGGATACCTAGATTCTAGAAAACATACAAGCAATGATTTAGAATATATTAAAATGGTTTGTCCTAATTATAAAGGAGAACAACTTTATAAGATGGAACCTGCAGTATGTGATGAAAATTTGATTACTGCATCAGGAGTAGCTCCTCTGGAATTTGCAATGGAAGTATTGAAAAAAATTGATGTATTTGCACCAGATACGTTACATTCATGGTATAATCTAAATAAGACTTATAAGCCTGAATACTTCTTCCAGTTAATGAATTCAATTACTAGATAAGCTGAAAAATTAAATTAGCAGTTTTATATTATATAAAAAACTTAAAAAGCACCCCTAAAGTCGTTATAAATACAACCGATGACGGTTGTAAAACAAAAAATAAAAGGGATGATACATATTTATCTTGTATCATCCCTTTTATTTTTTATAACATTAATATCACCATATTATTTTAATTATTCATCTCCAGCAAGAGTTAACTGCCAAGACACACCATACGTATCATTTAACCAGCCAAACTTTTTACTAAACGGATATGAACCTAAAGGCATAAGAACTTTTCCATCTTGTGCTAGTTTATTAAAAACTGTTTCGATTTCCTCTTCCGTATCACAAGTTACATAAAGAGACATAGCTGGAGTGAATGTAAAATCATGCTTTACATAACTATCAATACACATGAACTCTTGTCCATTTAGCGTAAAAGTTGCATGAATTACAGTTCCCTCTTTACCTGGTCCATTCTCATCATAACGAGAGATACTTACAATTTCTGATTGATTAAATAGCGATGTGTAAAAATTCATCGCTTCCTCAGCTTTGCCCTCAAACATTAAAAACGTAGTGATTTTTTGATTTGTGTTACCCATTTAGAGACATCCCCTTGTTATGTATTTATGCAAAACATACATCGGACAATAAAACCGAACGTATATTCTCATAAGTGTATTGTCTATAAAAACGATGAGTTTGTCAATTATCTATGTTTTATTTCTTCTTAAATAATGCTGTCCAAAGAAATGATTCTCCAAACATATTATTTGGTTGTTCAATTTGCTGCATTTTTCTAATTTCAATTACTTCAAATTCTTTAAATATCTCTCTTAACTTTTCTTCTGAATATGCAAGACCACCTTGCAAACTCCATCCTCTATACACATCCCAGTCCGTTATTTCCGATCCATTTCGCTCATTCAAATCACCTGCTGCAAAACATGTTAATCCGAAATAACCACCCGATTTTAATGAGTTTTTAACTAGATCAACATAATTCATTCTTCTATGTGGTGGAATGTGATGCAAGCAACCGGAATCATATACAAAATCATATTCATCTTGAAAATCCAAATTAAAAATCGATTCACAAACAAATTGTATTTCTATTCCATTTTCTAACGCCCTCTCTTTGGCCCAATTAATTCCTTCTATAGACAAATCTACGGCTGTTACATCAAACCCTTGTTTCGCTAAATAAATTGCATTTCTTCCTGGACCACATCCAAGCTCTAACACTTTCTCTTTTGAAATCCATTCTGTTTGTATATATGAAACTAAATTCTCATCTGGAACATTTGCAAAAAAAGGAACATCCTTTTCTCTATTCGTGTAAAATTCATTCCAAAATGGTACTGCGGGTCTTAATAATAAATCAAGCATTTTTAATATATCTTCTTGAGTGTGTAACGTTTCACTTTTCATTTATACCCCTCCATAATCAATAGTCAGAAAATTATTATATCTCTTTTTAAACTTTCAAACAAAGAAAAAACTCCTATATTCAATAGGAGTCAAAAATATTATCTCTTTAAAATCCAAGTACAGTTAACCATTTTAACAACTGCTCTTCTCGCACCTTCAAATCATCGTTTCTATACTTACCCATCTGTATTTCGCTAACAATTTCTCCGTCCACCATAAAAAGAACTCTTTCTGTTTTAGCTGCTACCTTTACGTCATGAGTAACTAGCAAAATTGTAGTTCCCATGCGGTTTATATTTGCTAAAATATCCATTACTTCTTCTGTCGCTTTTAAATTCAAAGCACCCGTTGGTTCGTCAGCAAAAATAATATTAGGTTTATTTATGAGTGCTCTACAAATAGATACCCTTTGTAATTCTCCTCCTGATGCTTCAGTTATATTATTAGTTGCAATTTGACTAATCTCCATTTTTTTCATCAATTCAAGTGCACGTTTATTTATTATTTTCCTGCTCTCAAATTTTGCTAAATACGCAGGTAAAACTATATTATCAAAAAGATTCAAATTTCTAAGAAGATTGCTCTGTTGAAAAATAAATCCCATTTCGCTGAGTCGTAATTTTGCTAACACCTCTTCTTTCATACATGTTATTTCTTTACTATCAACTTTCACACTTCCTGATGACATTTGATCCATTCCGCTAATATTATATAGTAACGTCGATTTCCCTGAACCAGAAGGTCCCATGACCGATATAAACTCTCCCTCATAAATCTCTAAATTTATATTTTTTAACATATGGTAAGTTTTATTTCCATCCATTGCGTATTTTTTATTTAATTGTTTTACTTCTAAAATTTTTTTCAAATTACACACCTCCTACTCCCCATTTTGCTTTAAATCATTTGTTTGTTTCACTGTAAAACTACTGAAAAGTGTTGCTACGGTCACAGATATAAATAAAATAGCTGGACATATTACATAAGAAATGATCGGATTAACAACAAACTTTATGTGAGCTGCTCCCATAAATGAACCTAACCAGCTTATTAGTGTTTCTCCAAACGTAGCAGCTATAAATGTCCCTGTTAAAATACCTACTAATACTATAGAAATAGAACGAGTAACATATTGTATACGAATATCTTTGTAGGAAAAGCCGATACTTTTCATAATTAATATTTGCGAAGAATCTTTTACCAATAACATTTTAAAAAACATCGCAGTTATTAAAACCGATATCAATATAGCAATCAAAATTGCCACTTGTGTCACGAGTCTTAATTGTTTAATTGTCTCTCCTAAAGTTTGAGATAAATAATTATCCGTATCTGTTATTTTTGCAAAATTAAAATTTTGTTTATACTCCTTCACTTTTTCTTGTAGATTTACTTTGGGTTTCATATCTACATTTACTACGTACCATAATATATTTTCTTTATTATAAGAAAAACTCGCTTTAGCTGTTTTTCCTCCATTCGTTACATCTTGATATATACCACTAATAGTTAGCATTTTCTCTTTTCCTTCTACAAATAAAACGATTTCATCCCCTATATTCTTTTTTAATTCATTTGCGTTCATATAAGAGAGAGCGATCTCATTTTCATTTTTTGGTGCCATACCTTTAACATATTCTATTGGAAATTGGGCGAAATCTCCCACTTCTACATTTAAGTTTTCATGTGTACCATCAGCTTTCACCATTTTAAATGTACTCGTTACAAATGCTGCATATCTTTCTACCTCTTCATCGTTTCCGACATACGATATAACGTCATTAAACCGTTTTTCTATATTTTCAGATTGCTGTAAATCTATTCGTATATCACTCTTTCCTGTTCCCATATAATTAACAAATTGCGGTGACTGAATCGTGTACAAAAAGTTAACTGGTACAACAATCATGAACACTGCAATAATTAAAACGATACTTAATACTCGATATAACTTAAATCGTTTCACTACATCTTGTATACCAATAAATATATTTACATTTGTAATTTTAGTTTGATAGAGAGAAAAAAATCTTCTAATCTTTCTTTTTCCTAGTTTATCTCTTGATCGTAAAGCGTCTATTGCTGTAATTCTCCTGAAATTCCGCAAAATGATGCGGCAAAAAAGGATAACGGCTAGAAATAACAATGTTGTGACTATCAATGGCACAACATAATATAAAATACTTTTATTAGCTGTCCCCATATAAAGTGCGATGTTAGAGGTAAATATTTTTGTAACAAATAACGAAAGGATATATCCACATATACATCCGATAGCGGAAATAACAACATATTTTGTTACATATAGTTTTTGAATATCTTTACTTTGAATGCCGATAGCTTTCATAACACCAATTTCCCGATAATCTTCTTCCATTGAAGTCATAATCGTAAATCTAATACATAAAATCGCGATTAGCATTAATAATGCACTTATTATGATAAGTACTGCAGCTATTATTCCATCTGTTAATGAATTGAGTGTTTTAAAGAGTGAATACGTAATAGAGGGACCTTTTTGAGGTAAGTTTGATGACTGGTATAAAGTTTCAAATTCATTTATTTTAGTTAAATCTGTTAGCTGGAATTCAATAAGATATTCACTTTCTCCAAAATTCCCCTTTATTCTTTCGAAGTCTTCATCGCTTATTACAAATCGTTTTGAACTAACAAGTGATGGGTTCATTTGAACATCACGAACAAATGCCGAAATAGTAAATTCTAGCTCATTATTATTTTTAACAACCCAAATTTTATCTCCAATACGCAAATTATATTTTTGCATATAATAAATTGGTACACCTATTTCCCCTTTCCTAACATCGATCAATTCATTATTTAAATCTAATAAAAAGTCAAAAATAGTATTTTGCTTAACGAAGCTAATGTCCATTACACTATTATGTTCCGCTTGATTTTTCTTCTTTATAAAAATGTTAGATCCGCCTATTTGAACCATCTCTGCTGTTTGTTGTTTTTTTACAAAAGGAGTTTGCGCTACAAATGAATCGATTGACTTTTGGTTTATTTCTCCGGCATGCATTTGTACGAAGTGCGGTGCGTTTGATACTTTAAACAATTGATCCGTTGAGTTCAATAGATTTATAACGTTACTTGAAGCACTTGCGATTAAAAGACTTGATAACATGATAAACATAAATAGAATAGTAATTATCATTTTATTTTGAGAGAAATCTCTTTTTAACATTCTCCTAATCATATGGAGCTAGTTCCCTTCATTCCATAATATTTTCTTCGTCACTATCGCTATTATTATCATTATGAAACTAATAACTAATATAGGTAAATAAATTTTCATACTGAATCCTTCAAACATAAAACCATAAATGACTTGCCCAATTGGTGCCATACATTGAGATACCGCTGTTATAATTGCCATTACTTTTCCTAGGTTTTCATTTGGTGTTTTCTTTTGGACTACAGTAATCACATAGATGGATACAATTGTCACGATCATTGCAATTAGAATAGAAGAAAGTATAAAGAGGATAAATGGTGGATAGTATCCTAAATTAAGAATAACTCGCGTAACTGATAGTGCCATTGGTAGTACTAATAAAGCTATTAAAAGCATCCAGTAATACAATGTTTTCATCTGTAGCTTTTTCGCAAAAAAACCTATCGATAATGCACCTAAAATAGTAGCAAAATCGATCAATCCCATTCCAATTCCGTATAACGTGTCGCTACTTTCCATTGTTACTCGTATAATAATTGGAGCGCCAACAACAAATAGCGGTGTAAGTATTAAATTTAGTAATGCAGCTAAAAGCATAGATTTCAAAATAAATGGTTGTTTTAAAACATATATAAATCCTTCTTTCATATCCTTTACAATTGTCGGTATTATATGGCTTTCTCGTGCTCTTTTTATAAAAGGTATTTTAATAAACATTTCTAAAATCGCAGATAAAAAGAAAGCAAGACAACTTATTATTACGAGCATTTTCAAACCAATTATGCCGTACAATATTCCTCCAAATACAGGAGCAACTATATTTGACAATGCTTGCACACCATTTACGATACCGTTTGCTTGCTCTAACTTATTCTCTGGAACTAATTGCGGAATACTCGCCATTACAACAGGTGAATACATTGCACTAACGACTGCTAGTAAAAACATAATTGTTCCAATCAATATAATAGATACAGGTCCAGTAAATAACAAAACTATAAAGCTTAATACAATCGCAGCGTTGATGAAGTCAAAAATAACCATTAAATCACGGCGATTGAAACGATCTGCTATCGCTCCGCCGAGAGGAGCTAGTAAAAACGGAATACTCGTTACCGCATATAATCCTGCGAATATATCAGCACGCCCTGTTATATCTAGCACATATAATGACAGGGCAAAACGTAAAAGTGTTGAACCTAAAATAGTAATAATTTGTCCACTCACCATTAAGTGAAAATCTTTCATCGAAGACCTTATACTAGCTGACATCCTTATCACACCTTTCATTCGATTCAGACCGACTGTCGGTCGATAATATCCAAACAGAAAATTACTATTTCTGTTTGATTAAAACCTCCACCATGTAATCAAAGGCTCCCTCTTTCGCTCCAACAGATGCTTCCATCATTTTGATATAAGCTTTAGCCCTCCTCATCATTTCTTCCGGCTTCCACTGGAATAAACCCTCATCAAATATGACTTGTGCTGAAGAGAGTAATAATTCAATCGTTTCTTGTGGGTATGGAGTAGAAAATATGCCTTCAGCGATTCCTTGTTCTAAAATCTCTGCTAAAACAGGAGATAAATGAATAATTGATTGTACTATACTTTTTTGATGCATTTCCGCATTATTTGGCTGATGAAATTGTTCAATCATTTTATCTTTTACATCTCCTGATTTTGGTGATTGTTCCATTAAAACTCGAAATAACTTATCCAAAACTGGGATATTAGGGTTAGAGACAATTGCTTTCGCTTTAGCAACATCCGCTTTAATAATCCTCATAATAATTTCATCCATTACTTCTTCTTTCGACTTAAAATAATGATAAAACGTCCCCTTTGCTATACCAATCTCTTTTAAAATGTCATTTACTGTAGTTTTCGTATACCCTTTTGTAACAAACAAACGTTCAGCAGTTTCTAAAATTTCATTTCTACGTTCCCCATATTCTTTTACGATCCTCATTCATGTACTCCTTCCTACGGACCGACTGTCGGTTTATTTAAAGTATATGTTTAGTATGTGAAAAGTTTCCTGTTATCGTACATATACAACAACCTACTTTATATTTCCTTTATGAATTTTAAAATTTATTTTTAATACGGTGAATGAAATTTTAAAGGTTGTTTCTATGCAATCAACCTTGTACTTATATCGACTTCGTTGTATAAAAACAAAAAAGAGCCGCAACACTTTGCGACTCTTTTTGAATAATAACTATTTAACGGCCACGTCTTTGCTGACCTTGTTTTGTACTACTTTTCTTATTACTTGGCTTATTAAATGATCGATTGTTATCATTTCTAGAACTATTTCTTGAATCGTTTCTTGGACCACCTTTTGAACCACTTCTTGAACCTTCACGGCTATCTCTTTGACGATATTGACCTGATTTCTTTGGAGCCGGCTTTTGTACCGGTTTTCCATTTTCATCTACATTTTTTATCATCGGTTGTTCGATTATTTGTCTTTGTATTGGTGCACCAAGCGTTTTTTCAATTTCTTCTAAATGTTTTTCATCTTTCGCTGCAACGAACGTAATTGCAAGACCTGACCCACCTGCACGTCCTGTTCGGCCAATGCGGTGAATATAACTTTCTACATCTTCAGGGATATCAAAGTTAAATACGTGCGTTACACCATCTACATCAAGTCCACGAGCTGCTACATCCGTTGCGATTAAGTACTGAATTTTAGCTTCGCGGAAACTCTTCATAACTCTTTCACGTTTCGCTTGAGGTATATCACCATGAAGTTCAGCACAATTATAACCAAGTCCCTTTAAATCATCATAAAGCTTACTTGCTCTAACCTTTGTACGACAGAAAATAACTGCTAAAAATGGCTGATCACGATCCATAACAAAACGAAGTGCATCTGGCTTTGCACGATCTGTCGTCTCAATGACACGCTGCTCAATTGTATCTACCGTTACTTCTTCACTTTGTACTTGAATCATTTGCGGCTCTTCCATATAACGTTTCGCCAATTTTTTAATATCTTTTGGCATCGTTGCTGAGAATAACATCGTTTGTTTACTATCAGGTGTCTCATCTAAAATATCTTCAATATCATATAAGAATCCGAAATAAAGCATTTGATCTGCTTCATCTAGTACAATCGTTGAAAGATTACTTAAATCAATTGTTTCACGTCGTATATGATCTAATAATCGTCCTGGTGTCGCTACAACAATATGTGTATTACCTTTTAATTTTCTCAATTGTTGTGCTACATCTTGTCCGCCATATATCGCTAGTACATTAATATCTTCTCTTTGAACAAGCATTTTTTTAATTTCAGTTGTAATTTGCAGTGCTAGTTCCCTTGTTGGTGCAACAATTAAAGCCTGAACATCACTAGACTCTGGATCGATTTTTTCTAAAATCGGTAACACGAATGCTAACGTTTTACCCGTTCCTGTTTTCGCCTGCCCAATAACATCTTTACCTGACATAATAACAGGAATTGCCTTCTCCTGAATCGGTGTTGCTTCTGTAATTCCATTTTCACGTAATGTATGATTAAAAGTTTCACTAATTCCTAATTCTAAAAAGTTTTTCAAATAGACCACTTCTTTTCCTTATTTTTCACATTAGCTTTCATTGTACCATTTGTTTCGCCAAATATGAAAAATAAAAAAATTCTTATCTTCTTTTTTTATATTCATCCTGTACTAGATGAACAAATTCTTTTTGTTTTTTCTCGGATTTTATTAATGCTTCCATATTTGCAGAAGTCAAAATATACTTTTTAATTTTTCTATTACTCCAAATTAAACTTGTATATTTCGGATCTTCGTGTAACCTTCGAAACCACTCAAATTCGCTTAATTTGGCAATATGGTGTTTTAATTTCATGTCATTTCGAGGATAAAATAAAATAACATTTGCTATTACATCAAATAATGAGTCCAAGTTATTCCCTCCTATAACTTCTTTAATGAAGATATTAAAGGAATTTTAAAAATTATTGTTTCACCAATTCAAAATAAATTACACCAATATGTACATCAAGGAACTATGTTCTACAATTTAATATGTAATACGAAAGCATTATATAACCTTCATTTTGATTTAGCATATGAGCTTATCTTTCAGAAAGATGGTTTGCAATATAAAATGGAAAAATCCTAATAGTGCATTAGAGATATTTATTATTTTTCATTATAATTTTTATAGCCTTACCATATCAATTTGGGAATTTTGTGCGTTTAGAAAACCAATTAGATACATTTAGCCATATATTGTACGCCAATAATATAGTAGTAAGAAATTTACAAATGAAGGATATAGAAAGATTAAGGGGGCATGGTTAATTACTCATGAAGGTATAGTGCGTTAGATGAATAAATAGGCTTCATTTGCAGTAACATAGTATGTTTTTCCTTTACTGCTGTGTGCTTTGTACTGTGGCGAACCATTGGCACTCACTTTTGCATCAATCATAAATCCCTGCATCTACAGAATCAGCTCCATCTTTATATTTCCAAGATGGAGCATCCTAGAAACGTAGATTGTCCACTTTGAAAACAATACGTTTTCAAGGTGGACAAATAAACTGTGCTTCTCTTATCGAGTAGCAACAGATACTTCTGAAAGAAATAGACTACATCGTAATAGGGGTTATATTCACAGCTGTAATTTTACAAGTTGAAATTGCAAACCTAACGGTTGTAGTTGGATTTATAGGTAATGTCCCTAGTACTATCCCAAGTCCTGTTTGTTCCACGCTAAAATCTGCTGCAATAGAACCATTACTTGCTAAAAGACTTACTGTAGATCCGATAAACGCATCCAGTAATTGTCTAATTGGTCGTTCACGACATTCACACTCGCATCCTACATCGGTAGGTGGAAGTAATGTAATAGGTGGTCCTGGTGGTAAAAAACCTACCCCTGTTACATCAGATATATTGACCACAAAGGTTGTGGTGCCATCTGTAACTGTAACTAAAAAATCATTCACGGAAGTGATAGTAAATAGAAAGAAAAGCGGGGGCGTGTTGGGTGTGTCTGCAATAGTGCCAAGAATAACAGTTTCTCCAATAAGTTGTTGTAAAACGCTTTGCATAGGTAAAACACAGCAATCACAAAGACAACCTTCAGTTCCTCCTGTTGGGCCTGTCTCTCCTGTTGGACCCGTTATTCCCGTTGGACCCGTTACTCCCGTTGGACCCGTTACTCCTGTTGGACCCGTTACTCCTGTTGGACCCGTTACCCCCGTTGGACCCGTTACTCCCGTTGGACCCGTTACTCCCGTTGGACCCGTTACTCCTGTTGGACCCGTTACTCCTGTTGGACCCGTTACTCCTGTTGGACCCGTTACCCCCGTTGGACCCGTTACTCCTGTTGGACCCGTTACTCCCGTTGGGCCTGTCCCTCCTGTTGGACCTGTGGGTAAAGTAAATGGTGGGATTGGGGGAAGTGTAGGGCCAATTAAATTTGGATTTAATGCATTAGCTTGAAGTATCCCATTTACCTTTTGTATTTCATTTTTATCAAACACATAACTACCTCCTATGAGTGTACTATACTGTAGTAATACAGTTACATATACATAAACTTCATTGATCGTAATATAATATGTTTTCCCTATACTATTGTGCGCCTTAAATTGTACTGAACCTTCCATATTCAACTTCCTAAAAATTGTAAATACCTCACCTACATCTACAAAACCATCCACGTCTCTATCCTACCAAGGTCGAGCATCATAGAAACGTAGAATGTTAACTTTAGAAACAACACGCTTTCCTACAATAGAAGAATCTACTGTACTTTTCTTACTAAACTTCACATAGGATGGAGTGTTCTTAATCCATTGCTCTCCACCAAGGTTTAACCAACCAGGCTTTTCGCCCCATTCAACATAAGCTTCTGATTTATTTAGTTGATGAATCTTAGAATAGCTTGTGTCTGGTCCTTTACGTAAATTAACGTTGTAGCCTTCAATATAAGCTATACCATCGGTTACAGCTGTTGGTACTTCTGTTGGTTTAGGTGGCTTTCATGTACAGAAACATCCACACTAGAATTATTGTATGCCCGTTGTACATCAGCACGGGATTGAGCTCCTGATCCCCCATGAGATTTTAAATAATCAAGTTGATCTTCATGATCTGTACTGCCAAGATATTTAATCACATCGTAGTGAATCCACAATCCTTTTCCTACAGATAACTTGTTATCTTTTAAGATTTCCGCTAAAAGTTTTACGTATTTTTCATATGAACGCTCGAGCTTTGTATGGTCTGCTGTTTCACATAACTCTACATGTACAAATCGTTTATTAGCAGCAGGTCCACCGCCATATGCAATGTATTTTATATTAGCGATTTGGATTGTTTCATCTCAATCAACAGCATATTGAACAAATACGTTTCTTCATGTACGAGATTCATACTTTTGAATATTTCAGAAGTCGCTGTACTATGAGCTACTACGCCCTCATAAATACCTACGCCAAAACGATATGGTTGTTTTGGGAAATTAGGAATAAAAAACTTTCTATCAGCAAAAACACTTGTAGCAAATGAACCAGCAAGTACTAGAATCATAAGGAACGAGGTAATTAGCTATATTAAAACCAGCTAAAATTGGAATGAATGTAAGTGATTGATTATTTATATCCTTAATTCCTTTCAATATTATTGTTGTATTCGGATTCATATACGCTATAAACAATCTAATAATTATTGTCAAGATAGCTGGTATTAAGAAATCAAAAGTTTTTTCTGCCTTCGTTGCAGAACGCAAATAATTCATTGAAACCTCTATCGGAAACTTATTTGCTTTCCAAAACAGATTTTCTCTTCATCCATCTCCATAATCGTATCCGCTTAACAAGCATTGTTTTATTTTGAACAGGTATTCGCTTATAAATATCGAAATATACAATAAGAAAAAACAATAAAATTGATTATTCTTTCGCTTCTTTGTCCATCCTTTTAAAAAATCTATTTTTTGGAAAAGGAGTGTTTATATGGAGAAACAGACACTTTGGAAAAAATTCAAAAAAAGCTCAGTAAACCTCGGGAAATCAAGCGTATATGAAAGTATTATTTTATTTTACACAATGAAAAAGAAAGAGTTACCTACTAAAGCGAAACTCATTATATTAGCCGCTTTATCCTATTACGTATTAACAATCGATTTCATTCCAGATATAGCTGCTATTATTGGGATTGGCTTATTAGATGATGTTTTAGCAATCGCTGTGGCGCATAAATATGTTATGCGACATGCTGATGCTGAAATTAGAGAAAAGAGTAAAATAAAAATGGAATCATTATTTACTTCAGCACACATTTAACGAAGAAAGATAGGCTCTTACTTGTCTTTGCTCACTGCCTAACCATCATCTATAGCTTTTAAACAAATGATTTGAACAGTGTTAATACAGAAAAAAGAACTAAAATAATCTTTTAGTTCTTTTTTGTCAACTCAATTTATTTTTGAACAATAGTTAAAAGAGCCTATTTTAATTTACCAACTAAAACAGGCTCTTTACTAATTTAAATTTACAAGATCATCATCATTTTACGCTATACTTTGCTACTTCAACAACATTTCTCTTTCATCGCTTTCATCATAGACATAGTAGTCTTCATCATTTCATCACATTCATTCATTTTCACCATCATTGCCTTATCCATTTCTACATCCATTTGCATCATGTTATTCATCATCATTTTCATACACTTCATTTCACACATCATTTTTTCCATAGACATCATCATGTTTGTTGTTTCTACCATCATAGTTTTTTCCATATTAACATCCCCCTAGAATTTTTATGTTACAAGTATAAAAATTCCTTTTCGTTTTTCTAAAACCTTCTTAGTTTACCTCATACAAATATTTATCAATATATTTCCCTCTCAATTCGTCATTGATTAACTTTATTTATTGTCACGCTGAAACGTAAATATAATAAAAAGCATCTTATTATAGATGCTTCCTTGTCTAACAATTAAATTATTAACACTATGAAACTCCATTTGTTTCGTAAACATAGGGTAAATCTATTATTTTTATAAAATTCATAAATCCAACTATAACGTATTACAGTTTCATTCATATACTGTAGTAGATCACTAGAAAGGAGGCGTATATATGGAAAGTTGTATTGTGTTCGTAAACGGCCAACCTTTTTTAGTACTCACAGTTGCTGGCATCGAAATTGCTAGATTGGAAATTACTCTTCAAGTAGCACTAGCTTTGAGAGTTCTCGGTATTCCAATCTGTGGGTAATTCATTTAAGTAAGTTTAAAAGAGAGCTTTCGCTCTCTTTTAAACTCTTGTCAAAAAATGCACTTCTATACACTTAGCAAGTGTGACTCATAGCCTTGTAGAAATTATATAATAAATATACAAGCATTTACGTTAAAAGAACTTTCTTTAACACACACATCTGCAAACAATTTAACATCCTCTTCATATCACGTTCTTTATAGTGATTCAGACATGCTATTTGAATCCAGTTATTCTTTTGTAAATATGCTGATTCATAATGAACCATATATCCTTGTAACGCTAACGCATCACCTACTGCCTTAGAACACTGCCCTTCGTTTAATTGAATGGTAAGAACAATTTGAGCGGCATGATCTTTAGGTGAAACAAGCTTTAAATCCATAGTATTAATAGCTTGTTCAATATAAGCATACGCCTCTTTTATTTTTTCAAATGCCTCTTCATCTTCAAGTCGCTTCAATGCTTCTTGCAATGCATAAATTAAATTCCATGAATGGGAGTATGGAATACTATCATTCATTTCATACATACCAATATCCATATACACAGGTATTGCTTCGTTTTTCTCTATCATGTGATTATGAAAAACGAAAGATAATCCTGTATATGATTTAATCGCTTTGCCGCTAACACCACTTGCAAAATATACATCCTTCAAATTTATTGATATTGCTCCAATTGAGCTTATACAATCTACACATAGTTTCATTTGATATTTTTTACAAAGAATGTTTAGTTCTTCTAAATTATTTAACATTCCAGTTGATGTTTCATGGTGAACAAACCAAAGCCATTCATAATTTCCAGTTGCCATTATTTTTTCTAATTCTGTATAAATAAACGGCTCTGCCATTTCTTTTTTATGCGTATCATAATGTAATTGCGCACGTGTTGCATGTCCCACTAACCTATTTCCAAATTCCCCATTTGTTAAAACTAGTCCTTTCCCTTTTAAAGAATTCAACTGTAAAGCAATGGCATCATTCGCTAACGTCCCTGTTCCTAACATTATTTGCACACGTTTTGCTTTTGTCATTTGCAGTAAACGTTTTTTTACATTTTCCATTGTCACTTGAAATGACTTAGAACGATGCGAAATAGGCTTAGTAGAAAATGCCTTTCGAACATTTTCTTCAATATCCACTGGACCAGGTAAAAACGTATATTCTTTCGTCATAATACCCCCAACACTCGACTCTTCAAACATAGCTGGGGTAACATACATTGGCTGGAAGGCTGCTTCTTCAGTACCAACTAACGTATGGAAAGATTTGAATCCCATTTGCTCATATAAAAGTAGTTCACGTGTTGTAGCAGAAATGAGTGCCAATTCATATCCATTTAGAAGCAAATAACGATGTAAAAAGCGAATTAAACCTAACAATGCTCTTCCATTTCGATATTCACGTTCTACTGAAAGTAAACGAATTTCATATACATTTTCTCCATGTTCTTGCAAATAAAAATCTAGATTTGGAATTTTATAATCTAACGAGAATGGTCGTTTTCCTCGCAATGCAACCATACCTACTAACTTATCGTCATCTAAACAAATTAAATATGTATTTTCTTCATGGAAATGATCTATACGAACACGATCTTTCGTTTCTTCATGTTGCGGAATTTCTTCTACAAATGTTTTATAATTCAATTTATGTATACTTTCAAATTCCCAAGCTTGATCAGCAACTTTATAAATTAACCCCATGTTGTATCTCCTTTATGTATTTAATAAAAATTATAAGTGGAGATTAACTCCACTTATTAAAAGTTCATTTCATTCTCGATTTACATATAAAATAAGTACAATGATTAGTGCACTTAAAATAGTCATAACAATAGAGTAAGAATACAAAATCATGCAAACTGGTAAACAAGCGATTGTAATTAGTCCGGGCTTAGTAAATCCTTTAAAGATTAAATAAAATATAATGAACACAGCAATAAGAGTAAGCGCTATCAAATAATCAAATGCAATTAACCCTCCAATAAATGTTGAAATGCCTTTTCCGCCCTTGCCTTTAAATAAAATTGGGTAAATATGTCCAAGTATAACAGCCAGTAAAGCTAACATTACAAATGTAGAATCTTCGAAAAGGTATTTTGCAATAGAAACTACGATTGCCCCTTTGATCGCATCACCTAAAAATGTAGCGACGAAATACCCTTTTCCATATACGCGCCCCATATTTCTTGCGCCAGGATTACCACTTCCTTCTTCACGAATATCAACATTATGTTTCCATTTCGTTACTATATAAGCGGTCAATATGTTTCCAAATAAATAAGAAGCCACCAAATACAAAAATTGCATACTATTAATCATGTAATCATTCACTTTCTACATGGGAGTACTTATACAATATTCAATGACTATGTATATTGTACTTTTTCTTGCTTTACATCCCTTTGTATATTTTAACATCATATTTTTACAAATCATACAAAAATTCTCATACTTCTATTTTATAAAATATACACCCTTCATTAAATGATATGTTCCTTTCACTGCCATTTCTGATGGTGATACGAATATAACTTCTCCCATATTTTTCTCACAGCATTTCTTAAATTCAGCATATATCTCAGGAACGAAACGCAATATACTGCCACTTACTGCAATTAAAGGTGATAAATCAAACTGCATCTTGTTGTAAATATTCACCGTAATTATCGTTAATTCCTTAGCCGCTTGCAGAATAATTTTATGTGCATCATCATTCCCATTCCTCGCTTCCTCTATAATTAATGGTGCAATTGCTGCAACTTTATCTTTTGAAGAACTATATACTAGTCTTTTTATATGAGATGATGTTAAAAGTCGAAACTCGTCTTGAATCCTTAAGCTTAATGGACAAAGTCTAACTCCTTGATCAAATTGATTTGCCATTCTCTTTAAACCTTGTAACGCAATCCAATAACCGCTTCCCTCATCCCCTAAAATATGTCCCCATCCACCGCTATACTCGTACACTTCGTCTTTCTTTCCTATACAAATTGCACCTGTACCACCTATAGTTAATATTCCATTCTTACCTTTTAAAGCAGCTGCATGTGCAATCATTGCGTCATTTAAAACTTCAATTTGTGTTTGGTACTTCTTTTTTAGACGTACTGTTAATTCATTTGTATTTGCTCCACTTACACCCGCTAACCCTAAACAAATACAAACGCAGTGCCCATCTATTAAAGCTTTCTTGCATTGATCGATCGCCTCCATAATATGCGAAACTGCTTTTTCATAATCTATTAATATATTTCCAAACCCACTCGTACCTCTTACAACTTCGTTTCCGTCTTGATCAAATGCAATTGCTTCTGTCTTCGTGCCCCCACCATCTACTCCAATCATATACTTCATATGTTCGCCTCATTTTCATCATCTTATTGGAGGGAATGTTATATTCCCTAAAACTACAGATTGCTTTGCACCTGTTGCGCTTGGCACATTACTCGGATTACGATGATGCGTTTCGTTTGCTAATATCGCAAAGGCAATTGCTTCTTTCGCCTCTGAAGAATAGCCTATATCTTCTTGAATGAATATCGCGCACTTTTCTTCCTTCAATCCATTTCGTATCATTTCAACAAGTGTACGATTATAACTGCCCCCACCACCTAAAATTACTTCATCGATTTCATAATACGGCAGAATAAACTCCTTATAATGATGAACAATTGAACTTGCTGTAAACATCGTGACAGTCGTCAAAAGATTTTCTTTACCATGCTTTTCAAACCGCTTCAATAATTCACTTACAAACTTTTCTCCAAACTGTTCTCTACCAGTTGATTTCGGTGGATTCATTTTCAAAAATGGATGGTTCATACAATATGTCAAAATTTCATCTACAACTACTCCTTGTTTTGCAATCCTACCATTTTGATCATATGGCAACTGAAATAATCTTTGACATACATCATCGATTACCATATTTCCTGGGCCAGTATCAAAAGCAATAACACTCTTATCACTTAGATGACTTGGTACTACTGTAACATTACCGATTCCGCCAATATTTTGTAGTAATCTATTTTTAGTTTGATGACGATACAAAATGACCTCTGAATATGGCACAAGTGGTGCACCTTGTCCCCCTGCTGCCATATCCATCGTTCGAAAATTAGAGATAACCGTAGTGTTCGTTTCATATGCTATAACTGCTGGTTCTCCAATTTGCAATGTCGAAGAAATACTATTGCCTTCTTGCTTTGGCTGATGATAAATCGTTTGTCCGTGAGAGCCTATTAAATCTAATTGTTCCAATGACAAATCAGCCTTTTTACAAACTTCCTCCACAGCATTGGCAAAACATAAACCAAGCTTAAAGTTCAAACTGCATATCAATTGAACATTAGATGTATCAATTGATAAAGCCTGCAGTATCTCATTTTTTATATCCTTACAAAATGGAACAGTAGTAAAATGAATGAGTTCGACTTTAGAATCTACACCGCTTCCTTCTACATGAACGAGCGCTACATCTATTCCGTCTAACGATGTACCGGACATTATCCCTGCAATATACATAATATGCATGCCCCCTATTCACTAAAAAACAATTATGTAAGTAAACAACGTACAACCTACAGAAAACAATATAAATCTAAAAAACAACTGTGCTTTCGATGCAAACGATCCATCAATGAAAGAAACAACTACCGTAAGCAAAATACTTGCCGCAAAGCTTGTAACGAGCCATATACTATGCATTTGTGATAGATTTAGCATTCTTAATAAAGGTACGAAAAGTAAATTTGCACATATCACTCCAAATAACAATAAAAATACACCTTTATAGCTAAATTTTATATTCATTCTATTTCACCCTCTCTGGACTTAATGTGAAAGAAGTGATAGACAAAATGCCTATCACTCAAAAATAAAATATAAAACTTACGGATTAACAGATTCCCCATCACCATTTTTCTCAATTTCAAGCATGTTTTTGTCGTACATTTTAAAGAATGGTAGGTAAATAAGGAATGATATTGCTATATTTATAAAAACTAATACTACTGCACGCCAATCTCCACCTGTGGCTAAATACGCGCCAATTGGAGCTGGTAATGTCCACGGCGGCATAATATGTGTTGGCGTTACAAATCCCATCGCAGTTGCTGAATATGCAACAGTTGCTGTTACTAGTGGTGTAATGATAAACGGGATAATTAAAATTGGATTTAGTACAATCGGTAATCCGAAAATAACAGGTTCATTAATATTAAAAATACCAGGAACAATACAAGTTCTTGATAATGCTTTCGAATATTTTGATCGACCAAATACAATCATAGCTAATACAAGCCCTAACGTCGCACCAGAACCACCAATCCATATAAACCATTGGTATAACGGCTCTGGTGATATGAATGGCAACTGATCTGCTCCACTAGCAACTGCTTCACCATTTTTCCCTAAATATACTTCCCATAATGGCCGGGCAACAGTTCCAACAACCGACACACCATGGATTCCGAATGACCAAAAAAATGTAATTAAAAATACTGGAATGATTACACCGAAGTAACTATCACCAGCTTTTACTAACGGTGCCGCTAATTTATCAACTACATGATGTAAATCAATACTAAAAACGACAGTTACTAAACTCATTAAAATAATTACGAATGCAGCAGGTATAAGTGCTTCAAACGAACGTGAAACAGACGGCGGTACTTGTTCTGGCATTTTAATCATTACATTTTTCGTCTTACAAAATCTTAAAATCTCTACTGATAAAATAGATACGATCATCGTTACGAATAATCCATGCCCTCCGAGATTTGTCATCGGAAGCATAAATCCTTTTTTATCGATTAATTCGGGCGTCAATGTTAAAAGTAGTGAGCATACTGCTAACTGTGCCCCTGATAAAGCATCTAACTTATAACTTTTCGCTAAATTGTATCCTATACCAAATGCTATATATAAAGACATAATAAACATCGTTAAACGATATGGTATTAATATACTTGTTTGATTTTTCAATGCCCAGGCTGATATGAAACTATCTTTCGGTAATGGTGGAAATGCTACTATTAAAAAGAAACTCCCTACGATAATAAATGGTAACGCCGAAATAACTCCATCACGGATTGCTTGTAAATGCCTCTGTTCAGAAAGCCTTGCCATCGGTCCAGATAAGTTTTTATCAAGAAACGTGACAAACTTATTCATAACGCTTCCCCCTAACTAATTAATTCATTTACAGTTTTTAATAAAGTCGGTCCACCAAGCGGCGTGTATGCTTGCGGCGGAATAATACCGCACGGAATAGATTCTTGTTCTGTAAGTTTTTTTACAGCGTCAAATCGATGTCTAACTTGAGGTGCAACCATTACAACATCCCAACCATTCTTTACTTCTTCCTCCACCTCACTTGTTCCAATAGCATGCACTTCCATGTTCATACCTTTTTTCTCTGCTTCTTTTTTTAAAGCGTTTACAACAATTGCGCTGGACATTCCTCCAGAACAAACGAATAAAACTTTCATTATTGAATCCTCCTATACTTATAAATTGTTTCTTTCAAATGAAAGAAAGTTTCACTTTACTAACTAGCATATGAAGAAATGAAACGATTTAGTTATACTGAAAGTAAATTTCACTAAAAATATTTTTCCTATTAAATTAATGTTTCAATATTTATTTTTCTCAATTGCAGGGCCAACCTAACATCATATATTATTTTAAATAATCGTATAATAGGGAGGCGTATAAATGATTATGAAACGTTTAGTAATGATGTGCTGTATCGTCATATTGTTTACTCCTTTCTCTTTCATTTCCCCTCACTCTACTTATGCTGAAGTAAATACTACTTACAAAAAACATGAATTACGCGCTGTATGGCTAGCATCTGTTCTCAATATTGATTGGCCTTCAAAAACTGGCTTACCTATTGAAAAGCAGAAACAAGAATTTATAAGACTATTAGACGATGTAAAAAACACTGGTATGAATGCAGTCGTTGTACAAATTAAACCGACTGCTGATGCTTTCTATCCTTCAAATTACGGTCCTTGGTCTGAATACATTACGGGTACACAAGGAAAAGACCCTGGATACGACCCGCTCGCATTTATGATTGAAGAAGCACATAAAAGAAATATAGAATTCCACGCATGGATTAATCCATACCGAATAACGATGAATCACACTGATATAAATCGATTATCAAATAATCACCCTGCAAGACAACATCCCGATTGGGTTGTACCTTACGGCGGGAAGCTATATTACAACCCTGGTATTCCTGATGTGAAAAACTTTATAACGGAAGGCGCTTTAGAAATCGTAAAAAATTATGATGTTGATGCAATTCATATGGACGATTATTTTTACCCTTATAAAGTAGTTGGCGAAGAATTTCCTGATCAAAAAACATTTGAATCATATAATAATGAGAATTTTTCAACTATCGAAGATTGGCGTCGCAATAATGTAAATGAACTCGTAAAAGGTTTAAATACTGCTATAAAACAAGAAAAATCATACGTGAAATTTGGCATTAGTCCATTTGGCGTATGGCGAAATATAGCTGACGATCCAACTGGCTCTAATACAACCGCAGGTCAAAGAAACTACGATGACCTTTATGCTGACACACGTGAGTGGATACAAAAAGGGTACATTGACTACATTACACCTCAAATATATTGGAATATAGGTTTCACACCTGCTGCATATGATATATTAGTAGATTGGTGGGTAAAAGAAACAAATAATAAACCGATTCACCTATACATCGGTCAAGCGGCTTATAAAATAAATAACAACTCTGTGCCTGCTTGGTCTGAGCCAGAAGAATATCCAAAGCAAATCGCTTTAAACCATCAATATCCACAAATAAAAGGTAGTATGCATTTCAGTTTAAAAGATATAAATAACAATCCACTTGGAATTAAAGATAGACTCTCAAAAGACATATATAAACACCCTGCATTAATTCCACCTATGCCTTGGCTTGATCATGATCCGCCAAAACAACCTACTTTAAAAGGTGCCATTCCAAGAGATGAAGGTATTGCCGTAGGAATAATTGACAATAGAGATAATGACTCTTCTTATTACGCCATTTACCGTGTGAATGGAAAAAATGAAGTGGATATACAAAACCCAAAACATTTACTTACTACTGTAAGAAAAACAAAACTTGGAGAAATTTACGTAGATAAAACGGCTATTTCTGGAGAAACGTATACGTATGTGGTAACTGCAGTTGATCGATTGCATAATGAAAGCATTCCTTCTAGTTTTACTACCGTTAAGGCAAAATAAAATCTCAAAAAAAACGCCTTAAAGCTGAGAAATACTTAGCTTTTAAGGCGCCTTTTTTATTTATTCTTAAACTTCTCAGTCGCTGCTCTCATCTTCACATTCAAATCATGATCAATGGAGTCGCGAATATCACGCTCTACTACTTCCATTTCTTTTTGGAAATTTTGCAAGTATATTTTTAGTTCTTCTTCTTTTTCAGGACGTTGTGATGGTGGTAATTGTACCACTAATGATAACATCGCTGTTAAATCTTTCATTAAGAACGTTTCAAGTTTATGTTGTTGTTCAAACATGCGTTGTTCTTGATAGTACGGCAATGCATTTAATACTGAAATTGTAATGTCATCAACTGTTCTTTGTAGTGAAGGATTAATCGAGCGTTTATATGCTTGAATTGTATTTAATGCATCTGGATATCGATCATAGAAATACAATTTATAAAACGATAAGTCTGTCGGTTTTACAGTTTGCTGCGTTTCTTGTCTTAAGAAATCTTTCACTTTCATCGCGGCCACATCGATATCTTCATTTGTAAGCTTTTTCGTTGTTTTTGCCATTACATGCACTTTTTTCTGTTTTTCTTTCGGTAACATTGAAAATACTTGTTCTCTCGTACGTTGACCTGATGTACAGAAAAGAGTATTCAATGTATGTTGTTCTTTCTTTCCTTCCGTACGAATCCAGCGATAAAAGAGTGGATGTTGCGTAAACTCTTGTAAAAACGGTGTCGATTTGTTTGATAATTTCTCAATGGAATCTTGTGCTCTCTTATATGGTTTCGTCCATGAAAAATAAAGTTTACGTCCGAAGTATACAACTAAAACAACGACAGTAAATGCGATTAAAAGTAATGATCCTAATAGTAATAATACTCCTTGAATGAAACTCATTTTTTCACCTCCTCTAAAAGTCTGTTATTTCCTTGGACGCTGAATGAGTTTCTGCTTCATCTCATCATTAAATGTATCTAGTTCAATTACAAATTTCTTACTAGACTCAATAATACGTTCTGACGATTTCTCAGATGCTTCAATAGCGGCAAATACATTTTGGAATGATTCACGTAATTTATCCATGCTAATTGCAGGATTTTCTAGGAGTTTTGTTGTTTCTTCTGTATTTTGTTTTAATGCTTGTGAATTGCTTAATACCATTGATTCAATCGCTTCATTTGTTGCATTAACAGCATCAATTGTTTTACGTTGATTTGTTAATGCGAGCTGAATTGCAGCTGAAACCGTTATAACGTTTTGCGTCATCGTAATTGCATTACGAATTGCCTCTGATAGCTTTTCATTATTTTTCTTAATGATGTCTACAGATGCGATAGATTGTAATAATACACTTTTTGCTTGTTGCATATTACGAGTACGCACAAGTATCTTTTCTAATGCATCATTTATTAACGGAATATCCCTTTGACGTTCTGGATTTTGTTTCTCAGCTTCAAGCATACCAGCAAGTTTTCTTCCTAAGTATACTTGTTTATCAAGAGCGTGAATTTTATCGTGTGATTGCTCTTTTAACATTTCAAGACCAACCGTATCCTCTTGCAAGTTATCACGGCCAATGAGAAGTGATCTTATAATCTCCTCGATTTGCTTATCTATAGATTGATATTTATGCACGTAATTTTCAAGCGGATTTTTCTTAAACACTTTAAACATAAGTTTCTTCATACCAGTTGCTTTTAATGAGTTTGGATCAAGTTCTGATACCACTTTTCGTAATTCTAACAATGTATTTGGAATTTCTTCATTCTTTCCATTCATCATCGCTGTCACAGGACGTTTTAAAGCTGATAGCGTTTGTCCTGCCGCTTGCTGCTCTTTATCCCCTAAGTCTCCAAGCTGCGACAATACTTTTGATAAATCTGTATTTTGCTCGCTATTTAACTTTTGTACATAAAGATCTGCTTCTTTATTCAGTTCTTCAAGTTCTGCATCTTTTATTACTGTATCCACTACTACTTCTACATTATTATCTTTCACAATCGATACAGGTTCTTTTTTCTCGAGTTCAGTCAACAAAATCGCTCCTTTATTTATATGTGCGAATTTATGTGCACTATATTTCATCTAATATATCGTATTTCATATACATTTTTGCTTGCTTGAAATCGATTTTTCAAGAAATACCTGCTTATGCAGTCATTCCCTGTTTCATAGTATAAGTATACCTGTTCTCGTCATTATTTTCCTCAGACTTAAGACCTAGAGAACAACATACTGAAGACGGATTCTTCATAGCTTACCTTACTTATCACCACTGACTATTAATTTGAAATTCCATTTAGTTACCTTCTTAAATTCATACAATGCTCTATCTTTTGACATATACTATCTTTCAATGTGATAATTATATTAGGTCCACTTCTAATTATTCTTCCGCGCAACAAATGCTCCCTTTTGAAAAGCTAATAACACGGTTTCAAACGTAACGTCTTCTTCAATCATCTTTATAAATCCAGCTAATTCCCCCGCATGAGAAGTTGCATTATCAATTACAAGAAAACCTTTTGGCTCTAAAATACGTTTTATATGTTCCCACCACCACATGTATTGCGTGCGCTCTGAATCTAGGAAAATAAAATCAAATGAACGATCTACTTGCGAATCTAAAAATGCCCCAGCCTCTTGATTATGAATATCGATTCTCTGTGTAAGATTTGCCCTTTCAAAATTTCCAAGTGCCTCTCCAACCCGTTCTGAAGAAAGTTCTACAGTTATAACATTTCCATTTGTTTCTTCTACCGCATTTGCTAGCCACAATGTAGAATAGCCATTTGAAGTTCCAATTTCTAAAATTTTTTTTGCATTGCAGCCCTTTACTAATACTGATAAAAACTGCCCCATTTCACGAGAAATATTTCTTAATTTTTCTTCTCTTTTTTCTTTATGTCGATCATGCTCTTCTCCATATTGTTCAAGTTGCAATAATAATGAATCTAGAGTATTCATTTTCTCCATCGCCTTTCCAAGCAATATGATGAAAAAGTACATGATGCCCGTCTACTTTTCATTATATGCGAAATGCACACCTTTTTCCTGTTATACGACAAAGAATTAAAATTTTTTATAGCATATTGTTTCGTTTTTTGGTAAAGTTAATTTCTACGTGCAATTATTTAATTCACATTATTTTACAATCAGTTTTCAATTATAAGATAATCTAAACCCCATTTAAATGAATCGGTATTTCTAATTCAACTAAGCGCCCTTTTCGGACGCATTTTCTTTTGTTTATATATTTCTGTAAGAAAGGATGCTTACACATGAACGTGATTAACTTAGATGCTGCTAGAAGACGTAAACAGCATAAAAAACTAATGATAACTATACCGATTATTAAACGCATTTATGAAGAAGACGGGGAAATTAAATTCGAGGTAGCCGGCGAAAAAGATGTACCTCTTGAAATGTTAGAAAAATAAAAAAAAAGACGCACTTCTAAAGAAATGCGTCTTTTTTATACTATTACATTTAAGTGCATAAGTTTTTCTGGATTAACCATCATATAAATGTTTGAAATTTTCTCATCCTCAAATATGAATGAAAGTACATACGTCACTTTATTATTTATTGTAACTATAACGCCTGGTGCACCATTTACTATTTTGAAATCAACACTATACTTTTCTGGCAATCGTTTTGCAATTCCAAAGAACAAACGTATAATTTTATCTGCAGAATAAATCGGATTAATTGCAGTTGTAACTTTACCACCACCATCAGCTTTCAATATCGCATCTGTTTTTAATACTTCTAACATGCCTTGCGCATCCCCACACTGCAATGCTGATACAAATTTCTCCACGTAAGCAGCCATCTTCTTCGTACTTAATGTTGACTGCTTCGGCTTATCCAAAATACTTTTTCGTGCACGTTGAAAGATTTTTCGGCAGTTCACACTACTCTTTTCTACAATCGAAGCGATTTCTTCGTAGTCATAACTAAAAACCTCTCTTAATATGAAAACAATCCTCTCTACCTCAGTCAGTTGTTGTAAAAGTAATAAATATGCCGTAGAAATTGATTCTTTCATTACAAATGACTCTGATGGATCATCAATCTCTTCCACAAATGGCTCTGGCAACCACATTCCGACATATACGTTACGTTTATGTGCTGCCGAACGTAATTTGTCAATTGAGCGATTTGTTACCATTTTACATAAATAGGCTCTCATATTTTCTATAGATTGAACGTCCTCCATATTATTAAACGATATAAATACGTCATGGACGATATCTTCAGCATCCATAACACTCCCAAGGATTCTATATGCTAACGAAAATAATAATGGTTGATACGCTTCATATAACTGCTCCGTTTCCATGATGAACTGCCTCACTTTCAAATTGCTTTAAAATGTGTAACGCTGCACGTTTCCCGCTTGCTACCGCAGCATCAGCTAATATTTCATCATGCCCAGCCCAATCTCCTGCAACGTAAACACCTGGCATTTCAGGTATACTAGGGCCTGGTTTTTCAACACGGTCAATATGAGGAAAATCATGTACTACCGTAATTTTCGGTAAATATTGCTGTGCAACAACTTCTCTTTTCCAATTCGGATGTAACAATTCCATCATATTTTCTAACTGTTCTTTCTCTTCTTGAATATGATTCAGTTCTAGTACAGGGTTATGGTATTTAATTAGACTCACTACAATTGATCCATCTTCACTCAATTTAGCTGCTCTCGATTGATTCGTGAAAAATATAGGTTGATCCAATCCCAATGCAAAATGATGCAAAGGATTCGGTAATTGTTTTAAACCAATATCTAACGCTGCCACGGTCACTTGTATAGATTGTTCACTCCATTTTTGCAAACTTGTTCCTTCTGTACCTTTTATAATTTTACATGCCTCTTTCGGTGGAGTTGTTACAATAACTGCCCCTGCTTCAAATACTTCATCGTCAAAACAATGTATTCTTTGTTTTCCTTCACAATGCTCTATTTTTAAAACATGCTTTTTAGCCAGAAATTGTACACCACTAGCATTCGCTATTCCTCTTAAATTTGTTATTATCGTCTCCCAACCACCATCTACATAAAGTACTCCTTCTTTCATAGAAAGCTGTATTTGCTTTAGTACGGAAGATGCTAATTGTATTGTAGGAGCATACGTATATGTTGTTGTTCGGCATAATGCATAAAATATATTTCGAACCATTGGATCTTTAATTTCATTTTCTGCCCATGTAGTTAGGCTTATTTTCGGAACTTTTTCTAAATCTAAGTTTCCTAAATGAATCATAAGACGAGCGAACTGTACTTTTGCAGACCATGAAAGTAACGGTGTTGATAAAATAGAGCGAAAATCTGTTGGAATGGTATAAATATCCCCTTTCCATATTCCATGTGCTTTTGTAGATGGGATTCCACCTGGAAGATTTACTCCTAGCTCATTAAAAGTTATAAACGCTTCTCCACCTCTATATAAAGCATGTGCACCAAGATTCATACAAATGCCGTTTTTATTTATAGTCATCCCTCGACCACCGAAGTGACTGGACTTTTCTAATACAATAACTTTCCTTCCAGCTTTCGCTAAATATATAGATGCTGTTAATCCAGCAAGCCCACCACCAACAATTGCTACCTCAAAATGTTTCATAATAAAATCCCTCCTTATCCGTTCTACATACGAGACGAACGATTAAGGAAGGATGTGACATGAAAATATATTTTTACTTATCTATTTTATTTCATTATTTTTTTATTCTGTCATATTGCATACGAAATAACTCAATTGCAAATGGAATATCCTCTTCACTCTTTATATAATAACTTATCCATCCTGATTCAGGTAATACGTGATGTGGTTTCACCAATCCTTGGCTCACTAATTCATCCCGCTTTACCTTTGGGAATGGTAAATCAACTAACTTATCGCCATGCAAATGACCAAGTTCTTTCTTACCATAATTTATTTCAATACCACCAAATCGATGCGGTTTTTCAGAAACACCTGCCCAGCCAAGTACTTCATTTCACTAAATGACATGAACCTTCACCCCTTTTTAATGATTGATGTAATATTAAATTAACACGTTCATTACTTTTTTCCATCAATCCAAAGTATGAATGGATATACGAATATAGTTTAATCTCAATATCTTTATTTTTTTACACACTTAAAACAATTTCAAAGGGTATTTATTCTATTATATAGAATTATTATTAAAAATAAATTTAAGGGATGGATATATATGAGCAAGGTATTATTACAAAAGGCAAATTATCTACGATTTGATGAATTAAAGCTTTTGAAAAAAGCTATACATTTTGCAGAGCAAGCACATGATGGACAATACCGTCAAACTGGAGAACCATATATTATTCACCCTTTCGCGATTACAGAAATACTGCTAAATTATAAAGCTGACATTACAACATTGATTGCTGCTTTATTACACGATGTTGTAGAAGATACCGAATACTCTCTAGAAGAAATTGAATCACATTTTGGTGCGACTATTCAATATATTGTAAATGGATTAACAAAAGGAAAAAAACTACAAGATCAAAACAAAGTATTATACGAAGCAATTAATTTTAAAAAATTACTAGTATCCTCTCAACAAGATATACGTGTTGGCATTATTAAAGTTATAGATCGCCTTCACAATATAAAAACATTGAGTGTTAAAAAACCCGCAAAACAAGTAGCTTATGCGAATGAAACATTAACACTATTTGCGCCACTTGCAAAGCGATTAGGGTTATATACAATCCAGCATGAATTAGAAAATCTTGCTTTTCAATATCTACATAAAGAAAGATATACTGAAGTACATAAATTTTTAACCGAATATGTGCCACACCTTCAAAAAAATATAACTCATTTAAGAAAAGGGATACATTCTTTTTCTAATACAAACCTTTCATTTGAAATAAACTATGAGTTTCCCCCAGTATATACTGCATACTCACAATTACAAGAAATACAAAATGTATCAGGTATTTCACAAATTTGTATTACAACTACAAGTGTACTAGATTGCTATAAAATTCTTGGAATAATACATCAATTATATAAACCGACTATAAACTATTTCGAGGATAATATAGCACTTGAAAATAGCCATTTTAATAACAACTTAAAAACTAAAGTCAATATGAATGATGCTGAACAAACAATTATCATTCAAACACAAATAGCAAAAACGTTGAAAGATAACGGTATTTTTTCTTTATTGAATGATAGAACTGCAAATATTCAAGCAATATCTTATAAAATAATGGATGATACAATTGTGAATAACAATTTATTAACTACAGATCCAATCACTTTCCGTAGTTTAGTATCGTATGAACTATTTGAAAATACTATTACAGCTTATACTACAGATTTACAACCAGTTTATTTACCTGATGGTGCTACAATCATTGATTTTTCTTTCTCTGCATTTCCAAAAATTGCACATAGCATGAAAAAAGTAAATGGGATGCCTGTTCCACTTAAAACAAAGGTATCTCATTTTGACGTCATCGAAATCCATTTCGATTTAAAACAAAACTTGGAATTAGAGTGGCTAAATTACGCCAATACTGCTAAAGCACAATTAATGATTCATCAAAAACTATCTTAAATCCAAGGCCAATTCCTTTCTATAAGGCATTGGTCTTTTCATATAACGTAACCATTAAAATATACGAAATAAATTTCAATATTTTTACTCCTAACCTAACATCAATAATTCCGACTTTCATTAGTTCGCTCTAATTTTTATCCGTATTTACATTATGAGAAATACGAAGCACAACCTATATTCTTTATAAAACAGGTGAATTTATTATGATACAGACAAATGCACATAACTAACACTAGGCACATATCCTAAAGGTGTATCCATACTTACCTATAGAAAGGCAGGTAGTACGATTGACTTCTACTATTGACTACACCTCTCCTTCAACGAACTTCACTTATGATTTAAGTAAAAGTAATTTTTTTAAGAAAGATGCCCAAAATTATATAAATGTACTTGGCATAAAACAATTAAACACTTTAGAAAGTACTTCTTTATTAGATATTTATTTAAGTACAGGCAACGTTGTAGAACCACATATCCATCAAAATGCAGCTGAACTTGTTTACTGTATTTCAGGATCTGCTGTCGTTTCTTTACTTAATCCATTTACGAATCAAATATTAAACTTACCGATAAAACCAGGGCAAGTTGCCAACATTCCACAAGCGTGGTGGCATTATGAAATTGCTTCAGCAGATAATACTCATTTATTAGCTATATTCGACGCCCCAACCCCAGAAGTTATTTTTGGTTCTGATATTTTAAGATTAACTCCCGCTAATATGATGGCTCATACTTATTGCCTCAATGAACAACAATGGAAACAAGCAGTATCCCCAATTCAATCCACTACAGTAATTGGTCCTCCCGGAAACTGTAATCAAAACCGCGACATGATAAATCAGTCAACTCAGCCCCCTACTCAACAACAAAATCTATATTACCAAGATTCTTATTACTTCCCTCTATACTGGGGGTATTAATTAGTATCATTTTAATAGAACCACCATTTATCTCCTCGGAAAATATCGAGGAGATTTTTTATCGTAACAATTAATAGAGTACATACATATAATATTTATATATTTAATTGGAGGTGATAGTACTATGAGTAATTATAACTATCGAAAAAACTACTCTAATAATAAAAATAGTAGCTCTTCAGCATCCTCTCAATCTTCAAACTCTCAATCTTCCGATTCCCAGTCACAAAGAGATTTAGCCGAGCAAGGCTATGTAAAGAAAAAAGGATGTAACTGTAATAAAAATAAATAGTTTATTACTAATTTGAGCAATGACATTTCACCGCTCATGATTAACAATTTAACCCACTAGTATATAGTTTATTTAATGGATGAATTCTGTTTTTAATAGAATTCATCTTTTTTGTTTATATGTAATTTTTCAAACCATATAACTTATTCCATAAACAATAAAGTGTAAATCATAAATTTTGATTTTTTTTATATACCAACTTAACAAAGAGTAACTTTTCAATTGATTTATTTCTAATTTCCCACAAAAAATATAGCCCCACCTAATAAAATTAGGAGGGGCTATATACAAATGTCTGTTTAAATTTCAAACAAACATTGTAACAAGTTAGACGATATTAATACCTGCACTTACAAATCCAGCAACAGCAGCTATTGGACTTGCTGCTGTTAATGAAACATATAATAATACTTTATCCCCAGCCGCTACTGGAATAGCTTCAGCTATGATTCCTGATGCTGTAGAACCAATCGCTATTGCGGCAAATGCTGGTGTTAATAAAAGAGGTGCGCCTTGTACTGTAAACGTATTACTTGCTGCTGGTGCAGTTAATATTTGTATCTGCACTTGAACAGGTGTTAATGGAGCTAATGCAGCTGTTGCACTAAAGAAACCTGCTAATGACGTAATAACCCCTGCGCGTGGTGCTACAAATGCATAATCACCTATCCCTAACGCTAATGTGATACTTGTTCCACCCGTTAAAGCAACTCCAGGCTGACTAAATCCAAATCCAAGAAGAGTTCCTGTATTAGCTACTATCGCGTTAACTAACGCAGATGGTGTTGTACCTGAAGCAAACGGAATAATAGCTCCGCCACCAGTTGCTCCTGTTGCTCCTGTTGCTCCTGTTGCTCCTGTCGCTCCTGTTGCTCCTGTTGCTCCTGTTGCTCCTGTTGCTCCTGTTGCTCCTGTTGCTCCTGTTGCTCCTGTTGCTCCTGTTGCTCC
>NZ_CEEDEC010000001.1:981993-1056966 GCF_979253805.1 Bacillus sp. AC266
TGTCGCTCCGCCTCCTGTTGCTCCTGTTGGACCTGTTGGACCTGTTGGACCTGTTGGACCTGTCGCCCCTGGAGTAGCATTGATTAATTGAATTAATAAATTAAAAAGAAGTTGTAAAGTTGCAGAATCAACATTTGAGTTGCAGGATATAGGGATAAGATCTAAAGCGAAGAAGAATTGTGCAAGGGCGCTATAAAATTGTTGCAATAATGTTGACAATTGTCCTAAATTAGGTGCTGGAGATTGTAATAAAACTATAATACTTTGAGTTAATTGTTTCAAAAAATTAACTTCTGGAGAAGGTAATAAGGAATTTAAGAAAATTAAAAATTGATTAAATAAATCGAGTAACGCTAATCTGTTTGCATTACTTGGATTTGCAAAAAATGCTGAAATAGCTGATACTAATGAGTTTAGTAAAGTAATTAATTGACTTAATTGTTCCCTAGTAATAGGAACTGACTGTGGATTTTTACAACAATCTGCTGAAAAAACAATCGGATTGCAGTTATTATGACCAAAACAATTATTATTTGACATTTATTTCCTCCTTACTTTTCTTATAGTTGAGTGTTTTCCTATTCTAAGAACTATAAAAGATGCGATTGTAAAAAGTAGTTGAGTTATATGTTTCTCTTAAAATAGGAAACATGAATTAGAATCAAACTTGAAAACGTAATTTAATTATGTTCATGACTCACATATTAATTATATGTTTTTAATAATTGACTGCTTAGATTAAACACCTAAACTTAAGAGTTTATTTTATTTTTCCACGTTTATCTATTAGGTCCAAAAGCACATTTTCATTTAAAAATTAAAACATAAATAAATCATTAGCATATATTCTACAAGTAACAACATCATTCTTTCAACTAATTAAAAATGATACCTTTACTAATATTGTGTTCCTTCTATAATCATGAAGCCGTTTCTATTATAAAAAACTTTCATACAATATAGTGGACAAGTTATTCTATACTTCGTTCAAAAAATAATTAAAGGAGTGAAATTTAATTGCCAATTATTCAACCATTTATCGCTTCTAGAAGATTTACATCTACACTAGGAGCTGGAACAGGAACAGGTGCAGCTTTTGCAATTACTGCAACAGCTTGTTTAAACGATGCCGGTACTACTGCAACTGCCTTTCCGACTTTTACGTATTACAACCTCTATGTAAACGGGATAATTCAACCTAGCGTGAACTCCAGTGTCACCACAGGTCCTACTGGTGCTATTACAATTCCTGGCGGAGATGTATTAGACGGTGGAATCCCAATAACAATTGAATTTATCGTCACTTAATTTTAACTAATGTAATTTAGAACAAAAAAAGACAGATTCCTTTTTCCATTAAGAATCTGTCTTTTTTAATTAATAATAATAAATTGTAGGATAATTGAAGATCCTTGTGAGGGTGGTTCATCATCTAATAAAGTTAACTGACCAGCTGTAACTTCATAAAAAGGTTGTGGTTGAAGAATTCCATTTATAAATAGATTAATATAAGAAACTTCACTTGGTGATAAGATTTGTGTTGTACCGTATTGTGCTATACCATCTGCATTAGTATATATAAGTTTTTCCCCATCTGAAAAAGTAAAATATAATAGGTTTGTTGTTGGGATTATTCCCGGTATTCCCGTTGGGCCGGTTATTCCTGTTGCCCCTGTTGGGCCGGTTATTCCTGTTTCTCCTGCTGCCCCTGTTTCTCCTGTTACTCCCGTTATTCCTGTTTCTCCGGTTGCCCCTGTTTCTCCGGTTGGGCCGGTTACTCCTGTTTCTCCCGTTTCTCCGGTTGCTCCTGTTTCTCCGGTTGCTCCTGCTACTCCCGTTATTCCTGTTTCTCCTGTTGCCCCTGTTTCTCCGGTTGCTCCTGTTTCTCCCGTTATTCCTGTTTCTCCTGTTGCCCCTGTTTCTCCGGTTGCTCCTGTTTCTCCGGTTGCCCCTGTTTCTCCGGTTGCTCCTGTTGCCCCTGTTTCTCCGGTTGCTCCGGTTGCTCCGGTTTCTCCGGTTGCTCCGGTTGCTCCGGTTGCTCCGGTTGCTCCGGTTTCTCCGGTTGCTCCGGTTGCTCCGGTTTCTCCGGTTGCTCCGGTTGCTCCGGTTTCTCCGGTTTCTCCGGTTGCTCCGGTTTCTCCGGTTGCTCCGGTTGCTCCGGTTTCTCCGGTTTCTCCGGTTGCCCCTGTTTCTCCGGTTGCTCCGGTTGCTCCGGTTGCTCCGGTTGCTCCGGTTGCCCCTGTTTCTCCGGTTTCTCCGGTTGCTCCGGTTGCTCCGGTTGCTCCGGTTGCCCCTGTTTCTCCGGTCGCTCCGGTTGCTCCGGTTGGAAAATTAATAGACGGAAGAGGTGGAAATGTAGGACCAATATTTTTAGAATCCATAACTTCCTTAGACATTGGTAATTTGTCATATCGATTCAAATTTGCATCTCCCTTCTATAGTATTTATTAAATGTTAGATGTTCCGAAATGTTAAAAGAATTATCTAAAAAAATACTATTAATCTCTCGATTAAAATCTTTGTACAAAATCAAATTTAATGTAATTTACTAAAAATGAATGTATTTTAAACAGCATGCCGTTACTATAAAAAATATTATTAATAGAATATATGAAAAGTATCTCCTTTATCATAAAAATGAGGTGATTTTAATTAAAAATAAAGATAGAGAAAATCCCCGAAATAATGACATACAATTATCCTTCCTTATAGACTAACTAGTCCTACTGGTAGTACTGGACCCATGAGTAATACCGGACCCACGGGTAGTACCGGCATAAACGTTACAACAAATTCTATGTTTGCAAATAATACAGTGGATGGAACAGTTTCAGTTGTACTAGGGTGGTACTAACATACTACTCTCAAACAATCAAAGCCTTGATAGCTTTGCAGTCAATAGTGCAAATGATTTATTTACAGTCCCTGTAACGGGACGTTATTATCTTTCTTATCAAATTAATACTACAATTGCACTTCTTGCGGGTTCAAGACTACTTTTAAACGGATCTACATCACTTCTGAGCTCAATTCTATCTCCTGCCCTATCTACTTCAAGTTATAATAATAATTTAATTACAATATTAAATGCAGGTAATACTATTTCTCTTCAATTATTCGGTCTCTTATCAATTGTCAATTTAATCGGTGGTGGATCAACTGGCGCCTCTCTAACAATTATACGAGTTGATTAATAAATGATTCATTTTTTCTTCTTAGCTTTAAATGCCATTCCCCTATATAGATAGTAGAAACTATCTATACTAAATATTCCGGATAAACATTATCAATTTACTCTATACGCTATCAATGTTAAGTTATTTATGAAGACGGTTTCTCCTTTACGAACCATCTCAATACGTATTTGAGAAATATTCTCCAATCCTATACGCGAGAGCAATACTGTGTTGACACTCAAATGAGTGTCTTTTTTTGTAAATTGTAATAAATAAAACCATCTCTTATAGATGGTTTTATCAAAACATATCTCTTTATATTCTAAATAAAATAGCAAGTTTATGAAGCTGGATAATAAATGGTCATACTTAACCGAGTTAGCGTTCGTCCGGAATTATGATAAGAGTGCGGTCTATCCGCCTTAAAGCGAATTGAATCTCCGCTATTTAATGTATATTGACAATTATTTATTTCAATTGTCAATTCTCCCTCAAACACCGTTATAAATTCTTCGGTCCCTTCTTTATGGCCTTCCGAACTTAATTTTCCTTCCGGTTCAATTTCAACCGTATAGATTTCAAAGTTCCTATCATCTTGAAAAGGAAAAGAAGGATACACTTTATATCTCCCATTGTCTTCTGATAATACTTGAACATCGTTTCGTAAAACCACTTTCGTATCAGGCTGTGGATTATTAATTAAAGACGTAAAAGACACTTTTAAACCATTCGCTATCTTCCATATTGTTGTTAGTGTCGGGCTTGAATCTCCTCTTTCAATTTGTCCAATCATCGTTTTACTCACACCTGTTAATTGGGAAACCTTTTCTAAACTTAATTTTTCTTTCTCACGTATTGCCTTTATATTTTTCGCCAAAATAAGTTGAATTTCTTCCATAAAAAAACACCCCTACACTATATACAATATAACGACCGTTATGTATAATAAAAAGCACACGTTATATTGTTCTTTTCGGTCATTATAACACACGAAAAATACTTAGGGGGTTTTGAAATGCCTTTATTTTCTTTTTTATTATTTGTTTTTATTAGTAGCTTCACACCCGGTCCTAACAATTTTTTAGCTATGACATACGCAAATCAACTTGGTTTGAAAAGGAGCATGCAATTTTGCTTTGGAGTAGCTTTCGGTTTTTTCCTCCTCACTTCTTTATGTAGTTTCTTTAATATAGTACTAATTAATATTTTACCTAAAATCGAATTACCTTTAAAAATTTTAGGAGTAGCATACATGTTATATTTAGCTTTTAAAATACTCACTAGTAAAGGCAGTACGGATCCCGATGAAAAAGATAATAAAAACTTATTTACAGTGGGGATTTTTCTTCAGTTTGTTAACCCTAAAGGGATATTATTCGGACTGACTGTAGTTTCTACTTTTATTCTCCCTTACTACAATTCATATTCAAGTTTTCTACTTTTTTCATTATTTCTAGGTGTAGTCGGTTTAATGAGTACATTTAGTTGGAGCCTGTTTGGTTCAATGTTCCAAAAACTATTATTAAAACATACTCAATTATTTAACATCATTATGGCTGTTTTATTGGTTTTCAGTGCTATATCAATCGTTATAAACTAGCTCTATACTCATTCTAATTCTTATATTTTGTTTAACTGAACCAAACGCTACAGTACGTATATCTTAAGCTTTTTCTCTTATTCTCCTAAATAGAACTTTTTTCTACCTTGTACAAACATTTCTTACTTTTATTAAATACTATATATAGACAAATAAAAGATAGGAGATTAAAGAATGGCTGACTATTTTTATAAACATGGAAAAAAATACTATAAAAACTATTCTTATTCTCACCACAAAAAAGAGAACTGTTTCATTGAAACGCATACGATTGCCGGTTCAAATATACCTCTAGATATTGTCGTACCAGCTAACACTTCAAGAATAGTTTTCGAAGATTCTACTAATAATCACAACAAAACATTACTTCAGTTTCATGTTCCTGGCACCTCTGCACCGATTGTAATAACTATTCGTACAAGAAATGCTCGTAGACCAATTACTGCTACAATAGCTACAGGTGAAACAAGGATTTTTCAAGTAGAAAATTTTGAAAGCCTCACTGTCACAAATAATACCAATACAAGTAGCGATATTGGTATTTTTATTCAAAAAACGTTTTGCATCTGCTGTGATGACCAAAATGATTACTATGCAGAACAATCACATTCTCTTAACCAAAAGAGTAACTGTTTTATTGAGACTCATACCATAGCCGGTTCGGGAACTTCCTCAACTGGAAATGTACCTCTAGATATTATCGTACCCCCTAACTCTTCAAGAGTGGTTTTTGAAGATCTTACTATTAATCACAACAAAACATTACTTCAAATATCTGTTCCTAACGATTCCGGTCCCATTGAAGTAACTATTCGAACAAGGATTTCTAACACACCAATTATCGCTACGATAGTTCCTAATGAAACAAGGATTTTTCAAGTAGAAGATTTCCAAGAACTTACCCTCACAAATAATTCCGATTCCTTTGATTTTATTGATATATTTATCAATAAAACGTTTTGTATTTGCTGTGATGACCAGAACAACCCTTGCGATGAATGTAACCATGAATACGACAATGATTATGATTGTTAATTTTAATGAAAAAGAAACCTTTTTATAAAGGTTTCTTTTTCATTAAAACAACTAACATCCGATAATATACGTACTTACTTATCTACCGTTTCTCGTTTCTTAATAAAATAGCATTTTTGTTTATAAATTTTACACATTTAAAGTAGACAAGCATATGTTATTATATGGAGATTTCCTCCACTCATAAGTTTCTTATCTTTCTAAGAGTACGTTTATAGGCGTGCTCTTTTGATTTTTTATCCAATAACGATTTTTATATCCACACGCTTCTTACTAAACTTCATTGCTAAATAAGGTTGGATATATTTTTTCTGTTTTTGAATGTATAATCCAAAACTTATTACTAGAAACTGTACAAATACTAATAGCTCTTCAAAAAAAGAAGCACATGCTTCTTTGGCAAAAGACAATTCGAGTTGACGAATTTGATTTTTCGCATCATCAAAATCAGAAGCTACAACTTTTTATTAAATACAACTTCAGCCTTATGACCTTGCAGTATATATTGACAATACTTTAGCTAGTCATAGAAAACCTTATAGATCAATCGCAGTATATAAAAATCCAAATACTTCTCAACGGATAGGATTATGGACAGTATATGATCCATCAAGATATTTAATATATTCCTAATTTGGTTGGGTAAGTAATAGACCAATTAATCCATAATAAGAAAAAGAGGCTGCGAAATAATTACAGCCTCTTTTCTTTAATCGCATTTTTCTATTTGGTCGCCTTCTTCACCTGCATTTTCTGCCGAACTATCCGTTCCGCCTCCTACTGCATGTTGCTGTTTAGTATTAGAGCTTTCGATGGCAGCGTTGGTTCCCGCTGCACTGTCTTCTCCACCACCACTTGCCACTTGAGTAGCACCAGCCTGTTCCTTACGGGTTTTATTAATTTGATTATTGATGATAAGTACAAATTCTGCCTCTTCATCCGAAGTTTCTTTTTTCATTTTATGCGGCTCAATCTGGTCCCCACTAATTCCTTTATTTATGGCTTCGCCTCCAGCGCCCACCGTTTCTTGCTGTCGGGTATTCGATGAATCGATTGCTGCATTACTTCCTGCTGCACTATTTTGTCCGGCTCCACTGGCAATTTGTGTTGTATTCGGTGCAAATGTAATCTGATTATTAATGACAATGACAATTTTTCGTTTATCAGCAAGATTTCCCAAATTAATTTCTTCTCCATCTTTTTTTACAAATCGAAACGTGATTTTTTCATTGTTTTCCATATTCTCCCCCCTTTGTAGTATTAAATGACTGGAGAATGATAATGGATTGGACAAGCGTATTTTTTTATAAATATGTGACCCCGCCCACAATGAAGGATGTATTACCAGGTTCCGGTATTTACCTCATATTAGGTACGTTGGCTTGGCGACAGTCCAGCATCCGCCGAATTTCGGAATGCATGGAGAAAAACCTTATAGGAGATATAGAAAGAGAGATTAGTAGAAACATTGGTATATAAAGGTTTCTAGGTTTCATTATATTTTCCTTTTCTTATTTATATTTATCAGCCAAATATCTAGCATAGTGAACTAAATTTCTAGCTACATCTAATTCAAGATTAAATATATTAGGTACCCCTGGTCTCCAATTCACCTCAAATAACCACAATTTTTGATCCTTATCAATCCCTACATCAATTCCTAACTCATCAAATAGTATATCCTCATATAAAGAATTAAAATGGTTAGAAAAGGTTACTGCAAATCGTTCTAAATACCTTTTAATATTATACCAATCGTTATCAAACTCCGCTTTTAAAAAAACATCTAAATACGTACTATAACCACCCTTAGCCATATTTGATACAATACTTCCTAATGGACCTATTCTCGGGAATATAGAAGTAACAACCCACCTGCCTTCCCCATTTCTTTGAACATGCAATCGAAAATCATAAACATGCCCAGATTTTATTTGACATGAAATAAACTGTTGAATTATGTAACCTTGCTCTTGAATCTTATCAGATATAAAGCTCCGTAATTGTTTTTTATTAATAGATGAAATTTGTTCTGACTCATTCATACTGTAATTCATCCCATTTTTTTCAATGAAAATAATACCACTACCTTGATGTCCAGAAATTGGTTTAATAATAAGTTTTTCATAACGATTAATCATGTCAAAAAACTTATTAACATCATTTAATTCATAAAAAGGAATAAGATATTGCTTAAATTTTTTCGCTCTATTTATTCTGTTATATACACTTAATTTATTTCCAATTGAATGACTTGTAAAAGGAACTTTTTCATGTAGATAATCATAGATTTGCTGATTTTTATCACTAACATGAACACTTGCATTGTAAATAACATCTGGAAAAGAAAATTCTTGTTCAATCCACTTACCATTTTCATAAGTTTTACCTAAAATCTTCTTCGTTTCTATATTTACTTTTCCTAAAGTAAAATAAAAAAATTCCACACCTTCAGCTTTAGCTACAGCAGCATAAGTATATGCTTTCTTTACGTCATTCGGATCTTTCCGATGATGAAGCATACCAATTATAGTCATGTTAGTTCTTCTTCCCTTCTTTCTAAAGATTTTTTTCAAAACAAATATCAAATTCATTATATATATATTCATGTTCTTCCTCATTCAACCATTTTTCGAAAAATCCAGAACAAGCTTAACCTCATTTTAATATTCTACCTATAGAAATAATAAACCTGAGATTTTATAAAATGATAAAGGTTAAGGTGACATAAAATGGATACTATCGTTTTCATTGAAACAAATAAATCTGGATCAAGTAGGGAAGCAATCAAAGCAGCTGAAAAACTTAATTTCTTTACTGTTTTATTAACTAAAAAAACAAAATTTATTAATGAACGCACTATATTCCCTGATGTACATCAGATGATTTTCACTGATATAAATGATTATGATAATATAATTACAACAATTGAAAAATTAAATACATCAGGAAAAAACATAAAAGGGATCTTTAGTTTTATTGACCCTTTTGTTTATGTGGCTGCACGTTTATCAGAAAGATTTTGCTCAAATATTGTATCTACTAAAGCTATCCATCATATGGAAAACAAAATATTAACTCGTAATGTACTTAAAGAATTACCAATCTCACTCAACTATTTAATTTACAAACCAACAGAATCATTATCATCTTTTCTTGAAAAAACTAAAGAGATAAATTTCCCTCTTATTGTAAAATCCCCTAAATCAACAGGATCCAAAGATGTATTATTAGTAAAAAATAAAGATCAATTAATCTTATCTATACAAAGTCTTTTAAAAAAACTACCTAATGAAGAAATTCTACTTGAAGAATATATAGATGGACCTCAGTACTTAGTTGAAATTTTAGTTCAAGATGGAAAAGTCCATATTATAGCAGTAATTGAACAAGAAATTACACTTTTTGAACGTTTTATTGTTACTGGTTATTCTTTACTAGGACAGGTAGACAAAAGACTATATAATAGTCTTTTCAATGCAGTTAATTCTGTTATTCAGGCCTTTAATATGAAAAATGGAGCGTGTCATCTAGAACTCCGGAGAATAAAAGATGTTTGGAAATTAATTGAGATAAATCCCAGAATATCAGGTGGAGCAATGAATGACATAATTGAAATTGGACATGGAATCAACTTAGTGCAAGAGACTATTCAGTTAATGTTAGGAAATAAACCTTCACTAAATAAAAAACATTATAAATATGTGTACGCTCATTACCTAACAGTTAAATCTAAAGGAAAACTAATTCGAGTTACAGGGAAAAACCGTAGTTCTAAATATCCTGGTGTAGAGAAAGTTTATATAAAACCTAAAAAAGGAACTATCTTAAAACCACCTACATCAATGGGACATCGATGTGGATACGTTTTAGCTGCAGCCTATTTTAAAACAGAAGCTAAAAAAATAGCTTTAGAAGCAGCTAAAGAAATTTCATTTGAAATCCAAAAATAATAAATACAACATATATACACCAACTGATGAAAATATACTAAAAATCATATTTCTTATAATTTTAATTTCTTTACTAAATAGATGACTCCAAAATGATTTAATTTATATATGGTAAAATATATCCATCGCCGATATGTCCAAACATGTAATTTTCATAGCAGCAAAATTACAAATATACTTTTACAACATGATTCAAAAATCAATGAAGGAATGTTTTAAGTGAAAGGACATATTCGAAAAAGAGGAACAAAGTGGTGTATTATTGTCGATATCGGAACTGATTCAGAGACAGGAAAAAGAAGACAAAAGTGGTTTTCGTGATACATTTAAAACCTATTTGAAAAAATCCGAATTAAAAAACATTAGATTTCATGATTTACGCCATACTCATGCAACGCTTCTTTTAAAACAAGGAGTACATCCAAAGATTGTAAGCGAACGATTGGATCATAAGGACGTTTTCATAACCTTAAATCGCTATTCACATTTTTCACCTAGTCTGCAAAAGGACGCTGTTAAAACATTTAGTGAAAGACTATTCGGATGGTAATGTTTGCAAATATAAAAAATGAGGTTTCTCTTTTCTAGAGAAACCTCACCACATCAATGTTTTTGTTAAATTTTAAACTGACTCGTATACAAATCAAAGTAAAACCCACCATCTTCCATGAGAGTTTCATGATTTCCTCTCTCTAAAATACTTCCATCTTTTATTACAAGTATTTGATCTGCTTTTTCAATCGTTTTCAGCCGATGAGCGATTACAAAACTTGTTCGCCCTCTCATTAAATTATTTAATCCAGATTGAATTTGTAATTCTGTTCTCGTATCAATATTAGATGTTGCTTCGTCGAGAATTAATATATCTGCATCTGCTAAAATCGCTCGTGCAATCGCAAGGAGTTGTTTTTGTCCTTGACTTAAATTCGAACCTTCTGAAGCAATTTCCGTTTCATATTGATTCGGTAGATGTTTTATAAAAGAATGTGCTGATGCTGCTTTTGCTGCTGCAACTACTTCTTCATCACTTGCATCTAAACGTCCATATCGAATATTTTCCATAATCGTTCCTGCAAATAAATACGTATCCTGTAAAACAACCCCTATTTTACTCCGCAAAGAATTAATATCATAATCCTTTATATCTTTTTCATCAATGCTAATTTGCCCTTTTTGAATGTCATAAAAGCGAGTTAACAAATTAATAATTGTTGTTTTTCCTGATCCAGTTGGACCGACTAAAGCGATTGTCTCCCCAGGATTCGCCTCGAGACTCACATCTTTTAAAATCATGTTGTCCTGTGCGTATCCAAATGAAACTTTCTCAAGCCTAACATGTCCTTGTAAATTTTGTACAAGTACTGCATCTTTTTTATTTTGAATTTCTGGTACTTCATCCATAATTTCAAAGACACGTTCTCCTCCAGCAACTGCCGCTTGAATCGTATTCATTAAAGTTGCAAATTGACTAAGTGGTCTTGAAAATTGTCGAGAATAATTAATAAAAGCTGCAATGACACCTACTGTTGTCATTCCGTTTAATACCATTACCGATCCAGTTCCAATTACAAGCCCCATTCCTAAGTTATTAATAAAGTTCATACTTGGAAAAATAAATGCTGAAAACGTTTCAGCCTTCGTTGCTGAAATTCTTAGCTGTTCGTTAATTTCATTAAAGTTATGTACGGTTTCTTTTTCTTTTCCGTATAACGTAGTTACGTCTGCGCCTGTAATAGCTTCCTCAATAAATCCATTTAATTCTCCTAAATCCTTTTGACGCTTCGCAAAGTTTTTCCCACTATAAGCAACTAGTTTTTTCGTAACAAAAAACATAATAGGTACTGTAATTAAAGTTACAATCGCTAAAATCCAATCTAATGAAAACATCGCAATTGTTACACCTATAAACGTTAACGCTGATGAAATGATTTGCACAACACTTTGTGTCAAAGCTTGATTTAAGTTATCAATATCATTTGTCACACGGCTCATTAAATCACCTTGAGAACGTACATCAAAGAATCGTAGAGAAAGTGTTTGGATTTTTTCAAAAATATCTTGTCGTATTTTTTGTATAGTCTTTAATGCAACATTAATCATTACAAATGTTTGTAACCATGTTAATAATACGGTTATCCCATATATCGCAATGAGTAGCATGCACATTCTGGCTGTCCCGCTTAAATCCTTCGGTACAATGTATTCATCAATGATGACCCCCATATAATATGGTCCAAGTAAACCTAGTAATGTCGTGATAAATACAAGAATAATAACGAACATAAGAGATGCTTTTTGATACCCCATATAGTTCCATACTCGCATTATAGTTCCTTTAGTATTCTTAGTTTTTCCCGTTTTCAGATTGTTACGTCCACCTTTATTTCCAAATTGTCCTTGAAAATTACGCACGCTCTTCCCCTCCTTCTTGCTGCAGGCTACCACCTTGGGAAAGATAAATTTCCTGATACACTTCACAAGTTGCCAATAAATCCTCATGCGTACCATTTCCAACTAATTCACCGTTATTCAAAACGAGGATTATATCAGCATCTATAATAGAAGATATTTTTGATGCAATTAAAAATGTCGTTGTGCCACTATATCTTGTCCTTAACGCTTCCTGTATTACAGCTTCTGACTTCGCATCAACTGCCGATGTAGAATCGTCTAATACAAGAATAGATGGCTTTCTCACTAGGGCTCTTGCAATAGATATACGTTGTTTTTGACCACCAGATAGATTGGTTGCACCTTGTGTTAAGTTATATTCATAAGAGTCTTCCAGCTTATTGATAAACTCAGTCGCACAAGCAGATGAAGATGCTAATTCCAATTCATCATAAGTTGCATTTTCTTTGCCATAACGTAAATTCTCTTCTATACTGCCTGAAAAAAGAAGTGCCTTTTGTGGAACGAAGCCAATGGAAGCACGAAGTTTTTGCAAATCGTATGCTTTCACATTAACATCATCTATACATATTTCACCTTGATCAACATCGTAAAGTCGTGGCAATAGTTTCGCCAATGTAGATTTACCACTTCCGGTCGATCCAATAATCCCTATTTTTTCACCTTTACGTACAGTAAAGGAAATATCTTTTAAAACATATTCATTATTTTTCGTATAACTATAGCTAACATTTTTAAACTCTACATTACCACCCACTTGTTTTGGTTCATATACGTCGCCTTCAGTTGTAATATCAACTTCAGTATGTAAGACTTGTTGTACACGATCAGCTGATGGAAAAGCACGGGCAATTTGAATAAATACCATACTAATAGACATAAGTGACATTAAAATGATATTTAAATAGTTAATAAAAGCTAAAATGGCCCCTACTTGGAGTGTACCGTTAAAAACTTTCTCGCCACCAATCCATAAAGTTGCTACAATTCCGCTATTTACAACTAGCATAATAATTGGCATCATCAATGAAATAATTTGTATTGCACGAATATTTATTTCAGTTAAACTTGTATTAACTTTCTCAAACTGTGCGATTTCATATTTTTGTCTTACATATGCTTTTATAACACGTACACCGGATAAATTTTCTTGTAGCTTTGTGTTTACTTTATCTAATGCTTCTTGTACTCGCTTAAATGAACCGCTCGATTGACCTGCAATCAATACAATTGCAACTAATAATACGGGTACCACAACAAGTAAAATTGGAAATAGGTCTCTCGCTGTTACAAAGACTATAATGATACTTCCAATAAATAATAACGGTCCACGGACAAGTACACGTAACGTCATCGTCATTGCCGATTGAATAGATGTAATATCATTTGTCACGATTGTTAATAATTTACCTGTTCCAAATGAATCACGATTTTTGCTAGAAAATGTTTCTATTTTCGCAAACACATCTTTTCGTATGTCTGTAGCGAAATTAACAGCAGCTTTTGTAGAATACATCATACAACCAAGTCCTCCAACTAAACCGATTGCTGCTGCTCCTATCATAAGAAGCCCCATTTTTATTACATAATTCAAATCCCGGTTTGCAATTCCAACATCAATAATATGTTGCATTATTGTCGGTTGAATTAAGTCCATCGCAACCTCAAGTACCATAAATAGCGGTCCAATAATAGCGAAGAACATGTATGGTTTTAAATACTGTAACAACTTGCGAAATGATTTCATACACAATCTCCTTTTTTCATGAAATTACCATCGAATAATTTATAGTCCTCCTTATTTGAGCGATATAGTCTGTAATTTCTCCATTAGTCCTATTATATTAGGCAAATTAATATTTAACATTATTAAATGATAAGTTTTAAATCATTTTTAGTCAATAAAATGGAACTTTAATCTACCAGGCATTTTCACTGCCAGTTGATGTGAATACTCTTTAACTTAATAAAAACCGCATTCTCATTTAGTAAGAATGCGGTTTTCCCATCTATATTTGTTCAATTTTAAAATCAAAAACCTCGGTCTCGAATCCATTATTTTCAGAAGGACTACACGTATAAAAACCAATTTTAACAGGCTCATTACCTATGTCCTCCATCAAATGAGCGATTCTTATTTGTTCCCATCGCTGACTCGTTTTCACATATATTGTATAATCGCCAAGTTTTCGAATAATTCGAAAACGTAATTGTTGCTTAGCAAATTCATTTGGATAGTCTTGCGTTGACCAATCAGAATAGCCATTATTCGTTACGACAGCACCTAAATGTGATGGGCCCTCAGGAATATATTCTAAAGATGTTTTTAACCAACACTTCTCAGAAATCATAACAAATAAACCCGCTTGATCGTATGTCGCATTTGGATTCATGCGCAATTGAACCTCAGCCTGAAAATCTGTCATTATCTCATCATAAAATACATGGCCATTCATTACTTCAAAACCATAATGGGTTTTCAGCCAAAAATCTGTTTCTTCTTTCGAATGGACAATGAATGTATCATTGTCTTCAAGTTTGTAAAATTTAGGTGCGTTCATTACAGTAAGTTGCTCAATATGATTTGGTATATATGATGTTTTCATAATTCCTCCATAAAAAAGCATTTAAATTAATATTTAAAACTCAGTTAATACCGGGAATTTATAACCTTTAAAATCTAATTCTTTATTACTTCGAACCATTAAATACTTACTAGTCTGTAATTCTGTATATTGTACATCATCAATTCCTAATTGATCTGGGTAGAAATAAAATTCAATCTCCGTAAATTCCCCAGAGATTTCCTCACATAATTCATCTAAAATCGGAATTACCGGCGCAAATACTCCAAATAATTTTAGTTTTTGATTTTCTACTGTAAAAACAATCAGCGCATCTAATTTCTCTGAATAATAAAGGTTTTCATTCCATGTTGAATCATACATATTTAAATAAAACGAAGAGCGGTAATTTAACGTTGAAAATTTATTAGAAAGCCTTTGGCCATTTTCAATAATCTCATGTATTAATTGTCTATCCTCTTCATTATAAAAATCTAACTTTTTAAGTTGAGAATCTTTGTAGCCTTTATTTTCGTATGATACTGTCATCAAATATTCTTGCACAATTTGAAAACCAAATGGTTTATATAGTTCCGGATTTTCCGTAAACAAGACCGCACACTCGCATTGCTCATCAATTTCCTCTATCATCTTACTAAACAATTGCTTCATTAATCCTCGTCTACGATAATTCGGATGTGTCATTACTGATTGAATACCCGTTGCATTTATTTTTTCACCATTAATTAAAAGCGGAAGTGAAAATGCCGCAACATTTGCAATCGCATTATCATCTTGTAAAAATGATAATGCTTTATATGTATAATCCCAATACCCTTTCTCTGAAAAATCCTGCAATGTTTGGCTCGTAATCCCAAACACTTCTTCAAATAAAGGAAATAACTGTTCTCTTCTCGGTTCTTCTAATAGAAAGTTTGCCATTTTTTCAACATTGCCCATGTTGTCCCTCCATACGTCGATTCCATTAATTTAGATATACTTATATGACCTACTCTCAAAAAATAGGCCTTTCAAATCAATATAGTATCATAAAACTTTTAAAAATGGTTTAATTTATTTTATGTTTTGATTATTAAAAAACAAGTCGAATAAACTAGTATTAAGATTTTTGAATAATATCATGTTTATTATATAACAAATGGTGCTTCCTACTTATCTTTCCGATAATAGAAATACACCATTTTATGCAAATATAATTCACCTATTCTTCGGTTCCCTCAAGTCGCTCCTTCGTACTAATTTCTTCTCCCTTCACTCGCTTTTCAAACGTCTTTCTCCAACTAGTAGACAGTGCATTTACTTCTAAAATCCTTTTTAATCCTTCAGAGTTTTGTTTTTCTTTATGCATTATGCGATTCGCAAACGAAACTGACACACCTTTTGGATCAAGCTTCAACAATTTTAAAGTATCTACCGGTAATATCCACCCTTCTTTTAATACTCGAAAATAAAAACCTGTGTATCCTGTATCTTGAAAATATAATGGCAACTTTGGAATATTATATTTCTTGGCTAATTTAAAACAAGGTTGTCTTGGCTGCGTTACTTGTACAATCGCTTCTCCGAGTTGAAACGTGTCACCAATACAAACATCTTCTTCACGCATTCCGCTTACTGTTATATTTTCACCGAAAGCCCCATATACAAGTTCCTGATTCAACTCTTTTTCCCAGTAAGGATAGTGGTCACCAGTATAAACACAAACCGCTTTATCTACCCCTCCATGATGAACTAAATCCGCCTGTCCATCTCCATTAAACTTTGAAAATGATAAAAAAACAGGTTCCTTTACTTGCTTTTTATTTATCCCTGTTTGAATTAACTTCCCACCATACATAACCTCTTTTGGCAATCCTAGATTTAAAGATAGGATTTCATATACTTTAGTCATTCAAATCCCTCCTCTTACTTGCGGCAAAACTTTTCAAAAGACTCATTTATTATTTCAAATCCTCTATCTATTTCTTCGTTTGAGATAACTAGAGGTGGTAAAAAGCGTAGTACATTATCAAATATCCCCGCTCCAATACTTATAAGCCCATTCTTCCAAAAATCTTCAATTAGCTTTACTGTTAGTTCTTTTGCAGGTTCTTTCGTTATGCGATTCGTTACAAGTTCCATTGCAACCATCGCACCGATTCCACGAACATCACCAATCATTTCGTACTTTAATTGCATTTGATGTAGATGTGACATTATTCTATTTCCAATTTGCTGAGCCCTTTCAACTAGATTTTCTTCTTCCATTATTTCAAATACAGCAAGACCGGCTGCACATGATAACGGACTCCCGGCAAAAGTTCCACCAATTTGTCCTCTCCCAGGAATGTCCATCAACTCCGCACGACCGACAATAGCACTTAATGGTAAACCGCCAGCAATTGATTTTGACAAAGTCATTATGTCAGGTTCTATATGAAAATGTTCCGTTGCAAACCATTTCCCTGTTCGGCCAAATCCAGTTTGCACTTCATCCATTATCATTAAAATACCGTATTGATTACAAATTTCTCGTAATCGTTTTACAAATGAAATGGAAGGAACAATAAACCCACCCTCTCCTTGTACTGGTTCCATTACGATCGCTGCTACTTTTTCAGGTGATACTTCTTCTAAAAACTTTTCAAACTGATAGATGACTTGAGAATCCACTTCTTCAGGAGAAACTCCTTCTTCAGCTCTGTAATAGTACGGATACGGCAATATATGCATGTCTGAAACGAACGGACCAAATCCTGCTTTATATGGAGTTTCTTTGGTCGATAGAGACATTGTCATTAATGTTCTCCCATGAAATCCTCGTTCAAACGAAATTACTTTACTCCTCCCTGTTACTTTACGTGCGATCTTTACAGCATTTTCAATCGCTTCCGCACCACTATTGGCAAACATCGTTTTTTTCTTACTTGTACCTGGCACTTTCTCATTAATTTTCTCCGCTAAAGTAATATAATTTTCATATGGAGTTACATGAAAACAAGGATGTATAAATGATTCTGCTTGTTTTTGTACCGCTCTTACAACTTTCGGATGACAATGTCCAACATTTTGCATACCAATTCCACCAGCAAAATCAATAAACTGATTTCCATCTACATCTGTTATTATCGCTCCCCTTGCTTCTTTTACATATAAAGGCGTTAAATGATATATTCCTGTCGGTACAGCCTCCTCATACCTTTTTTGAAGTACTTGTGAATAACTGCCCGGTAATACACTAGATTTCAACAATTCTTCTTCACCTCACCTAATTTTTTAATCAATCCATTTCTGATAAAGTGATTATATATCCCACAAAACCATTGTTCAATTCAATTATTTATATAATAATGATAGGTATATCCTATGATTAAACTTGAGGTGATTTCAATCGAATTACGACATTTAGAATACTTTTTAGCTGTTTCGAAAGAATTACATTTCACAAGAGCAGCCGAGAAATTAAATATTTCACAACCTTCACTAAGCCAACAAATACGTGCATTAGAACATGAAGTAGGCATGCCCCTTTTCGATCGAATTGGTAAAAAAATATCTTTAACTGAAGCAGGAAGAGTTTTATTATCGCACAGTAAAACAATCTTTCACGAAGTCGAACAAGCTCGTTCTGCCATTCAAGATTTAAATGGATTACATCATGGTTCCTTAACAATAGGATCTTTGTTAACCGTAGTAAATTATTTACTACCACCAGCTATATTAGATTTCAATAAGCAATATCCAAATATCGAACTCTCTGTGTTGGGGCTTCGTACAGGAGAAATTCGTGAAAAATTATTACAAAATGAATTAGATATTGGTATTACATTTCTCCCGGTGCAAGATAAAGAGATTGTTTCTATCCCACTATATAAAAGTGAACTTACATTAGTTGTGCCAACCAGCCATTCTTTAACTGAACGTAAGTATGTATCTATTGAAGAATTACAGGACTATCCTTTAATTCTTCTACCTAAAAATTTCTATTTAACAGAACTAATTACATCTCATTGCCAAAACTTTAACTTTAAACCAAGGCCAATTTTAGAAATTAGTACAATGGAATCTTTAATTCAAATGGTCGCACAAGGTATGGGGATTACCGTGTTACCAAAACCGTATATAGACTTTTTGCAAAATGAGCACATACAAGCTATTAAAATTGAAAACCCCACTCCAACAATAGATATAGGACTTATTTATAGAAGAGATAAATATATGTGCGCTGCTACCCGGAAATTTATTGAGCAACTCAAAATAACAGTACATTCTTTACAAAAATAAGCATAAAAAGAGATTATCCTATGCAGCCGTTACACAACGACCTATTAGAATAATCTCTTTTTATTATGATATAAAACATTACATTTTATGGTTTCTTTTCTAATAACCTATTATTCATTATAAGTGCTAAATTATTATCGTATTATTAAGCTACACATCAGCGATACTTTATGTCTATTTCGTATAGGTGTTAGCAAGTCCGTTTGCAAACTTGTTAGCACATTTTTATAAAAATTATATAATGCTTCACAAAGTAGGAATCCGTTTCGATCAATCTTTTTTCAAAATGGATTCCTTTTTGTCTCTTATCAATATTCAAATGTTACAGTAGTACCATTAAAACCATCAAAACAATTAGAGCAATTAGAGCAATTAGAGCAACCACCACAACCAAAACAACTAAAGCAACCGAAGCAACCAAAACAACGGAATCCACCACAACGACCACCGCCGCCACAACCACCACAACGACCACCGCCACAGCGACGAGCATCATCTGTAATATAGTAATATGGATATTGGTTTTGCTGGTCCCAATACACAATATTTCCAGGCTGATAATCATTAAGGCTTAACGCTTGTAGTTCTTGTTGAAAATTATTCATCTTCATGACCTCCGTTTATAAACTAAAACCCCATCGATACTTTCCTATATTTCTGTTCGTTAAATCTAAGTAGAAATAGCGCTATAAAGTGAAACTTTAATCAGTAGGGGTTTTGTTCATCCCCCACTGATTATTAGCCCGCACCAATCGGGCGTTTACGGGCAGCAGGGCTCCCACCTAACTTCTTTGCTCCAGTTGGATTTTGAGGTGGGAGTTTTACTGCCCACAAATAGCGGGATAAACTAAGTTCAATACGTACACCAACAAAATATGACCTATCACTAGATGATGCACCTTGTTCATATGCCTATTTTTAGGTTATTTTTACTATGGGCTCATTTTTATAAAGTGAAACTTTAATCAGAGGGGGTTTACGGGCAGTTAATGCGGGCTAAATGGACATTATAAAATATGAATTTAAACAATAATATTTAGATTTATGTCATCATTTTCTAGTTCTATAGTCGTATATTCCATAATTTTGTTTGGTCATCTTCGTATTTCCAATATGCACTCCCATCTTTATTTTTCTTCGCTTCAATATCTGCTATATCAGAGCTAATTTTATAAGTATTTATAATTAGTGATTTCTGCTAAGAAAAGTCTATTTTTATGAATGGCAAATCAGCGATGTTTTATGTCTATTCCGCATACGTGTTAGCACTTTCTTATATTTCTTCTATTGCATACACCTTCATAATTTCAATATATTTTCCCTTACCACATGGACATGGTTGCTCTCTTCTTTATGATTCTTCCCAGCTCATTTAAACACACCTCTTTAACTACTTAATTTATATTATTATATAAAAAAGCCCTGCCACAAGGCAGAGCGAGTAAGATGGATTACACGTATCATATAACAATTTATATCAGTAACACAAAAGATCATAATTTCATCTTCACTAAAATAAAACCACGTTCATATAATCCCTAAAGCAGTAGCTATCAAACGGATAGCTATTTTTTTATTCTCATAAAAACTATCACGCCTCATCATCAATTCATTATAAACATAGGAATCTTTGACTTTCTCACTCCCAAAATACTTCAATTCAATTATCTGACGTTGATCATTATCAAGAGCATATTTCAATGTCCGTTCAATTTGTTTAAAACGTATCTCATGATTCTTATCGTCACCTTTCATTTTAGGAAAAAGAACGATGCCCCCGTTTGAGCCTGTTCTTCTTGATTTTTCATCCGAACGCACAATGCTTTGTAGTTTTTCAGCTCCTTCACCACAAGTCTTCGCATCTCTTTTTCATCGATGTCTTCAGAAAATGACAATTGATTCATACGATACGGTTCCCCTCCGTTCGATCTACTTATTTATAAAAGGATTATTTTATTAAGTTTTATTTCCACTAAACAATCCAGTCTCTTAAATGTATTAAGATACTGGAAAAAATTCAAATCAGATGCCCGTTATATGGAATGCGAGTCATATTAATAAAATCATATGTCATAATATCTTCTATTCCTATGATTACAACATCCTATTAGTAACTAAGTATTGATTATATGTACTATAAAAGTATCTTCATTTTATTTATATATATGATTACATGTAAAATAAGATCATCTTCACTTTATTGACATATACTTTGAAGGAAGAAAAACTTCTGAACATTTCATATTAAACATATACCCATAAATACTTTAAACTCAGTTGCTAATATAAATTATCAAGACATATCTAACATTTAAAATTTTTTAGAGGAGTTATTTATGAGACATAATAATAAGTCAAATTCACCAAATTCGTGTGATAAGTTTCAGCGCCCCTGCTTTATTTCTGTATCCCCTTGTAATCAAAGTAATTGTTGTACACCTGTTTTTTTCTCAAATTCTCAACAACAAGAATTATTGCAAATAATAAACCAATTAAACCAAGCTATCCTTTCTTTCTTCACAACACCAAATCCTACAACTAGACAAATACTCCAAACAGCATTACAGGCATTAAATGATTTATTAATAGCAGTACAACCAAATACACCAAATAGAAATTTAGTTTTACGAACTATAAACCAATTAATCAATTCCTTACCTACTGCAACTCTCACTCAAATCTCAGCATTATTCCAATTTCTATTCCAAAACTTGTCTTCACTTATTAGTTGTTCAAATATATCGGACCCCTTGTTACAGCAGACATTTAGCTTAATTTTACAAGGAGTCTTGAATAGTTCACTATTAAACATTACTGGAACGACGGGGCCTACGGGGCCTGAAGGGCCTGAAGGACCTACTGGACCTCAAGGCGTGCAAGGCATTCAAGGAACTGAAGGGCCTGAAGGACCTACTGGACCTCAAGGCGTGCAGGGCATTCAAGGAACTGAAGGGCCTGAAGGGCCTGAAGGACCTACTGGACCTCAAGGTGTGCAAGGTATTCAAGGCATTCAAGGACCACCAGGACCTACTGGTTCAGGGACAGGAACAGGAGTTCCTGGGCCACCAGGACCTACTGGACCTCAAGGCGTGCAAGGCATTCAAGGGCCTGAAGGGCCTGAAGGACCTGAAGGACCTACTGGACCTCAAGGCGTGCAGGGCATTCAAGGAACTGAAGGGCCTGCAGGACCTACTGGACCTCAAGGCGTGCAAGGTATTCAAGGGCCTGAAGGACCACCGGGACCTACTGGGCCATCGGGAGATTGTGATTGCCCACCGGGGCCAACTGGACCGACGGGACCTACTGGGCCTACTGGGCCGACGGGACCTGGATGTAATTTCCTTGTTTATGCTACAAACGCAGGAGCCATTGATGATCCTGCAGATGATACAGTTTCTGTTATTAACACCGGGACAAATACAGTAGTCGCTACAATTACTGTAGATAATGCCCCTCTTGAAGTAACAGTTTCTCCAAATGGGGCTCGTGCTTATGTTACTAATATTTTTTCTAATACAGTTTCCGTTATTGATACTGCCACTAATACAGTTATCGATACCATCCCTGTTGGAACTAACCCGATTGGTGTAGCTGTTTCTCCCGATAACACAACTGTTTATGTTGGAAATCATGGTAATAATACAGTTTCTGTTATTAACGCTGCTACCAACACAGTTGTTGGTACCATTAATGTTGGAATCGCTCCGCAAGGAATTACTGTTTCTCCAAATGGGACCCTTGCGTATGTTGCAAACGAATTAAGTAATACAATTTCTGTTATCGCTACTGCTACCAACACAGTTGTTGGTACCATTAATGTCGGTATTCGACCTAGGATAATCGTCTTCACACTAGATGGGACTCGTGCTTATGTCACAAATCAAAACAGCAATACTGTTTCTGTTATTAACACCGCTACAAATTCCGTTATTGATACAATTAACGTAGGTACCGAACCTGTTGGTATAGCTATTACACCGGATGGAGCTCGTATTTACGTTGTAAATAAAGTAAGTAATAATGTATCTGTAATAAGTACGTTGACAAACACCGTCATCGATACCATTCCGGTTGCACTATCACCAGACCAAGTGACTATCATACCAGATGGCACTCGCGCCTATGTTACAAACCAAGCTAGTAATACTGTTTCTGTCATCAATACTGCTACAAATACGGTTATTGATACGGTCCCAGTAGGTGTTGCTCCAACTGGTATAGCAACCGGATTTATTTGCGAATAATATAAAAAACAGAGAGACACTAATCATATTTCTCTTTTCTTCCATTAATCCCCATCATATCCGAGCAGTTAGCTTTTGCTAGCTGCTTTTTTTTACAAATAATAATTAATTTACCCAAGAGCATTTCAAAATATTTTCGTATGATATGGTGTATTCCTTTCTTTTGAGTGAATGATCTCGTCATGAGAGCACTTTATTAAGTGCTCTTTTCGTGTTTCAAATACATACAAAATAAAATTTTTATATTAATCTTAATTACACATTTAATTGAATATTAATTCATCAGATACGAATCATTTCTTATAAGGGCGCTCTGTACTTGCGCCCTTATATAAATACTCAAATTTATTCCCCCGCATATTTTTATAAATTGTATACAGTTCCATATGGAATTGTTGAAACAGAAATTCCGTATGGTGTAATATGATGCATTGGATAATAATACTCCATAGATAAATAGTACGGTTGTATGCCTTGCTGTATTTGTTGCATTTGCTGCTGTGCTTGTAACGCTTGTTGAACAGCTTGAATTGTACTTTGTGCTCCGCTATACGTAATACCCGCCGTACCATACGGACGCATTCTATCTCGGGTATCAAAATATGAATAAAACATTAGTATTCAACTCACTTCCATATAAGTTATTACAAAGTATATTATGAGTATTAATTTCAGTGAGTGTTAAAAACTAGTCCACTAGCTTTTATTCAAATAACGTTTTTGTTCAACTGCCTTCTTTTTATCCCCACGCCTTATCAAAATATAATCTTATATATCTTTCAACTTATTATGATGCAAGTGTCTACACTAAATTGTTAGACAAGCATAAAATAAATTGAGTCTAATAATAAAGGAAAAATAAATATGCAAAACCGTTACATGCTTACAGTCAAACTCACCTCATTTAACGGGACAACGCTGACTGGTATTACTATAGAAGGTATCACGCTGACAGCGCACGTCACGTTAAGAACAACCTATCATCAAGCAATTCTCAATCGATTTCCCCCTCAGGAACCCAGTTCGTCCCCTAGTCGTGAACTATAACGTAGCCGTCAAATCTGGCAGAAGATCTGCTATCTTGAATGCCGTGACGCAGCTCGCGAGTGCTGGGGTAAGCGCGCAGGTCCGTCTGGATTCCTGTAACAATACCGTGGCATCCTTCCGTCCCGTTCCCTCAATAATATAAGTCAGATACCCGTCACAATAGGATAACGACTGTGACGGGTACGAAGCTGTTCGAGTGAATAGCCCTCAAATTTGTCCCCATCCCATTTCCCTTCACTCCTTGAATATTTTTTCAAAACCAATACATACTATTTTCAAGCCGCCGTATCCACGGCTAATACTTCTTTCTTTTGTTACAGCAGAAGCAGGTAGATTCGTCACTTATCTGCTTTCTCTGTATATTTTTTAAAATATCGAAAAGACTACCTACAAGCTGTTTGAACTAGCAGCTTCACTCTTCTTGTAATGAGAAAGCGATTTATCACAATTAGCTAACTCATTCGACTCACTGGCAGACAACCAAAATTGTTGTCTGCTTTTTGTATGGAATTTTTCATTTTGCATATACTACTTTTGAGCCTGTTTACCAATGCAAGCCATTTTGGTGTTTTGAATTCCGACTAAGCTTTTTTGTTGCATAAATTATTACATCTTTGACAACACTGGTTAAAAGTGCGTTTTCTGGTTATTCGTAGTTCTAGTCCAGAATAATTTTTCTCCTATCAAGGACAGTAGGTACGACTGCTCGTCCTTTTTTACTTATATCGCATACTCTCTCTTTTGACAGCTATGAACCACATTGCCCTCTTCATCGAAGTAAGCAATTTCCCAATAAGAGTGGCAGTTGTACGCTTCTATTTCCCCATCGAACAAAACGAACAAATTAGTTTTCCAGTTTCCAACGATTGTACCCCACTTGCCAGCTACATTTACTCGCATACCCATGTAAGCAAAATGTAGATTTCGGTGGTTCTGCACTTTCTTGAAAGCTTTTTCCGCGTTGTACATCTGCTTGATGTCAAAAACATCTTCGTTCTCGCACTTTACAAACTTCATGAATTCTGTCATTGGCATTTGATATCTCTTTAACTTTAAGGGTATATTCTCATGTCTTACCCAATATGCAAGAAGATGCAGTGAAAACATTCGCGAAGAGTATATTTTGATATGTGTTTGCAAACACATATCAAAATGCTCAAAAGCATTGATTTAAAGGCATCTATAGCACATTGAAATAAAACATTACATATTAAACTCATATAATTTTAGTGCACCTTTTTTGAGATTGGAATATATTTTGTAAAATATGCTCCAACTAGCAATAATACAATTGAAAATAACCAAGTAAAAATACCACCAAAATGAAACCAATATGCAAACAAATTTAAGATTGCAATTAAAAAGCAACAACTAGAAGTTAATGCACTTTTTAATCCTTTTATCCCTGATTTTTTTCTTTTTTGATAAGTTATATACATCGAAACGACTAAAAATAAGATAAGAACAAATGGTAACATGGCTTGTAGCAATATCAACCCCTCCTGTCTATTTCCGACCCCTCCATTTTACCACATTATTCCTTTTGTTCTTTAGGAATCAACTCACTTTTCTCTTCTCTCCAAAAATCAGTATATTCACTATTTTCAAAGTTCACATTCACTTGAGAAAACGGAAGGCTTTCTCCAACTTTCAATGAGTGCCACTCGTTGAAAAGTGGCGATCCGAAGCAAATATTCAATGTACGATCCTGTAAATCAAATAATACAGAATGCAAAGTCCCAAACCATTCTTCATAATTATGCACCGTCACCCCTGCAGGATATTCTTCTTCTACCAATCCTTTTAAAGATTCCATACTCACCTGTTCATTTCGGTTTAAATGCTCATGTAAAATGTGATATCTCTTCGTAGATTGCTCTAGTCTCCTGTTATTTAATTTTTGAATGGATGAACTAACCGCATGATTAGTTGATACGATAAAGCCTTGACTGTCTTCTTTAGTTGTTGTTGATTTAAAACCATCAAAAATCCCTATATGTGCCGCTTTTAAAGGATCAGCTACAATTATATTAATGTTACTTGCAATTGGCATTTCTTCTATTAATATCTTAGCCTCCTGCACATTTTGACATTTCTCCAATAATACCCGAATTACCGCAAAACATTGCAAACCATTTACCATCGGCTTTCTTAAACCATCAATATTCCCTACAGGTTGACCACATGCCGAAAATGTAACAGATAACCCATGCTCGTTAATTCCTTCTGTTCGTCCAAAATATTGAGTAGAAAAGCCACTATGTGCATATGCACCTTCAACATGCGTCGAGCAAAAACGCATATCATCTATTCTCGGTGATAAATCATAATTTCTTAATACATATGTATGCTCTGAATCAGTTTTTCTAGGTAATACTGCACAATGACTACAACCTGCTTTTAATAGTGTTTGATAATAATACATCATATTTCTAGAAGGGATTTTCAATACTTCGCAAAACCCTTCAATTTCTTCATTAATTCCTGGACAATATTGTTTTAGTACTTTTCTAGATTCTGTCCAATGGCTATCTGATATTAAATTTTCTTGCTGCATAAATTGTGGAATGAGATACGGATGATTTTTCACAAACTCCCCTTGCTGTTTTCCAACTTCATAATGACTTCCTTTTAGCGATGAAAAGTACCCCTTTACTTGATACACCATAATCTCCCCCTCACATTGAATATATTCCATATCATACCAAAACACTTTTGTTCATTCTTGATGTTTTTTGCTATTTCCCCCATCACAACCACGGTTTTCCTTTTCAAAAGGCATTATTTACTGTCTAGTTAAAACCTTGTTAAGATTACCGTAAGAATAGACTTTTAATAGGTTGTAAAAATAAGTTCAACATTACAAAACTAGATTTAATAATATCAAATGGATAATACTCTACATTGAAACTTCTTATTTGCGATCAACTATTTATTGAAACGAGCAAACTTGTATTTATAGGATTGCAAATAGCCACATTTTACAATTAATGAATAAATTTTTTACTCATCCATTTTCAGGGCAAAGGAGTATATATTAATGTGTAATAGCAAACCAATTGATGAATTAACTATTGAGGACCTGAAACAAAACCCAATATGGGAATGGGCAATAGATGAAGCGGAAAATGAAGAGTGCGATGAAACGTGGGTAAAACCAGTGGAAACAATAAATTTTACAGAAGAATTAAACGGTTCAATAGTACTTGGCGAATTAATAATACATAATGATGAGAAATTCCCTATGATGTGTAGTATTGATATTGAAAATAATGAGGTATTAATTAGTTCCATTGTTTTTATAACGAAAAAGAAGATGAGTATATTGCTATAGAAGATGTAGTGAAAAAGGTTGAAATGCCTTTATCACTTAATATTAATCTCACAATTAACGGAGAGCCTAGATTTTTAAAATTCTCTGCAGATAAAGTTGATATTTATAAAAACACTATAAAAACTAACTTAAATTAAATTTTAATTGAAGTAAGAGGAAAATACTCATTAAGTAAAAAACAGGAAACCATTATAATTAACGGTTTCCCAAATATCCTTCTATTTTCAATATTTATATAAATCCATACTAAATAATCCCATTTCCCACCAATGTCTCTGCGATTTGAACTGAGTTCCAAGCAGCACCTTTTAATAAATTATCAGAAACGATCCAAAGATGGAATCCTTTTGATGTATCAGGATTTTTACGTATTCTACCTACAAATGTATCTCTTTTACCCTCTGCATATAATGGCGTTGGATAAATTTGTTCACTAGGATTATCTTGTAAAATAACACCTGGTGCATTCAGTAGTACTTCTTTAATTTCTGCAACGGTCGCTTCTTTTTCAAGTTCAATATAAACTGATTCAGAATGCCCCGATACAACTGGAACTCTGACGCAAGTAGCTGCCATTTTCAGATTTGGATCTTCTAAAATTTTCTTCGTCTCTTGAATCATCTTTACTTCTTCGAATGTGAAATCATTGTCTGTAAATATATCCACTTGCGGCAATACATTAAATGCAATTGGATAATGTTTTTTATCTTTTTTCACTGGTAATATAGTGCTCTTCACTTCTTCACCTGTAAGCATTGACTTAGCTTGTTCTTTTAATTCATGAATCGCATGAATTCCTGAGCCTGATACGGCTTGATACGTTGAAACAATAATTCGTTCTAAACCAAATGATTTTCGAATTGGCTGAAGAGCTGTTACCATCTGTAGTGCTGAGCAATTCGGAACTGCAATGATCCTTTTATGTTCCCTTAAAGTATGTGCATTTACTTCTGGAACGACGAGTGGTACATCGTGTGCCATTCGGTATTCACTTGTGTTGTCAATTACGATTGCACCACTAGAAACTGCATGATTTACATATTGTCTAGAAACTTCTCCCCCAGCGCTAAAAAAGGCAATGTCTACACCTTCAAAACTAGTTGATTTTGCCTCTTGTATTTTAATCTCTCGTCCTTTAAATTGTACTATCTTACCAGCAGATCGTTTTGACGAGAGTAATGTAATTTCTTCTATATTAAATTTCGTTACTCTCTCTAACAATGCAATGATTTTTTGCCCTACTGCGCCTGTAGCTCCAACTACAGCTACATGATAGCTCTTTTCACTCATTTTTCCTCCTCCATTTTCAATTGAATGAATTTCTCCACAACTTAATTTTAAAAGAAATTTAATGATTTGAAAAATTGAAATACATGATATAATCATTCACAAATCATGATAATAAAAGAGGTATCATTTATGGAAATGAGACATGTTAAAACATTTTGTGCCATTGTTAAATATGGTAGCTTTTCTAAAGCTGCTCATGCATTAGGTTATGCGCAATCTACTGTGACAGCCCATATTAAAGCGTTAGAGAACGATTTAAACATTCCCCTATTCGATCGATTAGGAAAAAAAATACTTCTTACAAAAGCAGGTCATCAATTTCATCCGTATGCATTAGAATTACTTACTATTTATGATAAAGCGCAAGAAATCCCTCAAAACAGTGACCATTTAGAAGGAACATTGGCTATTACATCTAATGAATCATTGGCAGTGTATCGGTTACCACAATTATTACGTACTTACAAACAGGAAAATCCGAAAGTAAATATCGTACTTGAGACAAATACCAATGAGCAAGCATTGAAAAAATTACATGAAGGAGAAACCGATGTTATCTTCATAATTGGAGAAAGTATAGAGCATAATGATTTTATTACGTGCAATTTATGTAATGAAACATTTGGATGGATTTTCCCTGCTCATTTCCCTTCAAACACTGATCCACTCCTTTTATTACAAGATACTCAATTTATATTTACAGAACAAAGCTGTGGCTATAGACCAATGGTAGATCGTTTTTTACGTCAAAGCGGGAATATTCCCGCTAAAACATTCGAGACTTCCAATGTTGAAGTCATTAAACAATCTGTGATGTGTGAGTTAGGAATTTCAATTCTCCCTTACATCGTTGTACAAGAAAGTTGTCAAAAAGAGCAACTCTGTTTTCAGCCCATCGAAACTCCAGCAGTCATTCAAAGCCACGTAATCTATCATAAATCTAGATGGATATCACCAGTTTTACAATCGTTTCTTACATTATTAGAGAGAATAGAATAGAAAAGTAAGCGAGTAATAACAAAAATGAGTAACTGCTCTAAAAAGCAATTACTCATTTTTATTAAAACATTTGTGTTCATAACAATACAGGTGTTTCAAAATCAATATGTATATTATTTATTAGCTTGTACCTCACCTGCAATTAATTTACTACCTGAATATGTACCTTTTTGTATAAAAACTTGATTAATTAATTCTTTTTGCTCCTTTTCTGACATTACTCCTTTCCCTTCTCCTAAATTCCCACTTTGTAATTTCCAAATCTTGTTGTGGTCTACATCAACCTTTTCATATTTTCCTTGTTTCCATCGTTCTAAAATATCCACATATGTACTTTTTTGTGCAACATCATTACTATTTATAATTTCAAGTAAACTTTCAATACGTTCTTGTGTAATAAAAATATAGCCCCATTTTTGATCAGCTTTCGTTTTTTGATGTGCCATTTCATGTAGTGCTGTCTGTATGTTCTCATCTGTCCATTTGAAGTTTTTATTAAAACCACTATTCGGCAATGAGTAATTTCCATTTTCTAACATCTTTGCATCTTCGGCTTTTACATTACTATCAGCTAGCACTTCTACTGCCGGAGCGGCTGGTGATGCCTTTTTCGCAGCTGGTTTACTATTATTCAGATAATACAGCATACCATACGTTACACCTACCCCGATTACCGCCATACCAGCTATAATTCCTATGATTTTAAATAATGTTTTCATCTTGCTTGTTTCCTCCCAAATATCTCTGTTCTTACTACCTCATTATTTCTTATATAAAACAGTTCCTTCATTCAAAATAGTTCATCCCATCCCCTATCATATTATTTATATATATTTCCTTATATTGTATTTCTTTTTTTGTGAAATTGAAAGATTATTCTGTTAAAAAATAAAGATATTCTACAAAATTTCCCTTTATATTTATATGGAAACAAAAAAACAACGAGCGCCTTCTAAAACACTCGTTGTTTTTACTTTATGCACGATTTTCTTTTAACCACTTCGTAATAGCATCTAACCTCGAAACATCAAAACGTCTTTCTTCACATACTTTTAAGCTGTTTAAACTTTTCATAATTTCTAATTCATTCGACTTTATACTTTTTGCTTCAATCAATTTACAGTACCCGTCTGTGACTGTATTGAGATTTTCATAATAACGCTGAAATGCTTTAGATATATGTAAATGTTTTTCAAAGTTTCTTCTTTTTTTCGTCCCATCAGACTCTTTCCGTTTTCTAAGCTCTTCATCACTTGTATATAAATAAAAATATTGATCTGGAAAACCAATTTCTCTATTTATCATCTTTTCTTTATAAAAGTTTTCTATTAAAGATAACGGCTGATTAAATATATCAAAATGAAAACACCAATTATAACTAAGTGGCTGATATATATCCCCATCGAGTATTACTAATTCATATTGCTGCGACTTCTGCACTGCTATATTCCAGCGCTCTACTTGTTTTTCAAAATACCATGTTCTATGTTCATTTTTTGGTCTTTCAAATAAAAAATTCACTTCAGGTATAATGAATGCTCCATAATTGTTTTCTAGTTCACGGCATGTGCTACTCTTACCAACAGCACTCGCTCCCTCAAACGCTATAATCCCCATAGTTTCTCCCACTTTCCTTAACTAAAATCTCGTTGTTTCACTCTTCTCCCCCATAACTGTCTCCATAAAACAATTGAAGCGATAGAAAGCATTATTGTTGTAATAATACTACCTTCAATCCCAAATGAGCCTCCATGAAGGACTTCATTGCCATTTGTTACAGGTTTAAATAGTGGTGTTGAATATATCGTCATGCCACTAACTGCAAAACCATAGACATTATATTGTGCCCAATTCCAAATGGAATGCCATGCACAAATCCCCCAAAGACTACTGTCCTTTAATACGTAAAAAGCTGCAAATACACCAACTAATATTATATTCGATATTGAAAGGATTGTAATGCCAGGATTAAGTAAATGCAGAAAACCAAATAAAAAGGACGTCACTATAATCCCAACCCATATACGACTTCTAACAGAAATAACTGGAAATAACCAGCCTCGTACAATAATTTCTTCCGTTGCACCTTGTATTAAAAAAGCAATTAAAGATCCTACAATACCAAATATGGCGGTTGCCGTAATTTGTTGCATTTGTAGTTTTACAATCCCTGTTAATATAAGCACAATTACTGGTATTGAAATGAAGACAAATCCTATTAACGCACCTCTCAAATACTTTCTCATCCATTGCACCTTCCAAAAACCAATGGATGAAAATGACCTTTTCTCTACAAACCTAATCCATAAAAAAATAAAAAATATAGCCCCACCAAACGTTAATATCATCTCAATATTATTATAAATTGCCTTTACAAATGATGTATCCGCTTTCGGTAAAAACAGCATAAACAACATGAAAAATTCACCTAAAGTTAAAAATACAATTGCAAGTATAACAGCGAAAATAGGATGAACTTTTCTTCTTCCTTCTTTTGCTGCTTCAATTATTTTAAATTGTTTATTTAGCAATATTCTATCCTCCTTATTATTGTAACCATCTGTATTCTTAAAATATATATCGTTTCCCTTAAACATATTTTTTAAAATAAATGATTTCTGTTTGGAATAAATTCAGATTAGGAATAATATATAAATAAAAGAGATGTCTTCGTGCCTTTTACCAGTATCGCCCAATTAATTCACTGATATTACCAGCACTTGCTATTTCCCACCATTTGTTGTAGGATAGTAATTAAGGTCAATTTAGCACTATATTTTCTTTGCATATTATCAAGTATCAATCAGGAATGTTTTGTACTCCTTATGGATTTTTGATAATATGTGAACTTTTATTTTCAATCGAATAAGGCCGATCATATTGTAATCTTTTTAAATTTTAGGAGGCATTACCATGACATTAACAGGTAAAGTAAAATGGTTTAACAGCGAAAAAGGTTTCGGTTTCATCGAAGTTGCAGACGGTAGCGACGTATTCGTTCACTTCTCAGCTATCACTGGCGACGGCTTCAAATCTCTTGACGAAGGTCAAGAAGTTAGCTTCGAAGTTGAAGACGGTAACCGTGGACCTCAAGCTAAAAACGTTGTAAAGCTATAATTCAATCAATAAAAAGGTTGTTACCAGCTCGGTTAACAACCTTTTTAATATATAACTAAAAATTTTTACATAAAAGGAGTGGTTACATGTATCGCAATCGAAAGAACGATGTAGCAGAAGTACCACCAGAACAAACCCCTGTTTGGGAATGTGAATCAGAGGATTGTTTAGGATGGATGAGAAAGAACTTTTCATTTGAAGAAGAGCCTAAATGCCCTTTATGTAAAAGTAGTATGAAAAGCGGAGAACGTTTATTACCTAAAATAGGTTGATTTTTACAAGCCCCTCTTATTTTAAATAAGAGGGGCTTTTTTATTAATAATGAATATCCTCTACATCTGTTCGTACAATAGAATACATTAATGCATCGTGTTGTTTATTTCCTTGATGAATGTATCCACGTAACAGCCCTTCTTGTTGAAAACCTAATTTAGATAACATATTACACGAAGTTATATTTTCAGGATATGTAATAGCTCCAATTCTAAATAAACCTAAATCTCGAAATCCATAAGTAATAATTTCTCGAGCAGCTTCAGAAGCATAACCATTCCCCCAATAACGAGGATGCAAATCATATCCAATCTCTGAGCGTTTACTCCAAAGTTGTAAATTATTTAATCCAATTGTTCCTACTAAATTATTTGTGTCTTTTAATACAATCCCCCAACGCATTGCCTTTTTCTCAAAGTAATTTTTTGAAAAAGATTCAATCATACGTGAAGCTTGTCCAAACTCAGTAAAAGAATTCATACCGTAATAACACGTTACCTCATCTAATGAGAATATTTCATATATTTTTTGACAATAAGATTGTTCTATTTCAACTAAGCGCAAGCGTTCTGTTTCTAACATAGGAAATACCATAGGATCACTCCTTTCTCTCTACTCATTTATTATAGCAGAAAAAGTATTTATAATTAGGAAAGTCCTTAATGTCCCACAAATCAAATATTTCTAGCGATGTTTATCCTATTAATAATATATAACTTCGTTGTATTTATTAATTCCCCTCTAAAAACCACCCCTAATTTATACCTTCTCATGTTAAAATATAGAAAAATAGTAAATATTTCTTACGGAGGTACTTAAACTTTATGTATATTTTCATTGGCTTATCCCTCTTGCTCATTTTACTCATTTTTTTATTCGCAAAAAAATTCACACCAAACTCATTTATGATGACAAGTTTTAAAGGAAATAGCTTTAAGATATTTTCAGTTGGTATATTAATCGCTGCCACACTCTCTCTTTCATACGGAATGTATCACGCAGCAACATATCAACCTAGATATTTAGATATTAAATTGCAAAATCAAAATTTCACTGTTTTTGGTAATGTTGGTGAGTTTGGTTATTTCTCAGAAGAATTACTAAAAAAAGATGCAGAAGTTGAACTGTATTTTGTCTCTTGGGAAACAATACAATTAAATAATCCAGAAATAATAGTAGACTACCCTTCAGGCAAACAGGAAACATGGAAGCCTAATATAACCTTAATTCCTACAAATAAATTAAAAGAAAAACATAGTATTAAAGAACTTTATCGGCTCTCACCGTATTCCTTTGAAGAATCTGGAAAAATAACATTAACTATTAAAGAGAATAAAGCCAATCATAAAAAGATTGTAATTAATGTTAAATAATCACAAATAAAATGTCCCTCCATTATGTTGGAGGGACATTTTATTTACATATGTATTCAATATTATTATTTTGACTGTTCATTCAATGTCGTAATTATTTCATTGGCAGTATTCTTTCCGTTTCCAATACAAGCACCAATTCCTACACCGTAATATGAAGCACCAGCTAAGTATACATTAGGATAAAGCACGGCCAATTTTTCTTGTAATGATTGAACAGCTTGATTATGTTCTAAATGATATTTCGGCATTAAATCTTTCCAATTTGTAACTTCAATTACTTCCGGTTCACCTTTAATTCCGAGGCTCTTTTCAATATCATATAAAGCAACTCGTACTAATTCTTCTTCACTATAACTTTTGATCGTTTCATATACTGGATTAGTGCTCTTATAAAACATTCTTACTAATAGCTTTTGTTTACCAGATGTATGTTTCCACTTCCTGCTTGTCCATGTGCAAGCATCACAATGTAAATCACTGTTTTCCGTTACGATAAAACCTGTGCCGTCAGCCGGTAGTTGTTCATCTAGTATGTCAAAACCTAAGTAAATACTTATAAGCGATGAATTTTTAAATTTATTAAAATGCTCATTTAACTCATTAGACTGTAATAACGTTTGTGCGATATCATGTGGAGCTGCTAAAACGACATAATCAGCTTGTATTGTCTCATGATTTGCAAAAGAAACCTCATACCGATCCCCTTTTTTACTTATCACTGTTGTTACAGCACCTTTATTAATGACAGTCTCCGTCAGCACTTCTTCTAAGCGATTAATAATCGTAGATAGTCCACTTTTAAATGATACAAACTTTTTATTTCCTGCTGACTGAAATTGTTTTTTATTCTCTTCAAAACCTTTAATAATACTTCCATATTTATTTTTATACTCAAGTAAATATGGTAACGTAGATGCCATTGTAAGCTCATTCAATTTACCAGAATATACACCTGACAGCACAGGTGCAATTTGTCTTTCCACTAATTCTTTCCCTAAAAAGCTTTCTAAAAATACAGCAAGTGATGTATCCTTTGTAAACTCCTTATTTTTCGTAATAAAATCTTTTAAAGCAACGATTTTCCCTTTTTTTGAGACTAGCGTACTGCTAAATAATGATTCAACACTCATAGGAATCCCAAATATAGTGTCAGCAGGAATTGGATGTAATATGTTATCAGAGTATATGTAAGAAATACCTGTTTCGTTATATACCATTTCATTTTCTAAATTTAAATCTTTTACAAGCGGCAAAACATGTTCATTACGAGCTACAATAGAATCTGCTCCAGATTCCATAATAAAATCATTTTCTTCCACACTGTGGATTTTACCACCTAAATACTCTTCTTTCTCAATAAGGATTAAATTTAAATTATAATCCTTCTTTAATTTTTCTAAATAAAACATAGTAGAAAGTCCAGTAATACCTCCACCGATGACAACGACTGTTTTCATATTTGCTGCGCCCCTAACCGATACAATTAATAATTCCTTTATTATTATAACCAAAAATTATCATAGTCGACTAGCAGCTTGCGCATTCTGTAAGAAATTAGACAATATATATGAATATATTTTAGGCTGATCATTATGCACTAAATGACCTGCAAACGGAATAACAGCAATATGTATATTGTTGTTTAATTGTTTAAACGTTGTAGCGGCTGTAACTTCATCTGCTGAATCTCCCCCAACAATACACAGTGTAGGTACTTGAAGATTAGCTACATCACCTGTTTCATGAAATGGGTACCACTCCTTAACTTGCCACGATTTCAGCAACCCTTTCCAATCACTTTTTACATGAATTTGATTCATATAAGTTACAACTTCTTCATTTTCCATCAACTGTTGATGACACTTTACTTCATACTCCTGAGACTCTTCCCAATTATCTCGCTCAATAGGAAAGATACCTGAAAAAGTTAATGTCCTCACTTTATTTGGATATTTTTTTGCAAATAATAAAGCGGCTATCCCCCCTAGTGAAACACCCGCTATATGACAACGATTAATTTGCAAATGTTCTAGTGTATCATTCAAATCATCAGCAGAGCAAAGAAAATAATTATCTAATGTACCTCCTGATTCTCCATGTCCCCTCAAATCAGGACGAATTACTTTATATTGTTTTTCTGTAAAAAATTCTACCTGTTCTTCAAACTCTACTAAACCTGTCATACCACCAGAATGTAAAAGCACAATTGGTTCCCCTTCACCTGAAATATGCGTATGTAGTATCATTTATCCCCCTCCTTTGAAACTGAATATTCTATTTATTGATAGTATATCGAATATATTTCTAAATTACCAAATAAAAAAGAACTATAACATATTCAACTCACGTCATAGTTCTTTCTATTTTAAAAACATAAACCAGTTTATTAATTTGTCAATTTCTTGGCTGAGTGCTATTACTTTTTCATGTTGAAGTCCATAATTTGAGACTAGATTCAATAATTCTTCTTTTTTCAATTCAATTACTTTTTCTAACTTCACTAATTCCATGTCGTCTTTATTCGCTCCAATTTCAAAATATATGTATTTTAGTATAGCCTACTTACATAATAAGTAAAAGTCTCATGCTAATGTAAAATCTTACATATTTGAAAAAACAATATACTACTAACAAAAAAAGAGACTTAAACTAAGCCTATTATTACAGGTCATTATAATTTTCTACCATTTTTTATAAATATGTTAGTTTATGAATGTGTACCATTTACTATTAATTTAAAGTTAGACACTTTTACTCATTAATAATACAACAGAATTTCTCAAATGTTTTATCTTTATATTCTGGAACCCTTGTTAAGTGATCAAAATAACTATATGAAAATTTAAATATGTGTCCAAAATCCCAATTAAATTCGCTGTAGTCTTTAAGCCAGAATGCATTATCTAGCGGAAGTGTATCAACTTTTTTTGCTTTTGTAAGAGGTAAACGATCTACAGGAGAATTCAATATTATTTGGGCATTCGGCATTAAATTGCGACTTTTTCTAAGTACATAAACTAGCTTTAATAGTGGTTTTATTCCTCGTTGAAATAATTCTATATGCCCTAAGTCATATAATATATTAATCGCATGTGAGAAGGTAAGCATATGACCAATTAAATCGTGATGTGATTCTGCCTTATATATAACGTTAAATTCAGATAATTCACTTAAAATAAAATCAGATAATTGCTTCGGGTTTTTAATTTCGCTTTGAATCTCCTCATTATTTATAATTAGTTGCTTTACTTCTTGAGTTGTAAAACCAATCCAAGATCTACCGGGAATTGTTTTTTGAAACGATAATATAAGGTTTGCTATATTATTAATATCTTGCTCACTCCCCCAATGACTTAACTCCTTAATGGCTAGTAAACTTAAAGAAGCGTAAATTACATTATGACCAACCCAATGGAGTTCATCAATCGTTTGTTCCAAAGATTTAATTATCGTTTCTTCAGCACTTTGATAATCGACACCTTGTTTATTATCAATTGTTTCGCCTAACCTTTGCTTATGGAGCATCATTTTCGCTTGAGAATAAATGTTACAGGCAGTTTTTTCATCAATGTTATTGTTTTTCGTAAAAAAATAACTAGCAATGGCAGCTGCTCCGAAATGTGCATGCCAAATATCATTTGTTTCTTTTTTACATTGAGATATAATTGAAAGCCCATCTTTTAATACACTTATATTTTCCATCTCTCTTATCCCCTCTAAACCCTAATAAAAATGGTTTTTTAGCATCTACAAAGTCGGCAAAAAGCCAGGTGAAAACTCTTGAAAAATTTCCTCCTTTACAGTTATAAATTAAAATTGCCCCTGTCGCTCAACAAGAATTAAATTTGCTTCTAATAATATTTTGAGATGATACTTATTCATCCCTAATGCAGTCTCAATCTTCCACAATTGTGTTTGTTTTGATTATGAAATAAATAACGAACAATCTCTCGTTTTACTCCTGCCAAATCCTTAAAAATTTTCACTCTTTTTTTATCTGAATTATTTGGTTTGATAGTCATGGAACTATCTTATTTTTTGTCAAATCTCTCATCTTCTTAAACATACAATGTGAAAATCAAATGTGTATGTATTTATAGATAGTTGTTTTATTATACACGCGAATCTTTATGTAATTGATACTTTCTATTATGTTACCACTTAGTATGTATCCTTAAGCTACTTCCTTAGCTTAACGAAGGTGTTAATACAAATAAGATGTGATTCATTTCATCACTCTTATTCAAAAATCTATGTTTCACGTTCGGTGGAATACGCACAACATCTCCTTCTTCTAAAAAATATTCATTCCCTTCCAATTCCACATACACTTCCCCTTTCATTACAACTGCAATTTCTTCCTTATCTTCGTGGGAATAATGACTTTCTGTTGTATTTGCATATCCGTTTAAATCCATCATTAACATTTCAATGCGAGCTTTCATAAAATCTGGTGTTAACACATCATAAACAATATGATCATTATTTTCTCGATATACTTTTTTCCGATCTTTCTTCTTAGAAATAAGTGAGTCTGTATCAATATCATTAATAAAAAGAGTAAACAGCGGTACATTTAATGCTTTCGCTATTAATTCCAATACATTTAAAGAAGGATTGGCATGTCCTCTTTCAATTTGACTAATAAGTGAAGTACTGATTCCTGCATAATCAGCAAATTCACGAATTGTCATATTATTTTTCTTACGATAACTTAAAACAGTTTGACCTAGCCGATAATGAATCATTGTTACAACTTCCTTTCGTCCATCATAATACATCTTTTGTCCCTTTTGTACTGACATACTAAACAGTGGCAATTAATCCTTCCTTATTTCATCTTAGGCTTATATACTAACTTTTGTACATTATATTATATACAGTTCATTATAATAAACAACCAATCGGAGGGACAAACTTTGAAATCACCTATTCTTTCATATTTCATCTTATTTTTCGGCGTGTTCGCCTTATCTACTTCAGCTATCTTCGTAAAAATAGCCGATGCCCCTGCAGCAATCACTGCTTTTTATCGATTATTGTTTGCTACGGTAATTCTTTTACCGTTTCTAATATTTAATACAAACAATCGAAGCGAACTTCGCTCATTATCAAAAAAGCAATGGGGATTTGGACTCTTATCTGGATTATTTCTAGCAGCTCATTATGTACTATGGTTTGAATCATTACAGTATACTTCCATAGCAAGTTCTACAGTTATCGTAACGTTGCAACCTTTATTTTCAATGGTCGGTGGTTATTTTTTATTTAAGGAACGGTTTACGAAAGGTGCGATTATAGGCTGCCTTATTGCAATTTCAGGAAGTATCGTGATTGGGTGGAAAGATTTTCAAATTAGTGGTGAGGCTTTATACGGCGATATTTTAGCTTTTATTGCTGCTGGTGTCATAACAGCTTACTTTTTCATCAGTCAATATGTTCGTAAAGACCTATCCCTAATACCGTACTCGGTAATTAGTTATGGCAGTAGTTCACTCTTTCTCGGTATATTTGCTTACACACAGCAGTCATCTTTCTTCAATTACACTGCACAAACATGGTGGTCCTTTATAGGTCTTGCATTCATTGCAACGATTTTAGGACAAACAATTTTCAATTGGTTATTAAAATGGATGAGCGCTACTGTTATCTCGATGAGTATTTTAGGAGAGACAATTGGAACTTGTATTTTAGCCTATTTCATTTTAGATGAAACAATTTCTTTACAGCAAGGACTAGGAATTCTACTTATTTTCATTGGATTAGCCATATTTTTATTACAACCGAAACAATTGAATCACAATTTATAAAGTGAAGGCTAATAATCAGTGGGGATTTTATTCATCCCCCACTGATTATTAGCCTTCACCAATCGGGCGTTTACGGGCAGCCCGACTCCCACATAACTTCTTTGCTCCAGCCAAATTTTGAGGTGGGAGTTTTACTGCCCACAAATAGCGGGATAAACAAGAAAAGCATGACATTAGTTTGCCATACTTTTTTCAAAACAAATCGATATTTCTGTTCAATTTACACACCTATTTATTATGTACAATCAAACCATTTGGTCTAAAACGACTCATCATGATTTCGTTAACAAATTTCCCATGAGCCTTCAAATTCCCAACCTTTACACCCTCTTCGATAAATCCAAATTTTTCATATAATACTTTGGCTCTAGGATTCGTTTCTAATACACCAAGCTCCACTCGCTCTAACATTAGCCAATTATCAGCTAAATCAAGCATTTTTGTAAGAAGTGCTTTTCCAATTCCTTTATTGTGATACTCACTATCTACTCCGATGAATAAATCACCCGAGTGAGATCTTCGCCCTGGACTTTGGGTTAAACCGACAAATCCAACAACTTCTCCATCATATTCTGCTACAAATTCAAATTGATTCTGTGCTAAATTTCGAATTCTATTCTCCATTGCATCTACACGCATACTAGGTAAGAAAACCATATAAGGTAAAACATCATCTTGTATGCATATACGATGAATTGCTCTAGCATCTTGTGTTTCTACTGCTCTAACGTTAATCTCCATCTTTTTCCCCTCCATTCAAATATTCATATTCTAATATCCCATATTAAAATCCTGCCAACCCTTATTTCTTTGTGTTATTTTTATATAATTATTTCGATATAATATTCGCTTTTTGAACATCATCTCTTATATTCCCTCTCGTTCAAAATGAAAAAATCACTTAGAATATGCTAAGTGATTTTTTATTTAATTTTTTACCCTATTATACAACTCAAGCGGTTCTTCTACTGAAATACCATTTATTTTCATACCAGTAATATCACAATTTTCTATTTCAATATTTTTCAGATTACTACTACGTATTGTAGTACTTTCCAAATCACATCTATCAAATGAAATAGGATCTTTATCCTCTCCAAGGCTTGTATCTCTAAATTGAACTCCACCTAAAGTCACAAAATTAAATTTACTGCCAGAAATATTTAAATCTGCATATGAGGAATTTCTAAAATTAATATTTCTAAAGGTTGATTGACTTACATTACTGCTAACATATGAACTATTTTTTAAATTTACTTGATAATACTCTGTATTTGCCAAATTACAGTTTTCGTATTGACCATTTTTCATATCTTTATTTTTAACTAAGTTTTCTTCGCTTAAAGCTATCTTTATTTTTTTCACATAACAATACTCATCTTCCGTTTCAAAAATTGTTTCATAGCCCATTTTTTTATAAAAATGATGATTATTAATCTGTCTACTAGACGTCTCAAGATCCCAAATTCTTACGCTTGTAAACTCTTCTTCTATAAAATCAATAACCTGTGCTCCAATTCCTATTCCTTGATGTTTAGGATCTACAAATATACGATCAATTCTACCGTAAGACTTACCAGAAATCGTAACTATAATTCCCCCGATAATTTCTTTATTCATTATCACTTTGAAAGATTCCAGTTCTTCAATCGAATATTTCATCATTTCAACTGATGAATATCCTGGTGGTTGAATATTATAATCAATTACACCATCTTGATTACACAACCATTGTTTTGCTTCTTCATCGAATGTTCTTTTCATTATTTCTGTCAACTTTTCAGCATCTAAAATTGTAGCTTTTTCAATAGATATTATCGTCATTTTGTTTTCCCCTTAAATGTTACAAACCAATAACTTATATGTACAACAAAGTTATTAATTCACTTTTGTTTTTAATACTTTTCCCATTATTACATAAGGAACATCATCTTTACTTGGATGAAATGGTTCCAATACATTTACCCAATCTAATTTTCCATTCATTACTCCTATTTTTAGCGATTATATTTACTAGCATTTATAAATAATTACAAAATAAAGAATATTAAAACGGGATATTTATCTTCTCATTCATTTGCTAAATACAATAAACTTGCACAATAAAAAGCTCTGGAGCATTTTTATAAAAAATTCATGCTTCAGAGCTTTTGTATATTTTTAATTATTTCTTCGTTATGCGCCTTCCGTACCATAGTCTTCAATGGTTAGCTTAACATTATATTTAATTGGTGCCTTACTAAACACTTTATCCCAATCCTTTTCAACTTTCTTCCATACTTTTGGATACTCGATTTTCAAACTAGTATTAAAGCCAGCGACATCAGTTTTATATTCCTTTTGAATTTTTTGTAATGTATGCTTCACTAATCGCTTCACTTCTTGCTCCGCAGATTGCTCCGTCCTTTTGAGAAATGTATTTTTAAAAGCTTCCTCTGATTCAGACCAGTTTTCAGATAGCCGTCCCACAGACTGCACATTGACATCGAAAGAGATTTTATCCCCTTTAACATGGGGCGTAATTTTACTTTTCATAGATTTCACTTCATACATAACTAATTTTTTCGTCTTTTTATCATAACTTTTCACTAAGCCACTTTTCCCTTTTGCAGTGATCCACATTAAGCCTTCTAATTCATTTTCATTCAAAAATCCACGAAGTTTTTTTGTACGCCCTTTAATTACAGCAGCACCTACATATTTCACTTCTCCGTTTATAGAAATCACATTTGGTAAAAGAAAACTCGCCCCGGATTTCACCTTTCCTGGTAGTTTTGCAAGTGGCATCGGCGGTAAAATTCGTGAGGATCTATATTCATTATCCTCGATTTCAATCAAGCGAAATGCTGGAATTTCTCCTGATTCTTTTGATTTTAACGCATCACTAGCTAGCCCTTTACTAACCATAATAAGGCAACTAGGTCTCATTTCATTATCACGAACATAGATGTCCAATAACTGCGTTAAATTATATGTTCGAGCAATACTTTCACTAATAACTATTACTTTCGTATGATGAAAAATGATAGGCCTTTGCCTTCTTAATGCAACTTCACGTATTGATTGATGAAGAGAATCTCCTGTTTCTGCAACATTCATATAACCTTTTTGTTGTGATACTCCACCTTTCCCTCCATCTGATGATGATTGTGCTTTAACAAATTGGTAGGTGGTTGTTATTAAATTCTTCTTTTTATATCCACCGCCCTTTTCTTCAATTTCTTTCTCAATCTTTGTTTCTTTTTCTTTATCTATTGCTATACCTACGGCGAAACCTAACTCCTCAATTTCATGACTACTCCAGCATCCTGTCAGTAATAAGAGAAAAACGATTGACATTATTCTAATTATATTTTTTCTACCTTTAACATTTTGGTTCATGCCTTTTTTTCCTCCCCTTCGAAATCATAAGGAGAAGAAACGGAAGAATACCAAATAAAATTATTGCTGCGTTACTAATCATATTTCCAAATTCAAATAACTCATTTATGTTTTTCGGAATTGCGGCAACGATATATGTTACTGGGAGTAATCCATACAAGAAGGAATGAATATTTTTATTAAAAAGCTGCGCTAATCCTAAAGCAGCTGCATAATAACAAATCGTATATGTTGCAAAAATTTGCATTATCCATATTACTAATAGCAAAGATTCGAACCGTTCAAAAATTAACCCTTGAATTTCAAAGCTTCTCATAAGATCAATTGTAGGCCATGTTCTCATCAATACCCCATCGATAGAAAACGCACCAATAACCATTACAACTGTAATGACATAAAAAAATAAAGGAATCATAGTGCCAATTATTACAACCCTTACAGCTTGAGATGGCTTCTTCATAAATGCTAATAGTAACAACATAATTTCCGCTCCCGAATATGCCATAGTTGTTGTTTTTAGACCTTTTAGTACAGGAACAATACCTAATCCTAATACAGGACGAAGATTATCGAGTTCAAATATTCCAGTGCTCATAAAAGATGTCACTAAAAAAATAAAAACTGTAATTGGAAAAATAATTTCAAATAAACGTGCTATCGCATTTATTCCGCCTAAATTTAAATAAAGACTTATCCACATGAATGGCATAATAATAGCCCAGTCAGGCGTACCTTCTAGTAGAAAGAAACTTGTTATACCTTCCAACGTTCTTAGTTCAAATGAAGCGAGTGTAAAAAAGTAACCGATAATCAATAAACTAATTAACACTCCAAGCCATTTCCCTACAAGTTCTTGGCTATATTGATAAAATGTTTTTTCAGGAAATTGTTGACTTAACTTCACGATAATTACACCCGCAACCATCGCAATTAATCCACCTAAAATAACCGTTATCCAAACATCAGGTGTATTCACTTTCTCAGCCGCGGTTCTAGGTAAAGTGAGAATTCCGATCGCAAGTATATAATTGATAAGAATAACAGCTGCTTGTGAAGTAGGAATTTTATCCTTTGAGTTCGTAATCATTCCTCTTCACTTCCTTTCCGTACATAGTCTTTTAATTTCAACATTTTCGGACGCCGCTTCATCATCTGAATTGGCATACGAACCATAAAATCCTTCCAATCAGTAAATTGATATAAGACAGCTGGGCTAGCATAAGGGACACCAAAACTTTTAAGCCTTGCAATATGGCTACATATAAAGAGGAAAAATAGCACAACTCCATATAATCCAAATACAGAAGCAAAAAACATAGCTACAAAGCGAAGAATACGTAATGGAATTGCTGTACTATAATGAGAAAGTGCAAAAGAAGAAATAGCTGTGGCCGCCACAATGATTACCATAATTGGACTCACAATTCCTGCTTCTACAGAAGCTTGTCCAATGATTAACCCTCCTACTATTCCCATTGCTGAACCAATTGGTTTAGGTAATCGCAGCCCTGCTTCTCGTAGAATTTCGATAGCAATTTCCATAAACAAGGCCTCTATAATTGCAGGAAACGGGACGCCTTCTCGTCCTCCTATAATTGAAATTGCTAACTTAGTCGGAATCAATCCGGGATGAAACGATATAAATGAAATGTACAGAGCTGGAGCAAAAAGAGCAATAAAGGCTGTTACAAAGCGTAATAACCGAATCAGCGTACCTGGTATCCAGCGCTCATAATAATCTTCAGGTGATTGCATCATCATACTAAATGTAACCGGAACAATTAACGCAAAAGGTGTTCCATCCAATAGAATTGCAACCCTTCCCTCCATTAGTGCAGCGATTACTTTATCAGGGCGTTCCGTACTCTGTACTTGCGGAAAAGGACTTAGATAATTATCTTCAATAAGTTGTTCTACATAACCTGACTCTGGCACATTATCAATATTAATTTTCTGAATTCTCTTCTTAACTTCTTCTACTAATTCCGAATCAGCAATCTCTTTCATAAAGGCAACGACCAATTCTTTTTTTGCTCGTTCTCCCACATGAAACTTTATTAAAGATAATCCTTCGTTTTCACCATGTAACCGTAACAAAGCAGTATTATCCGACAAAACTTCTGTGAAACCTACCCGTGGACCTCTGACCGTCCCCTCTGATATCGGCTCTTCAACATTGCGTGTTTTCCCTTTTTTTGTATTAAGTATTAATACATCTGATAGTCCATCAATAAATAACGCCGTTGAACCCATTAACACCTTTGACATCATTTTTTGCACAGATTGCACTTCTTCCACTCCACTAATAGGAAGAACTCGGTTTTTAATAAACTCTTTTGAAACACTATCTTTCATATTAGACGATTCATCTTTATACTCATCAGGAAACTTACACATTAATGATTTCATAATGTGCATATCAATAAGATCCTTATCTGACAATCCTTCTACAAAAACAAGAACTGCCCGGATGCTAGTCCCGCCGATATTAAACTCTCGACAATAAACGTCCGAATTATCAAGAGCCTCTTTTTTTATAACCTCTAAATCTAAATTGAAATTACCTGTAAAATAGGATTCAGGAACTTTAGTGGGCTCATCTTCATATGTATTACTTTGATCTTTTCTTTGATTAACCATTGAATCTTGAGCTTTCACCTTCATCACTCTTTCTCCAAAAAAGCTTCTTATACCATTCTTCTTTACATATCAATATTTGTTTTCACTTGAATGTAGTTCGTTATATTATTCTTTTTCTAATGTGCGAATCCAACTAAAAAATCTTGAAATTATATATGGAATAAATAGTACGATAAAGGCTTGTATAAAAACTTTCCACTCAGGTACATACAAAACAATCATGTCCCACATTTTAATCATCCTATAACGATAAATAATTTTAGAAATTCCTCACTCAATTGGAATTTCTTACGAATTATTATGTCTGATAAGAAAAATTTTAATGCACTTAAAACTTCATTTTACATTTCATCTATATTTTTCATTGTATATTCAAAATGATCATTCTATATCAGACCAACAAAAAAGAAGGTGGCCTAAAAATCAGTTTTACTGACTTTATCGGCAACCTTCTTTTATAAAATATCTTCTTTTATAAAGTATCTTCTTTTTGTAATTGCTTTTCTTCTTTCCAAAGCTTTCCTGGCCAAAAAGCGAAGCGTCCTAAAACGACTGTAATCGCAGGTACAAGCAGTGGTCTTACAATAAATGTATCTAGCAATACACCAATTGCTGTCACAATACCGAATTGAACTAAAACTTGAATTGGTAATGTACCTAATACTGCAAATGTTCCTGCTAAAATTAAACCTGCGGATGTAATTACACTACCTGTTTGTATAACACCATTTTTAACTGATTCTAAATGATTTTGTTTCTTTTTATTCTTCCATATTTCAGAAACCATAAAGATATTATAATCCTCTCCTAAAGCAACTAAAAATACGAATGCATATAACGGTATCGCACCTTGTATCGCGGGAGCTCCCATACCGAAATGCAGTAAAATCCAGCCTGCTCCTAATGCAGAGAAGAAAGATAAAACGACAGTTACAATTAAGTAGATCATCGCAACGATTGAACGTAAATACACGAGTAAAAGTAAAGCGATGATACTAATCATAACCGGAATAATAACCGCTTCATCCCGTTCAGTAATTTGCTTTGTATCATATAAGGAAGCTGTTTCTCCGCCAATCCATAAATGATTCTCAGCTTTACTAATTCCTTCATCTTTTAATACCTTTTCTACACTATTTTTCAATTTAGGGATTTGATCTAATGCTTCAATTGAGTATGGGTTTTCCACTAAAGAAACTTCATACATTTGCAATTGATTATTTTCTTTTCCCTTCATTGGCTCTTTCACTTTATTAACAAAAGATAATTTCTCTATTTCTTGTTTAATAGGTAAATCTTTTCCCTTTGAATCAACTACAATCTTTACTGGCGCTAATTCTCCAGCTGAAAAATGATCCGTAATTAATGTAAATCCTTCGCGTGATGGCATATCTTTCGGGAATGATTCTAATAAGTCGTACGTGTATTGAATACGCGGTACAAATGAAGCCAAGCCTCCTAATAAAAATACGGTTAGCATAATAATTGTCCACGGTTTACGTACAACAATATCCCCAAGTTTTTTACTAAAGAATCCTTTAGTATTTTTTACTTTTACTACTTTCTTTTTCTTTCTTGCAAACTCTTCATTCATTTCAGCTGTTCTCGGTATGAACGGGAAAAATGCAACTCTACCGAAAATTAATAATAATGCTGGAAGAATCGTTAAAGCAGCGATTCCCATAATGAAAACAGCCACACTAAATGGAACTGCGAATCGATGAAAAGCTCCATAATGAGCAAGTAATAACGTTCCTAACCCTAATACTACAGTAAGTGCACTCATTATAATTGCTCCACCTGATGCTTTTATCGCAAGTTGCAATGCTTTATACTTACTTTCTTCTTCTAGCAAGTACTCTTTATATCTTGAAATAAGAAATAAACAATAGTCCGTTCCTGCTCCAAACAGTAAGACAGTCATAATCGATATAGCCTGTGCATCTACTTTAATCCATCCATTGTCTGCTAAAAAGCCCAGTGTCGGACTGATAATTCCGTATGCAAAACCAACAACGAGTAAAGGTAAAATTGCTAAAATTGGTGAACGGTACAGTAAAATTAATAAAACCAATACTAGTAGTACAGTAGCAACTAATAATTTCACATCAGCTTGACTAAATAAACTTACCGCATCCGTTTGAATACCTACAGGTCCAGATAATCGAACATGTAAACCAGAGTCGGTAATTTTTTGTTTGAACGGATCTTCATCCACTTTACTATTCACTATTTTTCGTAACTCTTCTAAATTACCTTTTAATATATCCGTTCCAGCAGATTTATTAAAAAATATTGGTGTGACAAATGATGTACCATCTTTTGATGCACTTTTTGATAATACTTGCTCTGGAATTGTATCAAATGGTGGTAACAATGATTGTTCTTTTAAAGGGTCCGTTTTTAACTCTTTATAAACGTCCTGTATTAATTTGTAGTCTTTTGACTCTAATCCACCATCCCGATGCCATACAACTAACAACGGGTTTCCTGCATTATTAGGAAATTCTTTTTTCATAAGTGCTTCAGCTTGCTGTGACATAGCTGTTTCAGGTAAATTTTTCGGATTCGGTTCTTTCGTACTGTTTACTTGTGGTAACGTAAATGAAAGTACTAATGTAATAAGAATCCATACCGATAAAGTTATCCATTGCGTATTCTTCCCTGCTACAAGCCTCCCTAACATATGTAACGGGTGCTTTTTCATAAAACCCCACCTTCCTTTTTTCCTCCAATATTAATTATATATACTGGTCGGTTAATTAATCAAGAATGATTAAAAAATTATGTTATAATTATCTCAATAATAAATGTCAGGAGCGAATGTATTTGGATCAAAAACAACGTCCTCTCGGAAGGCCTCGTCAAAATAAAAATACAAAGTCTACAAAAGAAATCATTTTAGAAGTTGCAACTAGGTTATTTCTCACTCAAAATTATCAAGTTGTTTCAATGGATGAGGTCGCGAAAGAATGTGGAGTTACAAAAGCAACTGTCTACTATTACTATTCAACAAAAGCTGATCTATTTACCGCTACTATGATTCAAATGATGGTGCGCATAAGAGAAAATATGGATCAAATACTCTCTACGAATAAAACTTTGGAAGAAAGATTATTGAACTTTGCTACAGTATACTTACACGCAACGATGGATATTGATATGAATAATTTTATGAAAGATGCAAAACTTTCTTTATCTGAAAAGCAATTAAAGGAATTAAAAAATGCCGAGGATAACATGTATGAAGTGTTGGAAAAAGCGCTAGATAACGCAATTCTCCTTGGAGAAATTCCTAAAGGAAATCCTAAATTTGCTGCCCATGCTTTCGTCGCTTTATTATCAATCGGGAATTTTAAAGATGAGAATCACAATCCTACTCTTGCAAATATAGATGAATTAGCAAAAGAAATCGTTTCGTTTTATTGGAATGGATTAAGTCATCAAAATTAAATTGATTATATTTAATAAAGAGCATATTTGAAATTCCTTCAAACATGCTCTTTATTAATTTAAGGGTTTTATTTATATACTAGCAATTAAATTATACTTTAGCACCGATTAACAAAAAATTCTTATCTATAGCTCTTGAATTTGTGCATTTATATTCCCCTTACTTAATCCACCATGGTAACAAACTACAGAATCAATTTCTAGATTTAAATACTTCTTCAAAGAATTTTGCGCTTCTTTTATATCCAAAGTAGTTGGGGCATGAATTCCCCCTAAAATTCCGTTTACACTATACATTGAATCCCCAGCGATAAGAGTTTTACTTTGTCTCAAATATAAACTAATATGACCAGGAGTGTGCCCTGGGGTATGAATAATAAGAATACCACCGCAATATGGAAGTTCTTGGCCTTCAACCAAAGTATCATCCACTTTTCCTTTTGGTGGATTCTGTACTTGTGCATCCTTCAACAAAGGTAACTCCCCCTCGATATATGGCTTATCTAGATCGTGAGCATAGACTTTTATATTACTTCCACAGTTTTGTAATAGTTCAGGAAGACTACCTATATGATCTATATCTTGATGCGTCAAAATCACGGCTTTTAGTTTATCAAACGATACTCCAACCTTACCCATTTCTATTCGTATATCTTCAATTTGTCCAGGAAATCCAGTATCTATTAAAACTGCCATTTCATCATCCCATAAAAGAATTGGGTGAATAATATACTCTTGAAATTCAAGATGTAACATCTCTACCCCTTTAGCAATCTCCATAACATTATTCTCCTTTATAATGAAATTTTTGAAATCTAAAAATTGGCCTGATAAACAAGTAATTCTAAATTACAAAGCCTCGCTATCGTTTAATATGTTTCGTCATACCAATCGAAAATTCCTCAAATCCAATTGATTCATAGTAATATTTTAAATCTTCAACACACATAAGTTGTGGAATAACTCGTTTTTGTTCACAGTGCCGGATTAATCGTTCCACTATTTCCTTTCCAATGCCTTTGGACTGATATTCCGGTAATACACACACTCCGCAAATAATGCCAGTAATTACACCATCTGATATAACACGTCCCATCCCTACTAACTTTTGGTCATCAAAAACATATATTGCATACCAACTTTGCTTACACATTTGCTCTAACTCATTAACCGATAATTCAAGAGAATTCCATCCTAAAGATTCATACATAGTTAATAATTCATTGAAATCTTTAGGGGGTTCAATCGTGTAATTTAAAATAGTTTTCATGTAAATACTCCCTATCATCCTTTTTGTTTTATTCCAAAAAAATTTTGACCGTCGTTAAACTGACTAGAACAATACTTCAATAAGAAAAAATGAAACTCCTTCTCTTTAAAAACATAAGGAACTTAATAAGATTGGTACCATATATATTTCTCTATTTAATATTTGTTTAATATATCAACTAATGGTGAGTATAAAATATATACATTTCAACCATCACCAAATACTGAATCTAAATTACAATTATAAGAAAAAGAAGGTATCTCATCTTTGTGAGATACCTTCTTTTATATCAATCCATCATTATATTATCAACCAAAAATCATACAGCTACATACGATAAGAACAAACAAAACTAATAAACTATTTGAGAAATAACCCATAGAATACTACCCCTTTATTTCATTATGTAAAAGATTTTACCATAAAATTATTAATAGTATAATGACTGAAAAAGACATTGGCTTCATTAGTTTTTTATGTATAAAGTAATATTTTATAATCTTTCTACTCACCGCTCATAAAAAACTTTAACTTTTCCTCTAATGCATCGCTCACGATTTAAATAACATTGATATTAGTAAATAAACAATTACTAATATCAATGTTATTATTTGATTTCAAGTAAAAATAGTAATAAAATAATTACTAAATTGATAAAGGACACGAAAAATAATGACTAATAAAGAATTAATAAACGAATACATGAATTTATTATTAAATATGTCAGGTACTTTTAAATTATTATCAGAGAAATCCACTGAATTTACACATTTAGAGCAACACATAATTGAGTATATTGCCCAGCAAAAAGTCGCTGTAAATTTAAAAATGATTGCTAGTTATTTAAACATACCTAAACAACAATTAAGTGTAACCGTTCGTAATTTAGAGCAAAACGGATACATTGTAAAAAAACAAGATACAGTAGATAAACGAGCTGTTTTAATTTCCTTAACAGATAAAGCTGAAAAAGTACATTATGAAAGATGGAAACAAATTTATAATAATTTCACTAGTAATCTTGAAAAACTCAGTGAAGAAGATCAACGTGATTTAACTTACGGACTGTATAAAACAAATAAAATGCTATCAAAAATGCTAAATAACGACTAATCATATATATATGATATTTTTTTATTATTAAATGGAGGACGTTTCATGGTTAAAGAAATAGATTTACAATCAGTTCAAAGTACTATGCTTATTCCACTATGGGGACGAGCATATGGTAGTGAGAAAAACAAGGATATTTTAGATGATACGGAAGCTATTCGGATTATTAAAGAATGCGACTTTGATTTTTCTAAAATAGCAGATACATTTGGCGAATATGGATGTATCACTTACATTACCCGTGCAAGAAAAATAGACGATACTATTAAACAATTTATTAGAAAACATCCGAATGCTACTATAGTAAATATCGGTTCTGGACTAGACACTACTTTTTCAAGAATTGATAACGGTACTATACAGTGGTATAACCTTGATTTGCCTGATGCGATCGCTTTCCGCAAAACATTAATTGAAGATACACCACGAAATATAAGCATTGCCAAATCATTTTTTGACACTTCTTGGTTCAACGATATAAAATATGATCCAAAAGACGGTATTCTTTTTATATCAGCAGGTGTGTTTTATTACTTTAAAGAAGAAGAACTGAAGGAGATATTTGTCGCTATGGCAAAACGTTTTCCTGGAGGAGAGTTATATTTTGATGCCGAATCAAAGTTCGCACTGACACTTTCGAATGCTACTGTAAAAAAATCTGGTAATAACGGCGCTATGATGTATTTTTACGTAAATAATCCAAAGACAATAGAAAAGTGGTCTTCTAACATAAAAATATTAAGCTGCTCCCCTTTCTTTAAACATATACCTACAAATAAAGATTGGGATGGAAGTACACGAATTATGATGCGGATTGTAAATTTAATAAAGATGTTGAAGTTCGTTCATATACGGTTTAAAAAATGATAAATCTATAATATATTAATCATATATAAAAGAAGACCTCGATTTTATTAAATTCATATAATAATCTATAGGATAGTTAGTCCATTATGAGGGCTAACTATCCTTTTTTATTTACATAATGAATGAAATAAGTAAACAATAAATATTTAGTTTAATCAGTATAATAAAGATATATAACTTGAAACGTTCGATTGGTTTTGGGAGGAGGACATGCTTCAGTTATAGTTTGTCACTATTTGAATTATAAATCAGTTATTTTATCTTTATCTGGATTCTTGCCCAAACTAATGACCTCTTCTCCTTTTCAATAGTTTCGAGTTAGGTCCGGGATTTCTAAAGGTCGCGTACGTTCCAAACAATCTCACCGCGCTCGTCCCACGTACTGTGATGCCTCTTAAATCCTATCTTTTCTAACACCCGGAAGGACGCAACATTCCAAGCGCCTACAGTCGACCAAAGTCTGTGGCGCCCCGTAGCAATCGCAGCGTCCAGCACAACAGATGCTGCCTCAGTCGCATAGCCTTTGCCATGAGCACTGCGGAACAACTCGTATGCGATCTCCGGCTCTTCCAGTGTGGAACGACCGATAATCAAGCCACAATATCCGATGAAATCACCTTCGTCTCGTCGGCGAATAGTGAGAAGGGAAATGCCATTTTCGCCTGCTCTCTTACGCATCTCTATAAGCATGCTACGAACGGCGTCAAGGGTTGGTATATCCACACCACGTTCGCCAATTAATTTTCTCATCCAGACTGAATCGGATTCCTCCCACATACTCAGATCAAGTCGTTCAGTTTTCAGCTGGAACTCCATAGCTTTAAATAAAGCTGTCATAGTGGAAACCTCCTAGTTATATCACTGCACTCATAATAGCTTCGCACCTCATCACCACATCAGGTTGGAAACCCGGCTATTTTCCAACTCTCACGAGAATTTATAGCAACAGTGTACAAAAAATTAGTGTTATTTTATGCATAGGTAATTACCCTACAAAATAGACCTTTTTATCAAACTTTTTTCAAAACTAACTATAATATAAAGGAAAAAACATATTATACATATCAAATAGGTCCTTGCCTTTACTTTTATTGATTTCAACAACTATAAACTAAATTTAATTCGGACGAGGTCTTTTTTCCTTATCTTTCAACTAAGCTAATTGCTAACTCACGTTTGTATCGAATAGATGTGAAACCTTCGCCTACAGGTAGCCCATAAGCTGGTCTTTCATCTTGGTATTTAAATCCAACTGCTTCATAAAATGGAATTCCCATATCATTATCTTTTGCAACTGAAACCCATTGTTCTTTTGCACCTCGTTCAATTTGATCATTTGCAATTATAGAAAGTAATTCTGTACCAATGCCTTCTCTTTTTCTATTTGGATTTAAATATATTACAAATAACTCTGCTGTCTCTTTGCCAATGAAACCACCTCCACCAGCACCGAGTATTTCTCCATTATCACTTGCAACAAACCAGCCATTCCACTCTTGGCTAATATTTAATATTTCATTTCTCACCCTGTCTTCATTGTAAAATTCCTTAATCGTACTTTCTATGTATTGCTGGGGCAACAAACCTGGATATGTATTTCTATAACCATCTGAACACACTTTAATAATCCCTTGTATATCTTCTACTCTTGCTTTTCTGTATTCAATCATATTGCTTCCTCCCGTTCTTAAATAAACAATTCACACCTTATATAATTCAATATTCAAGCAATTAATCCTATCCGTGTGTTTATACTATATTTCTAAAAACCCTATAATCGTTTCACATACATTATCTGTTTCTTCGACATCTGGAAAATGTGCACTATTTTCAAATATAACAATATCAGATATTTCTAAATATCGTTCACCATCTTTTAACATATAATTAATCACTTTGCGTCTCTCCCTTATGTATAATACCCTTACTATTAGACTTTCATTTTTAACTAACTACTAAATGTATTTTATTCCACCACAAATCGAGATCACATTCACTTATATTTTTTCTTTACATACTTAACTCTCTCCTTTAAATTGATATTAATTTTTTTACAGGTGAATAATCGCTACATTTCCCCATATAAATTCCAAACAAATATTACAACAAAAGCTGTACCCTTATACAAAAAAGGTACAGCTTTTTAACAACATACACTAAGAGGTTTATTATCCTAACTAAATCACTTTCACATAACTTCAATAATACATTTGTTAACATGCATTTCAAATTCTTTCGATACATTGAATTCATTTTATTGTTTAATTTTCATAATCAAATAAAACATTTTTGACTACGCTACATTAACACCTTGATTCTTCAAAACAAACTTTCCAAATAAGAAACGTACAAGAGGTCCCATTATTATTAATTGAAGTGGGTACGCCATAATGAAATTTTTAATGAAAATCGAGAAATAAATTGAAGCGAATGAGTCACCATGTAACCCATTATGTAAATACATCATAGCCATTCCGTAAAATGACATAAAGAATACCATTCCGATTACCATTGTTGTTGCCATCGCAATAATCATGTTTACTTTTTTTGATTTATCAAATGGTAATGCAAATACAATCTTTTTCGCACACGGTCCAACGATACATATTTCAATTAATAGCGCAATAATAAATCCAATTATTAGTTCTAATGCGATTTCCTTAATATGAATTGGTCCTCCTGCTCCATTCATTAATAAATTGTAAAACGTCATAACGATAACCATCCCGAGGCACATCATCATACCAAATTGGAGGTTTTCCTTTCTTGTTGTTGGCAATTTTCATCATCCCTTCTCTTTGAGTCTTTGTCATTATATCGATATTGGAAACCCCTTCGTAAGTGAACATTTTGTGAACATTTTTAAAGCGTTTACGTGCATTTCTTCCACTCTTCACTCCAATCCTCCCACTTTATAACTTTTTACTTACAAAGGTTTTATATATTCTGATGTTGAATTATTAAATTTAATATTGAATTATATGATAATTACTACTAGGAGGATAACCATGAATAAAGCAGAATTTTACGCATATCACATCGTTACAAGGAAAACAATGAGTATCGGAAAAATCATTCACTTTGACAAAAATCAAACTAATACCCTCTATCACTTCTTTTTTGAAAGAGAACAATTAAATTCTAATGATGAAGACTCCATTCAAATTTTAAAAAGGCATTATATCAATGAGGAATTACATATAAATAATGAAAATGCTAAAGTAGTTCTGAATTATATAGATCAAACAATTAGAGCGGTTAGAGAAACGATTGTAGAAATGGTTAGACTGCAAGAATTTCCTGAATATCCCTCAAGGTTGTCTTGCTTATATGCTTCCAAAAGCTATGAGGATGCTTTGAAATGGAAAGCGCTATTTGATTCTTATAATCGAGAAGTTTTGCAGATTGTTAAACTACGAGTAATCGGAAGTTCTTTTGAAGGTGATGGAAACCTTTTGCCGAAAGAAGATGGTATTCCTTTCGCTCAAAAAATGGAACAAGCTAGAGAGTATTGGAAAGGAAACGTTAGAAATGAACTTCCTGAGTTACTGATTAATGGGAGAATTGAAGTGGTGGAAATTATTGATGATTTTTCATCAATTAAAATTTAATTCCTGGTTAAATATTAAAGAATGGAGATTAAAATGATGAAAAAAGTGTACTTCAATCATGATGGTGGTGTAGATGATTTAATATCACTATTTTTACTACTCCAGATGGAAAATGTAGAACTTACAGGTGTTTCAGTTATTCCTGCAGATTGTTATTTAGAACCAGCAATGTCTGCCAGTCGTAAAATTATAGATCGCTTCGGCAAAAATAATATTGAGGTAGCAGCGTCCAACTCTCGTGGGAAAAACCCATTTCCAAAAGAATGGCGGATGCATGCATTTTATGTAGATGCTTTACCAATTTTAAATGAGTTTGGGAAAGTTGTTACACCTGCATCAAAAAAACCTGCACATCATCATATAATAGAGACTCTTCTACAAACTGATGGAAAAACAACTTTATTATTTACAGGGCCCCCGACTGACCTTGCTCGTGCACTATATGAATCTCCAATAATCGAAGATAAAATTGAACGTCTCGTTTGGATGGGCGGTACATTTCGTACTGCAGGCAATGTACATGAGCCAGAACATGACGGAACAGCCGAGTGGAATTCATTTTGGGATCCCGAAGCAGTAGCTCGTGTTTGGAATGCTAATATAATCATTGATTTAGTAACTCTAGAAAGTACAAACCAGGTTCCGCTAACTATAGACATACGTGAACAGTGGGCAAAAGAGCGTAAGTATATTGGTGTTGATTTCCTTGGTCAATGCTATGCAATGGTCCCCCCTCTCGTTCACTTTTCAACTAACTCTACCTACTATTTGTGGGATGTATTAACTGCTGCGTTTGTTGGGAAAGCTGATCTTGCAAAAACAAAAACGATTACTAGTATCGTTCATACATACGGACCCAGCCAAGGACGTACAGTGGCAACTGATGATGGGCGACCTGTAAATGTCGTTTATGATGTAAAACGTGATGTATTTTTCAACTATATAACTGAATTAGCAAAGAAAGCTTCTACTTGAAATTCTATCTATACGAAAAATAAATAAAGTCGTATAACTTCAGATGATGAGCCTGCAAAAAAATTCAAATTGGTTGCGACTTAATATTTACTTATTAAAAAGAGTATTGAATTAACTTTCAATACTCTTTTTGTACAGTTTAATTATATTCAAATCAGAATAAGCTTCAATCTGATTTGAGTTAGGTTTTACAGATTAACCATTTCATAACCATTTACAAAGTACGTTATTGTTTCTAGCTCATCTTCATTTAACTCTCTATCTAGTTCTTGTTTATATGCTGCCTTTATCTTCTCTTCATCGCCTTTATGAGTTTCCGTATAAGTTCCTACTGTTTTTAATAAACGAATCTCTCGCAAAAATTCATTTCGATCTATAGCTTCCCCATGTGAAAGAATATAGGTCTCGGCATCAAATTTCTCTAATTCTTGTATCAGTTTAAACGTTCGTTTCGTCGTATAGTTCCACTTAGAAGAAAAAATATTTGCATAAATACAATCTCCTAAAAACAATATCTTTTCTTCTTTAATATAAATGACAACAGAGTCATGTGAATGGTCTCCGCCCACATGCTTTAACACACATGTCACATCACCAAGGTCTAATTCAAGTTGCTTCTGAAAGGTTAAGGTCGGCGGAATAATTTGAATATTCCTTGGTTGTTCACTGAACTCTTTTTTTATACAGTCCGCACAAAATTCAATTTCTGTGCCTTCTTTTACTCGTGTGTCCAACGCGTCATCTGTCCATTTATAAGAAACTAGTTTCTGCATCTCTCTTTTCGTTTCAGAATGCGCAATAGATAATGCACCTTGTAGTACAGGTAATCCAAAAATATGATCCCAGTGCCAATGCGTTAATGCTACAAAATCAGGATTTGAGATATTTTGCTCTTTTAGCATTTCTAAAAACAATTGTGTATGTGCTTCTGAATTACCTGCATCTATCATCAAAGTCTTTTCTTTTCCAACTACCATTCCTAAGATAGGTCTATCGGTCTCGGAAACAGGTGTCATGTACCAAAATGCGTTTCCTATTTTTTTAATTTGCTGCATAACTATTGCCTCCATTTTATGAGTATGTAACAATTTCCAGCCGAGAAAATTCTTTATTTTGTATTTTGATTACTATTAAATAACAATGTCAGAAATAAAATCATTCTACATTTTTTATTATCTAGTGAAATACAAATACTAATTTTGACAAGGGAATCCTTTCTCAACATTTGTTACTTTTAATCTATTTTACGCTACGAATTTACATTTAAATTATATTACAATTTGTATAAATGAGATACATTTTACAATATCGAAGGAGTGTTGAACCTGGAATGCAAAGGAACCAATCATGCCCTATTTCGGTAATGTGTTAACAGGTAAAAAGTTGATCAATCAATGAATTTAATGAGGAGGGCTACCATGTTATCAATTGAATAAAAGCAGCAACTATACAGTTGCTGCTTCCAACATTTCTTTTTGTATTTCAACACGTTTGATTTGGTGAGGGTCTTTAGAAAGAATTTTAAATGCATATCCTTCGCTATTTACTGTTTGCCCTTCCTGGATATCATAATTCTGCATCAGAATCCAACCACCAATCGTGTCAACATCACTATCATTCATATGTAATCCTAGTAAATCATTTAATTCGCTAATTAATACTTTACCTTCTACGACAACATGACCTTCATTCATTTGCTGGATGGGCGGACGCTCATCTTCATCGTATTCATCACGGATTTCTCCTACAATCTCTTCCAGAATATCCTCAATGGTTACAATACCAGCCGTACCGCCGTATTCATCATATAACACAGCCAACGGAATACGTTTCTTTTGCATTTGTAGTAAAAGATTATGTATTGGTATGGTCTCAATTACTTCAATTACTGGACGCGTATACGATTGAATAGAATTGAATTCTTTTATTTCCTTATTCATATAACGAATAAAGAAGTCTTTCACATTCACCATGCCAATGATTTCATCTTTATCTTCCCCAAATACTGGGTAACGTGTATACTTTTCATCACGGATTATTTTCATATGGTCTGCTAAAGAATTATCTACATGTAACCCTATAATTTCTGTACGGGGGACCATGATTTCTTTCGCAATACGATTATCAAATTCAAAAATATTATTTACATATTTGTATTCAGCTTGATTAATTTCTCCACGTTCATAACTTTCAGAAAGAATCAATCGTAATTCTTCTTCTGTATGTGCTACATCATGCTCTGATGCAGGTTTTAAGCCGAACATTCCTGTTATCATCCTTGCAGAGCCATTTAACAAGCGAATAAACGGATACATGATTTTGTAGAACCAGATAAGCGGAGCCGAAAGTAATAAAGTAACCTTCTCAGCCTTTTGAATCGCGAATGTTTTTGGGGCTAATTCACCAACTACAACATGTAAGTACGTCATAATAGTAAAAGCAATTCCTAAAGATAATACACCTGCAATGGAAGGATTGATGTTCCACTTATCAAATAAAGGATGTAAAAGTCTCTCAATCGTTGGTTCACCTAGTGCCCCGAGTCCCATTGCTGTAACTGTAATCCCTAATTGACAAGCTGACAAATACTCATCCAAGTTTGATGTCACTTTCTTAGCTGCCAGCGCACCCTTCTTTCCTTCTAATACAAATTGATCAATCTTTGATCCTCTTACTTTTACAATAGCAAACTCAATTGCTACGAAAAATGCAGTACATGCGATTAAAACCACTACCATGATTAAATTAAATATGTCCAACTAATTCCCTTAGCTTCCTTGAAACTAAAGGATTCACCTCCTGATATATTTTCTCTTTCCAGACCTACTTCATACACATTGACATGAGATTGTATAAAATCTACATTCTCAAAATGATGAGGGGTACTCTGAGAAAATCGAGGTCATTTAGCCACCTATCCGAGTCAACATCTGAGTCCAATACATTTCCACCGCCTTGATTAAATTATCTATATGTTAGCATGAGAAATAAATCCCAGTCAACGTTTACATTTTGTATACCCTGAAATTCAAACAAAAAGCTTCTCTTTCCTGTGACATAAAACCGCTTAATGTGTGCATCAACCACTATAACATTTCCTTCGCTGCCACTAACTATATTATTTTTTTGTTCATTATTTACATTCCTTCTCACATTAAAAATAAAGCGAAGAAACATTTATCAATCTTTTTTTAAAATATTTTGACACACATATTAATAATAACTAATACGATTGTTCAACTCAAATGATTTAGATGTGAAAGCGAAGTTCATACATGGCTTTACCGATAAAATAATGTTACAAATGCTTCAATGTATCATAGGTGGGGAAAAACAGTTTCTTATTTAAATGTCATCCTCTTCTTGTTTTTCAAAATCACTCCATGTCCAATTGGTCCAATCATTATTTACTTTCCCTACAGTTATCAAATTCACATTATTTAATTCAATCGCTTTAGCTAAACTTTGAAAGAATATGCTCTCACTCGGTTTTTGATCATCACTTATATCAGGATGTTCCCATTCTTCTGTTTGATAAAATAGATTTGGTTTAAATTCTGCATTGGCTTCATCTAATATGTCCGAGGGATTTACCCAGAATTTCTCCTTATATTTAGAAGTTAAAAAACGAATAAGTTTGGTAGGATGAAATGAATCAGTTTCAATTCCTAAACGCTTATACTCTTCTACAGTTGGTGTTAAAGTGATACGTTCTCCTTTCAAAAGTAACTCCATATGAAAAGGATCTACAAGGAAATGATCTTCATCATCGTACCAATATTCTTCATTTACAAGCGTTAAGATTTCATCGAAACATGAAAAGAATCCTTGCTGTCTCATGCTATTACTATACACATAGAAGTTATTCGATATCTCAAGGTTTGCATCAACGCCCACAACCTCAAATACAATGAGCCACTTGTCTTCCTCTCGAAAAACAGATATTCTGGATTGTGCTAAGTCAAAATTATAGTTATCAAGTACTGGAAAATCAAACTCCTCCGCGTACCTATCTAGTGTTTCAAGTGTTTTTTCTGCTTCCATAACATTACTCTCCATAAAGTTAGTATAGTGAATTTTTATTACATTCGTTTTTCTTTATTTAACTCATAAACATTATCTAAATACCAGGACATTTTTTTATGTCCCTCTAAACTGGCAACCATCCAGTTTTATTTATTTGTATATTATATAAAACTCTAATGGCTCAGTAAACAACATTTGATTATGACCTTACCGTTCATTTTCTTTATACACAGTCCCCACCATAGCACTCCACTGCAGCTCCTCTTATTCTTCCTTACAATTAAAACAAAGACACATAGTCTATTGTTAAAGTGAAATACAGTTTGATCATTTTTTCTAATAACTTACTATATAACAATCAGCATCCCTATCTTTTCTTCTGGCAAACTACCACCATAGAATAACAATCCTCCTGCAACTCATTCCCCTCCCAATCATTGTATATCTGTAACAATTCAAACCCATTCGCTACAAGTAATCTTTCTAATTCTTGCGGATACGTATACCGAAGATCTATTGTTGTTTTCAGTTCCTCTACTAGCGTATCCTCCTCATAAAACCTTCTTGTTGTTATGTAGTGCTGTATTTGTTGAATTGAATCATAATTCATCTCAGTATATAAATCACATCTTCTTCCGTTTTCATCTGCAATAGTTGTCCAATATTCTTCTGTAGATGGTTGTATTAATTCTTCCTTTGACGGAAAACGTGTATCAAATATGAATATACCATTAAATGAATTTACAGTTTTTTCTCTATAATTGGTCATAATAATTTGGACTAATCTCCCTCCCCCATTAGTAAGCTGAAAACAAGGGGATAGAATTGGAGTGTGATGATATGGAACGTTTATGGATTCCTATAATCGTTACGTTTTTTTCGTTCGGTGGATTACTATTAGGAGGTGCTGTTGGAGTAGCAACACGCCAACTAATTGAAGAAAAGATGCATCGCTTATACGCATTATGTGGTGGGATTTTGCTTGGGCTTTTATCACTTGAAATTATTCCTGAAACATTTTCAAGCTATGAAATAATTGGGCCTATGCTCGGTATAGCTATCGGTATTTTAGTTATGAGCTTATTAGATAACTATTGTCATCATCCGATTATACATAAGAAAGATCAACAAGCATGGCAAACCTTCCTTTTTCTTTCTTTTGCTGTATTCATTCATAATATGCCGAGTGGGTTTGCGTTAGGTACAGCTTTTATAAATCATAATGACTCTGCCATTCCTTTCTTACTTGCGATTGTCATTCACCATATTCCAGAAGGGTTAGCTTTAATTATTCCATTTCTTTTTACAAAACATAAATATATTTCATTTTTATTAACAACTTTATTACTTTCTCTTATCCTAGGTACCGGTACTGTTTTTGGCATTATGATGGACGGGAAAGCGCTCCATTTACAAGGACTTATTATGGGAAGCGCAATTGGTTCTCTTGGCTATGTCACAATTCACGAAATGCTTTGGAAAGCAAAAAAACAGCTATCTCTCCTTCCGTTTCTATCGTGGTCTATTAGTGGATTTTTATTAATAATAGCCTTCACTCTTTTCACTGGACATCATTAAAACAAATAAGTTATATCATTTGTATATTTTCCCTTTTTCTCCAAAACATAATAGTATCTACCTATTATAAGGAGGAACGATTATGTTTGGAAAAACAGCCGGTGAAGCATTAGTGGATCTTTTAATTGACTGGGGTGTAGAACACATATATGGTATGCCTGGAGATTCCATCAATTCTATAATTGAAGCTTTAAGGAAAAAACAAGATAAAATTAAATTTATTCAAGTTCGCCATGAAGAAGCTGGCGCATTAGCAGCGGCAGCATATGCGAAATTAACAGGAAAACTTGGTGTTTGTATGGCTATTGCAGGACCTGGAGCGATTCATTTATTAAATGGTTTATACGATGCAAAACTCGATCAAGCTCCTGTACTAGCAATTTCAGGACAAGTAGAAAGCGATTTACTCGGAACAGATTTTTTCCAAGAAGTAAACTTAGAAAGAATGTTTGATGATGTTGCGGTTTATAACCAACGAATAATGTCAGCTGAACAGTTACCTGCTGTAGTGAATCAAGCGATTCGAATGGCATATACAAAAAAAGGTGTCTCTGTTCTTACAATTCCAGATGATGTTCCAAAATTTGAAGTAAAAAATGGTGCGCGCATTACAAACTCTTCCTTTACATTACCAGAAATATTTCCGCAAGAAGAAGATTTAGCTGTAGCGAAACTCGCACTTAATGAAGCGAAAAAACCTGTTATTTTAGCCGGAAAAGGAGCTAAACATGCGAGAGAGTCTTTACTTGCATTTGCAGAACATATCGGTGCTCCAATCGTACTTACATTACCAGCTAAAGGGATTGTTCCTGATGAACACCCTCTTTGTATCGGTGGATTAGGATTAATCGGGACGAAACCTTCTTATGAAGCAATGAAGCATGCAGATACTTTAATTATGGTTGGTACTTCTTATCCGTTCACTGGTTTCTTACCCGAAAAAGCAAAAACACTTCATATTGATACAGACCCTGCACAAATCGGGAAACGTTATACGACAGATATCGGCTTAGCTGGTGATGCTGATAAAACATTAAAATGGTTAATTGAAAATGTAGAAAAACACGAGGATCATTCCTTCTTAGAGCATCATCAAGAAATGATGAAAAAGTGGGAAGAAAAATTACACACTCAAGAAGAAGATTCTTCTACTCCAATTAAACCACAACGAGTTATGCATGCACTGCAGAAAGTAGCAGAAGATGACGCAATTCTTTCAGTCGATGTCGGAAATGTAACAGTATGGACTGCAAGGCACTTCCGTATGACAAACCAGAAATTTATCATTTCTAGTTGGCTTGCAACACTTGGCTGCGGTTTACCTGGTGCACTTGCTGGACAAATTGCTTTCCCGGATAAACAAGTGTTTGCAGTTTGTGGTGACGGCGGATTCGGAATGACAATGAACGATTTCGTAACAGCTGTTAAATATAAACTACCAATCGTTGTCATTGTATTAAACAATAATAAAATTGCTATGATTAAATTTGAACAAGAAGTTATGGGGAATATTGAATTTGGTACAGACTTAACGAATCCTGATTTCGCAAAATACGCAGAGGCGTGCGGTGGTATTGGATACCGTGTAGAACAGTTAGATGACTTACTTCCTGCCTTTGAAAATGCGGTAAAACAAAGTAAACCATGCATTATTGATGTAGTTGTAGATGTAAATGAAGCACCAATGCCAGCAAAAATCACATTTGGTCAAGCAGCTGGTTATACGAAACATATGATAAAGGAATTATTTGAAGAAGGTAAGATTGATTTACCACCACTTTAAACAAAAAAGATAGCTGAAAACAATTTGTCTTCAGCTATCTTTCTTTATTTTTGTACCTCTCTATGAAATGAAAAATCATTCACGGTAGGCTGTATTTGTTTCTCTACTTTCACCTCTTCCTTCTTCTGTTTCGCTCTTCTAACATTTCCTAATTTAATCGCATCTTGCATACTATTACTAATAAGATTTCCTGACAAAATTGTCATACTATAGAAAGCGATTGGTATAAGTACAATCCATGTATGAGTAGTTAAGTGACGGAAGTTTTGACCAATTAACCCTGTCCATTCTTTTGTTACACTATCTGCATCTATACCGCCAAAAATTATTGTTCCGCCAAAAAATAATCGCAACAAACCAAGATGCAAGAGGAGTAATAAAGTACTTACAAATTGCTGGGCTACTAATAAAAGAAATGATGGTAACATATGCGGCCATACATGGCGTCTCAACCTCTGCCACTTACTTCCGCCTAGCACAGTGGCCGCCAACATAAATTCTTCATTCTTAATACGTTTTACTTCTTGCGCCACGTACAACATAACAGTCGGTACAGCAAGGCACGCAAGAACTATAATTTGAAACGCAACCCGTAAATGAAACGGAGCAGCAGCCTCTCCACTTTCGAACATTAAAACTGCATTTAACATAAAATAGGAAATCATAATCATTGGTACAATACTAAACGGATCAAAAAAAGATGAGATTACTGGAAATGAGCGTTTACTGTACATACCAAGTAATAAACCAATAGCTCCTCCAATTACTACACGTACAACTGCGATAACGACACTTGCACCAACTGTCCATTTCGCTCCTTCTATTATTAACTGGAACAGGTCACGGCCTTTCTCATCAGTTCCAAACCAAAATTTACTCGACGGTGAAAACGGAGCAGCCTCTAATTCTCCTTTTTCGTTATACATCATCGTTAGTTCACGAATATTCCCATCGAAAAACAGCGTATTTCCAATACTAACAATCATTAGTACACTCAAAAAAGTAACACCTAGCAAAAATCTCACATCTCTTTTTACAACTTGCCACATGTTACACACGCTCCTTTATAACATTTTGTAAAAGCGTATGTAATAAACGAAATAGTATAAAAAGCGGTACGTATAATAAAACTAAACTCACTGTAAATATTTCTAATTTTGAATTTTCTTTCACGAAAACGAACATACCGTACGTATTAAACAGCCATTCAATAATATATAAGTTTGATAACATAAATAAAATATTCGTTTTTGCATAATAGACTGTTGTTAACAGGACATTTCTTGAAATATGGTGCATCAAAATATGTCTTAAACTTAGCCCTTTACTCTTAGCAAATATACTATAATCTTTCTCTAATTCTTCTCTGAAACGTAATAGTAGTAACTTAATAAATAATAATGTTGTAGGTAAAGTAAGACATATTATTGGTAACAGGCCAGCCCTTTCCTCTCCAAGTCCTGCAAATTTCACTGGCATAAAACCTGTCTTTTGAAAGATTATTACTACTAGAAGTTGAGATAATAAAATTAATAAAATGTCCGGAATACTTTCAAGTGCGACGAAAATCCCATTCCACATACGTTGCTTTGATTGAGAGCGCTGTAATACCCACACAACGATAAGATACGCAATGAGTAAAGATAGTATAAATGCCGAAATAAATACAAACATTGTTTCTACATAATGAATCCATATTTGTGGAAATAACTTTCTTGAATTCCGAAATCCATACGTAATTTCACCTGGTTGAAGTAACTTCTCTCCAAGAAACACAACTGTGTTCCAAAAACCGATTAGATCAATTTGTAATCCCTTAAATAAACGCGGTAGTGCCCCTAAAAATAGAATACAAATAAGCGCCGCAAATAATTGTAAACATGTAACCCCACACCACTTACCAATTCGAATGAACATAACTATTACCCCTTCTATTTAAATGAGTATTCAGAAATTAAAACTATGTATAGTACCTATACCTTTTAATAAAATAACTCCTCTCTCGACAAAACATATCGATTCTCGTCATTTCTCTGAAGTTGTATTATATCTTTCAACTATTATCCAACATTTTCCTTATCGCTCGATTATATACTATAAAAAAGCACTTATTTTTAAAATAAGTACTTTTTTATTTAATTTCATTTTACGAATGTATCACACAACCACTCATAAAACTTTTCCTTCTCTTCAAATTGAGGGTAATGTGCTGAGTTTTCAAAAGCTATAAATTCTTTTTGATTCGCCTCAATTCTATCAAAATACTGTTTTGCTGCATGAAATGAAGTATTATAGTCATATTTACCCATAAGAAAATAAAGCGGTAGATTCAGCTTAGTTACTTTAGTAGATAATGGATTCTTTAAATCTTTTTCTAATAAGACAGTTTGAGAATGTGATAATCCAACGTTATAACGAATTACGTCTAACAAGTTATATTCATTACTAAATAGCATCCTCATGTTATCACCATCTGGATTTTCAATGAGTCTTGATGTTCCACCATATTTCGCAACATAATTTCGCGGAGTGTATGTATCGCCATTTTTAATTTTTTCGGTTAACCCTTTTAAATAGGAAACCTCATCTGGATTCCCCGCATTTTGTGCCTGTTCAATAACATAGTTTAAGCTATCCATTTCACTTTCTACTGTATCACTCATCTGCCCTATTCCAACATATGCATCATATTTTTCAGGGGCTTTATTGGCAGCTTGCATTCCAATATATGTACCGTAAGAATGACCAACCAATATTACTTTTTCTTTGCCAAGACGTTTTGAAATATAATCTGTCATAGCTAATAAATCTTCTACAAGTAGGTCTGATGATAGATTCGAATAGTCTTCAAAGAAATGATACGATTTCCCGCTTGCCCTTTGATCGTAATTAACCACTGTGAATTTCTCTTCCAATAAGTCTTGATATTTTTGAGCATATGGTATTTCTGAAGAACCTGGTCCACCATGGATAAAGAGAATAACTGGATTCTTCTTATCTTTTCCGCGTATCATAATTTCATGACCACTTCCATTTATCTCTACTTGCTCTAATGTACTTATACTGTTTTTCCCCTTTATTTGCGAGGTCCATGTAGGAAATACTAACGCCATAATTATTAATAGTATAATAGTGACTGCAATACGTTTTACTAATTTTTTTATCTTCTTCATAAGACGTTTCCTTTCTTATAAATTTGTAAAAATAACAATTTAGTTCTGTAAAACTACCTCAAAAAAATATGAATGTACAACAATTGCACTTTCCAATTTCATCTCAATCTTTTTTACATTATTAATATCCCATATACTTCTTAACTTTCCGCTATATAAACTCTTAATATTTTCTTAATTTTCAATACATTATTCGTAGAAAGACTTGATCACAATGTATTACAAATATAGAAAAGAGTCCTTGTTGTCAAAACAAGGACTCTTTTCTCAAACTATTTCGCTACTTCCTCTTTCGGCATTACCATACCTTTATAAAGTTGGACAGTAATCCAATAATAAATGAAATAAATTACTATGAAGATTCCTATTGGCATCCACACTTTTACAAATGGGTCAACTAATATGAAACTGAATAAGTTAAGCCCTACTAAAACGTGGGAGATTCCAATAATTGCTGGGAAGATAAATAAATATGAAATCTCTTTATATATACTTTTTGTTAACATACTACGTCTCACACCAATTTTTCGTAGCATTTCATAACGGCGTACATCACGAGAAGCTCCTGTTAATATTTTGAACATAAGAGAACTCGCCATCATTGCTAAAAATGCAATTCCAAGGAAAAATCCCATAAACATTGTTCCGCTCATGAAACTGTTCACGAACTGATAAGTTGTCATTTTCGTATATAATTCTACTTTTGTACCTGTTGTTTTTTCAATTTGTTCTTTTTGCCTCTTATCAATTTCTGTCAATAACGGTTTATATTTTTTCATATCATCTACTTTTGCTAATGTTACAGTATGCTCTGTTCCTTGAATTCCTTTGTAATGCTCTTCATCTGCAATTCTTACCGGTTTTCCGTTAAACTGATTATGTGTAATTTGTATCTCTCTTACAACCGCATCTTCCCAATCTTTTGGCATACGAGGAAGCTTATTCGCTACTTCAGGAGCTTCCAAAGCAGAATAGACAGGTTCAGTTAAAGGTGTAGCCACACGTTTACGAGCAGGTTCTTTTAAAGTCTTTGTATCAAAATGATCTGAAATAAGTGGGGGTTTTTCAGTTAAGTCGTTACGTAAATAATAAACCGCTTCTCCATCTACTTTATACTTATACTTGCTTTCTTCAACAATTTCCATTTCTTTTAATGCCGCTTTATCTTGTTCATTTGGATCATGAATTACGACATCATATACACGTGAGAAGTCTGTCATAATGCCTACATTCTTTTGAAACGCCATACCTGCTGTCATTGCACCTGCACCTAATGCAATTAACATCGCTACAGTGCCTAGTACCCTCGATAAACTAGTTACTCGAAAACGTAACTGTGCATAAGTAAAACTATTTAATCCCGTTTCATTTCGTTTTTTATTTCCCTTAATTTTCATTACAAAAAGTGGGAGCAACGAGCTAAAAATGAAATACGTTCCTACTGTCGTAACAATTGTCGCTATTATAAATCCTAGTTCAGCAAACATTTTTATATTCACCATAAAATAATATCCTGTACTTACTAGCAATACACCTAGTACTGTCATAATAACAGTGCGAGTCTTACTTTTCTTCACCTCATCTTGCGTTTCATCTTCACGTATTAACTCTAATTCTGTTTTACGTAATAATCGGAAACTATTCATTAAACCAGTAATGAAAAATAATATTAAGAAGAAAATAGATGTAACTAATATAGCTGGTGTGTACACAGATGCGTAATTACCTTTTGCTGAAATCTCCATTCCATTCATTAAAAAATTTCCTGCTACACTAGCAAGTACTATTCCTACTAAAATACCGATAATAATACTGACAATCCCCATACCAAAAGTCTCAATAAATAATAATTGCGCTACTTTTTTCTTTTTCGCTCCAAGCATCATGTACATACCGAGTTCTTTTCTTCTTAATGTAAGTAAAAAAGAATTGGCATATATGATGTAAAAAACTGTAATGAAAGAAAGCAATATTGCACCAACCCAAAAGACGAGCCTAATACTACCAATGAGACTATTATCTTTTGTAAATTCACTATTCATCGCCATCGTTTGGAACATGTAAAAAATACTAATACTAATGACTAGACCAATAAGTAAAACCATATAATCCTTTAACATTTTTTTCATACTATGACGTGATAATTTGAATAACATAGTCTCGCCCCCCTTACTTCAACTCAGTTGCTGAGCCCATTTGGGCAAGCACACCTAAAATATCTTGATAGAAATTTTCTCGTGTTCCTTGACGTTTTAACTCTTTATAAAGAAGTCCATCCTGTATAAATAAAATACGTTCACAATAGCTCGCACTAAATGCATCGTGTGTTACCATCAAAATACTTACATTGTGATTTTCATGTAAATCTTGCATCGCTTCTAATAAACTTTTTGCATTTTTACTATCAAGTGCTCCTGTCGGTTCATCTGCTAATACGATTGCCGGATTATGTACTAAAGCTCGTGCTGCCGCTGTTCTTTGTTTTTGTCCACCAGAAACAGCAGTCGGATATTTAGTTAAAATTTCAGTAATCCCTAATTTCTTTGCTACTTCATTTACTTTTCCAGTAATCTCACTTGACGGTACGCCTTGCAAGGAAAGTGGTAAAGCGATATTTTCATAAATTGATAAATTTTCTAGTAGATTAAAATCTTGAAAAATAAATCCTAATTTTTGAGAACGAAAATCTGATAATGCATTCCCTTTCATAGAAGTAATATTTGTGCCAGCTATTGTTACACTACCACCTGTCGCTTGATCAAGTGTACTGATCACATTTAGTAATGTCGTTTTACCGGATCCAGATGGACCCATAATCCCTACAAACTCTCCTTCTTTAATACTTAATGAAACACCCCTTAATGCTTTTGACTGATTCTCATTTCTTTTTCCATACGTTTTTTCTACACTTTCTACAGTAACTACATTTGTTGACATCTCTTTCACTCCATCCCTTTTGTATAGTATAAATTTCCCATATATTTCTTATATTTTTCTCATAAAAATTCTTAAGAATTTTTAAATTTTCCAAATGCAGATTGAGATACATAAGAAATACAAACGATTTCTCTGCTTAATATTCTCACTTTTCTAAAATCCTTTCATTCGATTTCCCTTACATTTACCTTACATTTTTGTAAGGTTAAAAAAACAAACCACTTCATAAGAGCATTTCTTTGGAATGAGAAATGCTTTTTATTGCTATCAAAATTCAAAAGATATTTCAATAACAATAATAATGAAATAAAAAACAATATATTTTTATTGCGAAACGATAAACAACATGATAAAATCATGTTGTTATTACATAAGTGAGGTGCTTTTTATGAAACAAGTTACGACACTCTTTTTAAAGCTAGCTATTACTTTTATAGGATTCCCAGTTCTTGCATTGTGCATATTTTTGGTGCCTAAGATTGGGGATTTTGCTGGAGAATTGTATCCAGATATTGCTTATATGAAATCTCTCGTTTTAATCGATATGTACGTGGCAGTGATACCTTTTTACTTTGCTCTGTATCAAGCTTTTAAACTTTTAAGCTATATTGATAAGAACCAAGCGTTCTCGGAATTATCGGTAAAGGCTTTAAAGAATATAAAATACTGTGCCATCACGATCAGTACCTTGTACTTGCTAGGTATGCCACTCTACTATCTCATGGCAAAAAAAATTGATCCTCCAAGTTTCATACCAATCGGATTGACCATCATTTTCGCCTCTATGGTGATCGCCGTTTTTGCTGCTGTTCTCCAAAGGCTTTTACAAGAAGCTATTAATATAAAATCAGAAAATGATTTAACGGTCTGAGGTGGAGAATATGGCAATTATTATTAATATTGATGTGATGTTAGCAAAACGAAAAATGAGCGTAACGGAGCTTTCGGAGAGGGTTGGGATTACGATGGCGAATCTTTCCATTCTGAAAAATGGGAAAGCAAAAGCGGTTCGTTTTTCAACATTAGAAGCGATATGTAAGACTTTAGATTGTCAACCAGGTGATATTTTGGAGTACAAAAGCGACGAATTCACTCAATAAATACAGACAACAACTTTCTTCAACCAATGGGATTAAATAGTGAAATTAAAATGAAGGGATAGCAATTAAGCTATCCCTTCTCTGCGTTTGTTATTGTTATTTAATATATCTTTAATTACTTTAAATTCAGTATTACATATTAATGGTGTGTTTTATTATCAATCTCTATTTCCTATTTTTAATTTCCTCTTTCATACTTTCCACAAACGCATCTAGTTCAACAACTTCTGACTTCTCTTCACCATATTTCCGTACATTTACAGCTTCGTTTTCCATTTCCTTATCCCCAATAACAAGAACATACGGAACTTTTTGCATTTGCGCTTCTCTAATTTTATATCCTAACTTTTCATCTCGTATATCTCGTTCGACACGAATTCCGGCTTGTGCTAATTTATCTGCAATCCTATTTGCATATTTTTCATGCACTGCATTTGAAACTGGAATTACTTTCACTTGAACCGGTGCCACCCACGCTGGGAACGCGCCTCCAAAGTGCTCAATTAATATTGCTAAAAAACGGTCTAAAGATCCTAATACAGCGCGGTGGATTACAACCGGTCTTCTTTTTTCATTATTTTCATCTATATAATTTAAATCAAATTTTTCTGGCATTTGGAAATCAAGTTGGACTGTTCCGCACTGATGACTTCTATTTAAAGCATCTTTAATATGGAAATCAATTTTCGGACCGTAAAATGCACCGTCACCTTCATTTAATCTATATTTATAATTTAATGACTGTAATACATTTTCTAATGCCAATTCTGCTTGCTCCCATAATTTATCATCACCCATTGAATCTTCTGGACGAGTAGAAAGCTCTACTTCATACTCGAAACCAAAAGTTTTATACACATAGTCAATTTGCGCCAACACTGATTTGATTTCATCTTCAATTTGTTCTGGTGTTACAAATAAATGAGCATCATCTTGGCAGAAAGTACGAACTCTTAATAATCCGTTTAAAGCGCCACTAAATTCATGTCGATGCACTTGACCGAACTCACACATACGAATCGGTAATTCACGATAAGAATGTAATTTATTTTTAAACATAAGCATATGGCCTGGGCAATTCATCGGTTTTAACGCAAAACTTTTATGATCTACTTCTGAGAAATACATATTGTCTTTGTAATGTCCCCAGTGTCCTGACTTCTCCCATAATTCTTGATTCATCATAAATGGAGTACGCACTTCTTGATAATTGTACTCATTTTGAATTTCTCTTAAAAATGCTTCTAATTCATTGCGAATAATCTGTCCTTTTGGCAAGTAAAAGGGCATTCCCGGAGCCTCTTCCGAAAACATAAACAATTCAAGTTCACTACCTAATTTCCGATGATTTCTCTTTGCGGCCTCCTCAACAAAATGTAAATACTCTTCTAATTTTTGTTGAGAAGAGAAAGCAACACCATATATACGCTGAAGCACTTGATTGTTACTATCGCCTCGCCAATATGCACCAGAAACATGAGTTAATTGAAATGCTTTCAAATAACCAGTAGATGGCAAATGTGGTCCTCTACATAAATCTACAAATTCACCTTGTTTATACAGTGTTACACTTTCCCCATTAGGAATTGCTTCTAAAAGCTCTAATTTCAAACTATCATTCATTTCTTGAAACAATTCTTTTGCTTCTTCTCGAGAAACCTCAACTCGCTCTATCTTTACATTTTCATTTATAATATTTTTCATTTCTTTTTCTATTTTCGGTAAATCTTCTATGTTTACACTACTTTGAAGATCCATGTCATAATAGAATCCATTTTCAATGACTGGCCCTACACCAAGGTTTACATCACCATAAATTCTTTTTACAGCTTGCGCTAATATATGTGCCGCAGAGTGTCTTGCAATTTTTACCCCTTCATCTGAATCCATAGTAATGATTTCAACTTTCGCACTTTCTTCAATGTTTCGTCGTAAATCAAAAGACTTATCATTAACTTTTCCTGCGACTGCTTTCTTTTTCAAGCTACTACTAATTGCCCCAGCAATTTCTTCTAAAGTAATGCCTTTCACAAATTCTTTAACGCTACCATCTGGAAATTTAATTTCGATCATCTGTTCTTTCATTTTTCATCTCTCCATTTCATAATAAAAAGCACACTCATCCCTAAAATAGGGACGAGTGTGCTTTTACCCGTGGTTCCACCCAGATTCCCATCGCAAATATACAATGGCTTCTTTTACGGTAACGTCGTTTACACGGCACTAGATACTTGATTTCCCCAGTGCAGCTCTAAGGTGGTAAGTTATTTTACTGCGTTAGGAAGTTCTCAGCTTTTCTTCCTTCTCTGTATAACCGTTTAAAATAACTCGTGTCCTTTTCTTCGCTTATTATGAAATAAAATATAAAAAAGCATATTCATCCCTAGTAAATAGGGACGAATATGCTTATATTCGTGGTTCCACCCAGATTCCCATCACAAAAAACATAATGGCTTCTTTTGCGGGTAACGTCGCTTACACGGCACTAGATACTTGATTTCCCCAGTGCAGCTCTAAGGTGGTAAGTTATTTTACTGCGTTAGGAAGTTCTC